>JARLHY010000081.1 GCA_031292015.1 Negativicutes bacterium | reverse complement strand
GTGGGTAGGAGCAGGCTGGGGCTACCATCCCTATCATCCCTATCATCCATGGGGTTGGGGCGGCGGCTGGGGTTTTTATCCCTACCATCCCTATCATCCCTGGGGCTGGGGCTTTCATCCTTATCACCCTTATCACCCCTGGGGCTGGGGTTACCACCACTGGCGCGAGATGGAAGAGGACGAATAGCGGCGAGACAGATGGAGTTCAGCGCGGATATCCGATACTTAAAGGCTTCTAAGGAAGAATCCAAAAGCGGGATTTAAACATAGAAATGATGCAGGCATCCTGTTTTCAAGCGGCGGGGTGCCTGACTTCTGCTTGCCTTCAGTCGGCCCGAGGCCGGCTGCGGCAGGCAACTTGACATTTGGTGGCAGGCGAAGTATATTTAGCTATAGAATTGATTATGTGCCACAGGCTGCGAAAGGAAGAGTACGCCGCGTTCCGGCCGTTTTAGAGAAGAAGCCCACAGGCTGGAAGGCTTCACGGCGAATCCGGCGGAAAGTCATCCTGGAGCCGTCACGCTGAAACTTAGAACTAGGCGTGCCCGGGTTGTCCCGTTATCGACTGGAGAGCCGGCTCGGTTATTTACCGTCCGGAAAGCAAGGTGGTACCACGGAAGCAGTTCTTTCGTCCTTCATTGGATGGAGGGGCTTTTTTAGTTGCTGAGTTATTATTCAGAGGAGGATTTTGATGGACAGCAGTATCCCTACCGTATATGATCCGGCGGCCCAGGAGGACAAATGGTACGCGCTGTGGGAGAAAAGCGGCGTGTTTCACGCCGAGGTCGAGAAGGACAAGATCCCGTTCAGTATTGTCATCCCACCGCCCAATGTCACTGGTCAGCTGCATATGGGACATGCCCTTGACAACACCCTGCAGGATATCCTGATCCGCGCCAAACGGATGCAGGGCTTCAATACCCTGTGGATGCCGGGTTGCGACCATGCCGGTATCGCCACCCAGATCAAGGTGGAGGAAATGCTGGCCAAGGAAGGCGTTTCCCGCTACGATCTTGGCCGGGAAGCATTTATCGAGCGGGTATGGGACTGGAAGCGGCAGTACGGTGACCGCATTACCAATCAGCTGAAGCGGCTGGGAGCTTCCTGCGACTGGCAGCGGGAGCGGTTCACCATGGATGAGGGTTGCTCGGCGGCGGTGCGGGAAGTATTTGTATCGCTGTACGAAAAAGGACTCATCTATCAGGGTAACCGGATCACCAACTGGTGCCCGCGCTGTAATACCGCCCTGAGCGATATCGAGGTGGAACACGAAGAGAAGCCTGGCAACCTGTATTATGTGCGTTATCCGGTGGAAGGCAGCCAGGACGAATACGTCACGGTGGCGACCACCCGGCCGGAGACCATTCTCGGTGATACCGGCGTCGCGGTCCACCCGGAGGACGACCGTTACCGCCACCTTGTGGGCAAGACACTGATCCTGCCGATGGTCGGCCGCCGTCTGCCCATTGTCGGCGACGACTATGTCGATCCGTCTTTCGGCACCGGGGCGGTCAAGGTGACGCCGGCCCACGACCCCAACGATTTTTAGATGGGGCTTCGCCACAAGCTGCCGGAAATCGTTGTGATCAATCCTGACGGGACGATGGCGGCCGAGACCGGCCGGTATGCCGGAATGGACCGCTACGAATGCCGCAAGGCGCTGGTGAGCGACCTCAAGGAACAGGGCTATCTGGTCAGGATCGATGAGCATCTCCACGCTGTCGGACACTGTCAGCGCTGCAGCACGGTGATCGAGCCGCTGGTGTCCAAACAGTGGTTTGTCAAAATGAAACCGCTGGCCGAACCGGCCCTGGCGGCGGTGGCGTCAGGGAAGACCCAGTTCGTTCCTGAGCGCTTCACCAAGGTCTACACCAATTGGCTGGAAAACATCCGCGACTGGTGTATTTCACGGCAGATCTGGTGGGGTCACCGGATCCCGGCCTGGTATTGCGAGTGCGGCGAGACCATCGTTTCCCGCAGCGATGTCACGGTCTGCCCCAAATGCGGCGGTAAGCTGGAACAGGATCCGGACGTGCTGGACACCTGGTTCAGTTCGGCCCTCTGGCCGTTTTCCACCATGGGATGGCCGGAAAAAACGCCGGAACTGGAGCACTTTTACCCTACCAGCGTGCTGGTGACGGGTTATGATATCATTTTCTTCTGGGTGGCCAGGATGATGTTCATGGGCCTGGAGTTTCAACAGAATATCCCCTTCCGGCATGTATTCATCCACGGGCTGGTGCGGGACGCCGAAGGCCGCAAGATGTCAAAATCCCTCGGCAACGGCATCGATCCGCTGGAGGTTATCGAAAAATACGGCGCCGACACGCTGCGGTTTACGCTGATCACCGGCAACACGCCAGGCAACGATATGCGGTTTTACTGGGAGCGGGTGGAATCCAGCCGCAATTTTTCCAACAAGATCTGGAATGCGTCAAGGTTCGTACTGATGAATCTCGACGACTTCGACCCGGCGGGCGTCGCCGCCGAATACACTCTGGCCGATCGCTGGATCCTCAGTCGCTACGCCAAAACGGTTGCCGAGGTTACCGCCAATCTGGACCGGTTCGAGTTGGGCGAGGCGGCGCGGAGTCTGTATGAATTTATCTGGAACGAATACTGCGACTGGTACATCGAGACCGCCAAAGCACGGCTTTACGCCAAGGACGACAGCCGCGGCCGGGCCACGGCGCAGCATGTACTGTGGTATGTACTGAGTAATACCCTGAAACTGCTCCATCCGTTCATGCCTTTCATCACCGAGGCCATCTGGCAGCATCTGCCCCACGAGGGCGACAGCATCGTTGTCGCCGCCTGGCCGCAGGAAGAGCCGCAGCTCATCGACGCCGACGCCGAGGAGAAGATGACGCTGGTGATGGAAGTCATCAAGGCGATCCGCAATATGCGGGCCGAAGTCAACGTCCCGCCCGGCAAGAAGAGCGAGGTCATTCTGCTGGCTGCCAGTGCCAAGCTGGAAGGCATGCTGGCGGAAAACAGCCAGTACCTGAAGAGCCTGGCGTCGGCCGAAACAGTGACGATACTGCCTGCCGCCGCTCCCAAACCGGAAAACGCCATGACGGCCGTGGTCAGCGGAGTGGAGATCTACCTGCCGCTGAAAGGGCTGATCGACGCCGAGAAGGAAGTGGCGCGGCTGAGTAAGGAACTTGGCAATCTGGAAGCGGAGATTTCCCGGATCGGGAGCAAGCTGGCCAACGCCAATTTCGTGGCCAAAGCCCCGGCGGAGGTCATCGAGAAGGAGCGGGCCAAGGAGCAGGATTACCGCGAAAAGCTGGCAACCATTCAGGAGCGGCTGACGTTTTATAAGAATCTGTGAGGGTAGGAATATCTGTAGTTATTAGTCATTGTCCCTGGGATGAGGGGTGGTGTCCGGAAAACCCGATATGAGGTTGGGCTAGTTCCGCCGCTCCGTCGACGTTATGCGCCGCCGCAAAAGTGCCGGACGGACGGAGCTCCGGATGAAGGCGTCGTAAGGCTAAGGCCGACGGCTATCGTAACGTCGCCAACGTCGCGTCCATGCGCCGGTGGCTCCTCAGGCAGCCATCCAAGGCTGCCCGTACGATGCTGTTACCGGCAATCATAGCCAACGACGCCTATCATCCTTCCGCTACATCGCCGGACACCTTTGCGGCCACGGCCGCTCCAGGATTATGTTTTTAATGCGGCTCTCAGCGGGATCATCTAAGAGCGTTTCAAACGACAACTAAAATTTAGGAAGTGGTCTTCATGACTTACGACCAGGCGCTGGAGTATCTGGCGTCGCTGAATAAATTCGGTATGAATTTCGGGCTGGAGAGGATCGAAAAGCTGCTGGAGCTGATGCGCCATCCTGAGCGGCGGTTTAAATCCATCCATATCACCGGCACGAACGGCAAGGGCTCAACCACGGCGATGCTGGCGGCGATTCTGACAGCCTCCGGCATCAAGACCGCCAGGTACACCTCGCCTCACCTTTTGGACTACACCGAGCGGATGACGATCAATTCCGAGCCGGCCGCCAGGAGCGCTTTTGCCGAAGCCATCGCCCACACCAGCCGGTTTGTCGCCGAAATGACGGCCGGGGGCTGGGAGCACCCCACCGAGTTCGAGGTGCTTACCGCGGCGGCGTTTCATTACTTTGCCGCCGCCGGGGTAGAATACGCGGTGATTGAGGTTGGTCTGGGCGGCCTGCTGGACTCCACCAATGTCATTATACCGGAGCTGGCGGTGATCACCAACGTCACCCTGGAACACACCGACCGCTGCGGCAACACGGTGGCGGAAATCGCTCACCATAAAGCCGGCATCATCAAGCAGGGGGCGCCGGTGATCACCGCCGCCGCAGGTGAAGCGCTGGCGGTGATCGGGAAAACCGCTGCGGATAAGGCTGCGCCGCTCTACGTGGCCGGCCGGGACTTTACCGGCCTGGGCAGTGGGCTGACCGGGCGCTGTCAGTCGGTGACTGTTACCACTCGCCGGTATGGTGATCTGGGCCCGTTTTCCCTCGCTCTTCTCGGCCGCCATCAGGCGGAAAACTGTGCTCTGGCGGTGATGGCGTCGCGGGTCCTGGCTGAGCGGGAACCGCGGATCACCACCGCTGCCATCGGCCAGGCCCTGTCAACGGTGGTATGGCCCGGCCGGTTTGAGGTAGTGGGCAATCAGCCCACCGTGATCCTGGACGGTGCCCATAATCCGGACGGCGCCCGGGCGCTGCGGGCCACCCTGGATGAGGTCTGCCCCGGCAGGGAGATAGTGTTTTTGCTGGGCGTTCTGGCCGACAAAGACGTGGTCGGTATTACCGGGGCGCTTATCAGGGCTGAGGATGCTGCGGTGGTCGTCCGGCCGGAGTCGGAACGGGCCGCCGACCCAGCGGCTGTGGCCCGGTTGCTTGCGACCTCGCGGGTCCAGACCGTGGCCTCCATCGAGGAGGGCTACGCGAGGGCACTGGGCTTGGCCGGCCCGGACGGAGTGGTCTGCGTCGCAGGCTCGCTGTACCTCATCGGGGCGGCGCGGGCGGTAATCTGCAAGTAGACAAAATCATGGCGCTGGGATATAATAATAGATGGCTAATTTAGCCGGATTCATCATGAATAGCCAGGTGAAAGTGTGAATATAAGCTCGATTACCCCGGTTTCCTGCCGCCTGCCAGATCTTACTGAGTACTGCATTTTGGCGGTAGCCTTTTTTTTGCCCTTATCACTGAATGTCGCCAGCCTGTTTTTGGCTGGGGCGACCCTTGCCTGGATCAGGAAAATGATCGTCGCCCGCAGGCTGGAGCTGCGTCATTCGCCCTTCGACATTGCCGTGATTTTATTTGTCATCTTGTCGGCGGCGTCGATCTGGGGTTCGCCGAACCGCGATTTCAGTTTTTACAACTATTACCATCTGATGGGCCGCTATGTTGTGCTGTATTATCTGGTTATCAACAACATCCGCTCTGCCAGCCAGGTAAGGCGTCTGATCACTACGGTACTGGTTTCTGCAGCCGTGGTTGCCGCCTTTGGGTTTTACCAGTACATTCACGGCATCGATACTTCAGCTTTTCAATGGGTTGACGGCGAGCAGTTTCCCGAGCTTAAGGTGCGGGTATTCTCAACACTGAAAAACCCCAACCTTCTGGCGGCGTTTCTGGTTGTGATCATGGCTATTGCCACAGGGCTGGGCCTGAGTACCCGCAGCCTGGCAGGGAAAATTCTCTGTTTTGGGTTTGTGCTGGTGCTGGGTGTGTGTCTGGCGCTGACTTATTCCCGGGGGGCCTGGATCTGTGTTCTTGCAGTGATCGCCGTTTTCGGCGTGCTGAAAAACAAGAAGGTTTTTTGGCTGCTGGCGCTTCTGCCGGTGGCGATCATGCTGGTGGGGCACGAAGTTTTCCTGGAGAGACTGCTGTCGATCATGAACCCCACCGATACCTCGTCGACCCTCCGCCTGGCTCTGTGGGAGAGCACCGTCGCCATGATTGAGGACAATCCCTGGTTTGGCATCGGCTGGGGCGCTTACTGGATGGTTTATCCGGAATACGATTTTTTCGTGCTTAACGCGAGTACGAAAATTTTCCATGCCCATAACATGTACCTAAATATTGCCGCGGAAATCGGAATTCCCGGGCTGCTGGCTTTTTTGGCGATACTGGTGGGACATACCCACCGGGCCTTTGTTCTGCTGCACCGGGCGACCGACCGCTGGACGAGGGGACTCATGCTGGGAATTTTTGCGGCGCTGCTGGCGATTGTGATCAGCGGATTTACCGATTACGTCCTGTTCAGTATGCAGATGGCGATGGTTTTTTGGCTGCTGAACGCGCTGGTGGTTGTTGTCAGTCTCGACCAGCCGCTAAGGTGACAAATGGGGGAGTTTAGTAACTAAAATTCTTGAGAAAATGAAGGAGTAAACACAAAAGAAGGAGAATACAGTCGTGTACCAGTTTTTAAATCAGCTCAGGCCGGAAAATGGCCTTGTTTTTTTGCCCAAAACATTGTGAAATAATTAACAAAATGAGTTTTTGAGCATAGTATTTAAGGGGGATTGTCGTGAAGCTGGCTGAGGTGCAAAATGTGCTCCAGTCCGAAGTCATTTGCGGTGAAGAATGGTTTGACAATGAGGTTGTCACCGCCTGCGGCTCTGATCTGATGAGTGATGTACTGGTTTTTAGCAAGGAACGGACTCTGCTGCTGACAGGGCTGACGAACATTCAGGTGATTCGCACCGCCGAGGTGGGCGATCTGGCGGCTATCGTGTTTGTGCGCGGAAAGCGGCCAGGGCCGGAGGTTATTCAGATGGCCCGCCAAAAAGGCATTCCTCTGATGGTGACTGAATATTCGATGTATGAAGCGTGCGGAATGGTGTACAGCTGCGGGGTCAAGGGCTGTTCACGACAGGGGGAGGACCAGTGAATCCTGCTCAGGGAATCAGTCTTGAATTTTCTCTCAAGGGGGCCGACTTCGAGACCGCCGGCGAGGCTTCAAGCAAGATAAAACGGGTATTGCAACAAATCGGCGTTCCTTCCGATATTATCAGGCGAATAGCCATCAGTTCCTACGAAGCCGAGATGAATGTCATTATTCACGCCTACCGCGGCAAGGTACGGGCCGATATTTTCCCCGACAGGACCGAACTGCGGGTGGAAGACGAGGGTCCGGGCATCGCCGACATTGATCTGGCGATGCAGGAAGGGTATTCCACCGCACCGGATCATATCAGGGAAATGGGTTTCGGGGCGGGTATGGGGCTGCCGAATATGGCCCGCTGCTCCGATGAGTTCGCGATTCAGTCGGTCGTAGGCGAAGGAACGAAAATACGGATGGTAGTTCGTCACTAGTGATTGCGTGGTGAGAGTTGTGGCCGAATATTTTCATTCTGTGCGGTTGACGCCGGATCGATGCAAAGGCTGCGTCAGCTGTGCCAAGCGTTGTCCCACCGAGGCTATCCGCATCCGGGGCGGCAAAGCGAAAATTACCGAATCCCGCTGCATCGACTGCGGCGAGTGTATCCGGCGTTGTGCCAGCCATGCCAAGACGGCGGTCACCGACAGCCTGGAAGACCTCAAGGGCTACAAGTATAATGTGGCGTTGCCGGCTCCGTCTCTTTATTCCCAGTTTAGTCTGGACATTCCGGTGGACGCCATTTTGACCGGTTTGGTGAACCTGGGTTTCGACGAGGTGTTCGAAGTAGCCCAGGGGGCCGAGATTGTTTCCGCGGCCCTCAGGGAATATATCAAACGCAACGATATCAAAAGACCGGCCATTTCCTCGGCCTGTCCGACGGTGGTGCGGCTGGTCCAGGTGAAGTTTCCCGAACTTATCGACAATCTCATTCCCATCGATGCGCCGGTGGAGGTTGCGGCGCGAGTGGTTCGGGCGGCCCGCAGCCAGGAATTGGCCCTCACCCCGGAGGAGATCGGCGTCTGGTTCATCACCCCCTGCCCGGCGAAGATGACGGCGGTCAAGCAGCCGCTTGGTGCCGAGAAATCGAACATCACCGGGGCGATAGCCATATCGCAGATCTACGGCGATCTCCTCAAGGCGATCGCGGCAACCCCGCGGGACAAGGATTCCCGGAAGGCCTCCTCGGAAGGCATCGGCTGGGCGGTATCGGGCGGGGAAATCTCGGCCGTCAAAGCCGAAAATGCCCTGATCGTCGATGAAATACATAATGTCAGTGAAGTATTTGAGCAGGTTGCCATGGGCAAGCTGAACAAGGTTGATTATATCGAAGCTCTGGCTTGCAGCGGCGGCTGCATCGGCGGCCCGCTGATGGTGGAAAACCGTTTTGTGGCCGAGCACCGTATGCGCCGGCGGCTGGAAAAAGTCAAAAAGGAAGACGCCGTTCGCGGCATAACTCCGCCCCAGAGCTATCCCGAGCTCAAGGTGAACGAACGCCGGGCCATCGAACCGCGGCCGATCATGCGCCTGGATGAAGACATCTTCAAGGCGATGTATAAGGTTGAATTGATGGAGAAAACCCTGGAAAAACTGCCGGGTCTCGACTGCGGATCCTGCGGCTCGCCGGGCTGCAAGGCGCTGGCCGAGGATATCGCCCAAGGCACCGCCAGGGAAACCGACTGTGTTTTCATCTTGCGGGAACGGGTGCGCGATCTTGCCATGGAAATGGTCGATCTGGCCGAAAAATTGCCGCCGCCGCTGGAAAAGGAAGTCAGCGACGAACCGGATAAACCAAGGGAGGTAAAAAGGCTTGACAGTAAGTGAGATGATACAGGCTTTGCCGCTTGCCGTCGCCGCCGCCAGCGGCGGTCTTGGCGCTGAGGTAAAAGGCGGTTATACTTCGGATCTTTTGAGCAATGTCATGGGATTTTCGGCGCCGGGAAGCGTCTGGGTAACGATGCAGGGACACCAGAATGTCATCGCGGTGGCGTCGTTGTCCGGTCTTGCGGCGGTGATCGTCGCCGGCGGCGTGGCGCCGGAGGCGGAAGCAATCCGCAAAGCAGAGACCGAGAAGATAACTCTGCTGACCAGCGAGCTGCCAAGCTTTGAACTGGTCGGACGACTATACCAGCTCGGCGTTACCGGCGTGTAATGCGACGGTTTGTCGCCGATCTGCATGTTCACTCGCTGTTGTCACCGTGCGCCGAGGTGGAAATGACGCCGCGCAATATTATCTGGCACGCGGTACGCTGCGGGATTGACATTGTCGCCATCACCGACCACAACTGCGGCGATAACGTCCAGGCCGCCCTGGAAGCCGCCAAGGGTTCCGACGTCGTTGTACTGCCGGCGATGGAAGCCGAAACCAAAGAAGAAATTCATCTGATCATATTATTCGATAAAATGCGGCAACTTAGGGAGTGGGAGAGTATTGTGCAGGCCCACATGTCAGGCCGCCTCAACGACCCGGACAAGTTCGGCGCCCAATTCGTGGTGGATGCCGAGGACAATCTGGTGAAGGTGAAAGAGGAAATGCTCCTGACCTCGCTGACCCTGAGTCTGGAGGAAGTCACCGAAAAAGTGGCGTCTCTGGGCGGGCTTTGCATCGCCAGCCATGTCGACAAGCCTGTGTACAGTGTCATTTCCCAGCTGGGGTTTATCCCGCCCGGGGTAAAACTGGCGGCGGTGGAAATATCGCGGCGACTGAGCCGGCAGGATGCCGTGCGGCGGTTCCCTGCGCTGGCCAACTGGCCTATCGTCACCTCTTCCGATGCTCACACCATCGAGGATTTTATCAGTGGTCCCAAAACGGTATTTTATCTTGAACAACCTACTCTGGCGGAAATCCGCCAGGCTTTTCGAGGCGAAAACGCACGTGAGGTGGTGGTTTGACTATCGGGTGTCTTTTTTTCGAGAGTATGTGAATTTTTTCATAAAAGGAGGAAGAACATGAACAGCAATCCCAACAAATGCTGCTGCGGCGGCGAAGCCAACAACATGGCCCGACTGGATGAAATTTTGGCAAAATATCAAGGAGTGAAGGGCGCACTTATCCCTGTATTGCAAGACGCGCAGAACGCTTATGGTTATCTGTCCAAAGAAGTTATTGTCAGGATCGGCGAAAAAATGAAGATCCCGACAAGCCAGATCTATGGGGTGACAACTTTTTATTCCCAGTTCCACCTGAACCCACGGGGCCGGAATATCATCCGGGTCTGCCAGGGCACGGCCTGCCATGTCCGCGGTGCCAAAGCCATATTGGCGGCGATTGAGGACGATCTGAAAATCGTGGCCGGAAAAACGACGCCGGACCTCAGGTTCACGCTGGAGACGGTGGCCTGCATCGGTGCGTGCGGCTTGTCACCCTGCCTGATGGTTAACGACGATACTCACGGACGACTGACCCCGGAAGCGATTCCCGCGATACTTGCCAAATATTCCTGAGCCGCGATGCGGGAATTAGCGCTGCATATTCTGGATCTGGTACAAAACTCGATAGAAGCGGGTGCGACCAGGATTTTGCTGGAAGTTATCGAGAATGATCGGGCGGACACCATGACCATCCGGGTGACGGACAACGGCCGGGGCATGGATGAGGAGACCAAACGGCGCGTGCTGGACCCTTTCGTCACTACCAGAAAGACCCGCCGGGTGGGACTGGGTTTGCCGCTTATCGATATGTCAACGAAGCGATGCGACGGTTATCTGACGATCACTTCGACCCCGGGACAGGGAACGGTGGTGGAGGCCGTTTACCGGCACAGCCACCTGGATCGGCCGCCGCTGGGGAATATGGTCGAGACGGTAAAAACGCTGGTGGTGGCAAATCCCGAACTGGATTTCACCTACAGCCATGTCGTCAACGACGCCCATTTTTCCCTGACTACAGGTGAAATCAGCGCAGCCTTGGGTGACGTTCCCCTGACGCATCCTGAAGTCATCCAGTGGCTGCATGAGTACTTGTCAGCCAATCTGACTAATTTGTACGGAGGTGTATAGCGTGAAAACAATTGAAGATTTAAAGAAAATGCGGGAAAAGTTTCAGGCTGAAACGAAATTGCGTCATGCCGGCGGCATTCAGGTTATTGTCGGAATGGGCACCTGCGGCATCGCGGCAGGCGCGCGCGAAGTCATGTCAGCCATTTTAGACGAGATCGCCAAACGCAAGCTGCAGGACGTAACCGTCAGGCAGACCG
>JARLHY010000080.1 GCA_031292015.1 Negativicutes bacterium | reverse complement strand
GGCTCTGAACACGGTTACCAGCCCGGAGTTCTATATGGATTACAAGTACCGCCAGAATGAAGCCCTGGAGCAGGCCGGCGGACTGATCAACGATGTGGCCGGCGAATTCGGCCGGGCCTTCGGCCGGAACTGGTCGGGGGTCGTCGAAGGCTATAAAATGGAGGACGCCGAACATGCGCTGGTGGCGATGGGATCGGCGGTGAGTGACGCCCGCATTGTTATCGACGCGCTGCGGGCAGAAGGGAAAAAGGTCGGGCTGGTGAAAGTAAGGTCTTTCCGTCCTTTCCCGGCTGAAGCGCTGCGGGCGCTGCTGAAAAACGCAGCCCTGGTGACGGTCCTGGACAAGAATATTGTCTTCGGGTCCGGCGGGGCGCTGGGCAATGAGATCAAGTCAACACTCTACGGCTATCGCTCGGTTCCGGTGAAAAATTATATTATCGGCTTGGGCGGCCGCGACGTCGGTCCAGCAGAGATCCGGCAGGTGCTCGGCCTGGCCGAAGAGCGCGCCAAGCAGGAACCGTCCTACGAATGGTTCGGATTATAAGGAGGTGGGCTTGTGACGCTGAATATTAAAGATTTACCGCAACAGGATCTGTTCGGACCGGGCAATGCCGGCTGCCGGGGCTGCGGCGCCGCGATCGCCGGCCGTCAGGCCATGAAAGCACTCGGTTCCAGGACAATCATCACCATACCGGCTTCCTGCATGGCGACGCTGAGCGGCAACAACCAGCGGACGGCCTGGGAAATCCCCTTCTATCACACGCTTTTTGAAATCGCGCCGGCGGTTTCGGCCGGGATCCGCGCCTCGCTGGACGCCCAGGGGATCACAGACGTCAATGTCGTATCATGGGCGGGGGACGCCGGAACGGCCGACATCGGCTTTCAGTCCTTGTCCGGGGCTGCGGAACGCGACGATTCCATCATTCATGTCTGTTATGACAATGAAATGTATATGAACACCGGTGGCCAGACCGGCAGCCAGACCCCGATGTATGCCATGACCAGCAATCAGAAGAAGGGCAAGGGAACAGGCAAGAAAGACATGCTGGCGATCATGGTGGCCCACGGCGTGGGCTATGTCGCGAGCGCCGCCATATCCCACCCGGAAGATCTTATTGCAAAGTTCAAAAAGGCTGCGGCCCATGACGGGTTTTCCTATATCCACATCCTGGCTCCGTGCTACCGCGGCTGGGAGATTCCCACCGACCAGTCGGTGGCCACGGCCAGAAGGGCAGTGGAATGCGGTCTTTGGGAGCTTTTTGAAGTAGTGGACGGTGAAAAGATGAGAACCTATGCACCGTCTTTCCTGCCTGTTGCCGACTATCTGCTGCCGCAAGGGCGGTTTAAAAATCTGACTGCTGAGCAGATCAAGGGCGTGCAGGACGCTGTTGATCGTCATTACGGGCGCGGGGAGGCGAAGCAATAATGCGGGAGATTCGGATGCACGGCAGGTTTGGCCAGCCTGTGGCCAAACTGGCGACCGCGGTCGCCAAATATGCGGTAGAACACGGCAAACATGTGCAGATGTTCAATTCTTTCGCCGCGTTCCGTCCCGGCGGGCCGATGTATACGGTGGTCAGAACCGGCGCAGAGCCGATCCGGGAACGGTCGACCAACAATGTCAAACCGGATATTGTGGTGGTACTGGACAACAGCCTGTTTGAGGCGGTGGATGTGACCAAGGGGCTGAAGCCGGGCGGCACGGTAATGGCGGTGGGGGTCGACAAAAGCGTCCTGGGCGATAAGGCCGGGCAGTTTACCTTCGTTGCGCTGGATTCTTACCTGAAAAGCCGCAGCATCGGCGATATCGAAGCAGGCTTGATCCAAGGGCTGGATAGCCAGCAAGTCTTTTAGTCTTTGCCGGTAGCCTGATCTATTAGGCATGTCGCGAAGCAATGCTTGCAATAAAAAGGCCAATAAAAGAAAAGTGATTCAGAAGTCTGGCGGCAGGCCGGTTTGCTGGCCTGGGAAAGCAACGGCAGATGGGCTGGAGTGGTGCCAGAGAGAAGGAATATACCGCGCGAACGGAGCAGCTCCGGTTGAACCGGCCCTAAGTTTGCCCTTGATAGCGCCGCGCCTGGCCTAATTTCCCTCCCGCGCAGAAGCGCCTGTTAGAGAGGTCGCCGGATACTTTTACAGTCTCATCTGCATCAACAGACCTGAAACCTGAAAAATAATTTTTAAGAACCTGAGACTTATTATGACAAAGCCGCTTACCATTTTGGGTTAAGCGGCTTTGTCATTGCCGGGAATCGACAAAATTTTTCATGCTTTTTGGTACCGATATTTGTGAAAATAATGATAGTAGTAAATGACATACATAATACTACTATCATAGTCGCAATGTATCTTTGCATATACCACTACATGTTGACTGGAAAAAATGAATGCCGCAAGATGTTGTGGCAGTTGGCTTGACGGCAGGTGAGGCGGGACTGGCGGGACGGTTTTGCAGTAATTGTCGGATGAAAAAGATCATTGGTAGCAGGTGACGGCGGTTGGAGGGAATACCAGCGGACCGGTTTTATATTCTGGTTGTTTTACTCTGGCGGCGGAAGGAAATTGGCGGCGGGCGGAGAAAAAAGACGAGTGACGGTTGCAAGGGGGAAAGCAAGTGAATAGGAAGTTGTTCAGCCTCGTCGGCCTGATCCTGTCCGTCCTTCTTCTGGGCGGCTGCGGAACGAAACAGTCACAGGAAGCGGTCAGGGACGGCAAGATCACCATCATCGCCGCTCATGCCACAACCAGCGACTATGTTTACCACATCGGGATGGAGACGTTTGCCAAAAGCGTGACCGCCAAAACCAACGGAAAAGTCGAAGTCAAAATTTATCCCAACGGGCAGCTTGGAACCAACGAGCGGGAAGTGGTGGAAGCGTTGCAGCTGGGTACGGTAAATATGACGGTAGTGAACGGCGCCGTCATCAGCAACTTTGCTCCCAGAGCCGATGTGTTCAACCTGCCGTTCATCTTCCGCGATGTACAGCATCTGTATAAGGCTTCTGACGGCGAACCAGGCAATGTGATCGCCAAGGATCTTGAAGCCAAGGGGCTCAAGGTGCTGGCCTGGTGGAGCAACCCGCAGCGCAGCATGTTCAATTCCAAGCGGCCGATCAATACTCTGGCCGATCTTAAAGGACTTAAAATCCGTGTCACCCAAAGTCCTGTTTCCATCGAAACCTTCAACGCCCTCGGGGCGCTGCCGACGCCGATGGCTTATGGCGAGGTCTATTCCGGCCTCCAGCAGGGTGTGATCGACGGCGCCGAAAACGATCCGATCTCGGTGGTGACGATGAAATTCAACGAAGTCGCGAAATATTATTCGGTGACCAATCACTTTATGGTCGCCTGTCCGCTCTTAATGGATATGAAGTATTTCAACAATTTGCCGCCTGACGTCCAGACGGCGGTGCAGGAGGCCGCCGTCGAAGGGCGGGAGGCAATGCGCCGCTATATGGAACAGGAAACCGACAAGGCTATGCAGAAGCTGGCCTCCCAGGGCGCGGTCATCAACAAGGTACAAGACATCGAACCGTTCCGCAAGGCGGTGGAACCTGTTTATACCAAGTTTGAAGCCACGCTGGGCAAAGACCTGATCGAAATGGTGCGGAACGTCAAGTAGGAAAAACGCCCGGCGCCGGCGGAAGTCGAACTCCCGTCTGTATGTGCCGCTGGGGTGGATTGCCGACTGTTGATAAACGGATTTGCAGTATGAAACACAAAAACCGCAAGCATAAAAAAGCTTGCGGTTTTTCGTCGAATTTCCCGCTCAGCGCGAGGCTGCCGACCGGTAGCGGGAGGGGGATGTTCCGAAATGTCGTTTGAACAGCTGGCAGAAATAGGAGACGTTGGTCATACCGACGCTGTTGCCGATTTCCTGCACCGAGCGCGCCGTGGTCCGCAGCAGCCAGCAAGCCTCCCGCAGGCGGCGAGAGATGAGATAGTCGGTAATGCTGCTGCCGGTGGCTTTGTGGAAGAGATGGGAAATGTGATGGGATGAGAGATGCAGTTCCTGGGCCAGGGCAGCCAAGGTGAATTCCCGGGAAAAATTGACGTCGATCCAGCGCATAATCTCTTCGGCGTGATGGACAGACCGGAGCTGGGGAACTTTGCCGGCGTCTTCCTGGAGGTGCCAGCAGGGTTTCAGGAACTTGAAAAAAAGACTGATGAACAAGGCGAAGGCCTCGGCAGCCTCGCTGGTGCCGGCGGTCTGCCTGGCGCTGAACATGTCGAATATGGCGCAGAACTTGTCTGCGTCATCTTGCAGATTCATTACCTGGGAAGCCAGCCGGTCCTGCCATAGGTGACGGTAGAACCGCCGCAGCGAGTCGAACTGGTCGAGATACTTGTCGATCAAAGACGGCTCGAACAAGAATTTCGACCGTACATAGAATTCCGACTCGTTCAGCTCGGCTTTTACGCGGTGGAGCTGAAAGGGCTGGGAGAAGATCAGGGTGCCGGGGCCGAAGGGATAAATGTTCTGATCAATGATCACGATGCCGTTGCCTTCGTGTACCAGAATAAACTCCAGGCCCGGGTGGGCATGGTACATGTCCCAGTGATCGTCGATGGTGGTGCGATGCCGGTGGATGAGCTGATAAGGATGTTCGGTCAGGTCGAAGTTGAAATCGGAAGTCGCAAACATCGGTCGAACCTCCCGAAATTATAGCAATTTAACAACATTTTACCACATTTTACTGGCAAGACAAATAGCGAGAGTTTTCTTACAATTATCTTGAAGGCTTAAACTAGGCAGGGTCTTGCTTCGTGCGTGGCGTCAGCGTCGCCTCCGGGACCGGTTTCCCGGTTGTGCCTGATAGCGGTGCCTGGTTAGGCAAAGGCCTGGATTGAGGCTGCATGGTTGTTGTCAGGCAATGAAACACACGGGAGGGATAAAAAAGGGCGCAAGGCGCAAGGTGGACTCAATGATTCAGGAGGGGTGAAAAAATGAGAAATAACAGGTTGTCCATCGGTATTGTTCTGATTGTTTTCCTGCTGGCAGCGGTCGTGGCCGGGTGTGGCTCGTCAACCCCGGCGCCCGCCGCGAAGTCCATCGTTCTTAAGGCGGCGGACGTTCAGCCTGCTGACTATCCCACTTCGATGGGATTGAAGCAGATGGCTAAACTGTTGGACGAGAGGACCAAGGGCCGGATTAAGATGGAGGTCTATCCCGGCGCGCAACTGGGGGATGAGAAAGAAACCATCGAGATGACCCAGCTGGGCACCATCGCCATCAACCGGATCAGCGCGTCGCCGCTGATTGGCTTTAACCCGCAGATGGGCGTTTTCTCGATGCCGTACATATTCCGCGATTCTGAACATGAATGGAAGGTTCTTGATGGTCCGGTGGGCAAGGGACTGCTGAAAGAGCTGGAAAAAAGCAACCTGATCGGGCTGGCGTACTACGATTCCGGCGCCCGCAGCTTCTATACCAAAAAGCCGGTCAACAGCCCGGACGACCTCAAGGGGATGAAAATCCGGGTGCAGCAGAGCAAAGTTATTGTCGACATGGTAAACACTCTGGGGGCGTCAGCCACACCGATGGGCTATGGCGAAGTTTACAGCGGCCTGCAGTCAGGCCTGATCGACGGAGCCGAGAACAATCCGCCCAGCCTGTGGACGATGAAGCATTACGAAGTATGTAAATACTATACTCTTGACGAGCATATGATGATCCCGGAAGTTGTGCTGATGAGCAAGAAGGTCTGGGACAGCCTGTCGCCGGAAGACCAGAAACTGATGGCCGAGGTCGCGGCGGAATCGGTTGTCTATGAAAAGAAACTCTGGGCCGAGCTTACCGACAAGTCGCTGAAGGATCTGAAGGCCAACGGCATAACTGTCAACACGGTGAACAAAGAACCTTTCCGCAAGGCTGTGGCACCGATGTACGAAAAGTATCCCGAATACAAAACGATCATTGAACAGATTCAGGCGGTAAAATAATCCGGCGGGAAGATCCCTCCCGCCACCGGTTTAAGTAAAAACTTGAGCAGGCACCACTAACGGCGCGAGGCTGGGAAAACCATCTTCGCGCCTGTTGGCTGGGACCTTATGTCGCGGCAGAACACGAATTTTTGCAGGAGGACGGTACAGTGACAGTGAACCAGGGTTACCAGGCGGTGGATGATAAAGTCTGCCGCAAGATTTTATGCTACGGCGAGCAGCTGATGATGGTGGAGTATCGCTTTTGCAAGGGCGGCGTCGGACAGCCGCACAAACACGAAGCACACGAACAGCTGGGTTATATCGTCCAGGGCAGTTTTGAGCTGACGCTGGACGGACAGAAGAAAACAATCAGGCAGGGCGACAGCTATCACGCCCCGAAAAACGCCGTTCATGGCGTTGTCGCGCTGGAGAACGATTCGGTG
>JARLHY010000079.1 GCA_031292015.1 Negativicutes bacterium | reverse complement strand
TCGATCCAGTTCTTAATGGCGACGGTACCGCGCAGCTCCTTACCTTCGTCCTGGACGACGGCATGATCCGCAAAACAAGCGGCAAATGCAGTACTGTCGTAACTGTTTTTTGCCTGAAGGAACGCGTCAATCACCGGCGGTAGTTTGATGGACATAGCATGATCCCTCCGCGCTTTTATATTGTTCACAATGCTTCCGGGTTGTGCTCTTGCCAGGTGACCTGCAGGGGATTTCTGTCCACCAGGCGATGATAGGCATATTGCGGGTAACCAACCATCATTCCGCTGGTGACTTGCATGTTTTTCGGCAGATTCAGCAGACTAAGGAGCGGTCCGTACCCGGTAGCGGCACAGTACTCGAACAGCCCGGCCCAGCACGTCCCCAGGCCGATTGATGTTGCATACAGCTGCAAGTAGGAAAACGACAGATAGGTATTATCCCGGCCGACAGCAAAAGAGCTTTGATCGGCACACGCCACAATGAGACACGGAGCGGAGCGCAGGACAACCTCCTGGCCTTCCTTGCGGTATTGTTCGACCATCATGGCCAGATGGGGCGCATACTTCGCCTCAGCCATCGCCGGGGAGCTGTTCAATTCCCTTTCCGTCCAGTCGATGACAGCCGCCGCGATCTGGCGCAATGTATCCGGCTGATCGACCACGTGATAGGCGACCCCTTGCGAATTGCAGGCAGTAGGAGCCATCCTCGCAATATCCAGCAGTTGCCGTATCTTATCCCGGGGCACAGCCTTTTGTCGATAGCTGCGAATCGATCGGCGCGAACGCAAGAATTGGGCGACCGCAGCCCCATCGGGAGCAGTGTTTTGCCCAAGGGGAGCCTGATGAACTAACGGTGCATTCGTATTATCCAGCGCTCCCTCGGGACAAACGGCCACACATTGGCCACAGCTTACACAAAGATTCCGGATTGCCTGGGGTCCATTGTCACCCATGCCAATTACACCTGGGCAAATGGCGGCACAAATGCCGCACCGGCTACATTTTCCCTGATCCACTTGAATAAAATCCATCGTCATAATCCCTTGTCACCTCATGTTTTTTCTTTAATTATACACAAGGCAATACGACAACTGTATGTCATATTAGACTAGGGATCATAAATTTTTAATGTTTGTCTCATTCGTTCAGCAATGGATTTTCTTACATGTTCCGGTTCCAGCACCTCAACCAGGCCGCCAAAAGACAGAATGTAACCATAAATCCATTCCCCGTCGGGAAGAGCAACTTCGAGGGTAAAGCTGCCGTCATCGTTTGGGATAATATAAGAGTCGTCGAAATAATCGTACAGCCGGTTCAAGGCCTTGGGCTGAAAGCGAAGTTTTAACCGGACAAACGGTTGTACAGAATCTTTTTCTTCTTTATTTGGTTCAGACAATAGCTTGGGGTCAAACGATTCGGCCAACACTTCCAGTTTTTTCAGGCGTGAAAGCCGAAATGTCCTATGCGCTTGACGCTGCCGGCAATAGGCCGTCAAATACCAGGCATTGTCTTTGAAAATAAGCTTTTCCGGTTCCGCCAGCCGGTTGCTTTTATGGCCTTCGGCATTCACATACTGAAAACGGATGACTTTTCGCTGCAGCAGGGCCCGCTTGATATCATTGAACTTATTTTTTTCATTCGGCAGACTACCCCAGGGGGAAAAGTCAACTTCAACCCAATTGTGACCGGAAGCGTTTTTAAAGATCGCCGCCATTTTTTCAAGGACAGCATCCAGTTCAGGATACTGCGTCGCCTGCAAGGTTTTGATCGCCAACAGCAGCCCTTCGCTTTCCTGGGCAGAAATGAGGGCTCGGTTGACAGCATAATTTTCCAGCAGAAAGATCCCGCCCCCGTTGCCCTTGTTCATAACCACAGGCACGCCGGCCGCGGAAAGAACATCAATGTCCCGGTAAATGGTCCTTGTCGATACGCCGAAACGCCCGGCCAGTTCCTTGGCGGTGACATTGCCTTTATTCAGTAAAATGGTCGTGATTTCAAATAACCGATTCATCTTCATTTTTATCACCTGACATGATTATAGCATGAAATACGACAAATGACTGTCATATTTCATGCTATAGGATCTCGCAGCTTTTCTGCCGGCAATCGGTCTGGTCACTGGTTCTCCTCACCTATGGAGTCAAAGGCCTGAGGGTCGATTTTGGCTTCCAATGAATCGAACGAATGGTACCGCCACCGCCCCGGAGAACTGCTCCGCTCACGTTAATAGCTTTCAGCTGTTTTGGCGGTGCGGCGCCACTGGGAAGTTAAAGCTCATACGGTACCGGCTTCTTCGTTTTGTTGTGCTGGCGCCGCTTCCTTGATCTGACCGCGAATGAAATAGCTGCCTTGCGCTTTGACGAGGAGCCGTTGCCGTTTATCCCGAATTTCAGCTTCTGTAATGATAGTATCTTTTCCTTTGTGGATGATTCGGCCTGACGCGGTAAGTATATTTCCCTTTTTGGAATTGGTGATGAACCTTATCGTAACATCACTGGTGACAACCAGATTGCCGGTAGTTAAACCGGCGATACCCATGACCGAATCAACGAGAGTGAACAAGGAACCCCCGTGAACAAAGCCATATACATTGGTATGTATATCGTTGGCTATCGGCATAGTTAGAGTAACTTCACCGGCGTCAAGGGCGGATATATGGATATCCATCATTGATGACAACGGGTTGTCCCTAAAAATTTCCTTGATTCGGTCTTTTAACCATAGCTACATACGCTACCCCCAACACTTGAATCTTCTGTTATTCTACACATTATACCACAACAACCGGAGCCTCATGCTATGTGCACGCCCTCATCCGGGGGAGTCACCTCTGCCATCCGACCCTACCAGCAAAGAAAACCCACGCGCTGCGTGGGTTTCCGGCTATTGTGGATTAGTCTGGCGGAGGCGAAACGCGGCCAGTTCCGGCACAAGTGCCTATTTCTTCATGGCTTCCATTAATAAAGGGCCATACCTTTTATCAATGCTGGTAATATGATTTACCAGCCAATCCTGCAGCACTTTCAAAAGCTGGTTTGACTGGAGAAGCTGCTGATCATGCTGCTTTCTTAATTCCACAACTTTCTTGACAAACTCATCGTGCACAGCTTTATGGTCTTTATACTCCGGGTACTTATACTGAACCATTAATTTTTCCTCATTCGCGAAATGAGTGAGAACATAGGCGGTACATTCATCAAGAATCTTTGCCAGCACCTCCTTTCCATTCCCCAATCGCATGGCTTCGTGCAAGGAATTAATCATCTCGACCAGTTTCTTGTGTTCTTCATCAATCTTAGGCACACCGACACTGAGTCTTTCCGTCCACTTAATCAAGGCCACACTAACATCTCCTTGCGTATATTATTTTTTTACATTTGATGTATGATGGCTTTTTTTATAAAAACCCGGGCCGAAAATTCGCGCCAGTACTCCGTCTGAGCCTAGCAGCCGGCCTGGGCAAAATCATCCGATCGCCTTGCTCTGCTTGAACCGGGCGATAGCCTGCTCCAGAGTCAATGCCATGGACGCAATGGCCTGGCTTGCGGCCTCAATTTCATGTGATGTCCCGGCTTGTTCCTTCATGGCGTCAAGAACAGCCTTGACTCCACTGGCGGAATTACGGGAAATATCTTCGATTTGGGTGACGGACTGCATAACCAACTTGCTGCTTTCTACGATGAGTTCGGATGCGGCGGCAACGCCCAGGAATTGATCATTGAACCCTTTTGTGAATGTCGCAATTTCCTGAAACGATGCGCTGGTCTGGGCCACGACGACTTTTCCGTTTTCCACTACAGTTGTTCCGAGTGCCATGGCGTCAATAGCGGACTTAGTCTCAACCTGGATATTGGCGATAAGTGCATTAATTTCTTTCGTGGCATTCTGTGACTGTTCGGCTAACTTACGAACCTCGTCGGCTACAACAGCGAAGCCTTTGCCTTGCTCGCCCGCTCTTGCGGCTTCAATTGCCGCGTTGAGCGCGAGAAGATTGGTCTGGCTGGCTATGCCGCCAATGACAGTGACAATTTCCCCGATTTCTTCTGATCTCTTACCCAGCTTTCCTACTATTTGCGTTATATCGCGTACTTTGTCGTTGATGATGACCATCTGATTGATCGCGTTCTGAGCGGCAACACCGCCGTCAGTTGCCTTACTTGTAGTCAAGGACGAAGCTTTGCTCGCATCCTCAACGACTTTAAAAATATCTCGGCTAAGAGTTGCCATTTGTTGGGTCTCGCCGCTTGTTTTGAGGATGTCGCCCCTCTGGCGCTCGATGTCGGAACAGACTGTTGACATATCTTCGCTCATGTACGACGCGGCCTGCGCGAACCCGGCCACATTAGCCGCTAATATTTCAGCTTGTCGGGCAAACAAAGCGGTGCTCTCATCAACTTGCGCGACGAACTCCCTGAGCGCGCTTTCAGCTTCATTCTTATCCAAAACAAGCTGTTCGTATTTAAGATATAACACCTGTGGGATACAGATTACACAAATCACTGCAATCAAAGCGCGAAATGCCTGGACAGGTACACCTAGGAAGTCCAGGAAATTCGGATAATTGAAGAACCAGGCGAAAACATAGTCCGCCTTCGGGGTCACGATACCGCCAAAGAATGCGTATGCGCCAAGGCTCACGCCTGCAATGCGCAACGCTGTCTGCACGCCGCCAAACTTCGCGAATTCAACTCCGGAAGCGGCTCTTAAAAGACCCAGGCAAGCAAGTATTGAGCCAGGTAGCGCAAGAAGATAGCGGCCCATGATATCGCCAAAAATAAGCCAGTCATCCATCTTGGTATAGCCGAAAGAGAATATCCCCAGTACACCACTTGCGGCGAGAAAAACGACAGCCCAGATACCCAGCAAGGTTCCGGCGGCTTTCTTATACTTGCCGAAATAGGCTTCAAGGCCAAAGGTCAATAGAAAGTAAAACGAAACGACCATCCCGAAAAGCTTCAAATGCTTGAAGATTGCACCAAACACCGGGGAGAACTTGCTCCCGGATATGGCTTGTATCATATCCATCCACTCAATGCTGCCGTGGCAGATACCAAATAAGGCAAATGCGGTGAGGGACTGGTAAAAAAGGGTGGTCTGGCGCTGCCTGTTGCTCAAAATGGTTGTTCCGGCGAGAAAAAACGCGAGTCCATAGATAAAGAATACGAAATACATGTTCTGGCTGAACAAATCCTTCACCGCTAATCCTCCCCAGATCCATACTGCGCTGCCAGCAGTTGATGCTACGAATGACTATCCCTGTCAACTATCGTGCCAGATGCTGCTGCAAGCATCGATGTGTCGACATCAGTCGGGCTTCCCGCCGGATCTCCGCCACCATTCGCTCTGATCAGCAGCCCGGGCCGAGAAGGCAGCCACTTGATTGAATTAGCCGGCGCCCAAATAACAAGCTTCATTTCGACTAATTTCGACACATTTTTCCATATTCCTCTTTTGATTTTCCTGTTTGCCTTTTTTACTATTTTGTCTTTCTAAAATGGATTCGGGACTGCTGCTGCTGAAGCAAAAACGGCCCGTATGACCCGGTCAAACCAGCAGTTACGCCAGCTGCGCCGGGAAGGACCGGCGCTCAGGCGCAGGCTCTCGGACTTGTCCATACTGACGCGAAAAGAAAAAGACCACTTCGGAGACGCGGTCTTTACAAACCATAAAAAATCCTGCAAATTTTCCATTTATCCCAGATAAAGTGATTTTAAGAAATAAATCCCTTTATACGATACTAAATATAGGGGATCGATATCTTGCATATTGTCCCTGAATGGAATGCGGCAGAAGGCAGAACACATTAACCGGCAGAGAGGAAAAACAATGGAAGACATACTTAAGAAGATTCTCATGCAATTACTTCAAGGACAAAATAAGCTTATGGAAGAATTGACCCGCATCGAATCTAACATGGTAACAAAGGACGATGTGAACAAAATTGTTGCCGAGCAGCAGCAGGAAATCCTTGCTATGGTAAACAATTTGGCTGATATCCTCAAAACTAAACTTGCAACCAAAGACGATATTGCCGCAGTCATAGCAAAGGAGCTGCAGGAAGTCCTTGCTACGGTAAACAATTTGGGTGATAACCTCGAAACTAAGCTTGCAACTAAGGATGATGTTACCGCAATCATAGCAAAGCAGCAGCAGGAAGTTCTTGCTGTGTTAAACAGTTTGGTTGATATCCTCAAAACCAGACCGGCAACAAGAGACGATGTTACCGCAATTGTTGCCGAACAACAACAAGTGATCTTTACAGCGCTAAACAACTTAGATGATGCCTTTATAACTAAAATCGCAACAAGGGACGATATTACCGCAATCGCTGCCGAACAACAAGAAGTTGTTGCTGCACTGAAAAAATTAACCATCAGTGTAAAATCGGTCCTGCTGACCAAGGAAAACACCGCCAAAACCGGCCCCGAACAACAACAGGACATTGCTATTGCGTTAAACAAGTTAGAGGATAGGATAAAATCCAAAGTCGCCACCAAGGAAGATGTTGACGCAATCGTAGCCGAGCAGCAGCAAAACCTTGTTGCAGTGTTAAAGGTCTTGGATACCAGCTTAGTGACGGTTGAGAAGATATTGAGGATAAAGTTTACCTATTAAGAGCAACGGTAGTGGTTAATGAGCTCCAGAACCATTGGCACAAACGATGAAGCCAGGCTTGGCGCTTCCTGCGGCCTCCTGGCTTTCAATCGCTGTCTATGGGATTCATGCGCAAGCCAAGTGCGCAAAACACAAACACTCAATCCTGCCTGTCGATGTTTTCCTTCTTTCGGAAAAATATATTGGTCAGAGGCACAAGGAAAAGATAAAAGGCATACATTATGAACCCGGTATCTGCGGATAAAGCCGCCGCAGGGAAAGCTCCGGCAATATTCCAGGGTATCAGGGCCGATATCATAATCACGGTATTTTCAAGATCAAGGGCCAGCCGGTATTTGCCAAATTGCCGTTTTTCGTATATTTTGTGCTCAAACTGATAGGAAAGGATGACCGCCAGCGTTTGATTGCAGCTAAAGGCGGCTACGGCTGTACTTGTCATGATTGTCGTCAAATATACCCCGATTTTTTGGCTGAGGCTTTCAAAATACCGCTCAAGCTCCCGCAACAGACCGGTCCCCTCAAAAATGCCCGAATAAGCGGAAGAAACAAGCACAATCAGGCCCACGTTCAGCATCGAATATAGGCCGCCGCCCTGGATCACTCCGGCAAAGAAGCCTGCTGTATCCATCGTGTATCCGGTCAGGATATATTGCAACATTGCTAACACTGATTTGTGCTGAACAAAGACTCCTATCAAGATACCTGCAAAAATGCTTATACCCATCGATACCTTCACATCAACTCTGAAGGCCGCCGCCAATAATATGACCAGCGCCGGCAGCAGCGTGACAATGCCGATATCAAAGGACTGCAGTATTTCGCTGCCGATCTGGCTATCATGGAAAATCAGGGGGTTCCAGTGAGACAGGCAGGCGTAGCCAAGGATGGAAAGGGCCATGGGTATAACGGAGGATTTCATCATGTTTTTGATATTGGTGTAAAGCTCGGTCCCCGTTAATGCGGCCACGAGGGCGGCACTGGAAGACATCGGCGAACACCGGTCGCCGAAGTAAGCCCCGGCAATGATGGCGCCTGCGGCTACATTAACATCCACACTGCCGGTCTTCGCCAGAACGATCAGGACGATACCGATGGTTCCCACCGTGCCAAAGGAGGTGCCCAGCAGGAACGATACAAGGCAGCATAGCAAAAAAGCAAACAAGATAAAATATTGGGCACTCATAAAAGCGATGCCATAATAGACAATAAAGGAAACCGTTCCGCAGGCTCTCCAGACTGCGGTGATCGCGCCGATCAGCAGGAAGATTTTTATAACGATCAGCGCTGTTGTCGAGCCTTTCACCATCATTTTGTTCAAATCATTCAGTTTAAAGCCCCGGCGCAGGCAGATGACAATAAAGCAGCCAAGTCCCAAAATCAGGGGGTAGAGTAACAATACCCCTGAATATATGCTGAAAAGCAACAAAGAAAACACCAGAAGAAAAACCGCTATCGTATCCAAACAGTCACCCATTTCCGCACAGCAAAATCCGATTCACCAATCAATTATACCTTTTCCCTTCGGGAAAGGGCAACCTGAAGCGGTCTTGCCTTTATCCAGCCGAAAAAGGCGCCGGCTGCACAAAATAAAACCCTGCAACAGCGCATTTGCCATTACAGGGCGATTGCCGAATTTTTGTTATGTAGCAAAACCCGCGATGCCGCCCTTTTTTTATGTCCAAACCCGCATCTCGCAGGTGGGCATCCTAGTCATGTTTTTGCCCTCCTCTCGCCGGAGGCCCGGCAGCCGCATAACATCGGATTCCCTATATATTAAAGTAGGTTGGACATATCAAAACAGCGAGCATCTCAGGTCGTGTTCATCGGTAACAGTGCCTATCATACCACGGCGGCCACGCTGTCGCAACACCGCCTATCCCGCACTGAAGCCCGGCCTTTTTGACTAACATAAACCAGATTCGTTTTGCCTCTTTATCCTTCGGTATGCTTCCGTTTATCATCCGACGCAAAAACAAGCTCCCGCTCAGGCCGTTGATAAACCCCCATCTGCTTTGTTGGCCCCACGAACCCATTGCTAGCGTACTTCCCAGTACGCGTCGCTGCTGGGTCCGTGGGGCCGTCGCGCACCTGGGGATTTCTGAACGGCCTGAAAAATAGGTTTCTCAACAAGCCAAGCGGCAAAGAGACCGGCCTCCGCCGGTCTCTTTGCCGCTAACTGACTATTTTTCACAAGGGAATGGCCAGGACTGAAGTCCGCCCTCCAGCACTTTTACATTGTCAAAACCTTCGCCTTCCAAAATCAGGGCGGCTTCATAACCGCGCAGGCTGATTTTGCAAAAAGCGACGATTTCGTCGTCCCGGCCGAGTTCGTTCAAGCGCTGACGCAGTTGGCCCAGCGGAATATAGCGGATATTCCCGCTGGAATCCAGACGGCTTTGCTTGCACTCCTGCGGGGTTCGCACATCGACAAAAACCGGTGTTCCCGCGTCCAGCAATTCCTTGGCGGCCAGCGGCGATATTCCCTTGAACCGGCCTTCCAGTTTATTCATCAGGGTAGTGGCAGCCACCGCCGCGTTATCGATGGGGCTGCTATACGGCGGAGCGTAGCCGAGGTCGATGGCAAACAGGTCGTCGACAGTGGCGCCGAAATTCATGGCTGTTGCCAGGACATCGATCCGTTTGGCCACTTCGCCCTCGCCAAAAGCCTGGGCGCCCAACAGTTTGCGAGACCGGACATCGACAATGAGCTTGACGGAAATCAGCCTGGCGGCCGGCATATAGTGGGGCCGGTCGTGGCCCGCCGTCAAGACAGTGATGATTTCGCAGCCAAGCTCCCTGGCCGCCGCTTCCGTCAACCCCACCCGGCCGACATTCATGTCCAGAACCTTGACCAGCGCCGTGCCGAGAACCCCGCCAAACTTCTCCCTGCCGCCGCATAGGTTGACACCGATGATCCGGCCGTGCTTGTTGGCGGTGGAGCCCATCGGCAGGAACACCTTTTTGCCTGACAGGCGATGAATGTTTTCCACACAGTCCCCCCCGGCATAAATATCCGGGTCGCTGGTGGTCAGGTATTCGTCGACAGCGATGGCTCCGGTCTCCCCGATAGCCAGCCCGGCACTCCGGGCCAGTTCGACATTCGGACGCACGCCGGCGGCCATGATCACCAGGTCGGCGGCGATGACCCGCTTGTCGGTCACCACCTCCTGCAGAGCGTCCGTACCGTTAAACCGCGCCACCTTTTCCCCGGTCAAGACGGTGATTCCCTTTTCCTCCAGGTATTTGGCGACAGCTTCGGCGATCTCCTTATCCAAAATGGCGGGGAATATCTGCTCTTTCATTTCGACAAGGGTGACCCTGACTTCCCACAGCGAGAGCGCTTCAGCCATTTCAATCCCGATAAGACCGGCCCCGACAATCACAGCGTTTTGAAATCGTCCCTTTTCCAGGCCGGCGCGAATCGCCCTGGCGTCATCCGGATACCAAAACCGGAAAATGTTCTCCAGTTTCACCCCAGGCAGATTTGGCATCACCGGCTCGGCCCCGGTAGCTATGACCAGCTTGTCGTAGGGCAGTGCTTCTTCCCGGCCGCTACTCAGATTTTTTACCGTCACCGTCTTCGCTGCACGGTCGATCTTCGTAGCGAGGCTTTCGGTAAGGACATCGATTCCTTTGACATTTTTAAAATAAGCGATGTCGCGGACTTCTCCCGCCGCCGTCGCCGACAACCGTCCCAGATCGGCGACGTCACCGGCTACGTAATAAGGCAGGCCGCAGGCCCCATAAGAAATTAAGCTGCCCTTTTCGACCACGGTGATCTGGGCAGCAGGATCACAGCGCTTGGCTTTGGCCGCTGCCTTGAGCCCTGCAGCCACAGCGCCGATAACGACAATTTTCCCCATACCGACTTCTGCCTCCTCCCCTACCCGGGGATGTTCTATTTTGATTTTATAACGCCCGGACGGCAGGGTCAATCAAAGTCCGGCCCCGGCCCGACTCAATGTTGCTATCCCACCATCACAATAAATTATAGACTTCCCAGCAGCATCACCGTGACCTCGCTGCCGGCAGCCAGCGGACTGCATTCCGCCAGCACAATCAGCGCGTTGGCCGACATGGCCGACTTGAGCATACCGTTGCCCTGGTAGCCCAGCGGTTCGGCGATCAGCCCTTCTTCCTTCTGCCAGCAGCGGGCCCAAACGAAGCGCACAGCCCCGGACCCTTTACTGAAATCTGTTGCCAGTGTCGCCTTCAGTTTCGGCCGCCACCAGGCCTTACGGCCCGCCATCTTGAGCAATACCGGCCGGGCCAGGGCTTCAAAGGACACGCTGGCCGCCGCCGGATTTCCGGAGAGCCCGATATACAGTTTATCGCCCTTGAGCCCGGCCAGGACAGGCATACCCGGTTTCATGGCCACCCGGTCGAACAGAGCGCTGATGCCAAGATGCCGGTATACCTCGGCCAGCAGATCGTAGTCACCGGTCGACACTCCGCCGGTGGATATGATCAGGTCACATTCCGCCGCCTGCTCGAAAAGAGCGGCAAGTTCGGCGACATCGTCCCGGCCGATGCCGATCAGTACCGGTTCGGCGCCGGCGTCGCAAACCTGGGCACTAAGCATATAGCTGTTGGAATTACGAATGGTGCCTGGCAACAGCGGCGCTTCCAAAGAAACCACTTCACTGCCTGTGGCAATCAAGGCCACGCGCGGACGGCGGTACACCCACGGCCTGCTGATTCCGTTCAGAGCCAGTATCCCCATGACGCCGGCGTTGACCGGCGTCCCGGCCCCGGCCAGTTCCTCGCCGGCAGCGATCTCTTCGCCCTGGCGGCAGATGTTCGCCTCGGCGCCGGCGCCAGCCAGCACCGACACTTCGGTACCGTCGGTCAGCGTATCTTCGAGTCTTATCACCCCGGTCGCCCCGCTGGGGATGGGGGCGCCGGTCATGATCCGGGCCGCCGTTCCTGCTGTCACCGTGACCCGGGGGGTAGTGCCGGCCGGAATATCGTCCACCACCCGCAGCACCGCCGGCCGAGTCGCGGAAGCGTCAGCCACCTCGGCAGCGATCAGGGCGTAGCCGTCCAGCGGCGAACGATCAAAAGGAGGAAAATCGGAATCGGCCAGCACCGGCACGGCCAGCACCCGGCCATGACACTGAGCCAGCGGAACCTGTTCTTTCTTCCGCACCGCCGCGGCCTCCAACAACATCTTTTGCGCTATTTCCAGCTTGATCGCCATATATCCCGTCCCCTTGGCTCACAGTTTGTCGTTTACCAACTTCGCCGCCCTATCAGACAATACCTGCCGATCCCCTGGCAGCGCCAATCGCACCGGCCCCGGTGAATCGGCCGCCGATCCTGTTCTTCGTTTCCTTAGGTTCGCTCATTGCAGGCCGCTGTATTCATCGATCAGAAAACCCGGCTTGCATCCGCGCTTCAGGCGCAAGCGCAAGTCGCTGGTTGCACTTATGGCAAACAGATATAATTTATACAAAAAGGACCCATCTGTTGATGGGTCCTCAGCTTACCGGGAAACTGTCTTTTAGCCGTCGGAGAAGCCTGTCCTGTGCTTGCCTGGCAGGATACGGGCCTACTGACTGGGTGTGCCGTTGGGGTGGGCCAGCGGTTTTTCCCCTTTGATCGACCGGATGAATTCAAACGCCGCAGCGACCTTGGCGGCCTGGCCTTCCAGGGCTAAAACCACCGAGCCTTCGGCCCCGGCAATACCGCCGCCGCCCATATGATAGGCCTCAACATCGCACAATTGCGCCAGGGCCTGAATTTCGGTAATGACCGTCGCCGTTACCACCGGAGCCATGCCGACCTTTAGGCCGGTGCTGAAGGTAAAACTCTTGATGCCGCAATGTTTGGCAGCTTCAGGCACGCTGGCGACCATCTTCTCCAGCCCGACCGGCATGATCAACTGCGAGCCGCGGGCCAGAATCGGTCCCATAGCCCACCCCATCGTTCCGCCCATGTCGTTGGCTGTGAATACCGCGGTCCGATACTCAGCATCAACAGCGTTCGCACCTTTGATAAAAACATCCTCAGCCGAAAACTCCGGCAGCGCGTCTTCCGGTTTCATGAACAGGCGCTCACCCTTATGCAGCACCACCGGAAAAATGAAAGCGGGATTGTTTTTCGGTGTTCCCCACAGTTCACCGCCGGTGATATGACCGGAGACAAAATTCTCTTTCACCATCGGCTCACCGAGAATTTCCTCTGCAACATAGCCGGTACTGCTGCCGGTGGCAATGATGATCCAGCCGTCCCGGAACGCTTTTTGCACTGCAGGCAGTTTTGCCACCGCCTTGGCGATCAGCCGTCTCGACTCATAGGGACTCAGTACCACCAACGCCCTCTGTTTGTCCAAAGCACTCCACTCCCTTATGTCTGATCTGCGCCGGCACCTGCCGGCAAAATCCACGATCAGTCCGCAGACAAATTGTCGCCGGACAGACAAGGCGACCTACTCTTACTTTATTCCTGGCGGGAATTGGATTCTCCTGCCGGACAGCCGGCCAGCCGCCTAGGACAGGCAGGCGGATTTCATGAACGCCGCGCTTCATCTTTTTCGCAAAAAATATAAGCCGCGCTTCCATCCTTGGGGGAATCGCCGGCTTTTTCAAGGTAGTGCCGATAGCCAAGATACAAATTAATTACTTCGCGGACGGCTCTGACAGCCAGGCGTTATCATTCGCTTACTTCCAGAGTCAGACGGACCTTCTTGCCGGCGCCGATATTCCGCATGACCATGTTTATACTTGCCATGACATTATGCGTACCCAAATCATTGTCATCGATGATCGCAAATTGACCAGGCGAAGCTTTTTCCGGGTGAGACCAATAAACAAGTTTTCCTGCCAAATTCAACTTCCCGTCTTCAAAAACTGTACCGGTTTTCATTTTTCATCCATCCTCTCAATTCTCATAAAAACTGAACCGTTCGGACTTTGAAACACCCATTAATCAAGGGAGCTTGTTCCGAAAGTTTTTTATTTCCTTATGATGAGTCGGTTTGGCAAAAATAGATCTGTCGCGGGGTTTTCCCAGTAAATAAATGAACACCACCAGCAGGCACAAAGCTAAAGCTGTAGCAGCTATCGGAACCGCCCATTCATCCAGCATGATCCTTCCCCACTCCCCACGTTCTTTCTGGCCTGCATCGCCGATCGGATCGGCCGCAACCTGCGGGTTCCCGCCTGTTAAACGGCAATCAAAAAACACCGGTCTACAGACAGACTGGTGCTGATTCATCACAATTCGAAGCGAACCGGCAACCTGGCAGTCTTAGACAACACGCCCTTAGACCCATGGCTTTGCGTCCTTATCTTTCGATAAGTTTGCCCAATATTCACTTAGATAAATGTATTATTTGTATTATTTTGGATTATTATCCTTTAATTCCATTTTACATCGGTTCCAGCCATTGTCAAGCTGTTTTTTAGGACAATAGTCTGCGCCTATAGGTTTTTAGTCCTAGAACATCAACGGGACCAAAGTCCCATTCAACAAAAGAAAAGGAACCCGGAAATCTTTCGGGTTCCTTTTTCATTGCCTATATACCGGTCACTTCACTGTGATCATGACGCCCCTGATGATGGTGATCAACTCGTCATAGCCGCCCAGGAACTGCAGCAGGGTTCTCGAGGTAGCGCCAAAGGTTTCGAATTGTTCCGCCGTCATGCCGTCCGGCTTGTAAGCTTTGTTGAAATCGGGAATATGGGTCGACAACTGCTCGATGATTTTCGGGTCGACAGGCTTGTCGATACGTTTTTCCACTGTTATGTCGGAGGCGTTGAACCGCTTGATCCACTGGTTGGTGATAGTCAGCGACATATCGGCCCCGATGAATTCGGACCAGTGGTGGTGATTACGGTAAGCCGCGGCCAGCAGCTGCGTCCGGTAGCCTCTTTCCTGATAAATCCTGTAGGCGTTTTTCATGACAGCCACCCCGGCCCATTCCAGGCAGACAGGGTCGATAATGATGTTGTCGCGGTCGACCAGCGCTTTCATCCAGTCGTCCAGACGGCCCACCATGATGGTGCACACCGGATGCATCATTGACGAATCCAGGCCTTCGGCCGCGCGGCGCTTCAAGCCTCTTTCCACCGCCTCGGCCACTGCCAGAGCCTGGGGAACGGTAAAACTGACGGTGGCGTTGATGCTGACGCCTTGGTATGTAGCTTCTTCAAAGGCCTTGATACCGGCAGCGGTGACAGGCATTTTGATCTGAATATTCGGGGCCAGTTTATTAAACCGCAGAGCCTGCTGCAAAAGAAGCTCGCTGTCGCGGTAGTATTTTGTGTTGGTCTGAATCGAAATCCGGCCCTTCTGGCCTTTGGACGCATGGTAGATCGGCTCCAGTATTTTGGCCCCGGCTATCGCCATCTCCTCGTTCATGGCCCAGGCGATATCATCCTCGGTGGCTGTCGGCCTCTCCCGGATGAGCTGAATGATCCGGTCCTGATAAGAACTCATTTCCTTCTTGAGAACTTCCTTTACAATCACCGGGTTGGTTGTGGCCCCCACCGCGCCGTATTCCAAGGCGTAGGTGAGTTCCGGAATCGAGCAGGAATCATTCCAGAAATCGGTGGATGTTGTGCTGGCCATCTCGTGCAACGGGCTTTTGTACTGAGCTTTACTCATGGTTTCTCATCCTTTCTCGCTTTGGCAAATATCTTTATTTCAGGCCGTACACCTGAGACAAGGTATCCTCAAGGGTTTGAACTACGGCTGAAGCAGGATTTTATAACCCTCCTTGTTGATTGCCATGGTAAAGCCTTTTTTCCAGTCTGACAGCGGCAGCCTGGCGCTAATCAGCGGCTTGACATCGACCTGTTTGTATTCGAGCATTCTCAGCGCCCTGACCCAGGATGTGCGCTCCGAGGCGTAGCTGTTGGTCATGGCAATTTCCTTCTTCAACGCCAGATCCATGTCAAACTCGATCCTTTTGCCGTAGAGACCTACCTGAACGTACAAGCCGGTTTTTTTCAGAAGCCTGAGACAGGCGTCCGCCGACGGCGCCGCCCCAGCGCATTCAAAGGCAACGTCAAAGCCGGCCCCTTTGGTGATCTCGGCCACTTTCGCGGCGACGTCCTCTTCAGCCACATTGATGACCGCCAGCGCGCCAAGGTCTGCCGCCAGCTTCAGCCGCTCCTTGTCAAGGCCGGTGCCTGTGACCACCACCTTGCCGCCGCTGGCCAGCGCCAGTTGCAGTGTCAGGAGGCCGATCGTTCCGGGTCCCGACACCAGTACATAGTCCCCGGCTTTGACGGTAGCCCGCTCGATGACGCTGCGGACGACGCAGGCCAACGGCTCGCAAAGAGCCGCTTCATCCAGCGAAACCCCCTCAGGGATCTTGAAAGCCAGGTGGGACGGAACAACGACATATTCGGCCATGGCGCCGTTGACACCCGAACCGATGGACAGTCTCTCCTCACACAACATCAGCAGTCCTTCGTAACAATACCGGCAGTGCCCGCAGGTCACCACAGCCGTAAGGGAAACCACCCGGTCGCCGGGTTTGAAGTCCTGTACCCCTTCGCCTACCGCTTCGACGATTCCGGAGAACTCATGGCCCAGAATCACCGGGTAGCTGCTGGGATACTCATCCAGCATGATATGGATATCGGTGCCGCAAATGCCTGCGGCGTGCACCTTGATCTTGAGCTCTCCGGCCGCAGCGGCCGGTTCGGAAACTTCCCGGATTCCAGCGTTTTCAGCCCCGTGGCCCAGCTTATGTAATCCCTTCAATTCATCCACCATCCCAGCTATTTGTTTATATGCTGCAACAACGCAGCATTTGATCCCCGTAACCGGTTACGAACCCCAGTGAGACCAGCTTACCTATTTTATACCGGCACCGCTTTGGTCGAATTGCGCACAATCAGGCTGACCTCGATATTAGGCGGGGAATGAATGCCCCTGCCTTCGATGATATCGATCAGCATTTCTGCAGCCAGCCGCCCTTTTAGACAAGCCTGCTGGTCAACAGTTGTCAGCGGCGGATTCAGGGAACCGGCCAGGGGAATATTGTCAAAGCCCACCACCGAAATATCGTCAGGAACCCGCCTTCCGGTCTGGCTGACGGCGCCGATCGCGCCGATGGCCATAAGGTCGCTGCTCACGAAGACGGCGCTGAGATCCGAATTTACCAAAAGGTTGCTCATTGCCTTGTAGCCGCTGTCAATGGAGGCATAACCGTCCTGAACAAGCCTCGCGTCGTACGGAATATCGTATTTCTTCAAAGTGGCACAATAGCCGGCGAAGCGATCCGAGCTGCTTGTCAACAGATCATGCCCCTTGATGATCCCGATCCGCCTGTGCCCCAGCTGAATCAGATGCTCTACAGCCAGTGACGCGCCATAAAAGTTATCCACTTCCACGAAATGAATATCCGGCAGATAGGGAACCCTGGAAGTCGAGACAAAGGGGGCGTCGATCTCCCGGATCCTGGTGACAATCCCTTTGTGGTCCTTGCCGGGGCTGATCAGGATGAACCCGGCCACTTTTTTTTGTTTGAAGGCAGCAACATAATCTTCCTTGGCGAAATGACACAACAGGAGATGATAGCCGGCCGCGTTGGTCTCCAGGGCAACGCCCCGCATGATCTCGGCGTTAAAGGGGTTGCCGAAGATGTAGTTGGCGTCATAGGGAATGATCAGGCCAATGGTGTTGATGGCCCGTTTATGGGCAATGGCCGTCGCCGAGGCGTTGGGCTGAAAATCATACTTGCGGATCAGCTCGGCGATTTTATTCCTGGTTTCCGGTTTCACGTCCGGCTTGTTGTTGATCACTCTCGAAACGGTGGTCTTCGATACTCCGGCCATTTTCGCGATTTCCTGGATATTGGCCATTTGTCACCTCGAACAACGGTGTTGCTTGACGTCGATCCGCGTAATCGTAATCATAATCGTAACCGTTACCGTAACCGGTTACATTTATATCCTACCTATTCTGATTTCGACTGTCAATGACTTCTTCCTGCCGGTGCCGCCCTAGCTGCAGCGCACTATCCGCAAAAATTCCCGGAGCGCCGGCGACAGCCACTTATCTTTGTGATACAACAGCTGCACCGTATAATCCGGAATTGGTCCATCCCAGCGGACAGAGCGGATTCGGCCGTCGGCCAATTCTTTTTCCACCGCGAAACTGGGCAGCATCGATAAGCCGAAGCCCAGCATTACAAGTTGTTTGATTGTTTCGATGCTGCTGGCTTCCAGGAAGGACGGTGCAGCGGTGCGGGAATCTTTTAATATCTTTTCCATAGTCAGTCGATAGCTGCAACCCGGCTCGGTGAGAATAACGCAGGTTTCGGCCAAATCCGCCGGCCCGACTTTTTCTTTTTGCGCCAACGGATGCTCGGGACTTACCAGGAAAAGCATCGGTTCGGCTGAAATCGTCTCCACGACAAGGTCATTCCCGCCGACCCTGTTGTTGATAATAAGGCCGACATCGATTTCGTTGTTACGGATATATTCATCAATGGTGCTACAGTTTGCAAACTTCAGGATGATCTCCACACCGGGACAGGCGTTGCGATAGGCCTGCAACAAGGCCGGCAAACGATAGGTGCCCAGCGATTCGCCGGTCCCGATCGTCAGTTTTCCCTGCGGAACATCAGGCTTGGTTATCGCCTCGAGCGCCTCAGCCGTGAGTTTGATCACCTGCTCGGCGTAAGGCAGCAGCGATTTCCCCGGATCAGTCAGTTTTATCCTGTGGCCGAGCCGTTCAAACAGCCGCACTCCCAGTTCACTCTCCAGGGTCTGGATATGGCTTGTTACGGTGGACTGAGCGTAACCCAGCGTGTCGGCCGCCTGGACGAAACTCCCCAGCCTGGCGATGAGGGCGAATGTTTTGAGCTGACGGATTTCCATAGGTCACCTCGGTTCGGTATTTTCGAATCATTGATTTTAAATATTCAATTTTTCAATCGCTTCTTTTTATGATACGATGATTTACAAGAAAATACCACAACAACATGAAGGCGGTGATTTGGTGGAAACAAAAAAAGTATTGCTGCTTTTGGCTGACGGCTTTGAAGCCTATGAAGCCAGTGTCTTTACCGATGTACTGGGCTGGAACAAATTCCAGGGCGACGGGTCAACCGAGGTGGTAACCTGCGGCATCCGGCCAAAGCTTAAGTGCACCTGGAATTTTACCGTCGTACCGGAAATGCTGTTGTCTGATGTTGATGTCGATCGGTTCGACGCTTTGGCCATTCCAGGCGGCTTTGAAGAAGCGGGGTTTTATGCGGACGCCTTCAGCGACGACTTTCTGGCGCTGATCCGACAATTCGATCAGGCCGACAAGATCATTGCCTCGATCTGCGTCGCCGCTTTGCCTGTGGGCAAAAGCGGCGTCCTGAAAGGCCGCAAAGGCACAACCTATCATCTTGGTGATGGACTGCGCCAGCGACAGCTGGCCGGCTTCGGGGTGGAAGTGATACAGCAGCCGGTCGTCATCGACAGCAATATTATCACATCTTCCTGTCCGTCCACAGCTCTGGAGGTGGCCTTCACCCTGCTGGAGCGGCTGACATCGCCGGAAAATTGCCGCGAGGTAAAACATCTGATGGGGTTTTAGCAAGGGAGGAACGACCATGAAACATGTCGGCATCTTTTTATTCCCGGCTATCGAACTGCTCGATTTTGCCGGCCCGTATGAAGTATTTTCGGTAACCGCGGAACTGAATGATTCTCGGCTGTTCAAGGTATTCACAATAACCGGCGATGGCGCCGCGGTAAAATCGGTGAACGGCTTGACGGTTGTTCCCGATTTCAGCTTTGCCGACCACCCCAGCGTCGATATTCTGGTCATTCCCGGCGGCATAGGGACCAAGGCCATACTGAAGGAGGCGGCGAGCCTCGACTGGATCAGGCGGACAGCCGCCAGTTCGGCGATCACCATGTCGGTATGCTCAGGGGCCAGAATACTCGGCATCCTTGGCCTCCTCGACCGGTTGGAAGCAACCACCCATCATGAAGTCGCCGAGCACCTGAAAGAACTGGCTCCAGCTACGATCATCAAGCAAAACGAGCGATTCATCGACAACGGCAAGATCATGACCTCCGGCGGCGTCTCGGCCGGAATCGACTTATCCCTTCATGTGGTCAGGAAACTTTACGGTGAGGCTGTCGCCGACAAAACCATCCGCTATATGGAATACGGCGACTGGCAAACGGTTTGAATTCACGCTCCTGCGCCGCTGCCACTCGAAAATTCCCCGGGAAAATGCAAACCCGGAAGCCTGCCAAGCAGAGCTTCCGGGTTCTTTATGCTTACTCAGCGTCAAACCGGCGCCAGACGGTTCGAAACCGCTTGATCCCGATTTCAAAATGGCCCTCGGAAAAGTAGGTCCGCCGGAGCAGTTCGTGCGGCTTCTTTTCTTTTTCCAGCGGCAGCAAATCTCCCAGTACCTGGATGATTTGAAACGCCATCTCGCTCAGGCTGTTTACGTCTTTGGACTTGTGAACGACGTCGCCAAGGTTTACCTGGCAGGTCGCCCACAGTCCCTCGGACTGAACGGCTTGCAGCAGCATGGCCATTTCCACGCCGTAATTGGTGGGAATTTTCATCTTGAGGAAAGTGTCCTTGTAGATGGCCGCGCTGCCGGCCAGTGGCTGAATGTAGCCCGACAGCCGGGGTGTGAAGGCGTTGATCCAGGGGCGGGCTAAAATCTCCGTCACCCGCCCGCCGCCCAGTTCCACCCCGGACGCCTCGACCCGGACCGGCCGGGCAAAATAGCCTTTGACAAACCGGATCGCGGGATTGGTCAGGATCGGCCCCATCAAGCCGTAAAAGAAGCGGGGGGTAATGCTCTCTATGTCGGTGTCCACCCAAACCAAAATATCGGAATCATCGACGAACGCGCTCTTGAACATGGCTTCCCCCTTGCCGCGGAAGCTGCCCAGCTCCGGCCGGATCTGCGGATGGCTAAATACCGGAATGTCATAAGACCGCGCAATCGCCACCGTACTGTCCGAAGACAGCGAATCCACCAGGACCACTTCATCGATCAGGCCGACTTTTTTGACTTCCAGCGCGGCCTGAATAACGTTGCCTATCGTCTTCTCCTCGTTCAGACTAGGCAGGACCACCGTTATTTTCTTGCCCAGTTTCTTTTTAAAATTGCGCAGCACCGACGGAAGAGAAAAATCGGCGGCTTCGAAGGTGCGTTTTCTGGCCCAGCGTGATATTTCGTCGTCCTCATCGATACCGATTTCGCTGGCTTGCCCCCGCACAACAGTTACGCTGCCGTTATAGCCGCTTTTGATCTGGCTGTAGAAAGGCAACGTCTCGGAAGGGACCAGCGGGGCGCCGAAAAACAGCATGGCGTACTCCCGGCCAATGCTTGTAACAAGTTCATGGATCGACGCATCCCGCCGCCAGACAACAGTGACGCTGTCGAACAGCATGTTGGCCGGAACCACCACTGTCGACAGAAATATATCTTCCAGTTGACGGATCCGTTCCTCCAAATGAAGAATTTTTATATCCTTCACCCCGGAGCGGACCAGTATTTCCAATACCGCCCTGGCATTCATCCCGCCCCGCAGCACCGCCCCGACCGGACCGTCTTTCCAGCCGTCGGTAATCGCGAAAATCGAATCGCGGTGATGATCCTCCTCGGCCCACTCTCCGGATGACCGCAGAACGACGGGCGGCATGTCGCCGGATTGATCGATAGCAGGCCAAATGATGCTATGAGTCAACGTGCCTCTCCTCTTCTCGGGGTGATCCGCTGCAGCCGTTTCCCCTATCTTGTATTATCCGTATTTGGCCTTGAATATTTTGTAATTCTGTCGCAGCGGCTGCTACTTTCTCCGGCCTGTACCATAAGAAAATGCGGAGTCTTTTGACAGACTCCGCCGCTTCGGCCAGGGTACCGGCTTTATATATTGATTCGTTCTTACTTCTGCGCCTCTTTGACAGCAAAGACATTGATGCGCCTGAAGGTTTCGAAGAACTTCCCCGCGGGACAACTTGTAACCGCAATCATCTTATCGATAACTTTGTTTCTGAACTCTTCCTGTACGCTTACTGGCAGGCTGCTTAAAAAAGGAACTATACTTGGCTGATTAATCCAGCCTGTCAGTTCTTCCTTATTGGCAAAATATCGGTCAGCATTTTCGCCCCACACTTTAGTTCCCCTGAAATTAAGGCCCTGAACCATAGTGGTGTATTCCTCCGGTTCCGGCATATACCACGGCCATTCGAATGTTGAAAAGTGCTTTTCGAAGGCCGGTTCGGCCATCACTTGGCAAACCACGCTAAAAAAATTGGAACAATTTCCGGCGGCGGCAAAGTTAAATCTAATATAGCCGCCATTTTTCAAGGCTTTATAGCAACGCTTCAGCAAGTTTTCATGATCTTTGACCCAATGTAGCGCTGCGTTGGAAAATATTACGTCGAATTCCTCGGTATAATTTATTGTATTGATGTCTTTCAGTTCAAAGGTCAGATTGCCCATTTCATTGGCTTTAGCACTGTCGATCATACCTTGGGAAGCATCGATTCCCAGCACCTTACCGCCGGGAAGCTGCTCCGCCAGCCTTTTGGTAAGCCGCCCGTCACCACAGCCGAGATCAAGAATATGATCAGCAGCTTTTAGTGGCATGCTGGAAATAATACTATTTCCCCACTCCTGCTGATGCCTGGAAGAACGCTTGTATTTCTCCCCGTCAAACTCAAATACTTTCATGATCTTTTCTCCTTATAAGAAAAATGCATGAACTGTTTTATGGCTATAACGGATATATTGCAGAACGAAGCGGCAATCCCTTCTTTTAAAACAAAAACCTTGTATTCAGGGCTTTTCTCATAGCTATAAGCTTCTTGGAACCAGTTGCCTGACAGGCGGATAACAAAAAGGCGGAGTCTTTTGACAGACTCCGCCC
>JARLHY010000078.1 GCA_031292015.1 Negativicutes bacterium | reverse complement strand
TGCCAGCTGTGCCCGAAAGAAAATTGCCCCAACCGCCGGGCCAAATACGACGAACATCTCTATGAGCAAAAATACCAGGCGAAATAAAAAAGCCCCGAAATGAAGCTTTCTTAGCACAAAAAACTGTATGGGCACAGAAACGGGAGGGGATTTCCGCAGCGGGACTCTTATCCCCAGCCGTCGGCAGCTTGCTGCCGATAACGGCGTAGGATATCGTCCGTAGCGGAGGAATTCCCCTCCCGTTTCCTCACCTTGTCTTCAATTCGAAGCCCCAATCGGGGCTTTCAGTTTTCACGTAATACCAAGCCTTCTCGTGGTTCTCTATGGCCTGAAATCAGGGCCGTTTCGCTACTTTATAAGCATGATCAAACATGGCCACAATATTCTCCGGCGGAACGTCAAACTGGATGTTGTGGACAGGGCTGAAAACATACCCGCCGCCAGGCGAAAGATCGCTCATCCGTTTTTCCACCTCGGCCCTTACCTCGTCGACGCTGCCGTGGGGCAGCACCTGCTGGCTGTCGCACCCGGCGCCCCAGAAGACCAGCTTGTCGCCGAATTCCTGTTTAAGCTCTTTTGTATCCATGCCCACCGCCGATACCTGCACCGGCTGAATGGCGTCCACCCCAATTTCGATGAGATCAGGCAGGAGAGGTCTGACCGCCCCGCAGGTGTGGAGCAGTATCTTTGCCGCCGTCTGTTTTTTGATATGCTCGATAAGTTCCTTGTGATACGGTTTCAGCATCTTTCGGAATGTAGCCGGCGAAATAAACAGCGATTGCTGGGTGGCAAAATCGTCGACAAGCATGACTGCGTCGATGTACTCGCCTACGGCCCCCAGATACAGATCAAATTTTTTCTTCTGGATGTTCAAAATCTTGCGGAGCATGGCGTGCATGAACTCCTCATTGATCATGAGATCCATCAGGGCGTTTTCGTAGCCTCGCAGAAACCAGCACATCTCGAAAATATCCACTGCCCCCAGATTGCCGATCAGCGAATACTGGGTGTTACGATACAGATATTCGGCCTCCTCGCGCAGACCCTCGATCCGCCCCGGATCGTCACCCAGGGGCCAGCGGAATTTTTCCAGATCGTCGATGGACGTGGTATCGGATAACGGATGGCCGACCACATCATAATAGTGGTATTTGCCGGCCCTCGACCGTTGCCGCAGGACGCCCCACTCGTCGACAAAACTTTCGATTTTGTCATAATTGAGATCCCGCCAATACCGGGGCGCTTTCGAGAAAATCGGCCTGGTGTCGATCCTGAACCGCTGCAGCATCTCTTCGCTCGGACGCACCGACTGTCCCCAGCGCAGAATGATTTTGGGCGTTTTCTCGCTGTGCATTCCTTCCGTTGCTTCCAGGTGCTCCGCCAAACGGTCGTACGCCCCGTAATTGAGGGTGGAAACGAATGTCGCCCCCAGGTCCATCGGCGTCCGGTCCGGTTCTTGATGGTTAAGCGCCATTCTCACTCTTTCCCGTGGTGTAAGTTCTTCCCGCATCTTGCCTCTCTCCCTCCGTATCGTCACCTGTCGCGGCAGACCGATACAAACACGTCAGCCTGATCAAGGAATTTGCCATCATAGGCGAACACAGGGCGGCACTGCCGGCAACCTGCGGCAGGTCTTCCTCGATAGCCCGGACAAGCGTCCCGGGCGCGACGTCGGTACCTACTTCGACGGCATTGCAGCCAGTACCTTCCAGTTTCGCGATGACGACCATGTTATCGCCGGCCGGCAAATCTTCCTTACCGCCCATGGCCATGGTGCCTTTTCCCGCTCCCGGCCTACGAACCAAGGCCAGGATCTTCAGGGAGAAAGACGTTGCTTGCTTTCCTCCCAAAAGACCCTGGCCAGGTTTTGCAGGGCTCAGCTCAGAGAGCTGATCGCCTTAATGATTTTGGTATAACCGGTGCATCGGCAGAGATTGCCTGCTATGGCCTCTTTGATCTCTTCCGGTGTCGGGTGGGGATTTTGGTCGAGCAGAGCCTTGGCGGTCAGGATCATCCCTGGGGTACAATACCCGCACTGAACGGCTCCGGCCTCGACGAACGCCTGCTGGATGGGATGGACATGGTCAGCGTCCCCAAGGCCTTCAATGGTCAGCACTTCTTTCCCGTCCACCGACGCGGTCAGCAAAATGCAGGACCGGACGGCCTCGCCGTCGAGGATGACGGTGCAGGCCCCGCAGTCGCCTGTCCCGCACGCCTTTTTCGTCCCGGTCAGGCCGAAACCTTCCCGCAGTGTGTCAGTCAGGATTTCTTTCGCGTCAACCGTCACTGTGACGGGTTTGCTGTTGAGAATAAACTTCACTTCTACCGCCATGCTAGTGCCTCCCCCCTGAAACTTCGGCGTAAGCCTGCCTGATGGCGCGCCCGACCAAAATTCCGATGACCGCTTCCTTATAGGCTTTGTTGCGGGGACTGCGCAGGGCGGCTTCCGTCGGGACGACGCCTTTGACCGCCTCTGCGGCCGCTGCCGCCTGCTTGCCTATAACCAACTGCTCCAGGCTATAGGCCCGGATGGTCTTGCTGCTGACCGCGCCGAGGGCAATGATGATCCCGCGGCAGACATCGCCGTCCATTGTCAGGCGGACGCCGGCCGACACCTGGGCAATATCCTGGGCCTTCCGCTTGGCAAGCTTCAAAAAGGCGCTTCCTGTGCCGGCAGGCATTTTTGGTATCCGGATTTCTTTGATCAGTTCAGTTTCGGCCATCGCCGTCCGGCAGTAGCTGACAAACATCTCGCTGGCTTTGACAGTGCGCTCGCCGCCCCGGCTGACCAGGACAATCTCCGCATCCAGGGCCATCAGGGCCACATTGCAGTCCGCTGCCGGCACCGCGGTGCCGATATTTCCCGCCGGCGTGCCCACCACCCTGATCGGGGGCGATCCTACCTCGCGGATTGCCTGGCACAGCGCCGAATACGGGCGGCTTAAAGGTGACTTAAGTACATCGTTGTAGGTCGCCGTTCCGCCGATACAGACAAATCCGCCATCTTCCCGGATCCCTTTCAGTTCGGCGATATTATGGATGTAGACTATCGCTGACGGTTCAACACCGCCGCCTGCGATTCTTTCAACAATATCGGTGCCGCCGTTGACCACGACCGCCCCTTGCCGGTATTTTTCGAGAACGGCCAGGGCGTCTGCCAGGGTCTCGGGGCGAAAGAATTCCGTTTTGCTCATCCTTCTCACCACCTGTCTCTATTTTTTCGCAGCCGCGGCTTCTTTGATCGACTGCAGGACCTGTCTCGCCGTAAGCGGAATGGCGTTGATTTTGACTCCTATCGCATCCCAGACCGCGTTGCGGATAGCCGGCCCGGCCGCGATAATCGGCGGTTCGCCGATTCCCTTCGCGCCGAACGGCCCAAGCTCATTGGGGTGTTCGACAATGATCGACTCCATGTCAGGCAGATCGACTGCGGTTGGTATCATGTAATTGTGGAAGGCTGCGTTCTGCATTATGCCTTTATCCATAATATTTTCTTCCATGAGGCTCCAGCCGATGGCCTGAGCGACGCCACCCTCCATCTGTCCTTCGACGTTGTCCGGATTGATGGCTTTGCCGATGTCGCAGGCGAACACTGAGCGCAGTATGGTGATCACCCCGGTCTCGGTGTCGACTTCCACTTCCACGGCCTGGGCCCCGAAGGCGTATGCGTGGCAGGGGTTGCCCTGACCGTCCGCGCCGTTGAAAGTCGGGGCAGGCGGATACCACGTACCGATCGCCGACAGCGGTACCTGGGAGAAATAGGCCCTTACAACCACCGTTGCCAGGCTTTCGGCCTGCTCCGGCCGTCCGACGGGGAAGACTTTGCCGTCCTTGATCGTCAGATCCCGGACATCGGCTTTGAAAAACTGCTCGCCGGCCACTTTGAGGATTCGGTCGCGCAGTTGGTTGCAAGCGTGGGTTACGGCGTTGCCGACCATAACCACCGACCGCGAAGCTACCGTCGGCCCCGAGTCGGGCGACATGGCCGTATCCGAGAACACCACAAGAACATCTTCGCACCTTACACCAAGAGTTTCGGCCGCGATCTGGCTGAGGGCGGTCGAGAGCCCCTGCCCCATCTCCGTCGTACCCATGGCGATATTGAGAGTGCCGTCGTTCTGGAGAACAGCGAAACAACTCGCCCCTTCGAACGGCAGGGGCACACCGGTTCCGTAAATGAATGCGCCGAAGCCTTTGCCCCGCTTGATTACACCCTCGCTCCGGCTCAGGTATTTATCCCAGCCGAAGCGTTCCTTGACCTGGTCGATGCACTCGCCCAGCCCCAGCCCGCGGCTTTCTTTCATCATCTGGCCGGTAATTGTGAAGTCGCCGTCCCGCAGCATGTTTTTCAGCCGCACTTCGGTAGGATCCATGTTCAGCCGTTTCGCCAGGTCGTCGATCTGGCACTCCACCGCGAACTGGGCCTGCGGTGCGCCAAAGCCGCGGAAAGCGCATGAATAGGGGTGGTTCGTGAACACCGAATAGGACCTCGCCCTGGCGTTGGGCACGGCATACGGTCCTGCGGAATAAACGGCGGTGCGCATCGTTACCCCGTGCAGCGGCGCTTTTGCGCCGCCCATAGAGACATACGCGCCCTTATCCATGATCGTTTGAACATCGATGGCGGTTATCTTGCCGTCCTTGGTGGCGGCCATCCGGTGTTTGATATAGGTGGCGTGGCGTTTGCCGGTGGTGCGGAACACTTCCTCCCGGGTGAGTTCGAAGAACACCGGTTTACCGGTTTTTAGCGCCAACACGCCGGCGACAGCACTGACATCCAGGGAAGAGTCCTCTTTGCCGCCGAAGCCGGCGCCGACGATGGGGCTCACGACTCTGATCTTGTTCTGCGGCAAACCGAATACCGGTGCCAGGCAGCGCTTGTTGGCGTAAACGGCTTGAGCGGCACTGATGATAGTCAGCCCGCCGGTCAGCGGATCAGGTTCAGCGATGCATACATCAGGCTCGAGATAGCAGTGTTCAACCATCGGTGTCTCATAATCATTCTCGATGACGATGTCGGCCGCGGCAAAGGCGGCGTCGACATCGCCCCGGTCCACTTTGATGACACAGAGGATATTGCCGTCCTCCGCTGCCGGATGATTCTCATGAATCTTTACGGCATCTTTCTTCATCGCTTCCCGCGGGTCATCGTACGTCGGGAGCGGCTCGTATTCAACCTCGATAAGACTCAGGGCCTGTTTTGCGATTTCTTCGCTTACTGCCGCAACCAGGGCCACAGGGTCCCCTTCGTAGCGGGTCTTGACGTCGGCGATAACCGGTTTATCAGGCACCAAGACGCCATAACCGTTTCGCCCCGGAAGATCTTTGGCGGTCATGACCGCCACCACGCCCTCAAGCATGGCGGCTTTGGTCACATCCACTTTCTTGATGATGGCGTGAGGATATTTTGCGAACAGGGCTTTACCGATCAACATGTCTTTGCGTTTCATGTCGCCCGTATATTTTGCCCGTCCCATCGCCTTGGCGAGTCCGTCGACCCGCTTCACGCGTTCACCTACGAACTGTAACCGACTCACAGCTTTTCCTCCTTTTGTGTCACTTTGCAAACTCCACTCACCTTGCGGGGCCCGGCACTCTTTTTTGTCCGCCGCAACCGGGCGGCCCCTCCCGGTCCGGTACGGTCCCGATGTTGCCCAATCGGGCTGGTAATGCTATGATATATTCATCATATGAAGAGAACCATCTTGTAGGAGAACCGGCATGCCGATACGAAATGATAAAATCAGATCCTATGAAAACGTGGTACCTAAGCTCGTGCACCTTATTACCTCTGGCCGGATCAAGCCAGGCGATAAGCTGCCTACCGAGCGGGAACTGTCTGCGAAGCTGGGGCTGAGCAGGCCTGTCGTGCGGGAAGCCTTCCGGGTCATGGAGAGTTTCGGCGTGGTCGAAAGTCTGGTCGGGTCCGGCCGCTACCTGAGAAAGGTTGACGCCGCATCCTACGGACTGCCGGAAGGAAGCGAACATCTTGCCCTCTATCTCAGCTCGATGGAAGCCCGCACCTATCTCGAACTTGGCACGGTGAGCCTGGCTTGCTGCCGGGCGAACACCGCCGATATCGAACGAATCCGCCACGCCTGCCAAAAAGACGTCCATGTCGCGAACTTTGTTCATGTCGATACCGAGTTCCACCTGTCACTGGCCGCCGCCTCCCACAACCCTGTCCTGGAATGGGCCATGGGCTCCCAGTTGTTTTCTATCTATTTTACCGGAACCTGGGACTTTGGCAGACCGGAACGATGGCAGGAGATTAAGGACGAGCACCAGACTATCTACGAAGCCATCGCCGAGCGCAGTCAAACAAAAGCCGAAACCGCACTGCTCCATCATCTGGAGCAAGTCCGGGAAAACATCGTCAATACAGCCTTCCGGTTGGATGAATATCCGGACAACTGAGCCTCTGTATCACGAAACCCCGGCACGCAGACCACGGTCATAGCGTGCTTTTCTTTTTGAGTCGAATTCGTCTTTATCCTGCCGGATCATTCTCCCCCCCCAATTTGGGCAAAAGAGCATATCATGAAATTGGGTATCCCAATTTCATGATATGCTCTTGTTTTTACCCTGTCAATAAATTTTTTACTAATCTAAATATTAAAGTAAATTCGGTTTATTTCTTCAGAAGCCTCTCGATCACGGCGATGCGCGCGGTTTCCTCCACCAGTTCGGCGCTATGCAGCGCGTTTTTGATATCTGTCCCCAAAGCCACCTGGCCGTGTCCTTTCAGCAAAAAAGCCCTAGCCTTGGGATATTCGTCAAACAGGCTCATAATCCCGGCGATGTCCTCTTGCGGGACGGTATAGCCATGGGTATCAAAGACCCTGATTTCACCGCCCAGCTTGATCTGGGAATGGTACGTGGCAAAAGGCAGCGGCGTCAAGGTGGAGGCCCAGCCGGTGGCCCAAGTCGAATGGCAGTGTACGATCGCCTGGATCTCAGGCAGCTTTTTGTAAACAGCCCCATGCAAGAGACTCTCCCGCGAAGGTTTTTCCTCGCCCGCTGCCGGAGTTCCGTCAAAATCGCAAATTACGAAACTGTTGGTTGTGCTGTCCCCGAAGGAGGCTCCGCTGGCTTTGATCAGCATCAGCTCCTGTCCGGGAATCCTGGCGCTCAGGTTGCCGCCGTCCCCGGTCTGCAGCCCGCTCCGGCTGCAGCGCTGGGCGACCCTGACCAGGTGTTCCTTCAATTCGTGGACAGCGCTGCTTTTTATCAATTCATTTTCCATCTTTCTTCCCTTACCCCATCTGTTTTTTGATCAAACGAATCATTTCATTTGCCGCCAGGTCGGAAAATTCCGGATCGACGATGGAAGCGTCAAGATATTTGACCGGAATGTCTTTACTCAGCCTCTTGGCAAAAAGCTCGGTGATCACCCGGTCTCCTTCCGGGTCATAAAGCGCCTCCCCCTTCTTGGCAAAGGTGCGAAAGCCTTTTGTCGGGATCAGCACAACCACTTTTTCGGGATCAGCTTTGTTGAGCCGGTCGATAATAATATTGCATATGTCGGTGATTTCCTGAATGGAAAGCTTGATGTGGGCAAGGTCCGGGTTGTGCCACATCCTGGTGCGCTGATGATCGTCCCCGGTGAATTCATATTTCCATTTGCAGATGAATTCGACACCCCCGGGGCAAACCACCATCGGAATTCCTTTTTTCACGCCGCTTTCCAGGCGATGATCCGCGCCGTAGCCAAAACCTTTTCCGAAATATTCGTAGACAACTTCATGCAGGGTCAAATCCATCACGCCGGTGACCGTGCCTTTTTCGATAAGCTCTTCCATGACCTTGCCGCCAACGCCGGTGGAGTGAAAACAGGCCACAGGATAACCGCTTTTTTGAACCTTCTCGATCGCCTGAATGACCTTGTCCGTGGCTCCCATCATCGTGGCGCCGACTAAAGCACCTTCACTGGCCGGCAATTCCCGGCCGGCGTACTGGAGCATCCCGGCCATCGCCCCCACGGCGTTGCCCAGTACCGTGTCACTGATGATATTCATGCCGCCGAAATCGGTAATCGCCGGTATCACGGTGATATCCTTCGTTCCGACAACAAGTTCAAATTTTCTTTGACCGCAGGCAACCGTCGAAACCATGATTTTGGGTACACCGATCGGCAGGGCCCGCATCGCCGTGGAACCGATCATGGTGTTTTGCAGGCCGCCGATGGAAATTACCCCATCCACTTTCTTGCCCTGATAAAGGCTCAGCAGCAAAGCCGTACAGCCCCGGGCCATAACATCCAGCAGTTCATGCTTAGGGCCGCCTTCGACCGAGCTCCACTCCACTCCGGCGGCTTTTGCCACTTCTTCCCGCGGAATGTCCGCCTTCGACCTGAACCCGGCGCTGGTGCTCACATCGATGAACAGCGGCCGGCACCCGGTCTCTTTGATGCGCTGATAGATAAAATCAATTTCCTGATGTTTGGTATCATAACAGGCGATAATCGCGACAGTTTTCACTGCTATCCCCCCTCCCGGTTATCCAAGTACCGGTTTTGTTTTGACCCACTCTTCGATGTTTCGCCCGTGGGTGCAAAGAATATGGTTAACATCTTCCATCCGCTTTTTCTGGATCGCGATACTCTTCCAGGCTGCGACGATGTCTGCGAATCTTCCGGGAGGAGTAATATCGTAATGCAGCTCCGGCACCGGCTCCAGGTTCTCCGGTATAAAGATCGAGTCTCCGGCGCAGATGTATTTTCCTTGTTTCGTATCGATTTCCACCGACATATGTCCCGGCGAATGTCCCGGCGTTTCAAATACCCGCAGGCCCGGCATGATTTCCTGCTCCCCGGCGACCAGGGTGAACTTCAGTCCTTCGAACGGTCGTATAATACCTAACTGGGGCGCTTCAAACGACTTATAGTACAGAGGGATAGGATCGAGGGCAAACTTGTATTCCCTGGCGTTGACGATGTATTCGGCCTTTGTGAATTTGTCCATATAAAAACAGTGGTCCCAGTGCAGGTGGGTAAAGACAACAGTATCGATATCAGCCGGCTTATAGCCGATTTTGGCCAATTGGTCGTAAATAGCGTAACCCTCCGGCTGGACCGACCCGGCGTGATGGTACTTGTCCGCTCTTTCCGTCCAGGCCATCCCGGTGTCAATCAGCACAAGTTTATCCGCATCCTCAATCAGAAAGGTAAATACCGGGAACTGTTCCGCCCGGCTGGAAACGTTCGCTCGAAACGGCAGCACCGAATGGTGATATAAATACTGGTTGGGAATCATCGTCACATATCCGGTATTGATCGGTCGAATCTTCAAATTGGCCATGAACTTTTCTCCTTTTATCGATCATCTTTTTTTGCTGGCTGCTTTGGCTTAAACATAGGCTCCGTTCGTAATGACCGCTGATTCCCGGCCAAAAAATTGTTTGCAGTTCGCGGCGCGTATTGCCGCTGCCTGCACAGTTTTTCACCAGGGCGAACATCAGCATCATTACGAACAGAGCCTAAAAACAACTTTATCTGCTGCGATATTAGCCCGCGACCGTTTTATCGCCGTTTTTCTTCAGCGTCTCCGGCAGGAAGCCCGTTACTATCAGGCCAATGGCAAAAATCACCGGGCTGGCGATGATGCCGGCCTTCAGGCCGTATACCTGTCCGATATATCCGACAGTGAACGGCGCGATAACCGCTCCCATTCGTCCGACGTTAAAGCAGAAGCCGCCGGCCAGGGCCCGGATATTCTGCGGGAAAAGCTCGGCGTAGAAAGAACCGGTCAGCCCGTACACTCCGCCGAAGGCCATGCCCATCACCGGACCGAACATGAAGAGAAAGCTGGCATCAGTGATCAGGAGATAGGTCGGAACAGTGATACAGTCGATGACAAAGCAGAGGGCAATGGCGTTTCTCCGCCCCAAATTGTCGCCGATATAGCCGAAAAGTTGGTACCCGATGAACATTCCTATGTACATCAGCATAAGAAATGACGCCATGCTGGTCATTTCCAGCCCCCGCTCCCTCACCAGGTATGTCGGGATCCAAGTGGCGGCACCCCAGAATCCGCCCATCTGACAAGCGTTCTGAATTGTCGCCAGTATCGTCCGGCGAGCCACCGTTTTTTCAAAAATAACGCCCAGGCCGATTTTTTTGTCGGCCGGCCTGGCGTCACCGCCGATTTCCCGGCTGTCAGCCGGTATGGCCACCCAGGCGTATGCTGCGACAATGATCGAAGTGGCACCGAACAAAAAGAGAAGCCGCCAGTCATAGGTAAAGATCAGCCGCCCGATCAGTGACGCCACTATCCAGCCGATGGCGAAGGTGCTCAGCATGAAGGAATTGGCTCTGGCCATGTAGCGGGGCGCCCAATGCTGGGCCAGCAGGGCAACGCACGGTCCCCAGACGCCGCCGATGCCGATACCGGTGATAAAGCGCAGAACCATCCATCCCTCCCAGGAAGTGACGAAATAGACGAGTCCCGTACCGATCCCAAACTCGATCAGGCTCAGCACAATTGCCAGCCGGCGTCCGTAGTTTTCGGCGATCAGGCCGAAGATCATGCTGCCGAACGCAGCCCCGATCATGGTTGCAGACGCCAAGAAACCGCCATGGGCCAGGTCAATATTTAATATCTTGATAAGTATCGGCATTGCAACGGCTAAAATAGCTAAATCATAACTGTCATAAAAGTAGGTCAGAAATGTCGCGCCCAGTACCTTCCAACGGTGGACAGAACCCCCGGTCGCCGTTTTTGGGGTCGAATCACTCATTAAGTTCATCTCCTTCACGTATTGATCCATGCCTGTACAGAGTAAACACCAATCAATCAACCGACTGAGCCTGTAAAAGATACGAAAATTCGCAATACTCCGGGTATTGGAATTCTGCCCGACTTCCCCCCTTGCCTTTTGTCGCGTTATCAGTGCAATAATCGGCTTTCCTCTTTACTTGCTCCCTGCCTCATGCTACACTTGTATTGGATATTGGATCCAATATCCAATACAAGTGTAGCCCAATTTTTATTGCCCGTCAACCTTCTTTTATCAGCGCCAGCGTCCGAAACAGTCTCTTCTGTCACCCCTGCCGGGGATGGTTATCCTTATGAACAGGTGAAAGGAATGAACGTTTCTGTTGGGTGAAGATAAGCTCGTCAATGCCGTCCTGAACCCCGGCGGGCAAATGGTCCTGTCCGCCGCCGCCGGCAACTTTGAAAGCCAGCCGGCCAATATTCTTAAAGTTGCGCTCTATAGCGCCCGCTGGGGCTTCCCGGTGGAAGACCGCACCCTGAACCTGATGCGCGAGGAGGCGCCAAGCTCTGTCAGCCTGCCGTCCAAGAGCGTGGCAAGAGCCTTAAAGTGTGCCCTTCGGACCGCTGCTCCGCCAAAGTTTTTCCGGGTTCTGGAATCGGCGGGCTGCCTGGCCTGTTGCTACCCCGAGATTGCCGCCCTGGTCGGTACGCCGCAGCTTCCCAGCTACCACCCGGAAGGCGATGTGTTTGAACATACCATGATCGTTCTGGACCGGGTTTGCGCCAAAACGACGAGTCCTATGGTCCGTTTTGCCGCCCTCGTGCATGACCTCGGCAAAGCCCTGACCCCGCGGGATGACCTGGAACATCGCGGCCACGAAAACCGGACCGGCGGCGTGCTTGAAAACTGGAAAGCACGGGCAGCCCTGCCGGCCAGTTGGTGGCAGGCCGGTCAACTGGTCGGACAGCTCCATATGCTTGTCCCCCGGATCACAACCCCCGCCCAGATCGTCGCCATTTTCGACCAGGTCCTCGCGTCGCCGCTTTCCCTTGCGGAGCTGGTTCTCATCTGTCAGGCTGACGATATGACCGGTGCGAAACAGCCGCCGGATTTATCGGACTGTCTTTGCGCCTATACTGCGGTCGGCGAAAGCGACGCACCGGGGGGATTAAGCCCCCGGGAAAGGCTGACATGGGTGCGAAACCAGAGGTATGAAGCCGTGGCGCGAGTTTACTCCGCCGGGCATAATCCATCCTGACCGGCGTTGCCACTTGCTGACTGATCCAAAACTTGCCAGTTTAGCCTGTAATTGTGTATAATTACTGAATAAACATTGTTCTCCAAGAGAACTCAGCCATAAATTTACCTTCGGGGGAAGATGAATTTGAAGACTGCTGCCACGGAACCGAAAGAAACCTATCGCACCATGCTTGATATTGTTTACAACTGGCTGCGCAATGAAATTGTCACCGGGGCTTACAAGCCGGGAACGAAGATCTCCCAGGAAATGATTGCCGAAACCCTGGGGGTCAGCCGTATGCCGGTGCGGGAGGCTATCCGCCGCCTGCAGGCCGAGGGGCTTGTTACCAGTACGCCGCACAAGGGCTGTGTCGTCACCCAGTTGACCAAGGAAGAACTGGAAGAGCTTTACGATATTCGCCTGGCGCTGGAAACCCTGGCCATGCGGCTGGCCACCGCCAATATAACCAATGAGGAATTGCGGAATGTTGAAGCTATCTTTACGAAAATGACCAAAGCGGCCAGAAACAATGAATACAATTTCAAGATCAACCAGCAGTTTCACATGGCGATCTACGAAGCCAGCAAACGCCCTCGCCTTGTGCGCATGCTGGCCTCGATCTGGGCCTCCATTGAGCCTTACCGGCGGGCCTTCACCAGCCTGCCGGGGCGAATTCCCGTCGCCCTTGAGCACCACCGCTGCATGCTCGAAGCTCTGCAAAGCCGCGACGCCGACAAGGCTGTCCATTATGTGCAGGAACATCTGAAGGAAGTTTCCGCGGAGCTTCACAACTTCCTGGACAATCCGCTGCTGTAAGGACATTTGCCTTTCTTTCCGGTACCGGTGGAAAAACACAAAAAAGCAGACCCAATGGGTCTGCTCAGGCTGAAGACAAAGTATCATGCGGGAGGGGAATTCCTCCGCTACGGACGATATCCTACGCCGTTACCGGCAGCAAAGCTGCCGACGGCTGGGGATAAGAGTCCCGCTGCGGAAATCCCTTCCCGCATGTCATCTGCCGGGTTTTCTTCTCTTCGCAACCTTTTTTCATAACAAGGCCAGCAAAGGTGTCCGGCGGCGTAGAGGACAAGCAGATACACGACGCTTCAGCGGAGATGTAGTCGCTTGGTTAGGCGCTGTTGGCGTAGTCGGCAAGCTCGCCGCACGCGCGGTCAAGGACGACCGCGCGAGGAGCCCATGAGCACGGATGCTCATGGGCCCCGGTGCTCGCGGAGCGCAGCCGCAAGCCATACAGCGCTTTAATCCGGAACTCCGGCGACCGGCACTTTTGCGGTGGAAAGCGGGAAAAGCCTGGATGAGAGGAAAAGGCATCGTTGATAACGGCTGGGATAAGATAAAAAAGTTTTGTCTTCACTCTGAGCAGACCCAATGGGTCTGCTTGCTTCTTTCTATTCCACATTCACCCTGATCCAGTCGATCAGATAATCGGCAATCTGCAAATTGTTCTTTTCCTGCATCAGCATATGGGAGTTGCCGTACATCCCGGTTTCGGGCAGCTGCACGATCCGGGCCCGGCCCCCCGCCGCATTGATACGCTGGACAACCGCCTTGCGGATTTCGTAGCGGGACTGGCCTGTGAAGGAGGGATTGCCGCTCACATGGTCGCCGAACAGCTCCAGATCGGGAATCTCCCGGTAGGCGGCGATCTGATCGTCCGTCGGAACCGTCAGCTGATTTCCTTCGATATTGATAACCCCTTTAACCAGTTGCGGACGAAGGCCCACCAGAATATCGGCAAACGGGCCTGACTGGGAATGGACCAGAAGCGTGGCCGGGCCGATCTTGTCAAACAGCTCCGCCAACGCCGGTGGAACTGTACCAAGCGCCGCCCCTTCAAGCAACAGTTCGGTTTGCGGAACCCCTTGCGCGCTCAGGGCTTCAAGGGCCTCCAGGGGATATTGCGTGTCCGGAAAGCCTTGCGGGTACTCCGGCCCGAAACGAAACATGGGCCAGGAGGCCTCCAACGTCCAGCGCGGAATTCCTCCGGCGACTTCGTCAAGATCGCCTTTACCCATCTTGGCCTTGTTAATGCGGGTCGGATCAAAACCGGAGCGCCCCCGGCCGGGATGATCCACCACATATACGGCAAAGCCCCTGCGGGTAAAATAGGTGGCCCAGCCCTCTCTTCCGTCCGGTGTTGTTTCATACGTTACCCCGGTAAGCCCGCTGCCGTGAACCATCACAACAGGAAACTCATGTTCCCGGTTGGCCGGAATCCGATAATGCACATACATTTGATTGACGATGAAATGGCCTGGAGTGGGCGATCCCTGATCCGGAGCCGTCGGATAATCGGACCTGACCATTGCCCCGTTGACAAAGAATACCCCTTCGTCGGCCAGCAGCATCGGTCCGCCTATCGACCCGGTCTGTCGCTGTTCATCCTTCCTGTTTACTTTTGGCCCCTCCCTTACCGAAATAATCTGAAGTCTCCCCTGATTTTTCGCTGTTAGCTTATGTAAATTTTATCACCGCTGTGGCGGGATAGCAATAAACGGCGGTTTCCCGAGAAACCCAAAAAATTTTTATAAAACCTATTTAATTAATAATAATTATTATTTACAAGTAAATATCTTTGTTGTATAATAAAACCAAACAAAAGAGTTTTTCGAAAGAAGGCGAGCCTAATGGCAAAATCAATAGTATGTTATGAAACTTTCTGTGTGGAAGATAATGAGCATAATGCCAATATCGGCAATTTCATCGTTCTGGGAATCCTGTTGGTAGCGGCTCTCGGGCTGGCGCTCTACAGCAGCGCCGACGTCATCGGAACCGAACTGTTGAACAACCCGCTCTTCACGGTATTCTAAAAGCGGTATCCCTCGACAAAGGCCCCCTCCCGAAACTTTCGGGAGGGGGCCTTTGTTTTTTACCTGATCACTCAGGCTTGACTATAACCTTAATCGCGGTATTCTGAGGGTCAGCCAACATTTCGAAAGCCTCGACCATGCCGTTAAAATTTACATGATGGGTGATAGCCTTTTGCAGATCGGCTTTCCGATCAACGAGAATTTTCATGGCGGTGTCGAAATCTTCCTTGGTATAAATATGGGAGCCCTTCAGATCGATTTCGCACCCTTGCAATGTGTTGATGTCGAAGGTAATCGGTTTGCTGAACAATGCAATCACAACGACTTTTCCGCCACGCCGCACCAATTTTATGGCTTGATCAAGCACTGCCGGAGAAGTGACGGCCAGCAGGATAACCTCCGGCCCATCCGGTTCAGCCGCCCGGATGATATCTTCAACAGGCTCAGTATCGGCTTTTATGGAGAACATACCCATTTCCCGGGCTTTCTCAAGACGGAAAGTGTTGATATCGGTGCAAAAAACCCGGCTGGCACCGGCCTCTTGCGCCGCCACGCCGGCCAGCAGACCGATCGTCCCGGCCCCGAGTATGGCACAACTTGAGCCTGGCGTCACATTACCCATTCTGACTGCGTGGACGCCAACCGCCAATGGTTCCACCAGGACGCCAAGATCATAATCAAGCTCAGGCGGCAACAAGTGGACACGCTTTTCTTCGGCGACGAAGTATTCGGCAAAACTCCCGATCCATCCGCCCAAGCCTGCGGGTATTCGATTGGGACACAGATTATATTGCCCATTCCGGCAATAGATACATGTGCCGCAAGTCATGATCGGTTCGACCGTAACCCGGTCGCCCACCTTTATCCTGCTGACTTTTGCCCCCACCTTGACGACTTCGCCCGCAGCCTCGTGGCCGAGAATCATCGGCGCTTTCCGAAAAGGATGTGAGCCGTGAAAAGTATGGAAATCCGAGCCGCAAAGGCCCGCCGCCTTAACCGAAATCAGAACATCCTTATCGCCGCACGCGGGAACCTCAACTTCCCGCACCTCGAGCTTTTTGGTTTCAGCCAAATAACCGGCCCGCATCATCATAGTAAACCCTCCTTCTCCCTTAATGGCAATGAACCGGTATGGCCCAAAACGGTTTTTACTTCCGTCATTTACCGGTGAAATTCGGTTTGCGCTTGTCGAGAAAAGCCGTCATACCTTCTTTTTGGTCCGCGGTTGCAAAGCACAAACCAAAAACCTCAGCTTCATAAGCCACTCCACTGTCAAGATCCATGTCCATGCCTTCGTTTACCGCTGCCTTGCACAGCTGCACCGCAACCGGTGCCCGCGCCATGATCTTCTGCGCCAAAGCCTTGGCGGCACTGGTTAAATCCTCCGCAGCCACCACTTTGTTCACCAGGCCGATGCGGTAGGCTTCCTGCGCGTCGATCAGGTCGCCGGTAAACAGCAGTTCCTTAGCAACACCCTTGCCGACAATGCGCCCAAGTCGCTGGGTCCCGCCGAATCCTGGCGGAATGCCGAGAGAAACTTCCGGTTGCCCGAATTTGGCTTTCGCGGAAGCGATGCGGATATCGCAGGCCATGGCGAGTTCGCAGCCGCCGCCGAGGGCGAAACCGTTGATCGCGGCAATAACCGGTTGAGGCAGATTCTCGACTTTATTGAATACCGCTTGGCCGAATTTTCCCCAGCTGCGCCCTTCCATAGCTGACAGTGGCCGCATTGCCGCAATATCCGCGCCGGCTACGAATGATTTTTCGCCAGCGCCGGTAATGATGATAACCTGAACATCTTTATTTGTTGCCAGCTCATCGCACAGCCGGTCAAGTTCGCCCAGCGTTTCGGCATTGAGCGCGTTGAGAACAGCAGGTCTGTTGATAGTGACAACTCCGATGCCGTCCTGGAATTCGAACAAAAGATTGTTGTAAGCACTCATTTCTTTTTCTCCTTCTATCTTGTTCAGCGCAGGATCGCGCCGGAGATAACCATACGCTGCACCTGATTGGTTCCTTCGTAGATCTGGGTGATTTTGGCGTCGCGCATCAGGCGCTCCACCGGGTATTCCCGGCTGTAGCCGTAACCGCCGAAGATCTGCACGGCGTCGGTGGAAATCGCCATCGCCGCGTCAGAGGCGTACAGCTTGGCCATGGCCGCTTCCTTGGAGTAAGGCAGGCCGGCCTGTTTCAGATAGGCGGCCCGGTAGGTCAAAAGGCGGGCGGCGTCGAGCCTGGTGGCCATGTCGGCCAGCATGAAGGAAATGGCCTGATTGGCGGCAATAGGTTTGCCGAACTGGACCCGTTCCTTGGAATATTTGATGGCGGCGTCGAGTGCCGCCCCGGCGATACCGAGGGCTTGGGCGGCGATACCGATCCGGCCGCCGTCCAGGGTGGTCATGGCGACCTTGAAGCCGTCGCCTTCTTTGCCCAGCATGTTGGCCACAGGCACTTTGACGTCCTGGAAGATCAGTTCCATGGTCTGGGAGGAACGGATGCCCATTTTGTGTTCCTTTTTGCCGAAGGTGAAGCCAGGCATATCTTTTTCCATGATAAAGGCGCTGATCCCCTTGACGCCCTTGGATTTGTCGGTCATGGCGAAGACCACGTAGGTTTCGGCTGCGCCGCCGTTGGTGATGAAGATTTTGCTGCCGTTGACCACATAGTGGTCGCCATTCAGGACAGCCACGGTCTGCTGGGAAGCGGCGTCAGTACCGGCGTTGGGCTCGGTCAGGGCGAAACCGCCCATTTTGCTGCCTTCTACCAGCGGCACCAGGAATTTTTGTTTCTGTTCTTCGGTGCCGTAGGCGTAAATCGGCCAGGCGGTCAGAGACACGGTGGCGGAAAGGCTGACATTGATGCCGCTGTCGGCTTTGCCGATTTCTTCCAGAACGGCGATATAGCTGATGTAGTCGCCGCCGGCGCCGCCGTAGCTTTCAGGATAACAGATGCCGGTGAAACCCATTTCCACCATGGCGTCATACATTTCCCGGGAGAATTCCTCTTTCTCGTCCCGCTCGGCGGCCCCTGGCGCCAGCTTTTTCTCGGCGAAATCTTTCGCCATTTTCTGCATCATTTTCTGTTCTTCGGTCATCTCAAAT
>JARLHY010000077.1 GCA_031292015.1 Negativicutes bacterium | reverse complement strand
GGCAGCGGGTGATCTCGACGGGGTGCTCGTTCGCCAGTTCCTGGAGACGGGTGTTGGTGACCGAGCCCTCCAGGTGGGCCGTGGCCAGGGCCTGGACTTCCAGTGGGCCGAGGGTTGCGGGGTCGATGCCCAGGCTCTCCGTAATCAGAAACTGACCCCGAATCGGCCAGCCCTGGGTCGGTAATTGAGCGGCAGGTAGAACCTGGTAGTCAGGGAGAGGCTCGGATTTTCTCGATTGGTGATGCGGATGCGGAGCCAGATACCATGCTGCCTGGCCACAGGCGGTTGATAATGCATGGAATCCACGCGGGATGCCTCCGGAGTTATCCTCCGGGTCAGGACGCCGATGGGAGGCTGGATTTCCCAGTCGCAGCCGTCGAGTTCTGGGCCATGGATTTCGGCGTTGAAGGTATAGGAGCCGAACAAGGTAAAAAGGCCCGGATCGTCAATCTGCAGCCTGATCGGGGATGGGGCGCCGGATCCCTCCATGATCCAGCGCGGGCCCAACACTTGGCCGATGATTTTGAAAATTTCGCCCGGCAGAACATCGATGATGGCTTCACCGAAGGCGCTGGGGTCCTTGAGGCTGGTGGCTCGCACCGTAACCCTTGACCAGGCTGGCACCGGATCGGCGGTATAGAGCACCCTGCCGTGGGATGCCGATTGCAAGGCACCCCCGCTGGACCCCATGACCTTCCAGGACCAGCCCGCCTCCGTAACCTTCCCCTTGGTTCGGGCCTTCAGCATGACGGTGCCTCCTTGCGGGATGACTTGGATCCCAGGCACCACGGTTACGGTTGTCTTGGCCTGGGCCCCGCCGGTCGCCCCCAAGGGAAGCAGAAGGCAGAGCCCGATGTTGATCTGGTGCAAGGAGTATCTGGAACTGGGCCAACCCATGGCTACAGGCCTCCAATAAAAATTTTATTGCAAACGGAAGGTAATGAAACTTTTACGGTCATCATTTCCGAACAAATCACAAACAGGAGTGCTTTGCCCTTGGCATCTGGTTCCCAGCAGTCAGCCCTGGAGGTCCACCTTTTCCGTCGCACTGATGGCCCCGTTCGGGCCCATCAGTGAACCGTATCGCCCGATCATGGTTCTCCTCCCCCATGGACTTCGGCCGCTTCCTGCCGATGTTGGCTGCATCCATTTAGGTTGAGCGATAACCCAAGCCGGGCGCCACGGCAGGATCAAGCGGGGCGGGGCGGCAGGTCAATTCCCGTTTCCACCATTAAGGCCCTAGCTCAACCCGAGAAAGCCCGATAACGCTATAATTATTTATTTTACTATATTTTATAAATATAATGTTGGAGAAATAATTCGAGGCTTCGTTGTTACCATTTCGTCCCAGGACGCACACTGAGGATCACGGGCATCCCTTGCCGTGTAAAGACAGCTGGTAATGCGGGCCCTGCCTCCACCTAGGCCAGATCACTATGGCCGAAAAGACGCTTTTGTAGAACTCGAATCCATTCGGCCTCCGGCCTCGTTGTAACCAGGGACTGTTTCCAGTCAAGCCCGATTGGCTGTACTGGAATCCGCCCCTCTTCACTCAAAGGTATGTCAATGTTATCATCTAAAATATTGGAGCAATTGTCCAAAAAGCCAAGAACTGGCGAAGCAATGGCCATCCTGCTCATGAACCTAGGCGTTATATCACTGATCCTGATGGTTGATTTCAGCCATTACCATGGCGCTATTTGGATCGTCTCAATACTGGTGCTGTCCTCCCGATTCAAGGCCCTGAATAATATAGTTCATGAATGTGCCCATTATTCATTTCACCATAATCCAAATTTCAACAGATCCATAGGCGGAATAGTCTGTGGCCTGTTGGGGCAAGATTATTCAGTATATAAAGCCGAGCATATGAGTCATCATGGATTTCTCGGCGATTATGACCGGGATCTGGACTTCCAAACTATTCGATCCTTTAGTCCTCACCTTCCTCAGCAATTCAATAAAATCCTGAAAAACATCTTAAGTATTAAATTTTTATCATCTTATGCGCCAAAACGATTTGGGCGAACCCGGCAATCCCTGCTTGGCAATCTGGCTATTTGGGCCATTATGGTCTATTTGCTGATTCATGGCTTAATGGTCAACTGGGTCATTTTCCTGGTCGCATACTTCATCGGGTTCCCATTGATGAAATACCTCACTGACCTGGTCGATCATGGCGGGATCTATGCCAATCCAATAAAAATCAACCAAACGCGAAACTTCATATTGAAATCGAAACTTATCAAGTGGCTCCTGTTCCCCAGGAATGACTGCTATCACCTGATCCATCACCTGTACCCTGCCCTGCCGGTCAAGGTGTTCCAGGAGGCCCACCAAGCGCTTCTGGAGGATCCGTCCTACCGGCAACTGACCCACCATGCCCGGGGCATCCGCTTGCTGCCAAAGTGAACCGGTTGGCAGGCGTTCAGGTGGCTTCATTTCCACCGTAGTCGTTTCGGGAAAGGGACTCACTGACACGCGCCCCTTTCCCGAAACACTTCGCCCAGCCCATCGTGGCCATGCTTCGTCCCTGTGGCTGGCACTGTATGGCCATTGGCGCTCGGTATTACGTCCTGTCCTGACGCGTTCAACTTACCAGCTTCAGTCCGACAACACCGACCATGACCAGACCCAGGAAGAAAAGGCGGGTGATTGCCGCGGGTTCGCCGAACAGGAAGATCCCGCCAATGGTGACGCCCACCGCTCCCAGTCCGGTCCAGACGGCGTAGGCCGTGCCGGCTGGGATGGTGCGCATGGCGAACGAAAGCAAGGCCATGTTGATCGCGGCGAGCAGGCAGGAGCCGGTGATCAGCCAGGGGTTGGGGTGCTGCTGGATGTATTTCAGCGACAGGGCCCAAACGATCTCAATCAATACCGCAATGGTCAGCAAAATCCAGCTTTGGGACATGGGCATCACCTGGTTCCAGGGTCGGGTTCAAGGGACAGGAAGGCTCCGGTCAGGGGCCGGTCCAGCCTGCTGCAGGGCCCGCAGGCTTGCCAGGGCCGCCTCCGCGGATGCCACCGGCACGAAGAGGTGGTCGTGGTACGCCGCCGCGACCACGTTGCAGCTGATTCCCGCAGCGCCCAGCGCCGCCGCGACCGCCGCGGTGAGCCCCACGGCGTTGAGATCGGAATGAACCGTGAGGGTGATCCAGGCGGCCCGATACAGGACCTGGAGGCCAACGCGGTCCGCCTCATGCTCCTCGGCGATGACCGACCAGCCCTCAGCCTCCCGGAAGGTGGCGATGCAATCGCCCCCCGCCAACTC
>JARLHY010000007.1 GCA_031292015.1 Negativicutes bacterium | reverse complement strand
CGGAAGCCCTGCTGGAAGAACAGCTGGGCTGGAAACTGCCGGTCTCGCACCTGGTCTGGTGGGTACGCGGCCTGCCCGCGCCCGACAGCAAGAGCCGCCTGACCCTGGACGGCGACAGTCGCCTGGCCACCCTGGAACAGGATGGCTGGAACGTCGAGTACCTGAGCTACACCGAGCAGAATGGTTACACGCTGCCCGAGCGCATCAAGCTGCACGGCAAGGACCTGGACGTGACCCTGGTGGTCAAGAACTGGCAACCGCGCCAACTGGGGCAATGACATGACCGCACCACGCCTGACCCTGCCCGCCCCGGCCAAGCTGAACCTCATGTTGCACATCCTGGGTCGCCGTCCTGACGGCTATCACGAGCTGGAAACGATCTTTCAGTTTCTCGATTACGGCGACGAACTGGAATTTTCCCTGCGCGAAGACGGAGAAATTCGTCTGCACACGGAAATTGCCGACGTGCCTCATGAGAGCAACCTGATCGTGAAGGCTGCTCGAAAGCTGAAAAGCCTTTCTGGCACATCGCTCGGCGCCGACATCTGGCTGAAAAAAATCCTGCCCATGGGCGGTGGAATCGGCGGTGGCAGTTCTGATGCCGCCACCACCTTGCTGGGCCTGGATCATCTCTGGCAGACAAGAATCGACATCGACAGCGTGGCCGAGCTGGGCCTGTCCCTGGGGGCCGACGTTCCGGTTTTCGTGCGCGGCCATGCGGCTTTCGCCCAAGGAATAGGGGAAAAGCTCACGCCTGTAGACCCGGAAGAACCCTGGTACCTGGTGCTCGTTCCGCAAGTATCTGTAAGTACAGCAGAAATTTTTTCATATCCGTTGTTGACACGTGATTCAGATCCCATTAAAGTGCGCCCCGTTCCCAAGGGAAACAGTCGAAATGACTGCGAAGCGGTTGTCGCAAGGCGTTATCCAGATGTACGTAACGCTTTGAATTTGCTAAAGAAATTTAGCGATGCTAGACTAACCGGAACTGGAAGTTGTGTGTTTGGGGCCTTCCCAAGCAAAGCGGAAGCTGATAGAGTTTCGCACCTTCTTGCAGAGACCCTTACAGGGTTTGTAGCAAAGGGATGCAACATTTCGATGTTGCATCGCAAGCTTCAAATGCTGTCAACGGAAACGAATGCTGGGCATTCGTAGCAACAGATACAGGGGCGTCGCCAAGCGGTAAGGCAGCAGGTTTTGATCCTGCCATGCGTTGGTTCGAATCCAGCCGCCCCTGCCATTTTCCTATACTCAT
>JARLHY010000076.1 GCA_031292015.1 Negativicutes bacterium | reverse complement strand
TAAAGGCCGTAAGACAAAATTTAAATGGGCCGAGAAAACCTTGAAACTAATGTAAATGAAGGGGAATTGCGTCCGGGGCAGAGATTTGCGTGTGCTGGCAGGATGCGGTGAGCCGCACACTTGCAGAAGCCGGAACATGCACCTTGAGGTGCCGCCGGTATGATGCCCTTATAGGGCTAGTGCAAACCGCACCTTGAAGGTGCGGTTGTGATTATTTTTGCTGGTGCCGGCCATCAAGGTACCCGGCGGCGTTGGCGGCGGGCTTAAAGAATGTCAGAGAAAAAGTCAAAAGACAGCAGGTCGTCCTACTGTCTTTTTATTTCCCGCGGTACGCGGTTTTATTCATTTGTGGTTTCGGATCAGCCTTCACCGTAGGAGTCGTTATCGTCGACATGGAGGAAGCACCAGCTGACGGCACACTCGGCCACCGTTTCCGGGGCGTTCTTTCTCGCCAGGGCCTGAAGGCGGCCGTGGGCTTCTTCCAGGGTGGTTATCTCGCCGGGGAGGAGAAAGTATCCGTAAGACATATCATCGATAATCACGTCGAACAGCGTTCTCCCTCTTTGCGCGCCTTTACCCGGCCCGTTGTAGATGATCTTCGCCGGACAACTCAGCGGGGAAGGCACCGCATCAAGAATCACCGTTCCTTTAGTCAGTATGGTCATTTGTCCGCCTCCTTTAACGCTTCTGGGCTTATTATACAATTGTCGCGGCCCTTTCGGCCATAAAAGAAAATAAAGAAAACGAAGCAAAGGGATCTTTACGGCTATTTTCTGATAATTGCAATTAATTTTATTTGCCTTTATGTTGTTTATTTACCTTAATAGGTCAGGCTCGTATCGAATGCGTATATTTAACTTAGCAAGAAAGTCGGAAATGATCCTCGGGGGGAATCGAATTTTGAGTGACTCCAAGATTCTTTCACTGAGAGTTGCGGATGCAATGCCGGACGACGTGGGGCAAGGTCATATCCGGATTGATAACGACGAGATGGAAAAAATCGGTGCGATCATCGGCGACGTTGTCGAAATCCAGGGTCGTAAAACCACAGTAGCCAAAGTAGTCCCCTGCTTTGCCCACTACCAGAAAATGAATCTCGGTCAGATTGATTCCATTACCCGCGAGAACGCCGGCGTGGGGATCGACGAGCGGATTACGGTCCGCAAAGCGCCGCGCCAGGCGGCCCGGACTCTTCTCCTAAGCCCGGTGGATACCAGCATCGATTTCAGTGACGCCCAGGACATGAAGCATCTGGAGCGAATCCTGAACGGCCTGCCGGTGATCATGGGCGACAAAGTGCGGATCGTGCTGGCCGGAGCCAGGAGCCAGTATTTTAACGTAATGGGTACGGCCCCCCAGGGGCCTGTGGTCATAAACAGCGGCACCAAAATTACCGTGGTCAAACCGGATGTGATCGAGGACCAAAGCCTGCGGGCGGCCTACGAAGATGTCGGCGGACTGGATACCGAACTCCAGCGCATCCGGGAAATGATCGAACTGCCGCTCAAGTATCCCGAAATCTTTCGCCAACTGGGCGTGGCGGCACCCAAGGGAGTTTTGCTCTATGGGCCGCCTGGCACAGGAAAAACGCTGATGGCCCGGGCGGTGGCCAGTGAGAGCAAGGCCACATTTCTCCATGTGAACGGCCCGGAAATTGTGACCAAGTTTTACGGCGAGAGCGAGGCCAGACTGCGGGAAATGTTTGAAACGGCTCAGCGTCGGGCCCCCTCGATTATCTTTATCGACGAGATCGACGCCATAGCCCCGAAGCGAACCGAAGTCATCGGCGACGTGGAAAAAAGAATTGTTGCCCAGCTTCTGGCTCTGATGGATGGACTGAAGGACCGGGGCCAGGTCATCGTCATCGGCGCCACCAACGTCCCGGAAATGGTTGATCCGGCGCTGCGGCGCCCCGGACGGTTCGACCGGGAAATTTCGGTGAACCCGCCTGATATGCCGGGAAGAGTCAGAATTTTAAAAATACATACCCGGACGATGAAAACCGCGCCGTCGGTGGATGTAGACCGGTTGGCCCAGCTGACCCATGGATTTGTCGGCGCGGATCTGGCGATACTCTGCAAGGAAGCAGGGATGAACGCCATCCGGCGGTTGTTGCCCACTGTCGACCTTTCCGGCGATGGCCTGAGCGACGAAGACGTCGCCCGCTGCCAGATTACCATGGATGATTTTCACCAGGCTTTCCGTGAGGTTGAGCCTACTGCAACCCGCGAGTTTTTCGCCGACCGGCCCAGCACCCAGTGGCACCATGTCGGCGGATTGGAAACCGTAAAAGAGCGGCTGCGCGCGATCATCGAGCTGCCGATCCAGTATCCCGAACTATTCGCCAAAACCCGCCAGGGAATCCCGAAGGGGATTTTGCTCACCGGCCTGCCTGGCACCGGTAAGACTCTGATCGTGCGGGCCCTGGCCGGATCAAGCGGCGCCCACTTCATCTCGGTGGACGGGTCCACGTTGAGTTCGCGCTGGATGGGCGAGGCGGAAAAGGGTTTGCGCCAGATTTTCAAGCGGGCCAAACAAGTGGCGCCCTGTATTTTGTTCTTTGACGAAATCGACGCTCTGGCTCCCGCCCGGCGGGCGGGAGAGCGGCAGTCGGGCGACCGCCTGGTCAGCCAACTGGTGCTGGAGCTGGATAGTTTGCTTGATACCGCCGGGGTCATCGTGATCGCGGCCACCAACCGGCCCGACATGGTCGATCCGGCTCTCATCCGGACCGGGCGGTTCGGCTTCCGGATCGAATTGCCGAAGCCGTCGCAGCCCGAACGGGAGGAAATCTTCAAAATTCACGCCGACGGGGTAACGCTGGCGGCAGATGTCGATTTTGCCGAATTGGCGAAAAAGACGGAAGGACTGGTCGGTTCTGATATCGAGGCTATCTGCAAACAGGCCTCGCTGGCAGGGCTTAAAAGGATAATCAACCAGTCGAAGGGCAGCTCTCCTGCCGAGTTTCAGGTAAGCTTGGCTGATTTCGAAGCCGCCCTGCGGGAATTGTAAGACATTTTCTACCTTGCAATCCATTATTTAGGGAGGTGGGGAAAGGGTTTACTTCCATGAGACTCATTTGTCCAGATATCAATCAAAGGAGGAGAAAAAATGACACTGGCAGTTGCTATCGATGCCAAAATGCGGGAAATCACCGTATGGACCAGAGGGGTGACTCTGGCCAAGGAGGCTCGGGACGTTGCGACACTGATGGCCAAAGCTGGCGCGGCTGAAGGACTCTGTGTGCAGTCTTTCGACAACTATGTCGACCTTCCGGACCGGATCAGTGTAGCGTGCAGAAGCTACGCCCGCCTCAGTCCCGATCCGATCGAGACCTACTACGAGTATGAGAACTATCATCCTGATGTGGTCGTGATCTGTGAAGACACAATGGTCAAGGGGATCAACGTCCTGGCAGGCATCAAGCCGGGAGCCGTCGTGATCATCAACACCGCCCGCGACCCGCAAAAATTACTCAAGTACCTCTCTCCCCAAGACAAACTGCAAAACGTCAAGTCAATCGCAACCATTGACGCCAACGCGTTTGGCGAAGGCATCATGTTGACCTTTGACGGTACCGAGGGTTCGGGCGATGACACCAAGATCGGCGCCGGAGTGGGCGCGGCCATCGCCGGTGCGGTAGCCAAGGCAACCGGTTATGTTAAGCTCGACTCGCTGGTCAGAGTTGCCGAGAACAAGGACGCTGTCAAACAGGGTTGGGACAAAGTCGTTGTACTGCCAATCTGTGGCGGCGAAGCTTTTTCGTGCGGCCTGCCCGAAAATCCTCAGGAAATAAAGTGGAAATAACCGATCTTCGCAATTAGGAGGAGGTGTCTACATGTCTAAGGTTTATAAACAAGTTCCGTTTGCCGCTATCGTCAAATGCCCCACGAAAGACAACCAGTCAATGGTAACAGGCAACTGGCGCTATCTGCGGCCTGTAGTGGATAAAGCCACATGTACTGAATGCAAGCTTTGCTGGATATCCTGCCCTGATGCTACCGTCAATTATTCCAAAGACGATGGGATCAGCTTCAATCTCGAATTTTGCAAGGGCTGCGGAATCTGCAGCAATGTCTGCCCGGTAGGGGCGATCAGTCGGGTGCCCGAGCTAGATTTTGACGATTAAGGAGTGAATGAGATGCCGATAAAAAAGAGAGGTACTGGTTTAACCGCAGTCGCCGACGCCTGGCAATTAGCCGACATTGATGTTACTGCGTCCTATCCGATCAGACCCTACACGGCGGTTATGGCAGAGGTCGCCAAGCGTATCGCCAACGGACAGATGAAGTGCGAAATGGTTCATGGCGAAGGCGAACACGCCCAGTTCAGTATCGCCCACGGCGCTTCGATGGCCGGAGCCCGCGCTACTACCGGTACTTCCGGTGTAGGCGTTACCTACGCGTTCGAAACTTATTCCCCCATCGCCGGCGGCCGCTGCCCGATTCAGGCCCTCATCGGCGACCGTACCCTTGATCCCCCCGGTGACTTCGGTTCCGAGCATACCGACGTTCTGACCATGCGCGACAACGGCTGGATTTACGGCTGGGCCCAGGATGCCCAGGAATCCCTCGACAACAGCCTGATGTATTTTAGAATCGGCGAAGATCCCACCATCATGCTGCCGCAGGTTGTGGCGATGGACGGCTATTTCGTCACCCATATTTCCCAGGACTATGTCATGCCGGACCAGGAGCAGGTCGACAAGTTCCTGCCGAAATTCAAACCCGAATTCCGTCTGGATGTCAACAATCCGGTCATTATGGGCCCGCAGATCGAGCCTGAAATGGGCCCGCCCCTGGAGTGGGACCGTAATGTGGTTATGGACCGGGTCAAGGCGCTCATCCCGAAGGTAACCGCCGAGTTTAACAAAGTCTTCGGCCGCAGCTACGCTCCGTTCGTCGAAGAATACATGACCGAAGACGCCGATATGGTCTTCCTGGTCTCCGGCGCCCACGCCGTCACCTGCCGCAGCGCCCTCAAGTATCTGCGCCAGGCCGGCTACAAGATCGGCCTGTGCCGTCTGCGCTGGATCCGTCCCTTCCCGGACACCGCGCTTCAGGAAATCCTGCCGAAATTCAAAGTGGTTGGCGTCATCGACACTAACACCTCCTATGGAGCAGCTGGCGGCGGCGGCGTACTGCTGGTCGAAACCAGGGCCTCGGTTTCCGAGACCAAAAACAAGCCGATCATCCAGGGCTTCACTTCCGGCCTGGGCGGCGAAACCATCACCCATGAAGAGTTTTTCAAGATGGCCGACATGATGAAACAGACCTTGGAAGCCGGCAAGATCATCCAAAGCTCCACCTGGGTGAACTTCAACGATTATGACAAAGCTGCGATTGAAGTGAAGGCCGCTTGGGACCAAGCTGCGCCTAGCAAGAAGTAACGAAGGAGGGTATTACAATGGCAGTTGCCGAATTGATAAAATCCATCGCGCAGGCGCCGGAGAAGGAATATTACCTTCCCGGACACCGTACCTGTGCTGGCTGCGGCCCGGCCCTCGCCTACCGCCTGATCGCCAAAGCCAGCGGCAAGAACACCATCTTCATCGGCCCGACCGGCTGCATGTATGTTGCCAACACCAGCTACGCCTGCGGTCCGTGGGCGGTTCCCTGGACCCACGCCCAGATCACCAACGGCGGTGCTATCGCTTCGGGTATCGAAGTGGCGTTCAAAATGATGATCAAAAAAGGCAAAATTAAAGACGAATTCCCGAACATCATCTGTATGGCCGGCGACGGCGGTGCCGTGGATATCGGCCTGCAGGCAGCCTCGGCGATGATGTACCGCGAGCACGATGTGCTGTTCGTCATGTATGACAACGAATCCTATGCCAACACCGGCATCCAGGTTTCGCCGATGACCCCTTACGGCGCGACGACGATGTTTACCCCGTCCGGCCCGGAAATCCCTGAAGCCAAGAAATTCTTCCCGAAGGACCCGATGGCCATCTTCTGCGGCGGCGGGCATCCTGCGGTGAAGTACGGCGCGACCGCGTCCGTAGCCTACCCGGTCGATCTGATGAACAAGGTTCGCAAAGGCCTTGCTCAGGAAGGTCCGGCGTTCCTCCATGTGCATTGCCCCTGCCCGAAGGGCTGGACTTATCCGGCCGAGCGGACCATCGAGCTGGGCAAACTGGCTGTCGAAACCGGTATGTGGTTCCTCTATGAACTCGAGAACAACGTCAAGAAATGGAACTACACGCCGAAGAAACTCAAACCGGTGGAAGAATATCTGAAAACCCAACAGCGTTTCTCGCATCTGCAGCCTGAGCATATCGCCAAGATGCAGGCTTGGATCAATCAGCGGGCCCAGGCGCTTGGCATGGAAGTTCCCCTGCCGCCGGCCCAGTAACCAACCAATAGTGCACAAGGGAGTCCCTGGTTCCGTGAACAAAAGGAACCAGGGGCTTACTTCTGCCGGACTTGTTTATCACAAGTCCAAATGGGAGGAGGCCAACTATGGATAAAGGAGTCACATTGACCCTTGTAAACTGGATTTTTGCTTTCCTGCCCATCTTGGTACTTCTGTTCACAATACTGTTCTTCAAATGGGGAGCGCCCAAATCCGGGGCGACTTCCTGGTTTGTTGCAATGCTGCTCGGAATGTTCGTTTTCGGGGCGGATGGCCGTCTTTTGGCGCTGGCTAACAGCAAAGGGCTCAGCCTGTCGCTTTATGTACTGCTGATTATCTGGGGCGCCGTATTCCTATACAATGTTGTCGAGAAAATCGGCGCTGTTAAAGTCATCGGCGATACGATGACCAAGATCACCGAGGACCGGCTGCTGCAATGTCTGCTGATGGCCTGGTGCTTCGCCTCTTTCATGCAGGGCATCGCCGGCTTCGGCGTGCCGGTGGCCGTGGTGGCCCCGATCATGGTGGTCATGGGCTTTCCGCCGGCAGTCGCTGCCGCAACCTGCCTGGTAGGGCATTCCTGGTCAATCTCTTTCGGCTCGATGGGGTCGTCCTACTATACCATCCAGCTTGTCACCAAGATCCCTGGCGCGATCATCGGCCCCTGGATGGCGATTCTGTTCATTCTGCCGATGTTTTGTACAGGTTTGGCGGTTGCCCATATTTACGGCGGCTTCGCTGCCGTAAAAAGAGCAGCTCCGGCCGTGATAGTCACAACAGTGGTGATGGGGTTCATGTGCTGGTTCATGAATTTCATCGGGGCCGCTCAGCTTGCGACGCTGATTCCGGCTCTGTGTGGCTGCGCCACCATGGCCGTATTGGCCCGTACCGGCTGGTACCGGTCCGACAAGACCGCTGAACAGCTCGCGGCCGAGCAGGCTGCTTCCGGTGGCAAGATGGGCTTCCATCAGGCGTTCGTGCCCTACTACATCCTCATTGCTCTGTCGATCATGTCGCAGATCAAGGGTATTTCCGCCGTCTTCGCCCCGTACACCTGGGGTCTGGACTTTCCGGCGCTGAAAACCGCCTTTGGCTACGCCGTGAATGCTGAAAAAATGTATTCCCGGATCAACATCCTGTCTCATCCGGCACCGCTGTTGGTCGCGGCGGCCTTCCTCGGCTATATCGTTTTCACTGCCACCGGCCGATGGAAACCGGGGGCGGCGGTTTCAGCCCTCAAGACCACGTTTTCTCAGTGCATCCCGACAAGTATCGGTATTCTGACCATGGTCATGATGGCCTTGATCATGAACGACACCGGCATGACCTCTTTGCTCGCCCAGGGCATGGCCAAGGCGACCGGAGCGCTCTTCCCGATTGTTTCGCCGCTTATCGGCGTGCTGGGATCGTTCCTCACCGGCAGTAACACCAACTCTAACGTTATGTTTGGGGCGTTGCAGATTGAAACCGCCAGAGTTTTGGGCATCAGCACAGTGATCATGGCCGCCGTCCAGTCGGTGGGAGGTTCAGTGGGCTGTTCCATCGCTCCTTCCAAGGTACTTATCGGAACGGCGACAACCGGCCTTGACGGGCGCGAGAGCGAGGTAATGAACCGCACGTTGCCCTACTGCCTGATCATTACCCTGCTGGTCGGTCTCAACGCCTGGCTTTTCGTCTATGTGCTGTTCCGGGATTTACAGTAAGAGGGAGGGGATAGGGAAATGGTCGCAGATCCTCAGCTGAAAACCGAAGTGAAAGCCGTGCCATGGGGCAAAAGGTATCGCAACCCGCTGATGAACGCCGCCTTTTGGGCGTTCTGGCTGGGTTTTCCCCTGGCATATGTAGGGGGGACACAGGGAAACAGCCTATTTATCAACGCCGCCTTTCTTCTGTTCACCCTGGCCTGCCTGGTGCCGCTGGTCACCAAAAAATAATTGAAAACGATCGCCGTATGCGTTCTGCATACGGCGATCGTTTTTTGCCGGCACAAAGGTGAAGGCAAGCAGTTTTTGTCGGCGGCCAATTTTTGGTATACTAAAAGAAGACCGCATCTTCAGGATATTCTCCCGTCAAGGAGGCTACAGCGTGGATTCTTCCGCAAAATGCCTGGACAAGGTTAAAACGGCTTTCAGTCTGTCACCGGACCAGCTCGGCCAGATCGCCGGCAAGTTTCAGGACGAAATGCTGGCCGGGCTCGCCGGAAGGTCAAGCTCGCTCAAAATGTTGCCATCCTTTCTGGCTAAGCCCGAGGGTCGTGAACAGGGAAGGTTCCTGGCGCTGGACTTCGGCGGGACCAATGTGCGGGTCCAACTGGTTGAACTGACCGGCGACGGCTGCTGGACCGTATTGGCGAAAAACGCCCTGCCCCTTATAGATCCGGCCGGAGGTTATGACTATACCTCCGCCAAGACCGCCGCGCCGGAACTTTTTGACTTTCTCGCCGCCCAGATAGCGGCGGTAGCGGGCGGCGAGGCCTACCTGCTGGGCCACACCTTCTCCTTCCCCTGCCGTCAGCAGGGGCTGAACCGAGCGGTACTCATCAGCTGGACCAAGGAAATTGCAGCTGCCGGCGTCGAAGGCCGCGAAATCACCGCGCTGCTCAGCGAAGCTCTGACGCGACGGGGCCTGGGGCGAATCAAACCCTGCGCCATCATTAACGACACGGTGGGCACGCTGCTGACCTCCGCCTATGGCGATACCGGCACCGACATAGGAACGATCTGCGGTACCGGACACAACACCTGTTATTATGAACCGTCTGCCGGTATGATCATCAATATGGAGTCAGGCAACTTTGACGGACTGCCGGTCAGTGAATACGACCGGCGCCTGGACGATGCCAGTGAACGACCTGGCAGCCAGCGGCTGGAAAAAATGGTGGCCGGCCGCTACCTGGGAGAGCTTGTCCGTTTGATCGCCGCCGATTGCCTCAGCCTGACCCTGGAAACCGGCGCCTTGTCAACAGAAGACTTGGCGGGGATCCTCGGTGGCCCGGCGCGCCCCGCGGGACTTGCGGCGCTTAGCAGCGGCGACTTTCTGCTGCTTGAGACCATCGCCCGGACGGTGGTTGCCCGGTCGGCCCGCCTGGTGGCGGCGACCTTTCTCGGCGTGCTGGCCCGGATTGACCCGGCGCTCTCCTGCCGTCATACCATCGCTGTGGACGGATCGCTCTACGAGAAAATGCCTGGCTACGCGCCGATGATAGCGGCGGCCCTGACCGAGGTTCTTGGCCCCAAAGCGGCCCTGCTGACCCTCAAACTGTCCAAAGATGGCTCAGGGATAGGGGCGGCGATAGCCGCCGCAGTGGCCGGGCAAAAACTCGACTAGCCGTCACAATCCTTCCGTGGTCTGGCAGCTGGGGGAATTAGGGGGATGGCGCCCTTTGGACTGTTCCAGATGGAGTTGATGGCATGGGTGGCGTTGAGCTGGGTCATCAGCCAGATATACATGTCCCGCAGACTGGTCAGGTCAAAATGGGTGTTCTCTATAGCGTTGAGAGTCCAGGCTGCCAGCCAGATGAAGACAAACACCATCGTGAAAAGACCGATGCAAAAATGGGGCGTGCCGATAGCTTGCAGCCACAAATCGTATCCGCTCCTCGCAATGTTTTGCTAATAAGATATGCCGCTTGGAGTCCGCCGGTGCCGGCTCAAAAAAACAAGCGGCAGGAGTGACGCGCCACTCCTGCCGCTTGTTGCGTATTACGCTTTGCCCGACTTGCCTTTGGTCGATTTTCCGGAACCGCACTTTTTTTCAAAGCCTGAGAAGGCGTTCGGTTCACCTTGTACAGGGCTGCCTTGTTTGCCGTTCTTTTCTTTGGCCATAAAAGTCACTCCCGTTGCCTCAATTTCCTTTTCAGGTCACGGACTATACGCAGCCTTCGATGCATTTAAAGCCACATTTTACGCAGGCCTCACCGCTGAGTACGGCCGGATCCACTTGGTCGGCCCCGCTCTTTAGGCTGTCGGACTCAGAGCTGTTCTGTGGGATCACGCTGTCACCTCCCTTGGTCAATAGTGTTGACCAAAAAGGCCGGTGTCAATACGACAAAAAAATACCGGCGCCACACCCCTGGCTTAAGAGGCGGCAGGCTAGCCCCGGCCGATGTGTCACTACGTAGCCGTCTGATCCTGCTGCAAGAGGGCTTGCAGCCTGGTGATGAACTCGGCCTGAGCCGCGTTGATCTTTCGTCTGGCCAGAGGAACAGGAAAGAACGCTGCCTGGTCAATCTCCGGGAACCACGCCTCATTGCCGGAGTGCGGCGGCCATTCCAGCGGAAAAAGATTGCTGATCAGCGGCCGGGACTCGTCCCAGTCGCCTTGAAACGCCCAGGCAAAAACCGTTTTGCCGCTGGACAGCACCACCGATCCCAGCGGCATGAAATCGCCCTGGGCTTCGATCCCTGTTTCTTCCTGGAATTCTCGTTTGGCGGCCGCCAGATAATCTTCCTGATCCTCTACCTCGCCCTTGGGGATCCCCCAATAGCCGGCGTCCTTGTTTTTCAGATAAGGTCCGCCGGGGTGGGCCAGGAAAACCTCCAGCTCCTTGTTTTTCAGCCGGTACATCAATAGCCCGGCGCTTGTTTTTTTCACCATAAATAACTCCCTGCCGCAATCGGTTATTTTCGATAGGCGCCGTAATTTCCGCCGCCTATCATTATTATAAAAGTTTCTCTTTGAAAGTAACAGGCAATGGAGGAATAAAACTGACCGGACCGGAAAATATCTATGTATGGAAAGGGAAAAGGAGAGGATTACCATGCTGTTTGATTCCTTCAGCGTCAAGACAATGACCTTGAAAAACCGTATCGTCATGCCGCCGATGTGCATGTATAGCTCGGACCGGAGCGGGCTGGCCAACGACTGGCACTTTGTCCACTATGCCAGCCGGGCCGTCGGCGGGGTCGGGCTGATTATCCAGGAGGCCACCGGAGTGGAAGACGGCGGACGGATCAGTTCCCGCGATCTGGGACTGTGGCAGGACGATCAGGCCGAGGCTCTGCAAAAGATCGTCGCCATTGCCCACCGGCACGGCGCCAAAATCGGCATCCAGCTGAATCATGCCGGCCGCAAGAGTGAAGTGGAATATCTGGAGCCGGTGGCCCCTTCGCCCCTTGCCTTCAGCGGGGAACACCGTGTTCCCCATGAATTGACCAAGACCGAAATCAGCCGCATTGTCGACAGCTTTGCCGCCGCCGCCGGCCGGGCCGTGGCAGCGGGTTATGACACCATCGAAGTTCATGGCGCCCATGGCTATCTTATCAATCAGTTCCTGTCGCCGCTGTGCAACCTTCGCCGCGACGAATACGGCGGCGGTCCGGAGAACAGGGTGCGGCTGCTCGACGAGGTAGTGACGGCGGTACGTGGAAAGATGCCTGGCGATATGCCGCTCATCGTCCGGATTTCAGCCCATGATTACAACCCGGACGGCAATACACCGGAAGATCTGGCAACCATGCTGAACCTGGTAAAAAACAAAGGCATCGACATCGTTCACGTCAGCTCCGGCGCTGTCACCCCTGTTGCCCCGCGGGCCTACCCCGGCTATCAGATACCCTTCGCCCTCATCATCAAAGAAAAAACCGGCTTGCCGGTAATCGGCGGCGGTCTCATCACCGGGGCCGTCCAGGCCGAGCAGGTGGTCAAGACCGGTGTCGACCTGGTCTACCTGGGGCGCGAACTGCTGCGGACACCTTATTGGCCGCTGCAGGCAGCCTACCTCCTGGGACAGGAAACTACCTGGCCGGAACCCTATGTCCGGGGTAAATACCTGTAATGTCGGAGCGAGTCGTCATCGCCCGGGCCGAAACCTATGATCAGACCGCCGTTGCCGCCGGGATCGCTGAGGTGCTCAGCAGCCTGGGCGGCATAACCCGGTTTGTTTCCCCTGGCGAAAAAGTGCTGATAAAACCGAATATGCTGGAAGGCCTGTCGCCGGACAAAGCCGTAACTACCCATCCGGAAGTGCTAAGAGCAGTCATCCGCAGCGTGCAAGAGACTGGCGCTGTCCCGCTTGTCGGTGACTCGCCGGGGTCAACCGGCACGCTGAAAGCGGCGGAGCGGAGCGGTCTGCTGGCTGTCTGCCGCGAGGAAGACGTAGAACTGCTCCCGTTCGATACCACCATAGAGCTGCCGTATCCCGCTGGGCTGACTGTAAAGAAGTTTACACTGGCCCGCCCGCTGACCGAGGTGGATAAAGTCATTTCCCTGGCCAAGATGAAGACCCATACCTTCATGGGCACCACCGGAGCGGCAAAGAACATGTTCGGGTTCATCGTCGGAGTGCAAAAAGCGCAGTTTCACCTGCGGATGCAAGCCCGGCGCGAATTTGCCGCCATGCTGGTTGATTTGGCCAATCTCGTGAAACCGGTGTTATCCATTGTCGATGGGGTAGTAGGCATGGAAGGCAACGGCCCCCGTAACGGTAAGCCGGTTAAAGCAGGGGTTATATTGGCCGGAACCAATTGCTTTGCCGTTGATGTCGTCATGGCCGAACTGATGGGGTTCAAGCCGGAACGTCTGCCGCTGACGGCGCTGGCGCTACAGCGGGGACTGACGCCGCCCCTCGCGGGGATTGACCTTGTAGGAAGTGCAAGGGATATACGTTTTAAATTCGTTGAGCCGCACAGCATGAACTCCTTGGAAGACAGGGTACCTAAATGGGTAGCTCACCTGGGGCGCAACCAGCTGACCGCCCGGCCGGAGATTAACGCCGCCTGCATCGGCTGCGGCCGCTGCGCGACCCATTGTCCACCACAGGCAATGACAATAGTAGATGGCAAGGTTCGTATCGACTATGACAAATGTATCCGCTGCTACTGTTGCCAGGAGCTTTGCCCGGAGAATGCCGTGTTTTTGGAGGAGGGTCATGTTCTGAAGCTGGTGCGGCGATTTCTGTGAGTAACTATTTATAGCCTGAGAAGCTCCCTTACATGCTATTGGTGTCATGTTCATAAAGGTAATCTTTTGGTGTGGAGACAAAGGAATGTAATAATATATACTCGGTGAAAATTATAAAAGCGGGCTGACTTAATTCATTTTAAGATCAGTCCGCTTTCAGCTTCTTTTGAAAGTAGATCTGTGTTATAGGGAACACGGGGGGGAGACGATTACACAAGTGGAATTGGCGGCAGAACCATTTGAGCGGGCGTTGGAGCTGGGCAGATTTGGATTGCAGCATTTATTTTAAAAAATACTTGAACCTTACGTCGTGTCAGGTTTTATAATGAAAGTATCACTGCCTATTTTGTACGGAATGAGGGGTTAGTCATAAGTAACAAGACCTGGAAAGTGGGCCAATTAGCCAAGCAAACCGGCCTTACTGTGCGCATGCTTCATCATTATGATAAGATTGGACTGCTTTCTCCTTCGATGTATTCGGATGGGGGACATAGACTTTATACCGAGGCGGATATAATCAAGCTTCAACAAGTTATATCCCTTAAACATCTGGGGTTTGCCCTGGAGGAGATAAGGCGGTTGATTGAAAGTCCCGTTTTTGATCCGGCAGAAGTAATAAAAACTCAGATGGAAAGTGTTAAGGAACACATTCGGTTGCAAGAACGGCTGTGCAATCGGTTGGAAAGAATTTACGAACTGGTAAAAACCCGTCAACCTGTTAATGCGGAACAATTAATTCATTTGATAGAAGACATGAATATGAGTCTGGATAGATACTTTACTAAAGAGCAACTGGAGAAGATAAAGACATATATTGGTGAGCCGGAAACAAGAAAACAGTATCTAAATGAATTCATCGAAATAATTGCCAGGATACGCTTAGAAATGGAGAAAAATACTCCCCCCGAGAATGTAGATATAACACGGTTTATTGAACTGAGAAATATATTAACTTGTGGCGGGGACATTGAAATTCGCCAAACCGTTTCTCGATTTTATCACGAGAACCCGGAAGTGTTAATGAAATTCGGGATAAAGATAGATAAACAGTTAACTGAATATGTCAAGAAGATCAAACTATTACAAAGAATAGATGGAAAATAAGTATGCAACATACAATGTTAGTTTTCATTATAATTTTATTCATCTTATTCAGGATTTATCGACGAATTCGCAAAATCGGCGACTTTCAAAAGTTCGTTAAATGGCGTATGTTCGCAAGAATAACAATGATGGCTGTCATCGGCATTATTTTGTTATTCATGGGAATCCCGAACCCCGTGATGTACCTATTTGATTCCGTCGGCATTTTGCTGGGTGGTATTGTTTCCTACTTCGCGATTCAAACTTCATCGTTTGAGTGGCGTGAAGATGATTGGTTCTACAGTCAAAATCCACGGATTAGTACGTTTCTCATCATGTTGTTTGTCGGCCGCATCGCTTACAAAGCCTATCAAATATATGCTTCAAGCGCTAGCCAGGAGCTATTTACACAATCAGTACCGTTCGTCAATTATTCTCGTGATCCATCTACAGCTGTGATTTTATTCATACTTATTACTTACTACGTTGTTTACTATACGTTCCTCCTTCGAACAGCGAGGCAGATGAAAACGAGTAGGCAAGAAAGCGTAAAAGCTTGATAGCTCCCGAAAATTCACCGAGTGAAAGGGGATGAAACTTTGAGAATAAAGGAAACCATATTTTTGCTGGATTCAACAAAGGAAAGTTTCGCTTATTTAATAACAGGAAATGAGCCGGTTTTGATTGACACAGGCTTTCCAGGACGAAGCAAACAAAGTGGTGCCCTGTTCTCAAAGGTAACGTTTCGGCGGGAGCCTTAAAAAATAGGATATTTCCTGTATTACTTTAAACAATATAGAATTATTTTTCATTAAGAATAGGTCTAAGAAGGCGACGAATCCGATTAAGTTTTGCCTTAATAGGGCAGGATTTTTAGTTTGTTGGAAGAATGTTGAGATTAGAGAACTTCTCCAATCTTTGGTCCCGTTGGAAAATATATGTCGTTTCAGGTTAAAAACAAAAGGCACGAACCTGGTTCATCATATACAATGTAGCATAAATTTTATCAATTATTGGCAAACTTGCCGAAAGGCAAGGACGCAAAACTATGGGTCTATAGGGCGTGAGAGCCTATGATTGCCAGGTTGCAGCTTTATCTTCGGACTTTGCGAAGATGTATTGGCGACGACCTGTAGAGGTCTATTTTTTATTTCTTGCCTGCCTGGCCGCACACTTTGTTCTGCAGCAGGCCCTTTGTTGGGAGGCCAGTTGTTCGGGAGGCCAGTCTGGGCAAAAAGGATGAGAGAAATGTTTTACTTGTTACACAAGCCAATAATCAGGGCGTTGATCGTCGCCGCCGGCGGCGTGGTTATGATTATAGGGCTAATCTTTTTATTCGCAGACCCTCTGGACATCCTGAGATCGGGGCATATTGCGGTGATTCTATGCGGCGTCTTTGGTTATGTTTTCTTTGTTCAGCACAAAGCATTCCAAAAGCATCGACGGCAAGAGAAAACGCTCGAACAGGAAAGGATGTTGCGTGAAGTAAGCTGCGGGTTGTTCGACAACGTCCTGGAAGCTGATATTACCGAAAACAAAATCATGGGGGAAAACTGCCAAAAGCTTGCTTTGCTGCTCGGTATCGAGGGCAATGAGAACTACGATGAAATTATTTGTGCCATTGCCGCTCAACTTGTTAAGGAAGAATTTAAAGAAGAGTACAAAAGGATGTTTTCCAGAGAAAGAATTACAAACCTTTGCAATGACAATAAGCCCAGCTTCGAATATGAGTTTATCGAAAGGTCGGATGGGATCAATTACGCATGGGTCAAAACTTCTGTGCGTATCTACCGCGCTTTCGACACCGGCACAATAAAAATTATTTCTCATGTAAAAAACATTCAACAGGAAAAGGAACGGGAGCTTGCCATCATAAGCAAAGCCCAGCGCGATTCATTGACAAATCTTTATAATAAGGCGGTAACAAAAGAGCTAATTGACGAATTTCTAAGCTCGGAAGACGGCAAAGGGATACACGCTTTATTTCTTATTGACATTGATAACTTTAAAGCCATCAACGATAATTTGGGTCATTCCTTTGGCGATATTGTGATTTCAACAATGGCTGACAAGCTGAGTCAATTTTTCAGGACCTCCGATGTTGTTGGCAGGATCGGAGGCGACGAATTTTTGATCTTCATGAAAAATGTTGCCGACAGATCAGTCATTTCTCAAAAGGCAGAGGAAATATGCATAACCTTTCACGATCTGCTCAAAAGCATCAGCGGAAAAGTGGAGATGTCTTTAAGCGTAGGTATCTGCATCTTGCCGGAAGACGGGGCGTCTTTTGATGAAATTTATGATAAAGCTGATATTGCCCTTTATGTTTCGAAGAATAAAGGGAAGAACACTTTTACCTTTTATGATGCCCAATGACAGCCAAGTCTAGGTATCAATCAAAGAAGGAATAGATCCCGGTCCTTTGACCATGCTACAGAGGTACCTCCGTCCTCACTCAGCACTGGGCAGGATATCCTTCGAATCCAGGGCAGCCGCTGGCTGCACTGCTTGACAAATACTGGACAAGGTCTTACACTTGGGGTAACGAATCAATCGTCTCCTGACGTGAACTCTGAAGGGGAGTAGCTTGCAAGGTAGAGTCAACATACTGATGGCAACATCTGGCTCTATCGTTGGCTGTAGGCCAATTAGCGAGACCTTTAGTGTGATCATGATTTATGGTCATACTAACAATGGTCTCGTTTTTTCGTCTATTACTTTTTGTAATATTTTACCTGGCAGATATAAAAAAAGACTTGGTTTTCGCCGAGCACAGGAGGACAAACGCCATGACCGCTTTTATCACATCGGTAATCTTCGTAACCCTGGCTGAAATGGGGGATAAGACCCAGCTTCTGGCCATGGCCTTCGCTACCCGTTACCGCTGGCAGACCGTTTTGTGGGGGGTCTTTGCGGCCACCATTCTCAATCATCTGTTCGCCGTGCTTGTCGGCCACTACCTGACAAGGATCATACCGATGAATTACCTGCAGATCGCCGCCGCCGTTTCCTTCATTGTGTTTGGTCTGTGGACCATTCACGGCGACGAACTGTCCGGCCTGGACCAGTCCCGCGGCCGCAGTCCGTTCTGGACCGTGGCCATCGCCTTTTTTGCCGCCGAAATGGGGGACAAGACCCAGTTCGCCACAGTGGCTTTAGCCGCCCAGTTCAACAGCATCCTACCGGTGTGGCTTGGGACTACTACCGGCATGATGATCGCTGACGGTTTCGGCATCATTATCGGCATAGTCCTCGGCCGCAGAATCCCGGCCGAGATGATAAAATGGTCGGCGGTTCTGATTTATGTGGCATTCGGTCTTTACGGATTGTATGAGAGTCTGCCCGGGTACCTTCTGACTGTGGGCAACATTTCTCTGTTCCTGGCCGGACTGCTGCTGCTTATGATCATGATGGTCCGTGCCTCAATCGGCAAAACTGGATTGCGGGGAAAGTAAACCGCCACCGAAAAATGTAAAAGCCGTCCGAGAACAACTCGGGCGGTTTTTTTCTTATAGGGCGCTGGCTGTGCGCCCGCTGGGGTAAGCACCAATAAGAGGCTAATTTCATATGTTACAATAGCTGCTGCGTTTAACGAAGCTTATTATACAAAGAGGGTGATTGGCAGATCATGGAGCAGGGGGAGTGGTAATACTGAAAGAAGAGGAAGCTGCAGCACAATTGCCTTTGGAAATTCCGAATATCGACAGTGAAAAAATCAGGGCAAAGGCTAAAGGGATATTGAAATATTTTGGCCCGGCGTTTGTCGTCAGTGTGGCCTATATGGATCCAGGCAACTTTGGCACCAATATCACCGGCGGCTCCCGTTTCGCCTATGATTTGGTGTGGGTCATCCTGTGGAGCAACGTGATGGCAATGTTTGTCCAGATTCTGTCAGCCAAACTCGGCATCGCCACAGGGATCGGGCTGCCGGTGCACTGCGGCCGGGCATTTTCGCGAAAGGTCAACTGGGGATTGTGGTCAATAGCCACGGTGGCAGCCATGGCTACCGACCTTGCGGAATTTCTGGGGGGGGTTCTGGGGTTTTACCTGTTGTTCGGCATCCCGCTGGTGTGGGCGGCAGCCCTCACCGGGGTCATCACCTATTTCATCTGTCATATGCAAAAATACGGCCAGCGACTCGTCGAGAGAATTATCACCGCCTTGGTCGCGGTAATATGCGGGGCCTATGTCTGGGAACTGTTCATCGCCAATCCCGATTGGGGGAAGGTGGCCTATCATCTGGCCGTGCCGCGGCTGACCGCCGACAGCGTACTGATCGCGGTGGGCATGCTGGGAGCCACAGTTATGCCTCATGTCATCTACCTGCACTCGCATCTTGTTCAGCCGCGCCGCCTGGAAGACTGCGATGATTGCAAGCATCACCTGAAAATGGCCAAAATCGACGTTTTTGTGGCCATGAACCTGGCGTTTGTCGTCAACGCCGCAATGGTCGTCGTGTCCGCAGCCGTGTTCAACGGCAACGGTCTGGAAATCGACAGCATCGAAAAAGCCTATATGACACTGCAGCCGCTGCTGGGGAATATGGCGGCAGGTGCGTTCGGGCTGGCGCTATTGGCCTCCGGCCTTTCCTCCTCGACCGTCGGCACCATGGCCGGCGAAGTGATCTTAAGCGGATTTGTCGGGTTTGACATTCCGGTGAGTCTGCGCAGGATCATCACCATGCTGCCGGGGATGGCTATCCTGATGGTCGGGATCAATCCGATGGAGGCGCTGGTGTATAGTCAGGTCGCCCTAAGCTTTGCCTTGCCTGCGGCCATCATCCCGCTGATGATTATCACCAACCGGGCCAGCATTGTCGGCGTGTTCAAGAACAGCCGGCTTACCAATATTATGGGTTGGATCATTGTCAGCCTGATTTTATCGATGAATGTAGTGTTGCTCTATCTTCTCCTTACCGGCCAGGCTAACTAGATACTTTCCAAAGAGGACTATTCCGCAAGGCCGGGCGAGTGGCAGCCGCGCTACCGGCCTTGCGGAATTTCCTGAGGGGGAGAAAATCGGAAAAGACCCTTATTTCCTACGCTCCGGCGGAAATAAAGGTCTCGCTATAGCAGCAAACCTGCCAGTGGAACCGGGCTTGCGCCAGCATGTCGATTCCACTCACGGATATCATCCGTTAGCTACTCCCCTTTACGGGACATATCGTTTCAATGTAGTGTATGCGCCGGCTGCAAAAAAGGTGAGTACCAAATAGGCTGAATATAAAGCCTGGCGGTAGAATTATTGCCATGTGCTGTCGATTGAGATAAAATGAGCATATGTTATTGAATACATATTTGGAGCAAAACATGCCGAAAAAAAGCTGCAAGACCCTCGGGATACTATTTGCTGTGAGCCTCCTTCTGGTCACTTGCTATCCGGCTCTGGCCGCCGCGGCGCCGCAGTACATCGTCAACGGCGTTATCGCCGACAGTCGGGGGGCGGCGCCTGATGACGACAATAAACAAATTGACGCTTATTCGCCGGACTATAATGAGTTTACCGACTACGCCAACGGTTACAGCCTCCGCTATCCCTCCCGGATGAACGTAGATGTCTCGCTGGCGGCGGTGCGCACTGTGCTCTACGATGACCGGACAAGGATCGAAATCTACTACGACAATTTCTCCGGCACCTTGACCGACGCCAACGACTACATCTACTATGGCAATAAATTCGTGGTCAGTTCGCCCGAACATACCATTACTGCCGACCGCTGGTTCGACGCCGGCGGCCGCCGGGCCCATCTTCTTGAGTGGACCCGACGCAAGCTGGCCAGAATCCCTGGTGACAAAAACCATTACGCCTGCGCCGAAGTAGTCAAAAATAACAATGAGATTTACACTGTTTTCATCAAATCCAGCGACCCGATCAGCGGGGCCGCGGATCTCGTCGCCGGTCTGAGCCTCTTTGAACCCCGGGGCACTGCCCGCAACCACCGAAACTTCGCTGCTTCGGCCACCCGGATGAATTCTGAGACGCAAGGTTTTTGCCGCAAGTATTTTGCGCCGGACAGCCCGCTGAGCTGGGGTATTTTTGAGCCGTCGGCGCCGCAGAACATGACCGCCCTGACGGAACTGGAGAAAAAGGTCGGCTACAGCTTCCCCATTCTGCTCCACTACCAGATGTTTGGCGAGTATTTCCCGGCAATGGGGCTCCAGCAGGCCTATGAAAACAAGAAATATGTCGAACTTACCCTGCAGACGGTGCGCGCCGGCGAGGCCAACGCCCTGTGGTCAGGCCCAAGCGGCAACGAAACGGTGGTCTATGACATTCTCGACGGTAAGTACGACGACTACTTCGCCGACTATGCCAGCCGTCTGAAAGAGTTCGGCCACCCGGTAATCTTCCGGCTGAACAACGAAATGAATGGCGACTGGTGCTGGTATTCGGCTTTTTATACCGGCAAGGACGCCGAGCTTTACCAGGCGATGTGGCGCTATATCCACGCCATTTTCCAGCGCGAGGGCGTGGAGAACGTGGTGTGGGTCTGGAACCCCCACGACCTCTCCCGCCCGGCTTTCAAGTGGAATCATTACCTTATGTACTATCCCGGCGACGAATATGTCGACATCATCGGCCTGACCGGCTACAATACCGGCAACTATTTCCCCGGCGAGCGCTGGCGCGAATTCGACGAGATCTACCCGCCGCTTGTCAGCGAATACGCCGCGGCCTTCAACAAGCCGCTCATGATTACCGAGTTCGCCTCCAATTCGGTCGGTGGCGACAAGGTCGCCTGGGTTCAGCGGATGTTTGATCAGGTCAGGCGGCTGGACGGGATCAAGGTAGCCGTGTGGTGGAGCGGCGTTGACTACGACCAGCAGGGCCGGCCCGGCCGGATCTATCTTCTTGACGAGAATGAAGCCGTGATCGACGCTTTTCACCAACGGCTGAAGGACTCCCGGCAGTGACAAATGCGAGCACCGGCCTGCGCTGGGGCTCTTTCACTATCGCGCCCCGGTTTTTTGCCGCGGCCTGATTGCCACAACAATTGCCAGATCAGGATTATCCAAAGTTATTGCTTTCATAGCCGCTATCAGCTAAAATTTTCTCAAAGGCGTGCAGGAGGATAAACGATGTCCCATATCTGTCGCAAAGCGCTTGGTGTTCTGTTCGGCCTCGCGCTCCTGGTCAACATCGCCGGCTGGCTGCCGGCGGCGCAGGCCGCTTTGATCAGTGTCCAGCAGGAAATCGACATGGGCCGGAGTGCCGCAAAAGAAATCGAAAAGCAGTACGGACTGGTGCAGGATCAACAGTTGCAGGAGAGAGTCGCCCGCATCGGCAATCGCATCGCTGCAGTCTGTGACCGGCCCAATCTGCCTTATACCTTCAAAGTGCTCAACGTAAAAGAAATCAACGCATTCGCCCTGCCTGGCGGGTTTATCTATGTATGCAAGGGCCTTGTCGATTATATGGCCACCGACGACGAACTGGCCGGCGTAATCGGCCATGAAGTGGGACATGTCGTCAAGCGCCATACCGTCCACCAGATTGAAAAAAGCATGGAATACGGCGTGCTTCTGGCGCTCCTGACCCGGGGGGCCGGCGGCGGTATTCCGATGCAGCTGCTCATGGGGGCTGTCATGGCCGGCTTCAGCCGGGAAGATGAGCGTCAGGCCGACCAACTGGGATTTATACATACGACACGGGCCGGCTACAATCCCTATGGCATGCTGATCAGTTTGCAGCGGTTGGGTGACCTTGATACAAAAGCCAATTATGATCTTTTCGCCGACCATCCTGAGCCGGACGTGCGGGTAAAACTGATGAAAGGCTATATAAATGAAGCCAAGATCCAGCCCACGGCGGTCCAGCAGGACAAAGCCGCCCAGATTGTCGGCGACGGTCTTAGCCTGCCACCCCTCTATGCCACCTACAAAGGCTATAAACCTATCTATCGCGCCTATGCCGCTGCCGGTGCGCTCTATCTGCTGACAAAACTGCCTGACCTGAGCGGCGACCGGTTTATCGTCGACAGCGACGGGATCTACAACACCATTCTCTATGACGACCAGCCGGTGGTGGTGATCACCCCCCAGGACGCCAGCTCCAACAACACGACCATGGACGGGCTGACTGAACAGTACATCAACACCCTGAAAACATGGGCCGACCAAAAAGCTCAGGTAAAGACCTGAGCTTTTTGGCCTGGCATAAGATAATTAACAAAAATTTGCAGGAATTTGGCTATCAATGAAAAATATTATAAAGGTATTTTAAATTGCGCCGGCCCAAACAAATTAGCAGTGTAATGGAACACGGAAGGGAACCATATGACCAGTCACTTGTATACCGCCGAAAAAACCTGCGTGCTCTGTGATAAGCCGTTCACAGTCACCAAAGTGCGCGGACGCCTGGCTCTTGTAAAACAGGACAGCGATTTTTGCTCCTACTATAAAGACATCAATCCCTACTACTACGCTGTCTGGGTCTGCCCGAGCTGCGGTTACGCGGCGCAGGACAGCTACTTCGAGGAATATCCGGCCAAGGCCGACACCGTCAAGAATTTTCTGGCCAAACGTGACATCAATGTTAATTTCTCCGGCGAAAGAACCCGGGAGCAAGCTATCGCCACTTATAAATTGGCTCTGTTCTTTGCCGATATGGCCGGGACCTTAAACAGCCGGATCGCCGGCCTGTACCTGAAACTGGCCTGGTTGTACCGGGAAGGGGAACACAGCGACGAGGAACTGGCTGCGCTGGACAAGGCCCGGGAATACTACGAGCTGTCTTTCCTCAAGGAAAAGATGCCTATCGGCAATATGTCCGAACTCACCCTTGAGTATCTTTGCGGTGAACTGTTACGCCGCACCGGCAAACTGCCGGAGGCCCTCAACTATTTGGGGAAAGTCGTGACCAATCCCCGGGCCAAACAGGAAAAACGGATCCAGACCCTGGCCCGCGACGCCTGGGATGAGGCCCGCAGCGCCAGGAAGAAGCAGCCTGGAGGCGAAACCGGCGAGGAAGCTTCTGACACCAAGACGGCTAAATAAATTCTCTCCAGATCTGCCTTGCTTGAAAATTGCGGCTTGCCCCTCGCGCCAAAAAGCAGGTGGGAGCTACGGAGCAGTCTGAAGCGGCTACATTTCAGTAGCCGCTTTCATGTATAAACAGACGTGATAGTGCATATGACAAGGTAAGAGTCCGGCAGCTAAGGAGAACAGTGTGAAGAACAATCAGTCCGAAAACAAAGACCAGTTTGTTCATGACTTATTTTCCATCATCGCTCCCCGCTATGATATACTCAACCGCCTGCTCAGCTTCGACCGCGACCGCTACTGGCGGCGGGTGGCTGTGGACAGGATGGGCTTGCGGCCGGGGCAGCAGGGGCTGGATATTTGCTGCGGCACCGGTCTGATGACCGTCGAACAGGCCAGGCGGGTCGGTCCTGACGGCAAGGTGGTCGGCCTGGATTTCTGCCAAAGGATGCTTGATATCGCTGCCGCCAACATCGCCAAGAACGCCTGTGAACCGGAGATCGAACTGGTAGAGGGGAACGCGCTGGCCCTTCCTTTTGACGACGACAGCTTCGACGGCGCGACCATTGGCTTCGCCCTGCGGAACGTTTCTGACATCAGGGCGGTTCTCGGCGAGATGCGCCGGGTGGTAAGACCGGGCGGAAAAGTTGTTTCGCTGGAACTGGCCAAACCCTCTCTGCCGGTATTTAAGCAGTTGTATTATTTGTACTTTGAAAAAATCCTGCCTCTCATAGGCCGGTTGGGACTTGGCGTTGACGGACCATATCAGTGGCTGCCGGAATCGCTGCGCCGTCTTCCCCAGCAGGCCGAAATCTGCCGCATGTTCGGCGATGTTGGGCTGAAGGACGTCGTCTGCCGTGAACTGACCGGCGGTATTGTGGCCGTCTATACCGGCACCAAATGACCGGGCCGGATGTCTTGACTGCTGCCGCAAACCGCCTCAGGAAGATGCCTTCAGTTTTTGCAGCTCCAGGTATTTTTTCTGCAGCTCTTCTTCGATGATTTCGATCTCATGCCGCAGTGCATCCACGTCGGCGCCGCCGCAGTCCCCGGACAGGAAAACGGCTTTGCCGAACTCTTTGAACAGGCGGTCTTGCTTGGCTTCGAGAAATTCCATCTGCAGCCGGATCTCAGTGACGTCTTTGGCCCATTTGATATCCTCGCTGAGTTCATTCCACAGATCCTTGAACTTTTTGCCGAACAGGTCGCGGTAGTCTTTCAGTTTGGCTTTATCCATACCCAGTCCCCTCCCGGACATTGTATTATTTCCTATAGTATTCCCGTTGGGGCCGACTGGTTAATTTTTTACCGTAAAACGCCGCTGAATCCATGAGGGGTGTACTGATTGGCTGTTTGTGTTTTTTTTAGAAACACACTTGACTTTACGGCAGGGATAACTTATAATCAAAACTAAATTTATAGCCAACACGATGATCGGGAAACCAAGTGTCACAGGTTACCAGAGAGCCGGCGGGTGGTGCGAGCCGGCGACCGGACATGCGGGTCCGCCCGGGAGTGGCTGATGATGAATCATGACGGGATTCGCCCGATACAGCGATAAAAGTTGGCCGTAAGGCAATTTGGGTGGCAACGCGGGAAATACCTCTCGTCCCTGGTGGGGACGCGGGGTTTTTTTATAGCAGGATGCGCCTGTTACGGCTAAGACTGGGTGGCACCGCGGGAGGTAATCCCGCCCCAATTTTGGGGCGGTTTTTTTATCTTTAGGGCTTCAAGGTACATAATACTACTGGAGGGATTGCAGTGAAAATACTTGTAGCAGACCCGGTTTCCGACCAAGGGGTCGCGATCATGCAAAAAGAGCATCAGGTTGATGTCAAGCTGAAACTGTCGCCGGAAGAACTGGTCCAGATCATTCCCGCTTACGATGCCCTGGTGGTCCGCAGTGAAACCAAGGTGACAAAAGCGGTCATCGCGGCGGCGGATAACCTCAAGGTTATTGGCCGGGCCGGGGTCGGTGTCGACAACATCGACGTCGAAGCCGCCACGAAAAAAGGGATTATCGTCCTCAACGCCCCGGAAGGCAATACCATTGCCGCCACCGAACACACCATGGCGATGATGCTGGCCCTGGCCCGCAACATTCCCCAGGCCCACCGCTCGTTGCAGGACGGTCAGTGGCAGCGCAGCAAATTTGTCGGGGTGGAAATGCGCGGCAAGACGCTGGGCATACTCGGAATGGGCCGCATCGGCAGCGGCGTGGCCAAACGGGCTCTGGCCATGGAAATGAGGGTGCTGGCCTATGATCCGTTCATCAACGCCGAAGCCGCCAAGGCGCTGGATATTGAACTGGCGGAACTGGACGACGTTCTGGCCGCGGCCGATTTCATCACCCTGCACCTGCCGCTGACGGCGGAGACGAAACATCTGCTGAATGAAAAAACCCTGACCAAGCTGAAACCAGGAGTCCGGATCGTCAACTGCGCCCGGGGCGGCGTCATCGATGAGCCCGCCCTGGCTGAAGCCATCAAAAAAGGAATCGTTGCCGGCGCGGCCATTGACGTCTTTGAAAAAGAGCCGGTCGACCCGGCCAACCCGCTGCTGGCGCTCGACAAAGTGGTGCTCACTCCCCACCTGGGTGCTTCCACCGCCGAAGCCCAGGTCGGCGTGGCCGTGGATGTGGCCTGGGGCATCCTTGCCGCCCTGCGGGGCGACCCTGTGACCACGGCGGTGAACATAGCCTCCGTGCCGGCCCATGTGATGAAACTCATCAAACCCTATCTCAATGTCGCCGAAAAAATGGGCTGTCTGGCTGTCCATCTCGCCGACGGCCGGATCGACGCCGTGGATATCGAATACAACGGAGAAATCAGCGAAGTCGACACAAAGATGCTGACAACCGCGGTCCTCAAGGGCATTTTTAACCCCATCCTCCAGGAAGCCGTCAACTATGTCAACGCCCCGGCTGTGGCCAAAGCCCGCGGCATCAAGGCCAAGGAAATCAAGAGCAAGGAAGCGGCCCACTTCACCAACCTGATCACCGTAAGAGTCCGCACCGACAAGAGCGAGCACCTGGTGGCCGGCACGCTGTTCGGCAAGGAGGAAGGACGGATCGTCATGATCGACGGCTACCGGGTGGATATCGATCCCCAGGGCTGGCTGCTGATCGGGCCGCACCTGGATAAGCCGGGCATTATCGGCAAGGTCGGCACCATTCTCGGCGACCAGGGCATCAATATCTCCAGCATGCAGGTCGGACATACCGGCACCGCCGGCAAAAACATCATGGTCATGACGGTGGAGTCCGACATCCCTACCCCGGTCATGCTGATGATCAACGCCGTCGACGGCATTTTGAGCGCCAAGCTGGTCAACTTTAACGCCGGTTAAGCCGGGAAGGAGAGAGAATATGGCAACAGTCAAACCGTTCCGCGGTCTGCGGCCGGCACCTGAACTGGCGGCAAAGGTCGCGGCGCTGCCTTATGATGTCATGGACTCGGAAGAGGCCCGGGCGCTAACCGCCAACAATCCTTACAGCTTTTTGCGGATCACCAAGTCCGAAGTCGACCTGCCGGCCGGAATCGACACCCATTCGCCCGAAGTATACGAGAAGGCGCGGCGGAACCTCGGGGACTTCATGGCCCAAGGCTGGCTGCGCCAGGATCAGACGTCCTGCTTCTACATCTACAAACAGCAGATGGGCCGGCATGTTCAGGTAGGGCTGGTGGCCGCCGCATCTGTTGATGAATACGAGAATGGCATCATTAAAAAGCACGAACTGACCCGCCCGGACAAAGAACAGGACCGGGTGGACCACGTTCTTGCCACCTCGGCTCAGACCGGCGCCGTTTTCCTTACTTGCCGGGCCGGTCAGACCGTGGCGGACCTGTTGGTCCGGGGCAGCCAAAAGACTCCGGCCTATGACTTCACCAGCCCGGACGGCATCGGTCACACCCTCTACGTCGTCGACGGGGCCGCCGACATCGCCGCCATCGAAGCGGCTTTCGCCCGCATTCCGGTACTGTATATCGCCGACGGGCATCACCGCTCGGCCGCCGCGGCCCGGGTGAGAGAGACGCTGCGCAGCCGCAACCCCGGCCACAGCGGCGAAGAAGAATACAATCGCTTCCTGACCGTCATCTTTCCTGACAACATGGTCCAGATCATGGACTACAACCGGGTGGTCCGGGACCTAAACGGCCTGTCCAAACAGGAATTCGTGGCCAGGATCGGCGGGAAATTCCTGATCGAAACATGCCGGCAAGACTCCTTCAAGCCCGCCGGGCCGCATACCTTCGGTATGTACCTTGACGGCGCCTGGTATAAACTTGCCGCCAAACCGGAAACCTACGCCGCCGGCGACCCGGTGGCCAGCCTCGATGTCAGCATCCTCCAGGACAATCTGCTGGCGCCCATCCTGGCCATCCTTGATCAGCGCACCGACCAGCGGATCAACTTTATCGGCGGGATTCGCGGCATGAAAGAACTGGAGCGGCTGGTGGACAGCGGCAAATACGCCGTGGCCTTCGCCCTCTATCCCACCTCGGTCGCAGAACTCATGGCCATCGCCGACACCGGTCAGATCATGCCTCCCAAATCCACTTGGTTTGAGCCGAAGCTGCGCGACGCCATGGTAGTACACCTGATTTGATACGGCTGCTCCTAAAGGCCAATCTGCGTCGCACCCGCAAGGGGCAGGCCACATCTCTAAGCGCTGATGCGCAAGAGCTGTGCACTTGGTGCTCCGGGAGCGCGCTTGCCGTACTCCCCTGTACTGTCGCCCCGAGCGTATCGCCCCATGGCTCACTCGGGACTAGGCCATCCAAGGCCGTCGGCGCGCGCTTCCTCGCAGCCGCCTAGCATCTCGACCTATTTGAACAGCCTTGGACTTGTAGAGAACACAAGATACGTCGAATATTTAGCAAAAACAAAGTGGGAGGGGAATTCCCCTCCCACGGCTATACTTTTCCCAACACGCCAAAGGAGGCAACAATTGTTGCCTCCTTTTCGCAGCTAGTTCTGGCGGCGGATCTCCTTCGGCAGCCAGTCCTGCTTGTCGCCGCACTCGCAGCAGCCGCTCAGCTCGGTCATCGTCTTGCCGACATTCTGGTAAGCGGTCATGATGTCCGGCGTCGGGGCTTCGCCGCACAGGCAGCACTTGACCGCGGTCGGATCCTTGGCCAGCTCGATGGAGCGGACCTGAAAATTGTTGCGGCATTTGGGGCACTCGAAAGAAAACAACATGACAATCCTCCTCACATAAAACCGGGTATTTGGATAGATGCTAATGGCGGACAACACCGCTGCCCCCTGACAGGCTGGCTGCGCAGGGATAGGTCCGGCCCTTTCTAACTGTCTTCGACCAGGGCTTGCTTTTTCCCTCCCGCAGCTCCTGGAGAACCGAGGTTTGACCGGCAAGTTGCGCCGGCTCAGGGAGGATTGTTGCTCTACCGGAGCGAAAACAAAAGGAAAGGGAGGAATGTTTCATGGAAAAAAGAGTTTTGGGCCGCACCGGGCTGGAAGTTACGGCAATTAGTTTCGGTGGTCTGCCGATGCAGCGCTGTACCCTCGATGAAGCGGGTCCCGTACTGCACGCCGCGCTGGACGCCGGTATTAATTTTATCGATACTGCCCGCGCTTATACCGACAGTGAGGAAAAAATCGGCCGCCATGTGGCCGCGCGCCGTAGCGAGTACTATCTGGCCACCAAGAGTTTTGCCCGGACCAAAGAGGCTATGCTCAAGGATGTCGATATCAGCTTGGCCAATATGAAGACAGAAATCATCGACCTGTATCAGCTCCACAACATCAAGGCCCGGCAGGATCTTGACGCCGTACTTGCCCCCGGGGGAGCCCTGGAAGCCCTCCAGGACGCCCAGAAAGCCGGTAAGATCCGATTCATCGGCGTCACCGGCCACAGCGCCGATCTGCTGGTCGAGGCGCTTAAGACCGACCTGTTCAGCACCGTCCAGGTGCCGTTCAACTTTGTCGAAACCAAAGCCCTGGACGAGCTCTTTCCCCTGGCCCGGCAGATGAATGTCGGCACCATCGTCATGAAGCCGCTGGGCGGCGGCCAGATCGAGGATGTCGACCTTGCCCTGAGGTTCATTCTTGAGCATGACGTCACCACCGCCATCCCCGGGATGGACGAAGTACGCCATGTCCAGCAGAACCTTGCGGCCCTCAAGGATTTCCGGCCCCTCTCGGCTGAGGACCGGGCCAAAATCACCCAGATCATCGCCGAAATTGGCTCCAACTTCTGCCGGCGCTGCCGCTACTGCCTGCCCTGCCCGGTGGGCGTCGATATCCCCCAGAACTTTATTTTTCACCTGCAGTATACCCGCTACAACATGAAGAATACCATTCCGGCCCGGTACGCCGCTATGCCGGGCAAAGCTTCAGACTGCGTCGGCTGCGGCGCCTGCGAGGAGCGGTGTCCCTACGACCTGCCGATTCGTGAGCGGCTGCAGAAAGTAGTCGCCGACCTGGGATAAAGGCTTATTCTTCGGGGATTTTTGCGTCAGAATCGTTATCACACACGGCCGGGGCTTCGCTGCCGGCCTTTTCCGCAGGTTCGACCGGCTCCAGGCGGACCGTCAGCCCGCCGAAATACGGCGACAGGATGTTGAATATCCCCGCATAGATCAGCGCGAAGCAGCCTGAAAACAGCCCGAACAGCAGGCCGAAGAACATCCCGCCGGAAAGGCCGATGCTTTTGTCCATCAGGCCGAGAAGTATTCCGATTACTCCTCCGCAGCAGACTCCGGCGCCAAAGCACCATCGGAAGACATCGCGGCAGGAGAACTTTATAATCGTATAATTGTACATAACGCCACCCCCTGCTATGGAAAAATGGCCGTCAGGCCGGGCTCCGGACCGTGGATAGGGCGGTACCATCGTCAGTAAAAACAAAAGGAGGACAGTAAAGTGGCGGACAAAGTATTCGATATCGCCGTGATCGGCGCCGGACCGGCCGGACTGTCGGCAGCGCTGACCGGGCGGGTGCGCAACAAGGAAGTAGCCCTCTTTGAACACCTGGATTTCAGCCAGAAACTGCAAAAGGCCCATCTGGTCGACAATTATCCCGGACTGCCCCAGGTCACAGGCAAAGGGCTGATCCAGCAGATGGCCGCGCATTGCCTGGCTCATAACCCGGTTGTCATCAAAGAGAAGGTCCTGAATATTTTCCCCGGGGACGTCTTTACCCTGCTGACCCCGGCCGCAACCTACGAAGCCCGTGCCGTGATTTTGACCACCGGGGTTGTGAGCACGCTGCTGTTCACCGGCGAGAAGGATTTCCTCGGCCGCGGCGTCAGTTACTGCGCCACCTGCGACGGCCTGTTCTACCGTGACAAGAAGGTGGCGGTGGTTTCCTATACCACCGAAGGCGAACATGAAGCCGAGTTCCTCGGCGAGATCTGCCGCGAAGTCTACTATCTGCCCCAGTACAAGGCCGAACAGCCGCCGCTTTTCCGCGGGGGAACCGTGAAGGTGCTTGGCGCCAGACCCCGGGCGATCAAGGGCGACAGCCAGGTTCAGCAGCTGGTGACCGATCAGGACGACCTGAATGTCGACGGAGTATTCATTCTCCGCCAGTCCGACCCGGTGGAAAACATTCTGGCCGGGGTGGAACTGGACGGTGAAGTCATCAAGGTCAGCCGCAGCATGGCTACCAATATCCCCGGGGTCTTCGCCGCCGGCGACTGCACCGGCAAGCCCTGGCAGATCGCCAAAGCCACCGGGGAAGGCCTGGTGGCCGTGCTTAGCGCCATCAGCTATCTCGATACATTAGCCAAGCCAGCCTCGCCGTGAAGACCAGGGTTGCATAGCCGAACAGCGGGAAGAACAGCCTGATCAGATTGGCAAAACCGGCCTGGCCGCAGACCAGCGCCAGGGCCGTGGTCACCACCGCGGCGGCCGGGAGTGAAAAGCCCGCCGAGCGCATTTTCGCCGAACAGCCGTACAGGCTGGCGATGGCGGTGGTGTACATCGCCGCCAGCAAAGTCAGGGCGTACAGGACGCTGGCGGCGGCCGACTGGCTGATGGCCAGTTGCAGGATCGGCACCTCGTGGTCCAGGATCTCGGGGGAGTGAATCATAATCACCATCGCGATGCATGCCGCGAGTAAGCCAAGCATCAGGCCGCCGATCACCCCGCCCAGCAGGCGGGTTTTCCGGTCGGACAGCGAATTTCCCAGCGGCACCATCACGGTGGAACTGATGACAAGGTTGTAGGACACATAGAGCAGGCAACCCAGCAGCCAGTTGGACGCCGGCGGCTTGACAGTCTCCGGGTCGCTCATCAGCAGGCTGACATCGAATTCATGATACGACAGGGAATAGGCGCTGACACCCAGGATCGACAGGATTAAGAGCGGTGTCACCACAAGGTTGGCGGCGGTGATCCCCCGTATGTCGCATAACACCGTCAGGATGACCACCAGCCCGGCGCCGATCAGGCCATCCAGGTACGGCACACCGAAATAGTCCCGCAGGACAGTCGCCGCTCCGGCCAGCATGACCGCCAGAGCGACGAATAAAAAGACGGCTGTCACCAGGTCGATCACCAGCCCCAGCCGGCGGCCGCACAGATGATAAATGACCTGGGGATAGGCGGTGGCCCGCAGCCGGTGGCTCAGCTCCAGCAGCCCTCCGCCCAGCCAGGCGAAGAGCAGGCTGGCCACAACAATCCCCGCCAGTCCGGGCGGACCATAGCTGGCGAAGAACTGGGCTATTTCCTGGCCGGAAGCAAAGCCGGCCCCGATAATGGTGCCGGCGAAAGTTGCCGCCACCCGGATGACTGCCAGCGGTCTTTTTGGGATCATGGACTGCTCCCTGCATGTTGTTTTCATGGTAAAGTCTATGACCGTCCGGTGATTTTCTGACATGAAAATTCATTCTTTGAGGCCAAAAATTTAAAACACCCTGACGGAATCCATCCGTCAGGGTGTTTTGTTCTTGGTAGGACCGGACCGCCGCTAGCGGCCTGTATTTCCTGCTCCTTGCCGCTCCGCCCGCCGGGCGGCGTACAGGCCCAGAAGGTCGGGTTTTTCCGCCGATTCCAGTTTGCAGTCCGGGACCAGCTCCCGGCATTTCTCGACAGCCGCCTTCAGGTCGTAGAACACTTCCCATTTGGCTTTGACCAGGTCTTTGCCGTTCAGCCGCAGCAGGTAAGCGGGATGATAGGTGGCTATCGCCGGGACGCCGTATTTCGTGTCGAACCATTTGCCGCGGTCCCGGGTGATCCGGGCGTCGGGACCGGACAGATATTTCAGGGCCACACCGCCGAGGGCGATGATAACCTTCGGCTGAACGAAAGCCAGCTCGGCGTCAAGCCAGTGGGAGGCACAAAACTGCCCTTCCTCCACCGTGGGAGTGCGGTTATTTTTGGGGCGGCATTTTATGATATTAGTTGTATATACTAAATCGCGAGTGACGCCGACACTGCCCAGAGCCTTGTCCAAGAGCTGGCCGGACGGGCCCACCAGCGGAACGCCGTACTCATCCTCCACTCCGCCCGGGCCTTCGCCGACGATGGCCAGCGGACTGTCGACACTGCCGTTGTAGGACGTCGGGCCGATGGCGCTCTGGCGGAGGGGGCAGAGGGCACACTCCAGTAGAGCTTTCTCCAGGCTGGCGTGATCCGAAAAGGACATAAAATCACCTCAAAGAGCTAATTCGTTTTCAGCCGTAAAAATCCTCCCCGTGTATCTGCGGCAGGGGAATCAAAGCGGCCGCACGAAGGTAATTATATAGAAGCAACTGTCTTTTGTTTTGTCTGAGGACTATTTGGACAGGGCGCTTCCGGGATGAAGAGGCAACAGTCTTAGCGAAGACAAGGAGGGAATAGCATGGCTCAAAACAGCTATATCTGCCAGTTCGGCGGGGAAGCCGGCTACGGTGTGATGAGCGCCGGGATCATGGTGGCCAAGGCCGCCGGCCGCAATGGCATGTGGGCGTTTATTGCCAACGAATATCCGTCGCTGATCAAGGGCGGGCTGAATACCTGCCTGGTACGGCTCAGCGACCGCCCTTTAACCGCTTATGAGGAACAACTCGACTTTCTGGGGGTGATGTCCCAGGAGGGTTTGGAGCAAAACTACGCCAAACTGAAACCGGGAGCCGTCCTGCTCTACGACGCCGATACCGTGCAAGCCGACCCGGCGCGGCTGCCGGTCGGGGTGCAGGTTTTTCCGGTGAAGCTGGTCGGCTCGGTGACCGGCGACACAGCCAAAGTGATGGCCAACAGCGCCATGGTCGGCGCCTTCTGCGCCCTTACCGGTTTTCCGGTCGACCTGATCGCCGCCGTGATGCGCGACGAATTCACTCAGCCCGAGGTCCAGGCCCGCAACCTGGCCCTTCTGGAGGAGACTTATCAAAAAGTGAGCGTCGCCTCCGGCCCGGCCCGGAAGTTCCCCCTGCCATTTGGCGGAAACGACCGGCCCAAGATGCTGCTGACAGGCAACGACGCCATCTCCATGGGGGCGGTCAAAGCAGGCTGCAAGTTCGCCGCCGGCTATCCGATGACCCCCGGCTCAGGGATCCTGACCTACCTGGCCGACCATGCCGCCGAATACGGTCTTGTTTTCAAACAGTCCGAAGATGAAGTTGCGGCCATGAATATGCTGATCGGTGCCGGATTCGCCGGCGTCAGGGCCATCGGCGCCACCAGCGGCGGCGGTTTCTCCCTGATGGTCGAAGCGCTGGGTTTTGCCGGCCAGGCCGAAGTCCCTGTGGTCATGGTAGAAGCCCAGCGGGGCGGACCCAGCACTGGCCTGCCGACCCGCACCGCCCAGGCCGATCTCAATTTCGTGGTCTCGGCCTCTCAGGGCGAGTTTCCCCGCTTCGTCGTCGCCCCCGGCGACATTGACGAATGTTTCTTCGAAACCTTCCGCACCTTCAACCTGGCCGAACAGTTCCAGGCGCCGTGCATCATTCTCACCGACAAGTATCTCGCCGACTCGGCGGCCACGACCCCCTATTTCGACGACAGCGGCCTCGTTGTGAACCGCGGCAAGCTGGCCGACGAGAGCTGGCTGGCAGCCAACCAGCCTTACTGGCGCTATCGCCAGACCGATGACGGAGTGTCCTGGCGGGCGATCCCCGGCCAAAAGGGCGGGCGGCACATCGCCACAAGCTACACCCACGGCGAAGACGGCTTCTACAGCTCCGGCAATCATGAATACGCCGGCAGCGAGCCGGAAGTCACCGCCGCCGGGCTGGATAAACTTTTCCGGAAGGTACCGGCCATGCTGGCTGCCGTGCCGGCGGTCGAGCTTCACGGACCTGCGTCGGCCGATCTCACCGTCGTCGGCTGGGGTTCCACCAAGGGAGCAGTGCTCGAAGCGCTGGCCCTCGCCGCCGCCGAAGGCCTCGCCGTCAACTTCCTCCAGGTGCGCTATATCTCGCCCTTCCCGGCTGATTCGGTGGAAGCTGTCCTGAGCAAGGCCCGGCGGACCCTGCTGGTCGAAGGCAACAAAACCGGTCAGCTCGGGCTGCTGATCCGGGCCAACACCGGCTATAAAGCCGACCACAGCTATCTGAAATACGACTCCCGGCCCTTCGTTCCGTCGGCGATACTCGCCAGAATCAAGGAGGTGCTGCTCTGATGGCCCGCGACGTCAATCTTCCCTATAGCTCGACCTGGTGCCCGGGCTGCGGTAATTTCGGCATATTCAACGCCCTGAAAAAGACGTTTGACGACGCCGGCCTGGATCTGGAGCAGACCGCGCTGGTGAGCGGCATCGGCTGTTCCAGCAAGATCGCTCAATATATCAGCACCTACCGGATCGAAACCCTCCACGGCCGGACCCTGCCAGTGGCTACCGGCGTCAAGCTGGCCAACCACAGCCTCACCGTCATCGCCGAGGGCGGCGACGGCGACGGCATGGGTATCGGCATGGGACACTTCATCCATACCGCCAGGCGAAACCTGGATATCGCCTATTTCATCCACAACAACCAAATTTACGGCCTGACCAAGGGGCAATCCTCACCGACCAGCGACCTTGGCGCTGTCACCAAATTTACCCCGCCGCCCCTCGGCAACGTCGAGCGGCCCATCAACATCGTCCAGACCGCCATCAGCGCCGGGGCCACGTTTGTCGCCCGGGCCTTCACCGGCGACATTCAGGAATTGGCCGCCATCATGGTCCAGGCCATCCGTCACCCGGGTTTTGCCGTGGTCGACATCCTCCAGCCCTGCGTATCTTTCAACAAACACAACACCTACCAGTGGTACCGCCAGCGGATTACTCCTGTCGCCGACCTGCCGGGCTACGCCGTCGCCGACCGGGAAAAAGCCCTGTCCCTGGCCAGCCTGTGGGGCGACAAAATACCGCTGGGTGTCTTTTACCGGGAAACACGGCCTACCTTTGCCGACTCGCTGCCCCAGCTCGCCGGGCTGCCCCTGTCGGCACGGCCTGTCGACAACATCGGCATCGCCGGCCTGATGGCCGAAATGGCTTAAGACGGCGGGATTTCTCGCATTTTATTGACGGTTATCCGCCGGAAGGGTAAAATATAACAGGAGACATTCGGCAACAGACCCGGGGCGAAGCTGCACCGGGTCTTGGAGTGCGAATACCGACAGCCGGATTCGCGTAGAATAATGGCAAGTTTTTCTTACTATAAGGGAGGTTCCTCTACATGCTGGATATCAGATTTGTCCGCGACAACCCCGAGAAGGTCGAGGCGGCGCTCGCGAGCCGCGGAGCAGCTATGGGGCTGAGCGAATTCTTGGGGTTGGAAAAAAAGCGCCGTGAACTGCTGGGTGAGGTGGAAGCCCTCAAGAATAAGCGCAACACCGTGACCCAGGAAATTAGCCGGCTTAAGAAAACCGGTGGCGCGGCGGACGAATTGATCGCCGAAATGCGCCAGGTCGGTGACCGGATCGGCGCTCTGGATAACCAGGTCAAGGAAATCGAGACCGCGCTCGGCGACATCATTATGACCATTCCCAACATCCCGCACCAGTCGGTGCCGGTGGGAGCGGACGAAACCGCCAACCCCGAAATCCTCCGCTGGGGAACCCCGCGGACCTTCGACACCGAGCCTCTGCCCCACTGGGAAATCGGCGAAAAACTTGGCATCCTCGACTTCGAACGCGGCGGCAAGGTAACCGGGGCCCGCTTCACATTCTATCGCGGCCTGGGCTCGCGCCTGGAGCGCTCCCTGTTCAACTTCATGCTTGACCTTCATACCGGTGAGCACGGCTATACCGAATTTTTCCCGCCTTTCATCGTCAACGCCGACAGCATGGTCGGTACCGGCCAGCTGCCGAAATTCGCCCAGGACATGTTCAAACTTGAGGGGCTGGACTACTATCTCATCCCCACCGCCGAAGTGCCTGTAACCAACCTTCACCGCCAGGAAATCCTTGACGCCAAGGACCTGCCACTTTATTATACCGCTTACAGCGCCTGTTTCCGGGCCGAGGCCGGCGCCGCCGGGCGCGACACCCGCGGCCTCATCCGCCAGCACCAGTTCAACAAAGTCGAACTGGTCAAGTTCACCCTGCCGGAGAACTCCTACGACGAACTGGAAAAACTCACCGCCAACGCCGAACGGGTGCTGCAACTGCTGGAGCTGCCTTACCGGAAAGTGCTGCTCTGCAGCGGCGATATGGGCTTCGCCTCAGCCAAGACCTACGATCTGGAAGTCTGGCTGCCCAGCTTCAATAAATACCGCGAAATATCCTCCTGCTCCAACTTCGAGGACTTCCAGGCCCGCCGGGCCGAAATCAGATTCCGCCGCGATCCCAAAGCCAAGCCGGAATTCGTCCATACCCTCAACGGGTCCGGGGTGGCTGTCGGCCGGACCGTGGCCGCCATCCTGGAGAACTACCAGCAACCCGACGGTTCGGTGATTGTGCCTAAGGTACTGCGGTCCTACATGGGAGTCGATGTGATCAAGGCTTGACATCTTTCCCGACATAAACTAAAATTTAAGAGAATAAAATAATATGGGGATAGGTGCCTGTAATGGGCTTAATAGGGAAGTTTGGTGTGAAGCCAACACGGTCCCGCCGCTGTATGGGGGAGTGAACCTGCACTACGCCACTGGAACGCATCGTTCTGGGAAGGCGCAGGGACGCGATGATCCTGAGTCAGAAGAACTGCCTGTCCGACAATCGCCGCTTTTGACCCACGAGCGATGGGGAGGGGATTTGCAGTTCGTTTCTGACGCAAAATCTCTACCTCTGCCCGGGGTAGGGATTCTATTTTTTTTGAAGAGAGGCTTGTCTTATGCGTACACTGATCGTATCCTTCTACCTGCTGCTGACGGCAGTACTTTACCCGCCGCTGGCCCAGGCCATGCACATCATGGAAGGCTTCCTGCCCAAGGAGCATGCCCTCGGCTGGTTTGTCGCCTCGGCGCCCTTTCTGGTCTTCGGCGCCAGACGGATCAGCGCCTTGCTGGTCCGCTACCCGGAACGAAAAATGTTGCTCGGTCTGGCCGCTGCCTTTATCTTTGTTCTCTCGGCCCTCAAGATTCCCTCGGTTACCGGATCCAGTTCCCATCCCACTGGCGTCGGGCTGAGCGCCATCCTCTTCGGTCCGGCCGTATCCAGTGTTCTCAGTGCCATCGTGCTGCTTTTTCAGGCCCTGCTTTTAGCCCACGGCGGCCTTACCACCTGGGGCGCCAACACCTTTTCCATGGGCATCGCCGGAGCTTTCGTCGCCTGGGGGGCTTTCCGCCTGGCGCTGGCCTGCCGCCTGCCGGAGAAGGCCGCGGTGTTTACCGCTGCGCTGCTTGGCGATTGGGTCACCTACATGGTCACCGCCGGACAGCTGGCCGCCGCTTTCCCTGACGCGGTCGGCGGCTTTTGGGCCTCCTACGCCAAGTTCCTGGCGGTCTTCGCCCTGACCCAGCTGCCGCTGGCGGTGGTGGAGGGAATCCTCAGCGTAGTCGTGTACAGCGCTTTGCTGCGCTATGGCGAGCAAGGACTTATCGATATTTGGTGGACAGAACGGAGGCCTCAGCTATGAGTACAAGGAAAACCGTATTGTTACTGCTGCTCGCCGTGGCGCTTGTAGTTGTGCCGCTGGCCTGGCGGTCAGGCGCCGACTTTGGCGGTACCGACGACAAAGCCAAGGACGTCATCAGCGAAATCAATCCTGACTATAAACCCTGGTTCTCCAGTCTGTGGGAACCTCCGTCGGCCGAGGTTGAAAGTTTCCTCTTCGCTTTGCAGGCGGCCCTCGGAGCCGGCTTTATCGGCTACTTCTTCGGGTACCGCCAGGGGCAGAAGGCCAGCCGGGAGAAGGCGGACAAGGAATGTTATACCTAGACTACCTAGCCTATAATAATGCCCTGAAGACTGTCAGCATCGGCGAAAAGCTGCTGATGGGCGGGGGTGGGCTGCTGCTCGCCCTGAGTATACCCCGCCCGGCGACCCTGCTGGCCGTCATTTTCATGATGCACGGCGTGATGCTTTACGCCCGGGTGCCGCCGGCCTATCTCCTGCGGCTGTGGCTGGCGCCGCTGGCCTTTCTCCTGACCGGGGCAGCCAGCATCGTCATCAGCCTCAGTACCGTCCCTTTCGCCGCCCTGGCGGTCATCCAGGTCGGATCCTGGTATGTCGGCGTCACAGCCGAGGGGATCGCGATGGCCCAGGTGCTGCTGCTGAGAAGTACGGCGGCGGTGTCCTGCCTGCTGATGATTGCGACAACTACGCCGGTGGCCTATGTCACCGCCTACTTGTCCCGCTTTCCGGTGATCGGCAGCGTCGCCGAGATCGCCGCCCTTACCTACCGGTTTATCTTCGTCTTCTTGGCCGCAGCCGGGCAGATCTATACAGCCCAGCAGTCCCGCCTCGGCTACGCCGACACCAGACGGTCGCTGCACTCCCTGGCCCTTCTCACCGCCAACGTCGGCCGCAAAACCTTCCTCGGGGCGCGGGACCTGACCATCGCCCTCAGCGCCCGCAACTACCAAAACCGCCTGTCTTACCACTGTCCGCCCCAGACCGTAAAGCCGCTCAGGCTGGCGCTTATTTCCGCCGTGCTCGCCGCGCTTGCCCTGACGTCCCTTGTCTAAATCACCACCCGGAGGATGACCATGGCCAGTAGTCCGTTAATCGCCGTGAAAGACGTTTCTTTTAGCTACCGCTACGACAAACCGGCCCTGTCCGGAGCCAGCCTATCGGTGCCGGCCGGCAGCCGGGTCGCCCTGGTGGGTCCAAACGGGGCCGGTAAATCGACTCTTTTTTTACATATCAACGCCATATTGCGGCCCCAGGCCGGAGCTCTTTTTTATCAGGGACAACCCTACCGCTATTCCCGCGATTTTGTCAGCGCCCTGCGGCAAAAGGTGGGCCTGGTGTTTCAGGACCCCGACACCCAGCTTTTCGCCAGCAACGTCCTTGACGACGTGCTGTTCGGACCGATGAACATGGGCCTGTCCATCGCCGAAGCCCGCAGGCGGGCCGAAGCGGCGCTCAGCGCGGTGGGTCTGCTGGAACAAAGTCGCGAACCGGTCCATTTCCTCAGCCAGGGCCAGAAAAAACGGGCGGCCATCGCCGGCATCCTGGCCATGGAGCCGCAGGTGCTGGTCATGGATGAACCCACCGCCGCGCTGGACTATCCGGGCCTTCTCAGCCTGCAGGAAATACTGGACATGCTCCACCGCCAGGGGAAAACGCTGCTGGTGGCGACCCATGACATCGACTGGGCCTGGAGCTGGGCCGACCTGGTGTACGTGCTGGCCGAAGGCAGCGTCGTAGCCGGCGGACCACCCCAGGAGATTCTGAGCCGCGACGATCACGCCAGCCTGGGGTTTGCCCGGCCGGTTATCGGTCAGCTTTACGCCTGCATGCACCAGCAGGGTCTCGTGCCCTCCGGGGGAGCCCCGCGGAGCGTGGAAGAACTGGCGGACCTGCTGCGGCAGAAGAAATAAACGACAATAAAAGGCCGCCTTGGGCGGCCTTTTTGGTGGAAAAAAAACCGGCCTTACGGCCGGCGAGAGAGGTGGCAAACCAAACTAGCTTTTTGGATCCATGATCGCGATGTCGCCTTCTTCGCCAGTGCGGATACGCACGGCGTTTTCCAGCGAATAGACGAATATCTTACCGTCGCCGACGCGGCCTGTCTTGCAGACCCGTTTGGCGACATCCAACACCTGTTCCACAGGGACTTCACAGACGACGATTTCCACTTTCACTTTAGGCAGCAGGTTGATATTCACTTCCTGGCCCCGGTAGATTTCCTTATGACCCTTTTGCACCCCGTAACCGTAAACCTGGGTGACCGTCATGCCGGCGACGGCGATGCCGTTCATGGCTTCTTTCAGTTCTTCCAGCTTCTCTGGACGGGTGATGATTTCTACTTTGGTGATTTTACGCATGGCTCTATCCCCCTCCTTAATTAGAATTCAGGCTGACTTCAGGCTGAGCGACGACATTCGCCAGAGGCGGCTGATGGAGGATCGGGGAACCGGCCATAAAGTCCTGGTAGGCGTAACCGCGTTCGCCGTGTTCGGAGATATCCAGACCCTGCAGTTCTTCCTCGGCGTCGGCCCGGAGCTTCATGAACAGGCTCAGTACTTTAAGGATGACGAAGGTGGCTACAATGGCGAAGGCCCAGCTGGCGCCGATGCCTGCTAACTGGATTCCCACCTGTGAGGCGTTGCCGTAGAACAGACCGTCGGCACCGGCGGGGTTAACCGCCTTCGAAGCGAACAGGCCGGTGGCCAGGGCGCCCCAGGTACCGCCGATACCGTGTACGCCGAAAGCGTCGAGGGCATCGTCATAACCGAATTTGGATTTCGCTACACTGACCGCGAAGTAGCAGATGACGCCTGCAGCCAGACCGATGATGACCGAAGGACCGGCGGCGACATAGCCGGAGGCGGGGGTGATGGCGACCAGACCGGCGACACAGCCGCTGGCGGCGCCGAGAACAGTGGGTTTGCCATGATGGAACCATTCAACAAAGACCCAGGATAAGGTAGCCGCAGCGGCTGCGGTATTGGTGACGATGAAGGCGCTGGCGGCCAGGCCGTTTGCACCGAGAGCGCTGCCGGCATTGAAGCCGAACCAGCCGAACCACAGGAGCGATGCACCGATAACCGTCATCGGCAGATGATGAGGCAGCATGACGTCGGTACCGTAACCTTTGCGTTTGCCGAGCACCAGAGCCACGACCAGGCCGGATACGCCGGACAGGATATGGACAACGGTGCCGCCGGCGAAGTCAAGCACACCGAGATCTCTCAGCCAGCCGCCCACACCCCAGACCCAGTGGGCCACAGGATCGTAAACGAAGGTTGCCCACAGCAGGGTGAAGACCACGAAGGCGGGGAATTTCATGCGTTCGGCGAAGGAGCCGGTGATCAGCGCGGGTGTGATTACCGCGAACATTGCCTGGAAGATCATAAAGGCCAGGTGGGGAACCGTGGCCGCGTAGTCGGCGTTGGGGTCCTGCCCGACACCGTTTAGCGCCAGCCAGTCGAGGTTGCCGATAATGTGGTTCACGTCAGGGCCAAAGGCCAGAGTGTAGCCCCACAGTACCCATTGCACCGAGATCAGCGCGACGATGAAGAAACTTTGCATAATCGTGCTCAGGGCGTTTTTAGTTCTGACCATGCCCCCATAGAACAGTGCCAGACCCGGAGTCATAACCATGACAAGGGCGGCGGAGATAAGTACAAATGCGGTATCGCCGGTGTCAATCTTCGGCGCTTCAGTCGCGGCTTCGGCGACTGCGGCGGCGGGAGCGGTCTCGTCCGCAGCCAGGACTACAGGAACAAAGATAGCAACAAGCAGTAATGATAACGCGAGAACAGCCAGGAATTTTTTCATTACAAACATCCTCTCTTTAAAATTTCCATACCCCTGTTACAAAGCGAAAAGCGCCCGGGAAATAAATCCGGACGCCTTTGTCAGGGAGACAGCAAGAGCCTTCGTAGATCATCTACGAAGGCTCCGTTGCCTAGGTATATATGTTTATATTCAACAATATAACAGCCCTGCTGCCTGGTGTCAACACAATTTTCTTGTCTGAAAATTGGAACTTCGATTGACTTTTGCCAGGCCCTCTGCCATACTCAGGGAAGAAATCAATCACATGGGGGAACTTTTGGATGCCGCAAACCCTTCGCGTCGGCGCCGTGGCCTGCCGGGCCGAGGTCGACGCCCTGCCCGAAAACACCGCTGCCGCCGCTGCCTGGATCGCTCGCGCCGCCGAAAAGGAGGTCGAGCTGCTGCTTTTTCCGGAACTCAGCCTGACCGGCTACAGCACCGGCGGTCCGCCGGCTCAGCCGCTCAGCGCCGCCTCGCCTGCCTGCGCCGAACTGAAGAAGCTGGCCGGGAAATACGGAATAACTATTGCCGCCGGCATGGCCTGGCAGGAACCGGGCGGTCCGAAGCGCCTGGCCCACGGCCTGTGGCTGCCCTCCGGTGAGCTTCATCTATACTTCAAGACCCACCTCGGTCAGCGGGAAAAAGGAGAGTACGCCGCCGGCGACGAGCTGCCGGTCTTCCGGCTGCCCAAGGTCACCGTCGGTCTGCAGCTCTGCCTGGAACAGCATTTTCCGGAAATAACCCAGACCCTGGTCCTCAAAGGGGCTCAGCTCGTCCTCTGTCCTCACGCCACCCCCCGCCTGAGCGCCGAGCAGCGCCGGGAAAGCTGGCAGATCTCGCTGCGGGCCAGAGCCTACGACAACTGCGTCTACCTCCTTGCCGCCAATCAGATCGGCGACAACGGCCAGGGTACCGTTTACCACGGCGGAGCCACCGTCATCAGCCCCCTCGGCCAGGTGCTTGCCGAAGATTTCTCCGGGGCCGAGGCCATGATCGTCGCTGACCTCGATCTGGACCAGGCGGTGGATGTCCGCCACACCCCGCAAGGCATGTGCCGCCGCTTTTATCCGCCCGCGCGGCGCCCGGAGCTCTATAAATAACGTCCTGGAAGGATAAGCCAGTGCCCATTCGGTCCAAATAGGTTATAATAATAGCGGAATTCCTTTTTTCCGGGGGCGGATGGGGCCTGGTGGCTCCTGCGGTCTTCAAAACCGTTCGCGCGGTGCTAACACATCGTGGGTGGGTTCGATTCCTACACGCCCCCGCCAATTGAATTTAAAGGGCTTGTGGCTATTTTAGCCACAAGCCCTTTGCTTGTCTAGCTACATTTCTATCAAAGTTATGTGAACTTTGGGGATGCTTTGGGGATGGGAAAAACAGGAGTTAATTGTCTTTAGTAGAAGCCAGATATAATGAGACTGATGGAGTTGGTGAAATGAATTCTGCAGACCAGGCTATTTTTAGTCTCCACAAGTATTTCTTTTGGTGCGACAGGATGAGGGTTCATTATATTGAGGCACTTCTTAGGTTCAAAACTAAAGATGATGAACCAGAGAACAATTTTGCGGAGATAAAGAATGAAATAGGAACTATGGAGATTCTGTGGTCAACCGACATAGCACTATATCTATCGTACTGGTATTCAGGGTTATATGTTGTAATTGAAGGATGGAGGGAATTGGGGATTTGTGACCCAGTAATTGATGACTTGCTTCAATCGCCCTACGTTACTAATTTAAAACGCTATCGTCATGGTACATTCCATTTTCAAAAAGATGATTATGATATTCGATTTCAAGAGCTATTTGATGGTGGAGTGGCATCAGCATTGTGGATTAATCAACTAAGCATAGAATTCAATAGGTACTTTAAAAATTGGTATAGGACTAAGTTAAATTTAGAATTTCCCGTTTTAGCTGATAAGCAATCGATGAATGAAACGGATATTATTACTCAAGCAGGTCAAATTTATAAGACTATTTTAAAGTCAAAGGAGTAAGATATGAAAAAATTAACTGTTTCTCCCACCGCTTTCATGGTCATGTATCACAAGTATTCCCGGTCAGTTATTCTTCTTTCTATATACCTTCCGAAACTTTGAGGGATAACGTGTGTTTTAAATTCGGAATTTAAAAAGTCATCTGTCATTCCCGCAATGTAATCAATTACTATTCTTTTAGGATCTGTCATTCTTTGATAGTCCGCACCTAGATTTTTCAGAAACTCCTCATATATTGATGAACGTGTATTCTCAACTTTTAAGTCAGTTAGGAAAATATCATATAATGTTCGAAACATTCCCTTGATTTTATCGTCTTGTATCTGTTTCTTGGGGTTACTATAAATATTTTTAGTATTGAATTTGAGTAAATTATCTAATGCTCCATAAACATCTTCCGAGAGGCGAACATAGGGTTTATCATAGCTATTCTCTATTACGTCTAATGCTAATGCGTTTACAATCTCCTTGTTAGTTGTGCCTAATGTTCCTATCACATCTGCTGGTAAGTCATCCCTTTTAATTAATCTAACGGCCACTGCATCTTCAATGTCTCTCCCAATATAGGATATAATGTCAGAAATGCGGACTACACATCCTTCAAGCGTCATTGGTCTAATGTTTTTACTGTAATTGTCGTCTGTCCAACATCTCTCATATTCCTCAAGAAATTTATCCCAATCTTTCTTGTTGTCAGGCTCGTATAAGACAAGGGGACGGTTCTCTTGTCTTATTCCCTTTTTATATGGTAGAATGAAGAAAAAAACAAGGGGAAATGCAAATGCCCAGAAAAGCAAGAGAAAAAAGCAGGAGTGGAATATATCACGTTCTGGTGCGAGGGATAAACCGGCAGG
>JARLHY010000075.1 GCA_031292015.1 Negativicutes bacterium | reverse complement strand
TCACGGTGCCGGTCAGCGTCGCGGTGCCGGTGACGTCGAGCACCGAGCTGGTGGCCGGGGTGACCAGCACCACATAGGTGCTGCCGCTCTCCATGGTGAAGTTGCCGTTCAGCGTCAGCGGCGTGCTGGTGACGCCGTTGCCGGTGATGAAGCCAGGCTCGAAGGTGCCGTAGTTATACACATTCGGAACCGTCCAGGAGCCGTCAGCCGCCCAGTTCGCGCCCGGTGCCACGGTCAGCGTGCTGCCGGTGCCGAAGTCGGCGATGGTGTTGGACATGCTGTCCATACCCTCGAGGGTGATGCTGTTATTATAGCCACCGCCATAGATGGTGCCGAACAGCACTGAGCCGGTATTCAGGATCAGGCTGTTGTAGTTGTTCTCAAGGTCAATCGCATTGCCGCCATCAGTGCTGGCGATGGTGCCCATGTTGACGATGGTGGTGCCTCGGTCAGCGATGTAAACGCCGGTGTGACCCGAGATGGTGCCAGAGTTGGTCAGCGTGCCGATGGTGTAGCTGCTGTTACCGTCAGAGACGGCATAAACACCGTAATTAGTGCCGGAAATGACGCCGTTATTCGTCAACTGCGGCATGTTGCCGTAGTTATAAATACCGTAGTAGCCACCTTCGATATTTCCACCGGCATTGTTGGTCAGACTGAAAATTGTGCCATAGTAGTTATCGACACCGCTATCGGGGCCATAGATTAGGCCGCTATTCGTTAAGGCGCCGATGGTGCCTTCGTTTAAGATGCCGCTATCATTATTGGCTGTGCTCTGGATGACGCCACTTGCAAGATTATTGATCAGGCCGATGGTGCCGTAATTCGCGATACCATTATACGCGCCAGTGACCGTGCCGCTGTTGGTGAGCGTGCCGATGGTGCTCCTGTAGTAATTGTAAACGCCAGTATGAGCCCCTCTGATAAGGCCGGAATTATCAAGCACGCCGATCAGATTTTCGTTCGTGATACCGGCGCTATTATAGCTAGTGCCGCCGCCATAAATCGTGCCGCCGGCCAGGTTCGTCAGTAAGCCGATTGTACCGTCGTTATAGATGCCGTCAGTGCCCCCGCTGATCAGCCCGCTATTGGTCAGCGTCCCAATGGTGCCGTTGTAATTTTCAACACCGTAACTGCTGCCGGCGATGACGCCGCCTGCCAGATTGGTGAGCGTGC
>JARLHY010000074.1 GCA_031292015.1 Negativicutes bacterium | reverse complement strand
TTCCGTCTTTCGCGACAGCCATAAAGCACCAAGCCCGGTTAAGACCAGCAGCGCTCCGCCGATCGTCTCGAAAAAGCCGGTCCTGTGGCAGGCTCCGCCGTCTTCGCACAGACCGAGGGCCCATGGCTGCGGTATGATGACAATAACCAACCCGAGCAGCAAAATAACGAAACCGGCCAGGAACTTGGCCTCGGCGGTGCGCAGCACCAAAAGCGCCCCGGACAGAATGAGTGCCAGCAGGGTGATCAGAAACTCCGCCTGAAAGGCGAAATGGCACTGCATTGGCGAGCCGGTCTTGGTCAGCCCGGTGCAAATCGGCACGATTCGCGGCAGTACCAGCAAGGCCAGGCTGACGAGGACAGCGCTCCAGGCAACTGCCTTGTAGCTATTCATACCTACCACTCCTTTCAGGCGAAACCGCTATTGGTTGGAGCTGCGTCAGCAGGACGGTCTCCAGCCGGGAACTGTCATGCTTGTGACCGGGAACGTGCCCGTTGTAGCGGAAGGGAGCCCGGTTCAAACCGCTGTATAAAACCGCCGCTCCAACCACGAAGACGATGAAAGCCACCGCCAGGTATCTTTTCAGGGTCATTGCAACCACTCTCCTTAAAAAAATATAAAGGCCAGGAATGTCCCGCCGGACAAACCTGGCCTTTAGTTGACTAATCGGCCCGACTGTCTTTTTTTAGTGAATGTATCTTCCTAATTGGCCTTGATGCCGGAGTTGACTTCTTGAGAAACGATCAGGTCGGAAGGTTTGACTTTTCCTTTGGGAATGACAGCGTGATCCTCCAGGTCCTTGATCCAGGGAGTAATGAGCGCTTCGTTGATTTCGGTGCCGGCCGCGTAGTAATGGGTGGCGTTGACCGGAACACCGATCCATTCCTCGGTAATTTTCCGGGCTTCCTCAGGATTTTCGTTGGCCCATTTTTGTGCTTTGACGATAGCCCGGGAGAATTTCTTGACAACTTCGGGATTTTTCTCGATGAAGCCGGTGTTAAAAACATAGTAGGTGACACCGCCGGCGATGCCCACTTTGGCGTCCAGGCTGTCGGCGATCTTCACCATGCCGGCGTCTTCCATCGATTTGTAGAAAGGCGGATGGACGCCAGCCACCGCCACCAGTCCCTGTTTCAGAGCCTGAACGGCCTGAATGTCAGGCATGGTGACCCACTCGATCCTGTCTCTTGACAGGCCTTGCTGGTCGGCGATGTTGTTGGCCAGGAAATCGGCGCAGATGTTGGTGGTGATCGTCGAAAACTTGAGCTGCCCCGGTAAGTTGTTCAAATCGGCGAAATTTTTAATGCCGGGAGTGACGCTCGGGTTTACATACCAGTTCATGTGCCGCAGCTTGGGATCCTGATCCGGCGTCGGATCGATCCCACCGGTGACGACCCCTTTGATTTTGGCGCCGCCGGCGATGGCCACCGCCAGGTTGTTGGGATGGAAACCGCCGCCGATGTCGTTGTTGCCGTTGAGGACCGAGGGAATCTGCTGGGCCGGTTGGGTCTCCCCGGTGAAGACCAGTTCGATGCCCTCCTCCTTGAAGAAGCCCTTTACCACTCCGACGGCGAAGGGCGTTGAGCCGCAGTCTTTCCTCGTCCAGGTCTTCAGTGGGAACAAACCCTCGTTCTTGGCTTTGGCGTTGCTGTCGGTGGTGGGCTTGTTGCCGAGATGGGCGCCATAACCGATCAACCCGATCACCGCCACAACAACCGCTCCGATGATGATTTTTTTGACCGACTTATTGTTCGCCATGAT
>JARLHY010000073.1 GCA_031292015.1 Negativicutes bacterium | reverse complement strand
CAGGCGAAGTCGGCCGAGCAGATAGCGGCGGTGGCCCAGGAGATGGCGGCAAGCACCGGCCGGATTTCGGAGACTGCCCATACGGTGGCCCGGATCGCCGGCGGCACATCCCAGGAAGCTGAGCAGGGCAGGCAGGCGGTGGATGAGGCTATCAGCCAGATGAACCGCATCGGACAGGGGTCGGAGGCGGTTCAGGGAGCTATTGCCGAACTGGCCCAGGGCTCCCGTGAGATCAGTGAAATCGTAACCCTCATTTCGACCATCGCCGGACAGACCAACCTGCTGGCGCTCAACGCCGCCATCGAGGCGGCCCGGGCCGGCGAACACGGCCGCGGTTTCGCCGTAGTGGCCGAAGAGGTCAGGAAACTGGCTGAGCAATCGAATCAGGCCGCCCAGCAGATTGGGGAACTCATTCGCAGGAATCAGGTGAATATGGATCAGGCCGTAACCGCCACCCAGGCCGGGACGGACGGAGTCAAAGCCGGGGTTGCTGTCGTCAACGCCGCCAGCGAGACCTTCCGGAAGATCGCCGGGGCCGTGATCCAGCTTTCGGAGCAGATCGGGGAGATCTCGGATTCGCTGGATCATATGGCTACCTCCAGTCAGACGCTGGTATCGTCGATCCGGGAAATCGACAGAGTGAGCCGGGAAAATGCCGGCGAGACCCAGACGGTGTCGGCCGCGACTGAGGAGCAGTCGGCCTCAATGCAAGAGATCGCTTCCTCCAGCCAGGGCCTGGCGAAACTGGCGGGGGACCTGCAGGAAGCGGTGTCGAAGTTTCGGGTTTAAGCTTCATGAATGCGTCAGGGCCTGGCTATGGCAGCCAGGCCCTTTTTTTTGCCGTTTGTGCAAAAATCCCAAGATGTGATAAACTTATATACAGTCCGCGCCTGAGGGTTAGCCCCGACCGGCGCCGCCCCGGGCCTTGCGCTCAGACATTCGGCCGCCAAGGAGATTTGGATGGACATCGCGCTGAAGTTGACCTATATTGTTGTAGATTTGATCTTGCCCCTGGTTGTCGGTTATCTCTTCCGCCGCCAAAACCGTATTGACGACGGGTTTTTTCAAAAAATGATCAATTTCAATGTCTGGGTGATTACACCGGTTTTGACCCTTCTCAGTTTTTGGACGCTGCGGCTTTCCTATGATTTGATCTGGCTGCCTCTGTTCGGGATCGTGCTATGCGTTATCCCGGGGGCAGTGGCCTTCTTGTGGGTTGGCGCAAAATACGACGACGACCTTGACAAAGGCAGTTATATTATTTCGGCCATGCTCTCCAACGTCGGGACGCTGGGCGGTCTTTGCTCCTTTATCCTCTACGGCGAGGTCGGATACGCCTACACCCAGCTGGTAACCATCCTGCAAGGGGTCGTAACCTACATGTTCTGCTACCCGCTGGCCCAGTACTATTATCAGCGCAGCGTCAGGGGGAAGGGGCAGGTCATATCGCTGAAGAATGTTTTTATCAATTATAACCAGCTGCCTGTTCTCGGCCTGCTGCTGGGCACGGCGCTTTATGCGGCCGGCGTTCCCCGCCCGGCGGTCCTCGGCTCTGTATTTGGGCCGCTGGTGCATTTGGTGGCCTGGACGGCGCTGATTCCGATCGGATTTTCCACCGATTTTTCGGCGATGAGGCAATATTACCGGGGCATGCTGGACCTGATTCCGATTAAATTTATCATTACTCCTGCGGCGGCTTATGCTCTGGCCTGCCTGGTCATCGGCGACACCGTCGAACGGAACACGCTGCTGATTCTGGCGAGCACGCCGACTGCCATCAGTTCGGTGCTCGCTGTCAAGATCTATCATCTGAATATCAATATTGCCACCGCTGCTTTTGTTCTGACCACCGCGATATTTATTCTGGCGGTGTATCCTGCTCTGTTTTTCTGGATTTCTCTGCACTGACCCTGCCTGTCCGCTGGACAAGGCGTAGAAAATGTATTGGCGAAGAGGCGATGAACCAAGATGGCTACAGCGATTGTTGCCGCCGCTGGCAGCGGCACGAGAATGGAAACAGGCATCAACAAAGTATTCGTTCCCCTGCTGGGCCGGCCGATCCTGCTGCACAGCGTTGAGGCCCTGGCGGCCTGCCCGGAGGTGGATGACCTGATTGTTGTCGTGGCGCCGGGCGAAGAGGCGCAGGCCGAGGAGCTGCTGACAGGGGCGCGGCTCAGCAAAGGCTGGAAGGTAGTGCCTGGCGGCAGCCAGCGGCAGTACTCCATCGCCAACGCGCTGAGGACGGTGCCGGAGGCCTGCGGGATCATCCTGATTCATGACGGAGCAAGACCGCTCATCGATCAGACCGCCGTCGGCCTGGCTGTCGCCGCTGCCCGCGACTGCGGCGCTGCCGGTGTCGCCGTGCCGGTCAAGGACACCATCAAGACGGTGGACCCGGCCGGGTTTATCGCTGCCACGCCTGAACGCAGCACCCTCTGGGCGATCCAGACGCCGCAGGTCTTTGAAGCCGGCCTGCTCCGGCGGGCCTATGCCGAGGCCGCCAGGGACGATTTTCTGGCTACCGATGACGCGGCGCTGGTCGAGCGGCTCGGCGTCAGGGTGAAGATCGTCCAGGGCAGCTACCGCAATCTCAAAATCACCACACCGGAAGATCTGGTGGTAGCCGAAGCTCTGCTGCGAAAAGAGGCGGGAACAATGATCCGAGTCGGCATGGGATACGACGTACATCGGCTGGTGCCGGGCCGCAAGCTGATTCTGGGCGGGCTTGACCTGCCTTTCGAACTTGGCCTGGAGGGCCATTCCGACGCCGACGTGCTGCTGCACGCCATCAAGGATGCCCTGCTCGGCGCCGCCGCCCTGGGCGATATCGGACGGCACTTTCCTGACAGCGATCCTGCTTATAAGGGCGCCTCCAGCCTGAAACTGCTGGAGGAGGTCGGAAGGCTGCTGGCTGCCCGGGGCTGGCGGGCCAACAATATCGACGCGGTAGTGGTGGCTGAAAAACCGAAACTGGCGCCGTATATACCGGCGATGAACGCCAACATTGCTGCGGCTCTCGGTCTGGCACCCGAGCAGGTGAATGTCAAGGCAACCACCACCGAGGGGCTGGGCTTCACCGGCAGGAAAGAAGGCATCGCCGCTTACGCCATGGTCTCGATCCAAGGCGTCGAGTGATAGGTGCATAAAAGCCTGACAGCGACGCATACTATAGCCGTACCTTGACTTTAATACGCGGGGGATGTTTATGGCGAAATTTCTGTGCGGCATCCTTGTCGGACTGAGTCTTTTATGGCCGGGTACCGTCCAGGCGGCAGACATCAAGTATAGTCTGAGTGTGACCCGTCAGGCCGACGGAACGATCTTCGGGGAAGTCTTCCGCAATGATCAGGTGCTCTGGCGCCTCAAAGTCTGCGGTGACGGGGCCGAGCCGGTTGCCGGAACCGGATCAGCCAGCACCACGGTGATTGTACCTGACATCGTCAACGGCCTGTTCCTGCTGAAACTCCACAACCAGTAGCACTTACGCTCGCTCGCGATCGTTAAGTGCTTTTTCCATTTGTGAACAGGGCTTGTTGCTAAATGACTTGGAATGTTTTACAATAGCAGGTGGAATTAATCAACAAACGAATGGCTTTGAAGTTTTGGAGGGAGTTTACATGACTGATCAAGCGATGCGGGTGCGGTTCGCGCCGAGTCCGACTGGCCCGTTTCATATCGGCGGGGCGCGGTCGGCGCTGTTCAACTGGCTTTTGGCCCGAAAACACGGCGGTAAGTTCGTACTGCGGATCGAGGATACCGATCTTGAACGGTCCACGAAAGAATCGGAGCAAAACATCATGGAAGCCTTGCGCTGGCTGGGTATTGACTGGGACGAAGGCGTCGATGTCGGCGGTCCCTACGGTCCCTATCGCCAGACCGAGCGGCTGCCGATCTACCGGGAATACACCGAAAAACTGCTGGCTAGCGGGCACGCCTATTATTGCTATTGCACAGAAGAAGAACTGGAGGCCGATCGGCAGCAGCAGATGGCCAAGGGGGAAACGCCGCGCTATACCGGCCGTTGCCGCAATCTGACGGCCGAGGACAGGGCCCGCCTTCAGGCTGAAGGCCAAAGGTGCACTGTGCGCTTTAAGGTGCCTGACAACAAGCAGATTGTTTTCAACGACCTGGTGCGCGGTGTGGTCAGCTTCGAATCCAGCGGCGTCGGCGATTTTGTCATCGTCAAGTCCGACGGCATACCGGTCTACAACTATGCCGTGGTGCTGGACGATGCCCTGATGCGCATCAGCCATGTCATCCGGGCTGAGGAGCATCTGTCCAACACGCCGCGGCAGATACTGATCTATGAAGCCCTCGCCCTGCCAGTGCCGCAGTTCGGCCATGTTTCGCTGATCCTCGGCGCCGACCGGGCCAAGATGAGCAAACGCCACGGTGCCACCTCGGTGGACCAGTATCGCGCCCTCGGCTATCTGCCGGAGGCTATTGTCAATTTCCTGGCGCTGCTTGGCTGGGCGCCGCCTGGTGAGGAGGAAATCTTTTCTCCCGGGCAGCTCATTGAGCACTTTTCCCTCGACCGGGTAGCCAAAAACCCGGCAGTCTTCGATATCGACAAATTGAACTGGCTCAATTCCCACTACCTTCGCCAGCTCAGCCCCGAAGCGCTGACCGAGCTGGCCCTGCCCCATCTGGCCGCCGCCGGCTATCTCGAGAGCCCGCTGGCCAGCGACCGCCAATGGCTGGTGAGCGTGGTCGCCGCCGTACAGGAACATGTGAGTTACGCCGCCCAGGTGGTGGACCATGTAGCCGTCTTTTTCGCCGACACCGTCGGCTTCGAAAATGAAGAAGCTGTCCAGGTGCTGCGCGAACCCGAAATCCCACAGGTGATGGACGCCTTTTCCGGCAGGCTGTCGGCGCTGGATGTGCTGGATGAGGCCGGGGTCAAGTCAATCTTGAAGGGGATTACCAAGGAACTGAAACTTGGCGGCAGCAAGGTCTATATGCCTGTACGCATTGCCCTCACCGGCACCTCCCATGGGATCGATCTGCCGCGACTCATTGTGCTGCTTGGCAAACAGCGCACCCTCGCCCGGCTGGAGACCTCGCTAAAATCGCTGCCGGCCGATTGACACCCGGGCTTGCCTATTTGTATAATGAGGATAATACATCGCGAATAGCGACAAAACCTATCACAATACTAGGAAATGCGAAGAACGGGAGAAGTAAGCGAACACCCCCCTCAGAGAGGTGCCGCCGTCGGCTGTGAGCGGTACCGGGCGAGGAGCGCTGAAATGCGTCCGGGAGCAGGGCGGGGGAATATCCCGTCCCGGCGGCCGCCGTTAACGGTATGGGGCAACTGCCCCACCAAAGTGAGGTGCCTGGCGGCATCTAACCAGAGTGGAACCACGGGCCACCGTCTCTGAGAGGCGGTGGTTTTTTACTTCCCTTGAGCAATAGGAAAACAAGGAGAGGGGACAATATGTTTGATCGTTTGAAAAGGGACGTCAGGGTCGTCTTTGAACGCGATCCGGCGGCCAAGAGTGTCCTGGAAGTGGTCTTTTGCTATCCCGGGCTGCACGTCATCTGGTTTTACCGGCTGGCTCACTGGCTGTTTCAGCGTGGCTGGGTTCTGTTGCCCCGCCTGATTTCCAACCTCGCCCGCCTGCTCACCGGCATCGAAATTCATCCCGGCGCAACCATCGGCGAGGGGCTGTTTATCGACCACGGGATGGGAGTGGTAATCGGCGAAACCACCGAAATCGGACGGAACGTCACCCTCTACCAGGGAGTCACCCTGGGCGGCACCGGCAAGGAGAAAGGCAAGCGTCATCCCACCATTGGCGACAATGTGGTTATCGCCACCGGCGCCAAGGTGCTGGGGTCGTTCAAGGTCGGCGACAACTCGAAGATCGGGGCCGGCTCTGTGGTGCTCTGTGAGGTGCCGCCCAACTCGACGGTGGTCGGGATACCCGGCAAGGTGGTGGTGAAGGACGGCCAGAAGGTGACCGATGAGGGTTCGGGGGTCGATCTGGAACATGGTACGCTGCCTGATCCGGAAGGAGAAATGCTGTTTTGCCTGCAACGTCATTTGAATCGGCTGGAACGACGTGTCATCCAGCTGGAAGAGGAGCTGAAAAACCGTGACCCTAAGAGTATTCAACAGTCTGACAAAACAGAAGGAAACGTTCGCGCCGGCTGAACCCGGCAAAGTCAAGATGTATGTCTGTGGGGTGACCCCCTATAATCATCCCCACATCGGCAACGCCCGGCCCTTTATTACCTGGGACGTGATTCGGCGCTATTTGGAACAGCAGGGTTATTCGGTATACCATGTCCAGAATTTTACCGACGTGGATGACAAAATCATTGCCACCGCCAACACCGAAGGCGTCGGCTGGGCGGATATCGCCGACAGGTACATCGCCGCCTATTTTGAAGTCATGGATAAACTCAATATCCGCCGCGCCCAACTGTATCCGCGGGTTTCCGAGCATATGGCGGAGATTGTCGAGATGGTGGCGACACTGATCGAAAAAGGGTTCGCCTATGTGGTCGACGGCGATGTCTATTACTCTGTGGAAAAGTTCGACGAATACGGAAAACTGAGCGGACGGAACCTGGACGACATGAAGGCCGGGGCCCGGGTCGACATTGATGAACGGAAAAACCATCCGATGGATTTCGCCCTCTGGAAAAGCGCCAAACCCGGCGAACCTTCCTGGACCAGTCCCTGGGGCCAGGGCCGGCCGGGCTGGCACATCGAGTGCTCGGCCATGTCCCAGAAATACCTGGGAGCGGGTTTCGATTTCCACGGCGGCGGCAGCGACCTGATTTTCCCGCACCACGAAAACGAGATCGCCCAGTCCGAAGCATACAGCGGCGTTACCCCGTTTGTCCGTTACTGGCTGCATAACGGCTTTATCACCGTCAACGAGGAAAAAATGAGCAAATCCCTCGGCAACTTCTTCCTTGTGAAGGATATTCTGGAGCACTATCCGCCCGAGGTTCTGCGCTTCTTCATTTTATCGACCCATTACCGCAGCCCGCTCAACTTCAGCGACGAACAGCTGGCCGAGGCCGGCCGGGGACTGGACCGGCTGCGCACAGCGGTCTCGAATGTAGAGTACCTGGCCGGGGCCCCGGTTGCCGCGGGACCGAGCGAGCAGGCTACGGCGCTGCTGGCGGCCGGACACACGGCCAAAGCGGATTTCACCGCCGCCATGGACGACGATTTTAACACCGCCCTGGCTATCAGCATTCTTTTCGGTCTTGCCAAGGAAATCAACATCTATTACAGTGCGGTCATGGCAGGTAAGATTCCTCATGACGCCGAAATTATGGCAACAGTACAGTCTGTCTACTATGAACTGGCAGACATCCTCGGTCTGCTGGTGGAGGAAAGGACCGGAGCGCCAAACGCCGGCGGCAAGAGCGAAGAGCAGGAAGAGCTCATCGTAACCCTGCTGGACATGATCGTCGACATCCGGCAGGAAGCCCGCCGCAAGAAGGATTGGAGCACCGCCGACGCCATCCGGGATCGCCTGGACGCCGTTGGCTATGTGATCGAAGACTCGCCCCAGGGCGCAAGGTGGAAAAAACGTGAAGTTTGACCAGTTTGAGTTTTTGGCCCGGCAGACCTTTGCCGTCACTGATCAAGAAGGTGTGCCGGCAGAGCGGTTTGGCGAAGTCGAGGCCCGGCTTTTGCCTCCGTTGGTGCTGGCCTATATCGGCGACGCCTTCTTCAATTTGTTCGTCCGGACCAAACTGCTGCATTTTGAACAAAACAAGGTGCGAGTGCTGCACAACCATGGCGCCAGGATGGTTTCGGCCACCCTTCAGGCCCATGCCCTGAAGGTGATTGAACCTGGTTTGGGCGAGGCCGAGCTGGATATCGTCCGGCGGGGCCGCAACGCCAAATCGACCGTTCCCAAGAGCGCTTCGGTGGGAGACTATCGTTCCAGCACCGGTTTCGAAGCGCTCCTGGGGTATTTATACCTGGAGGGCTACCAGGCTCGCCTGCAGCAGCTGGCGGAGCAGGCCTTTGTCGTTATTTCCCGGGAAATAGCAAATCCTATCGAAAAAGACGGTGAGAAAAAATGAAAGTAAAACTAATCGGCCATACCCCCGAACCGGAACGGACGGTAGCGATGTCGGCCCGCCTTTGCTACTCGCCGATCGGCGCCGAAGAACTGGCGGACAGGCTGTCAGCTGAGCAGATCGGGAAACTGGTGGATAAAATCGTCGAAATGGGGCATCTGTCCACCTTTGAGCATGTCAGCTTCACCTTTGCCGTCGAAGGTGTATCGCGGGTGCTGACCCACCAACTGGTGCGGCACAGGATCGCGTCCTATTCCCAGCAGTCCCAGCGCTATGTCAAAGAGCACGACTTCGAATACATAACTCCGCCCAGTGTGGCCGCCAGCCCCGTCGCCCAGGCCAAATTCGACGCTCTGATGGAAAATGTCCGCACCGTCTATGACGAACTGATGGCTCTGGGGGTTCATCAGGAGGATGCCCGCTACTGCCTGGCCAACGCCACCGAGACCAAGATCGTGGTGACCATGAACGCCCGCAGTCTGTTGCACTTTTTTGAGCTCCGCTGCTGCAGCCGGGCCCAGTGGGAGATCCGCCGCCTGGCGGAGGCGATGCTGGCTGAAGTGCGGCTCATTGCGCCGCGACTGTTCAAAAAAGCGGGGCCGACCTGCGTGACAGCGAATTATTGCGGTGAGGGCGACCTGACTTGTGGAAGGCTCGCCGCCATGGAGCGGAAATAAACCGGGGATATCCCCGGTTTATTTTAAAACAGCGTCAATTTACATAGATGCAGTCAATCTGCAGAAACTAGAAGGTGTTGCTCCGGTGCAGGCCGGAATATCAGCCGGGCCGCTGTAAGGCGACCTGGGGCATAGGGAGGACCATATGGACGAGGAATTCGTCGCCGGGCGCAACAGTGTGCTGGAGGCACTGAAGGGCGGCCGGGCGATCAATAAAATACTTGTTACGAAAGGTGAACGGCACGGTTCGCTGCGGGAAATCATCGGTCTGGCCCGTTCGCAGGGACTTGTTGTGCAGGAAGTGGAGCAGGCTAAGCTGGACGCGCTCGCCGAAGGGGTTCGCCACCAGGGTGTTGTGGCCATGGTGGCGCCGGTAGCCTACGCCGAGCTGGAGGATATTCTCGCCAAAGCCCAAGAACGCGGCGAACCGCCCTTCATCGTACTGTTGGATGAACTGGAGGACCCCCACAACCTGGGGGCTATCCTGCGGACAGCCGACGCCACCGGCGTGCACGGTGTCCTGATTCCGAAGCGCCGCAGCTGCCCGTTGACAGGCACTGTGGCCAAAACTTCCGCCGGGGCGGTGGAATACGTGCCGGTGGCCCGGGTGGGCAACGTCGCTCAGACTATCCAGCGGCTGAAGAAGGAAGGGCTGTGGGTGGTCGGGGCCGACGCGGATGGTGAAAAGAAGTACTTTGAAGCCGACCTGCGTGGTCCCATGCTGCTGGTTATCGGCAGTGAGGGACAGGGGCTCGGACGCCTGACGAAGGATGGCTGCGATTTTTTGGTGAAGATACCGATGCGGGGGGCGATTTCCTCTCTGAACGCGTCGGTGGCATGCTCGCTGCTGTTGTACGAAGTAATGCGGCAAAGGGAGTCGGCTCAGAGTTGAAAACCAAGCGATGGATCGTTCTGGCGGCGCTTGTTGTTGCCGCCCTGGCCGGTCTGGGCCTTGCCCAGCCCCTGTACTGGCCCGGAATATATCCCGGAGTCAGCCTGGACGGCGTTGCCGTCGGAGGCAAGGGCCGCGAAGAAGTCAGGCAGATGCTGGCCCTCTGGCGGCAGGAGTATCACGGCCGTCAGATTACGCTCTACTACGGCGACGTCACCTTTCGTATTGACGCCGCCAGCATCGACTATGACATTGATGTCGACGCAACCGCCGACGATGTCTGGAATGTCGGCCGCCGGGGCTCATGGTGGGACCGGCTGAAAAACATCCGCGTCGCCGAGACGGCAGGTCTGTCCGTGCCGGTGCGGGTTCGCTATCAGGAAAGCAAACTGGCGTCGTTTTTCGCGTCGTGGCGCGAAGCCATTGACCGGCCGCCGCGCAACGCGGCCCTCAGCTTGCTGAGCGGCAGGATTGTTCCCGCCGAGCAGGGACGCAGGCTGGAGGTGGAAGCTCTAAAGCCGATGCTGCTTCAGGCGCTGAAGAACCCTGACGTCGCCACCCTTGCGCTGCCGGTGACGCCCCTTTACCCGGACATTACGGTGGCGGACATCGAACAAACTGGGCTTAAAGAGGTTTGGGCCGCCTTCAAGACGGTTTTCGACTCTTCGGACATCAACCGTTCGGCCAACATCCGCCTGGCAGCCCGCAAGATCAACGGTTATATCGTTTATCCCGGCAAGACATTTTCCTTCAATGAGGTGGTCGGGCCGCGGGACAAAGAGCATGGATTCAAGGAAGCGCTGGAAATTGTCGACGGGGAGTATGTCCCCGGCATCGGCGGCGGTATTTGCCAGGTTTCGTCGACCTTGTACAACGCTGTGCTGCTGTCCGACCTGTCCATCGCCGAGCGGGCCAACCACTCCAAGCCGCTGGGCTATGTCGGGCTGGGCCGCGACGCCACCGTAGCTTACGACGTCCTTGACTTTAAATTTATCAACGACACCGAATTTCCGGTGATGATTATGGCCGAGACCCAGCAGGATCAGCTGGCGGTGGGGGTTATCGGGCAGAAGCCGCTGCTGAAAACGGTGGACGTGCTGTCTGTCGACCGCAGGGTTATCGCGCCGGATATAGTAAAAAGAACCGACCCTGAACTCTTTCTTGGCGAGACCAGCGTCGACAGGCAGGGGAAACCGGGCTATGAGATCACCACAGTGAGAGTGGTCCGGGCCGGCGGGCGGGAAACAAAACGGGAGGTACTGTCCAAAGACCGCTACCTGCCGGAAAATACCATCGTCAAAGTCGGCACCAAGCTGCCGCCTTTTGTCCAGGAAAAGACGCCACCGGGAGGCAAAGAGCCAAAATAACCCGGCTGAGGGAGAATTTACGTGGCAGACATTTTGCTTGTGGACGGTTATAATGTTATCTATGCCTGGCCGGAGCTTACCGCACTGAAAGATGACCTGGAGCTCGCCCGCAATAAATTAATGGACATTCTTGCGGGCTATGGCGCATATAAAGATTATAGGGTTGTCATTGTCTTTGACGCCCATTCCGTGGCAAGGGAAAAGAACGCTCTGGAGACAGTGAACGAACGACTTCAGGTGATTTTCACCAAAGAGGGCGAAACAGCTGACAGCTGTATTGAAAAAATGGCCTACCAACTGGTACGGCAGGGACAGGGGGTGTATGTGGTAACCTCGGACTGGGCCGAGCAGCTGACCATACTGGGAGTGGGGGCTTGGCGGATTTCCGCCAGGGAGTTCCGCAATGAGGTGCTGGAGGCGGATAAACGGATTCGGGAGGACTACGGCGGATCCCTCCTGAGCGGACGCCGGAGCGAGCTGGGAAACCGCCTGAAACGTGATGTTACCGAGCGTTTGAACGACCTGCGGCGGGGGCGCTGACCCCAAGAATAGCTTGACTAAGTGGCAGGTGTGGGGTATAATTTGACATGAAAGTAAGCATGTACGAATTTAGTAGCGCACTAAGGCGTTTAGTGCATTTTTCTTTTTCGGTACGGTAAATTGAAGAGTGGGGGCGATCTGATGCGGGCCAATACCCAACGCGACCTATACGGTTGTTTCGAGAACATGACCGATGAAGAAATAGTTATAGATGCCAAAGACAACGACAATACGGTCGCACTGGAGTATTTGATCAACAAATACCGCAACTTTGTCCGAGCTAAAGCCAGATCCTACTTTTTGATCGGGGCGGACCGGGAAGATATCATCCAGGAAGGTATGATCGGCCTCTACAAGGCTATTCGCGATTTTCGCAACGACAAGCTTTCATCCTTCAGAGCATTCGCGGAACTGTGTGTTACGCGTCAAATCATCACCGCGATTAAGACGGCGACCAGACAAAAGCATATTCCGCTGAACTCATATGTATCGCTAAATAAACCGATCTATGACGAAGACTCCGACCGTACCCTGCTGGACGTTTTGTCCGGCTCCAAGATCTCCGACCCGGAGGAACTTGTCATCAGCCGCGAGGAATTTGTCGACATCGAGGAGAAGATGGGCGAGATTCTCAGCGACCTGGAGTGGAAGGTTCTGATGTCTTACCTGGACGGGAAATCGTACCAGGAGATCGCTGTGGAACTCGACCGGCACGTAAAGTCCATCGACAACGCGCTACAGCGGGTGAAACGCAAGCTGGAGCGATACCTGGACAATCGTTCCGACGACAGCGATATCAGTGGGGTTTACAAAGGATTGGCCGGACTCAACAAAGAAATCGACCACGACTTGGAAGAATTGCCTGAAAGCGTCGAAGACTAAAAGAGAACGACACCGCGCGCGGTGTCGTTTTTTGCGTATAGACAAAGTGAAGAAACGGGTTTTGACTTCAGCATGACGGTTCCCGGTTTTGTCAGTCTTCCTTGGCGCAGCAGCCGTCTTCTGCGGCGACCGAATAATTGGTTATATAGTCGCGCAGTTGTTCCGGCTTGCCGGTGTAATTCATCCAGAATTCGTCACCGCTGATCCACAGCCACTCCTTGTTCGGCCGGACGACGGTTTCCCTGTCGGCCAGACAGTCGGCGCTGAACTGCTTAAGAATGAGTACAGGTTCGTTCTTATAGGTGATGACAAGCCCCCTGCTGGCCAGCAGGGTGATGAGGTAATCAAAAGGGCTTTCGCAGCCTTGCCAGAAACATTTCACGCACATGTAACCGCCGTTTTTATAGTACACGTCCCTGACACTCCGACCGCAGCCGCAGGTGAACTTTTCCATGATTTCGCACCTCCTGTATTCGCCATGCAAATTTTGACCAAGATGATTATATCATAATAAACCCTACGGCGGATGGGGGGATTAAGGGACTGCTTATAGAATCATGTTATCTGGGGCCCTCATTTTTGTTATTGCCCCGATTCGGAGGACAGGAGGTAGCCAGTGGATTTTGTTGTTAAGTCCCGTGTCGGCGATCCGGCCCGGATCGTCTCGATCACTCCTGAACATATAGCCGGGCAGCGGGTGGGCTCGCGGCTGGAGTTTCCCGCTCGGCAGGACCTGACTGTGGAATTTGCCGACGGTGCAGTGCTGCTGGATGATATCGATCTTATCATTTATATCATTCCCAATGAATATTTTTGTTATCGCGGCGATGATTTTGTCCTGAAATTTACTCTCGACTGCCGCAAAGTGCAGTTGGACCAGCGCCTTTCCTCCAGTAAAGCCAATCCTCGTATCTTTATCTCTCCTTGTAGGGAGTTTTAGCCGCCGGGGAGGAATTTAAGATCATTCTGCCGAAATATGTCTTTGAAATCAGGGGCGAGGGGGACCAGCTATGCCTGTAGCTAGCCAGATAGTTGTAGACTTTATCCAAACGGTGAAGGGAGATCCGGAACGGTTAGTGCTTATTGTCGGCAAACCGGGCAGCGGTAAAAGTAAGATCATGCGCGAGCTGGCTACTAACCGGGGCTGGAAATATGTCGACAGCCAGGATCTGGTTACCGCCGAACTGTTGGAACTGGTGCCCAAAGCCAGACCCCGTGAGGCTCCGCATCTCCTGGACGATATGCTGAGCAAGGAAAAAGCGGAGGTCATTTTGCTTGACGGCATCCAGCTCTTTTTTACGCCGCTCCTTAATCTTGATCCGTTGGCGCTCTTAAGGCAACTGAGCAAAAAACACCTGATTGTTGCTGCCTGGCCCGGCCGTTATGAGTCCGGCCGGCTTTCCTTCCTTGAGCCTGGGCGGGCCGAGCCTTATTATTACGCCGCCAAGGATATCAAATTGATCGAGATAGACTGATCAGACGCCGGTCACTTTTGTGGCCGGCGTATATTTTTTTAAAAAAAATGCAAAATATTTCCGATGGGGAAAGGGAAAATCCAGTCAGAGATAGATTATAATTAATATCAAAAGATAATTATTATTAAAATAAAGGAGGTCGTTATTTATGAGCGCCAAGGTTGGTCAAAAAGCTCCGGCTTTCACCATGCCGACAACCAAGAACATCGATGCCCTCGATCAGGTGGCAACGCTGTCCGACTATCAGGGCAAATGGCTGGTACTGTTCTTCTATCCGCTGGATTTCACTTTTGTCTGCCCGACCGAGATTCGCGGTTTCAATTCCCGGCTGGAGGATTTCCGCAAAGCCGACGCGGAAATCCTGGGGGTGAGCGTTGACAGTGTTTACAGCCATCGGGCCTGGGTGAGGGCGTCCCAGACCGACGGCGGCATAGGTGGGCTTTCGTATCCCCTGGCTTCCGACATAACCAAACAGGTGTCCCGCGACTACGGTGTTCTCATCGAGGATCAGGGAATCGCCCTTCGTGGTCTGTTTATCATTGATCCTGAAGGGATTCTGCGTTACCAGGTAGTGAGCGATCTCAACGTCGGACGCAGTGTTGACGAGACGCTGCGGGTGCTGCAGGCGCTGCAGACCGGCGGGCTTTGCCCCATCGACTGGCATCCCGGCGAGCGGACGCTGTAAGCTGATACATAAAAACGAGGACGCAAGTCCTCGTTTTTATTTGGTTTTCAGCTAAGGAATAGTTCGGGTCCGGTTTTACTATCCCCGAAACAGCGAAGCAGCAAAGGTGTCTGGCGGGGTTGCGGAGTATGCCGGGCGCCGTTGGTGAAGGAAGCTGAGCCTCGTCGCACGCGGCGGCCACGGATGGCCAGGGGAGTTACACGCAGTCATGGACGACTGTGGTCTGCGGCGCACGTGGAGGCCGTTTCAGGCCATTGCGGCGTCTCATATCCGAAGCTCCATTCGTCCGGCACTGTTGCGGCCTCCGAGATATCGGCAGGTATGATGACTATAGAATTCCCCTCGCCTTAGAAGGTTCTTCACTCAGCGGCCAGAAAGTTATAAACCCGGCTTGTGATGCCCACACTAGATCTATCATTGATCAGGAGGGGAAGGCATGGATCAGCTTGGCGTTATCGCGTTTAAGGTACTGGCGATCATGACGGTGCTGCTTGCGGTGTGGCTGGCGATGGGAAAACGGCAGCTGGGCGATTTCAGTCCCTTTGATTTTGCCGTGTCGATCACCGCCGGAACGGTGGCTGGCGCCGGTATTGCCGATCCCCGCATCGGGCTGGGCGAGACCGTTGCCGGTCTTATCCTGCTCGGACTTCTGCAGATCGCCGTCAGCTGGATTTCCCTCAAATACCGTGCTTTTCATCACCGGTTGCATCACGAGCCCACCGTGTTGGTGGAAAACGGCCAAATCATCAAAACCAACCTGAGGCAGGTGCGGTTGACAGCCGAAATGCTGCTGCAGCTGCTCCGGGAGAAAGACGTTTTTGACATCACCGAGGTAGAACTGGCGGTGCTCGAACCGCACGGCAAACTCAGCGTTTTGAAAAAAGCGGAATTTTTGCCGCTGACTGCCAGCCGGATGAATGTAACGGTGGCTCCCAACCGGATTCTCGTACCTGTCATTCTGGAAGGCGAACTGCAGGAAGAAGTGCTGCGGCGGATGGGTTTCGGCAGGGAGCAAATGGAGGAATGGAGGAAACAGTATCAAAGTGACCTGAATGAAGTCTTCGTAGCGTTTATGGACAAAAATCATGATTTGCACGTTATTAAGGACAAAGTTCAGGAAAGCGGAACTTTTTTACACTGAAGGAGGGTATCGCTTTTGCCGCGGCGAAATGCCAGACAATATTCGCCGCTGTTTTTTTGCCGGCGTCTGGAGGTGCTTCATGGAAGCAGGGGAAAGAAACGTTCAGCCGCCACGGCGGCGGTTCTGGTTCTGTCCGAAGTGCGGCGGGAGTCTGGATTATCGGCAGGCAGGCGAGCGCTGCCGGCTTGTCTGCGGCCGATGCAGTTACATTATGTATGAAAATCCCATCGTCGGAGTTGCCGCTATTGTGCTGGAAGGCGGCAGGATACTGCTGGGCCGCCGGGCTGCCGGAGCCACTTACCCCGGATTATGGTGCATACCCTGTGGCTACGTCGAATACGATGAAGACGTCAGGGCGGCAATCGTTCGCGAATTTCGCGAGGAAACCGGTCTGATCATCGAACCGGAAGAAGTGTTCACCGTTTTGTCCAATTGGCATAATCCTGAGGTACACACCGTCGGAGTATGGTTCAGTGCCCGGGTGGCGGGAGGGGCAGTTCAGCCGGGAGACGATATTGACGCCGTGGATTATTTCCCACTGACGGCGCTGCCGCCGCTCGCCTTCCCCACTGACGCCCGGGTGATAAAGATGCTTGCCGGGCAGGCACAAAATTGCAAATCAGCTAAGCCTGTATTATAATAATAACGGTTTTCAACAGAAAACATATCCTTCGTTAAAATGGCCGATAAACAATGGCAGGTTCAGTTTAGCGAAAATACGGGACATAAAGGAGTAGCTTCACTATGTTGTGGTTTATCGCAATTGTTCTAGGAATTGTTCAAGGTATCGGTGAATTTCTGCCAATATCCAGTTCGGCCCATCTCATCCTTACCCGCTGGTTGTTTGACTGGGATACCATCATTAATCAGGCCGGGGGGAATATCGACATAGCTCTCGATGTAGCCCTCCATGTCGGGACGCTGATCGCAGTGCTGACTTATTTTTTTCAGGATTGGCTTAGGCTTACTGTCGATGGACTGACCAAAGGAATGAAAACCCAAGAAGGGAAAATGTTTTGGTATCTGGTAGCAGCTACCATCCCCGGCGGGCTAGCAGGACTCCTCCTGGAATCCACAATCGAGGGGCTGATCCGTTCCCAGCCGTTGATCATTGCTTCCGGACTCGCCATAATGGGGATCGTCTTGTACTATGTCGACAAGATGGCGGTCCAAAGTTTCAATCTGGCAAGAATCACTTTCGTCCAGGCTCTTTTAATCGGGATTTCTCAGGCTTTGGCCTTGATTCCCGGGGTATCGCGTTCCGGTATAACCATGACTACGGCCCGCCTGCTGGGTTTTACTCGGGAAGCGTCCGCCAAATTTTCTTTTCTGTTGTCCACACCGATTATCGCCGGAGCCGCTTTGAAGCATACTCCTGACATCATCCATAATATCGCCAATCCGCTCTTCTTGGTCGGATCAGCCGTCTCGGCGGTGGTGGGGCTGTTTTGCATCAGCTTTCTTCTGCGTTATCTCCGTACTCATAATTTCGCCATGTTTGCCGTCTATCGTCTGGCCATGGCGGCGCTGGTCGCTGGCGTTTATTTTGTCAGGGGTGCGTGAAGAGCTCTGTAATGCGATGAATTGCCGGAGAAAGGCATGGCAATTAAGGCCGGCCGAAGTTATCGGTCCGGTTCTCAGAATATCAGAAAATACCTATTGCCACACAGCCTGCGATGTGCTACACTTATATCTCGTCAGGCTCACACAATGTGACAAAGCAAAGCGCGGCAGTTGATTGCCAGGAATAACCACCAAACACGGTATTGACATAATAACCTGGTTATTATATAATAACTTTTGTCACTATTACAGAGTCCTGCTGCGCTGGCGTAGCTCAATTGGTAGAGCAGCTGACTTGTAATCAGCAGGTTGGGGGTTCAATTCCTCTCGCCAGCTCCAGTAAAATACGGAGGGGTTCCCGAGTGGTTAAAGGGAGCAGACTGTAAATCTGCCGGCTTCGCCTTCGCTGGTTCGAATCCAGCCCCCTCCACCACTATATCCATATATCGTTCATCTTGTTCATCGCGGGGTGGAGCAGCTGGCAGCTCGTCGGGCTCATAACCCGAAGGTCGCAGGTTCAAATCCTG
>JARLHY010000072.1 GCA_031292015.1 Negativicutes bacterium | reverse complement strand
TTTTTCCAGCCTGGATATGTAAGACTGAGATATCCCCAGCATGTCGGCCACTTCTTTCTGAGTCCGTTCCACGCCCTCTTCATTCAGCCCGAACCTCAGCTGCATAATGCGCTGCTCGCGGCCGGACAACTTATTGATCGCCGTATACAGTAGCGTTTTGTCGACTTCTTCTTCCACCGATTTGTAGATAATATCGTTGTCTGTTCCCAGAACGTCGGATAACAGCAGTTCGTTGCCGTCCCAGTCGATATTCAGCGGTTCGTCGAATGAAACCTCGGCCCGGGTTTTGCTGTTGCGCCTCAGATACATCAAAATCTCATTCTCGATGCAGCGGGACGCATAGGTAGCGAGTTTGATCCGTTTTACCGGATCGAAGGTATTCACCGCCTTGATCAGTCCGATGGTACCGATACTCACAAGATCTTCGATCCCGACCCCGGTATTTTCGAACTTGCGGGCGATATAGACCACCAGGCGCAGATTGCGCTCAATGAATACGGATTTTACGGACTTGTCGCCTTTTTGCAGGCGGTTGAGCAAAAATACCTCCTCGTCATTGGTAAGCGGCGGCGGTAAAATCTCGGTGCTGCCTACATAAAAAATCTCATCAGGGCCCAGAATTCTCAGCGCTTGGAGCAAAGCGATCACACGCAGCTTCAGGGCAAGTTTGATAATCGGCCAGGTTACGCGCATATACCCGCCTCCTCTTTAGCATTGATGCATTGCATTACCGCCGGGTGCAGCAATGCTTGGTAAGAATCGTCGGACGCTATTCTTGCGCTGTAAATTCCGACTGTCGTCGCTCCGGCTGCGATCCAGCCGGCCTTTGTCCTGACTTCCAGGCTGTCCGGCCGGAAGCCCAGCAGGATGCTGCTGGCCCCGACTCCGCGATAGGGAATGACCTGGATACGTGATAACCAGGCTTTATCCCGGCACTTATCCAGGTCGCCCAGCCAGCTGGCCGGGTCAGTGGTCTGCAAATAGGTGTTCGCCTCCTCACTCAAAAGAGCAGCCAGAGCTTTTCTGCTGACAAGAACCACCGGTTTCCGCTCCGGCACGGTATAAAGTTCATTTCCGGTGTCCAGCCTCGCCACCATTTCGACCCGCCGCCCGTTATACCCGACGGCCAGCCGAAAAAGCACCTGGCGGCGGAGCATGCTGACAGCCAAGCGCCGAAAAGTAATCACTCCCAGCAAAAGCGCAATAGCGCCCCCTGCCGCCAGGTGTTTCCAGGATACCCCCGCCCATGGCAAATCGCCGGTCAGCATACGCTCTGCCGGCTGCAGGAAAAACAGCCAGCCGATCACCGCGCCGCCCAGGAGCAGCGATACAAGATAAAAGCAGGCGACAGCGACTGTCAGCGACCGGAAAGATTTTACCGGGAAAGCGGTCAAAACGATGATGATCGAAACGATAACCTTGGCTGGCGACGAATAAAACGCGCCGGGCAGGCCGGTCAGTTCCCCGAGGGCGTACAGGCTCCCCACCCCGGCGGCGGCCAGAACCCGCCAGACCTTGAGAGTCATACCGGTGGTCCAGGCGGTAAGAACCAGAATGACACCATTCAAAATGATATTAAGTGCTAGAAAAACATCTGCGTAAATATACATATCTACCCGCCCTGGCGTCAAGTCTCCCGTGGTTCCACGATCTGTATTTTATAACAATCTATGGCAGCGGCATAACGGATATTCCCATTATAACAAGCCCAATTTCAAAAAATTGTAAAACCGTGACCGCTTTCCATGTTGCAAAAAAATAAACTCACCGCTATGCGGTGAGTTTATTTTTCTGCACTAAACTAAGGCTGATGAGAAAGGTCCAGATGCTAGACGGGCCGAGGCTTGTGCCGCGACGCGTACTGGGATGTACGCTAGCAAGCAAACGCAGGCCCAACGACGCAGATAGGCCTTTATCGACAGCCGCCTGTTAGGAACGGCGCATCCAGGTCGGGATGTCCAAGTCCCCCCGCTTAAAAGGTTCGATAATCGGGTTTTCCCCGCTTCGCCCGGCAAACGTCTTAGGATCAAAGCCTGTGGCGATTACCGTTACCCGTACTTCGTCGTCGCACTTTTCGTCAATAACGGCGCCAAAAATAATGTTGGCTTCCGGATCAGCGGCTTTGGCAATGATTTCGGCCGCCTCGTTGACTTCGAACAGGCCAAGGCTCACACCACCGGTAATATTCAGCAGCACCCCTTTGGCTCCTTCGATGGAAGTCTCCAAAAGCGGGCTCTTGATGGCAGACTCCGCCGCCAAAGCAGCCCGATTTTCGCCGCTGGCGGTGCCAATGCCCATCAGCGCCGCGCCGGTCTCCATCATAATGGTTTTGACATCGGCAAAATCAAGGTTGATCAGACCAGGTACAGCAATCAGATCGGAGATGCCCTGGACCCCCTGGCGCAATACGTCGTCGGCGATGCGGAAGGCCTCGATAATCGGCGTTCTTTTATCCACTACCTGCATAAGCCGGTCATTGGGTATGGTAATAAGGGTATCGACTTTCTCCTTCAGCCGGGCGGTCCCGATTTCAGCCTGGCTCTGCCGGCGGCGGCCTTCGAAACCAAACGGCTTGGTAACAACCCCGACCGTCAGCGCCCCGACTTCCTTGGCACACTCGGCTACCACCGGAGCGGCGCCAGTTCCCGTACCGCCGCCCATGCCGGCGGTAATAAACACCATATCGGCGCCTTTGAGAGCTTTTATGATTTCATCCCGGCTTTCCTGGGCCGCCTTCTCCCCAATATCAGGGTTGGCGCCGGCACCGAGACCTTTTGTCAATTTTTCGCCTATCTGAATCCGGTAAGGAGCGTGACTGAGCAGTAGAGCCTGCGCGTCGGTGTTCAGTGCGATGAACTCCACTCCTTGCAGACCGGCGGCAATCATTCTGTTAACGGCATTATTCCCGCCGCCTCCGACACCGATAACCTTTATGGCCGCAAATTGATCTAAATCCATATCAAATTCAAGCATGGACACAAACTCCTCCTTAATTTACCATAGGCTATATAAATTCTTTTAATTTCCTGATCAGCGAACGCCATCCGCCTTCCGGCTCCGGTTTCACCGGGGCAAGTTTCGCCGCATAGCTCAGAATTCCTGAGCAGGCGCTATTGGCTGGATGAGCGTACTCGGGTGCCAGATGTTCCGGGCTCGTCACCCGGACAGGAACCTCGAATATCCTGCTGATGCTTTCCGGCACACTGGGAAGCAGCGAGCAGCCGCCTGTCAACAAAATCTTTTTGATTGAGTAACTGGACAAGGACGGCTCCAGATAGTCGTAAAGGATGGTTACAATTTCCGCGACCCGGCTTTCGACAATATTGTGAAGATGGTCGTAAGCTACCTGCTTATCGGTAGTGCCGTAGTCGTTGCAGTCCAGCATCACTGCCTGCCCGCGCAACCGCTTGTTCAGCCTGGCATAATAGTGCTTGATTTCCTCGGCGTGAGGCTTTGTGACGTCGATGCCCTGGGCAATGTCGCTTGTGATATAGTCGCCGCCCAGCGGCAACGAGGCTGACACTACGATTTTACCCTCACTGTACAGCGCCAGATCGGTCAGACCGGCTCCGATATCCATTACCAGGAAATCATCATCTTCGGCGGTGGCCGCGAAAGCCGTCGCACAAGCTATCGAGTTGGCAAAGATCCCGGCAATAGGTATCCCAATTGCGGCAAGGGCTGAGATCAACTCGCTGATCGTTGTTTCGGAAACAGTTACAATATGGGTCTCGACCGCGAGCAGGGTCCCGCTGAGTCCAATCGGTTCTCCTGCTATTTTTTCGCCGTCAAGCGAGAAATTAATCGGCAGAACGTGCAGTATTCGCTCTTCGGCGGTGACCCCGGCGGTCGCAGCCGCCCGGTAAGCCCGCTCCACATCCTCGGAAGTAATGGCGGAAATGGCAAAGGACTTGATACTGCCAATACTATTGGCAGCGGAAACAGCCTGACCGCCGATGCCGAGATAGATTTTCTCGACAGGCATCTTGGCTGCCCCGGCAGCAGCTTCCGTCGCTTCCTTTATTGCGGCGGCCAAATCCCGGATGTTGATCCAGGCTCCCTTCACGATCCCAGCGGTAGCGGCGGTTCCGCTGCCCAGGACGGCGATATTCCCGGCCTCGTCAACCTTGCCGGCGAACGCCTTGATCGAACCGGTCCCTACATCAACCCCTAGTATATATTTTTTCGCCATACCTGTCCCTCTTAGAACATATTGTGTTTCTTTTCAATTATGTTTCAACATCTTTGGGATTTTCCCTTTTTTATCAACAAAGAAAATATCAAGTCTCAAGGAATATGTGACTTTTGACCTATAGAAAACGGTTGGAAAAGAAAAGCAGAACCTCCCGGTCCTGCCTGCTGTTTTTATTTTTTCAGAAAATAGCGGCGGATTATGGCTAAATTCTGGAATACCCGCAGCCCGAAAGCCAGCAGGGCCACATAATAAAGATCGATTCCCAGACGGTCTCCGATATAAACAAGACCTGCGGCAAGCAGTGCATTGGTGAAAAAACCGGTGATAAAAACCGTATTGTCAAATTTTTCCTCAATCCCGGCCCGCAGACCCCCGAACACCGAATCAAGCGAGGCGAGCAGCGCCACCGACATAAATTTGGCGTACTCGGAGGGGACACTGATAGGGAAGGCGATCCCGATAATAAGTCCGAGGATCAGCCCGGCAACAGGCAATGCCATTATTTACCCTCCCCCGCTACCGGCTTGGCATATTCAAACCGGAAGGTGCCTTTATAAGCCGGAACTTTTACCATGTCAACCTTCTTGACCGCTACCTGTATGCCCCAGAACTGCAGGGTTTCCATCACTCCGCCCCTCATTTTCAGCGAATTTTCCAGTGTCTGCGGCTCGCCGATGGCCCGGATTTCGTAAGGGGGGGAATAACGGGTATTGTTGACGGAAAGTGTCGGGCCGGCACAGCGGATTTCCGAGCTGGCGATCAGCCGCTGCTCGTTGATGGATATCGCTTCCGCTCCCGCCGCCCAGAGTTCATTGATCACCTTTAAAAGATCGTCATCATGAATAAGGTATAAGTTCGGATTTTCTCCCGGCTTCGTCGGTCGCTTGCTGTCATCGATAACCACCGTGATTCCCGGTCCTTCGACCGCAATAACGCCCGCACCCATCCTCACCAGCTGCGATTCGCGGTTGGAGCCTCCCCCGCCCGACTTGCGCAACTCGTAGATTTCGTTAAGAAGACCGTCGCGCTCTTTTTCGGTTTGGCTGAGGCGCTGCGATAAATCCTCGACTCTCTGGAAAGGAATTGACGCCCTGATATCCTGTGTAGTGCGAAACTGTACTGCAATCATGATTCCCAAAACGACGCAGACTAGTGCGATCGCCGCCTGTCCTTGTTTAATCGGCGCCAAAATAATACCCCCTTTTTCAGCGCTGTCTGAATTTAATATACGGCGAAGTATACGTCAAGTCAATATAGTCCACCATCGCTTTTTTGTCGCCAAGCTCGATAAGAATATCATGGGTCATCCTGGCTTTTTCCGCCAGTCGTTCGCCATTGCCCAAGCGGATGGTCATGAACTGGGCGGTATAGACGGTTAAGTCGCCGCTGGCCTTGACGTTGACCTCCGACAACTGGTTGAGGCTTTCTTCATCAAGCGCCGCCAGATAGGCAAGCGCATTTTTCAGCGCCGGCTCCTCGGCCTTGTCGCCGACATAGACGTTGCCCAGCCTGACGCCGGTAACAATCGGCACACTGATCTGTTTGATGTTTTTCATGGCCGCCAGAATCATGCCCTGCTTGTCCACCTGGACGAAACCGTAGGCAGTGGCTACATAGGCCAAAGGCTGCCGCTCTTTCAGACTGATGACAATACTGTCGGGAAAGCGGCGGTTCACAGCCACTTCCGCTACCCGCAGGTCCCGCAGCAGTCTGCTTTTGATGTCTGAGGTATCAAGCCGGAAGATGTTGATTCTTTCCGGTATTCCGGCCGCCCGGTACACATCCTCGGCCGACAGATACTTATTGCCTTCGATGATCACCGTTCCGACAGTAAAATAAGTGGACCGCAGGAATAAAAATCCTGCTATCAGGGCCGCAAGAATCAGCAGCCCGCCAACCGTCACGGAAGCCGGCAGCTTTTTTCCCGGTCTGTCCTGCTTCAGCCGTTCCACTGTTCCCATACAATCCACCCCTGCAAGGTCCGCCTTTACCAAGTAATTATACACCAACCCGGCGGCCAAAGAAACAAAAAAAATAAGGCAGCTCGCAGGCTGCCACAGGCAGTGCGCAACAACGCATCACAGCCTCCTAATCGGAACGGTACCGCTCAATTTTCGCTCCCAGGCTTTGCAGCCTCCGTTCCAATCCTTCATAGCCCCGGTCGATGTGAAAAACATGCTCGATCTCGGAAACTCCTTCGGCCGCGAGAGCTGCCAATACAAGCGCCGCGCCGGCCCGTAGGTCGAGAGCGGCTACAATGGCTCCGGTCAGCTTGGGTACGCCCCTGATGATCGCTGTCCGGCCCTCCACCTTGATTTTGGCGCCCATGCGGGTTAACTCATCCACATGCTTGAACCGGTTTTCGAAAATCGTCTCAGTGATAATGCTCGTTCCTTTAGCCACAGTCAGCATCGCCAGCATCGGCGCCTGCAGGTCGGTGGCGAATCCCGGATACGGCAGGGTTTTGATATCCACGCCGCGCAGATCTCCTGCCTTCACTCTGACATAGTTGCTGCCTGAGGAGATCTTTGCCCCGATTTCCTGCAGTTTATCAGTCACGGCTGACAGATGCTCGGGAATGATATTCTCCACAACGACATCACCGCGGGTGATGGCGCTGGCGAGCATGAAGGTGCCGGCTTCGATACGGTCGGGAATCACATGGTGTTCCGCAGGCCTCAGCCGGCTCACGCCATGGATGCGGATGGTGTCGGTTCCTGCCCCGGCTATGTTGGCCCCCATCCCGTTCAAAAGCTTCTGGAGATCAACCACTTCCGGCTCCCGGGCGGCGTTACGGATGATAGTCGTGCCTCCGGCCAGCGCCGCTGCCATCATGGCGTTCTCGGTGGCCCCCACGCTGGGAAAATCGAAGTGAATCTCGCCTCCGGCCAATTCGACGGCCTCAGCCTCAATAAACCCGCAGTTGTCGCGCACCGCAGCGCCGATTCGCTCCAGAGCCTTGGTGTGGAGGTTGATCGGTCGCGGTCCGATCGCACACCCGCCAGGGAAGAAAAGGCGAACCTTTCGGAATCTCCCCAGCAGCGGCCCCATCAAAAATACCGAGGCCCTCATCTCCCGCATGAGATGTTCGGGTATCTCGACCTTACTGACATTGGAAGTGTCGATCACCAGGGTGCTGTTTTCCCGGTGAATCTTGGCTCCGAGGAGTGTCATGATATCCTGCATCATCCGGATATCGCGCAGATTCGGAACTCCGTGGATCACGCTGACGCCGGAACAAAGCAGTGTCGCAGCCATGAGCGGCAAAGTAGCGTTTTTTGCGCCGTTTACCCTTACCCGGCCCTCCAATTGTACTTCTCCTGTGACGACAAATTTCTCCATCGTCTTCCCTCCCAGAAAAGTACAATCACCCGAAAAATAAAACATTACAAATTTTGCGCGGACTACTTATTAAGAAGTCTCTCTACCAATTCTTCGCCGGTTTGATAAATATTACCGGCCCCCATGGTGATCACCAGGTCGCCCGGTTCGACGATCTGAGCCAGATAACGGGCGATATTGGCCTTATCGGGGATGTAAGTCACCGTCTGCTTGGTCTGGCGGCCTACCTCTTCTTTGATTACTTCGCCGTCAATCCCCGGTATCGGCGCTTCGCCTGCCGCGTAGACGTCGGTAAGAATCAACAGATCCGCCCGGGTAAAGGCGCAGCCGAATTCCTCGCGCAGAAATTTCGTGCGGGAAAAACGGTGAGGCTGAAACACGCAGATAAGCCGTTTCGGGTTGGTATCGCGGGCCGCCTGCAGTGTGGTGGAAATCTCGGTAGGATGGTGAGCGTAATCGTCGACCACCCAGATACCGCCGACCCGCCCTTTGGTCTGGAACCGTCGCTTCACGCCCCGGAACAGGGCCAGACCTTCAGCGATCTGCTCGAAGCTCAGGCCGGTATTCATCCCTACCGCAACAGCGGCCAGAGAATTGGCCACATTGTGCCGGCCCGGGACATTCAGCTCGATGCTGCCAAGAAATTTATCCTGGTGAAAAACTCTGTAAACGGTAGTCGTCCCGCGGACGGAGATATCACGGGCCGTAAAATCGGCTTCATGATCCACGGCGTAGGAAACGACCTTCCGGTCAAGCCCCGCAGCGATCGCGCGCACATGCGCGTTATCAAAGCAGAGTATCGCCAGCCCGGTCTCGGCCTGCAGCTTGCCGAGAAACTCGGTAAAAGCCTGCAGAATGTTGTCCATGGTGCCGTAATAGTCCATATGGTCGTTTTCAACATTTGTGACCACAGCGATGTGCGGAGCCAGCTTCAGGAAGGAGCCGTCGCTTTCATCAGCCTCGGCCACCAGGTATTCGCCCTGTCCCAGCTTGGCGTTGCCATTAAGATAATCAAGCTCACCGCCGATGATGATGGTCGGGTCGGTTCCGGCTCTTTCCATCATCAGGGCAATCATAGAAGTGGTGGTGGTCTTGCCGTGGGCTCCGGCCACTGCTATTCCCAGACGTTCCTTCATCAGGGACGCGACCAGATCCGAGCGCTGCAAAACCCGCAGTCCCTTTTCGCGGGCGGCGACTACCTCAGGATTGTCGCCGGCGAGAGCGGTGGATTGGTCGATCGCCTCGGCGCCGTCAATGTTGTCAGGGTAGTGACCGATGAAAATGGTGGCACCGAGCTGCTCCAGCCGGTTGACAATCTCAGATCTTGAGATATCCGATCCGGTTACAGAGTAACCCTTTTCCAGCAAAATTTTGGCGATAGCGCTCATACCAGCTCCGCCAATACCAACGAAATGGACTTTTTTCATATCTTTCGGCAAAAAGTTCTCCCCCTTCCTGCCGCAAGCGCACCTCCAACGCATGTTATTGTATGCGCTCTGAAGCAGGGGTGTTACATGTTCTGTTAGACTCCGCCAGCGAGATCAATCGCCACCTTGGCGATCACCGCCGCTGCGTCGGGACGCCCGAGACTCCTACTGGCCTGGGCCATTCGCTCCAGCTCCGGTCTTTCTTTGATCAGCTTTTCCAGTTCGTCGATCAGTCTGGAACCGGTCAGTTCGGCATCCGTAATAACCACGGCCGCCCCCGCATCCGCCAGGACGCGGGCGTTGAATTCCTGATGATTTTCGGCGGCATAAGGATAAGGCACCAGGATCGCCGGAATGCCTCTTGCCGTCAGTTCGGCCAAGCCCACCGCCCCCGCCCTGAACACTGCCACGTCGGCAGCCGCCAAAGCCTGAGGCATATTGTAAAGATAGGGTCTGACAACAATATTTCCATTTTTTTCAATATCTATTCCTGTTTCTTGAAGTAAGCTGGCTATGTTATTATACTCGCTTTGGCCGGTGGCATGCAAGATTTGCACATCCTCGCGTCCGGCGAAATGACGGTGAACATTGATCATCGCCTGATTGATGCTGCGTGCGCCCCGGCTTCCTCCCGCTACCAGCACGGTCAGCTTGGCGCCGTCCAGGCCGAGAGCCTTTATTCCTTCTGCCCGGCTGGCCAGCATGACCTCCTGACGGATCGGATTTCCTGAGACAAACACTTTACCCGCCCGGGCGCCAAAAAACTTCACTGCTTCCTGGTAGCCTACCGCCACCTTGTTCACGAACCGCGCCAGAATTTTGTTGGTCACCCCGGGAATGACGTTCTGCTCCTGAATCATCGCCGGAATGCCCATCAGGGCCGCGGTCAGCAGTATCGGACCGCAGACATATCCGCCGGTGCCGATGACGATATCAGGCCGGAAACGGCGGATGATCCCCACCGACTGGCCAAGTCCGGTCATCGTTTTAACCACCGTCCGGACGGTGTCCCAGGACAGACGGCGCTGAAAGCCCTGGACGTCCACGGCGGCGAAGTCGAACCCTTCCTTGGGGACGATATCGGCCTCCAACCCCTGCCTGGTGCCCACGAATAATATCTCGCAGGGCTGCACCATGGCGGCGATGGCCTTGGCGATGGTAATAGCGGGATAAATGTGCCCGCCTGTCCCCCCGCCGGAAATTATGATCCGCATAGCGCTCTCCTCATTTTAGCCCCACATAGCGGGAAATATTCAGCAGTATCCCCACCCCGGCAAGGGTAAATATCAGCGCTGAACCGCCGAAACTGATGAACGGCAGCGGTATGCCGGTAACCGGCATCGACGCCGTTACCACGGCAATATTCATCAGCGCCTGGACAACGATCATGGTGGTCAGTCCCGCCGCCAGCACGCTGCCGTAGATATCCGGCGCCGAAATGGCCACCTTCAGGCCGCGCCAGGCAAACAGGAAAAACAGGACGATTACCGTGACGGTGCCGATGAATCCCAGTTCTTCCCCCAAAATGGCGAAGATAAAATCAGTGTGGGGCTCAGGCAGATAGAGAAACTTCTCCCGGCTGCGGCCCAGGCCCACCCCGAACAGGCCGCCTGAGCCGATGGCGTACAGCGACTGGATGATATGATAGCCTGTATCAAGAGGATCGGACCAGGGGTCGCTGAAAGCCAGCAGCCGCCGGAGACGGTAAGGCTCGACAATGATCGCTGTAATGATCCCGGCCACCCCGGTAATCCCTAAGGAAGCCAGATGGGATATCTTGGCCCCTGCCGTGAACAGCAGCACAAAAACCGTGCCGCTGATCGCCAGGGCCGTACCGAGATCAGGCTCTTTGAGAATGAGGCCGAAGACCAGGAGCAGCATCAGGAGCTGCGGCAACAGGCCGCGGATGAAACTGGTCATCTTGTCCTGATTCCTGGTCAGGCTTTCGGCCGAAAACAGCACCATGCTCAGTTTGGCGATCTCCGACGGCTGCAGGTAAAGCGAGCCGAATCCCAGCCAGCGCCGGGCTCCGTTCACCACCTTGCCCAGACCGGGGACCAGCACCAGGATCAGCAGCAGCAGGGTGACCAGCATGACCGGCTTGGCCAGCCTGCGCCAGACATGATAATCAATACTCATGGTAAAAAGCATCGCCGCTATCCCCAGGACAACCCAGACAATCTGCCGTTTGAGAAAATAATAACTGTCGTCGAAGTTGACGTAGGCTGAGACAGCGCTGGAACTGTAGACCATTACAACACCGAGTCCGAGCAGAGCGATCACCGTGAAAAAAATGATAAAATCAGGCGACCGGGGTCTTACCGCCAAAGCAGTTCCCTCCTAACTCAATCGGCGTACCAGATCCTTGAAGACTCTCCCCCGCTCTTCGTAGTTGTTAAACATGTCGTAGCTGGCGCAGGCCGGCGACAACAGCACCACCTGCGGCGGACGCGCCAGATCATGGGCGAGCTTCACCCCGCCGGCAAAGTCATTCACCCGGTGAATATTTTTTATGCCGTGAGCGAGGGCCGCCTGGTTGAACCTTTCGGCCGCTTCTCCGAGCAGGATCAGGTGATCCACCCGCTCCTTGATGAGCCGCATGAACTCGCCGAGGTCGGTATTTTTGTCCCGGCCGCCGGCGATCAGGATAATGTGCCCTTCAAAAGCCTCCAGCGCCTTGTTCGACGATTCCGGGTTGGTGGCCTTGGAATCGTTGTAATAGGTCACACCATTCACCGTGGCCACAGGTTCGATACGGTGCTCCACTCCCGGAAACGCGGCCAGCACCTCGGCCATGTCGGCAGGCTTCGCTCCGGCGAAGAAAGCGACACCGCAGGCCGCCAGGGCATTTTCAACATTGTGGGCGCCTTTGATTTTTATGCTGTCGACGCTGCAGATATCCACGGTATCACTCAGCCACCGCACGGTTATCCTGCCGTCCTGAACAAAGACGCCTGACTCCAGGGTCTTGAGGCGGCTGAAGAAAACCACCTGGGAGTTGGCGCGGGCGGCCATATCCCGAACTGCCGGATCATCGTAGTTGAGAACAAGATAATCCTCGCCTGTTTGCTTGGCAAAAATGCGCTCCTTCATGTCCCGGTAAGTCTCAATGGTGCGATGCCGGTCGATATGGTCCGGAGTGAGATTCAAGATCGCCGCCACATGCGGCTTAAAGTCGATCACCCCTTCCAGCTGAAAGCTGGATATCTCGGCTACCACCACGCCTGCAGGACTGATATCCTTGACCTCCTGGGACAGAGCCAGGCCGATGTTGCCGCCGACCACCACTTCCCGCCCGGCGGCCTTCAGGATCTCGCCAATGAGCGTCGTAGTGGTGGTCTTGCCATTGGTACCGGTGATCGCCACAATCGGCGCCTGGCACAGGCGATATGCCACTTCAATTTCGCTCATCACCGTGATGCCCAGCGCTTGAGCCCTGGCCACCAGCGGCGCGTAAAGCGAGACACCGGGAGACAGCACGACATAGTCTGTGCCCACAAGGAGTGCCTCGTCCTGGTTGCCGAGAGCCAGCGTCACACCTTTGGCTGCCACTCCCGCGAGATCGTGCTTGATGTTTTCCGCCGGTTTCGTGTCGCTGAGAGTAACAGCCGCACCCAGCTGCTGCAAAATCCCCGCCACCGCTATCCCGCTGATGCCGGCTCCCAGTACTACCATTTTTTTGCCGTTAAATTCCATAACTTATTCCTCCCCGGCTAGCAACTAGAACGATCAGCGCCGCTATGGCGAAAAAGATTCCTGCCAGCCAAAAAACTGTTACTACTTTGGTCTCCGACCAGCCCGACAATTCGAAATGATGGTGAATCGGGCTCATTTTGAAAACTCTCTTGCCGGTGGATTTGAACGACAGCACCTGGATAATCACCGACAAGGTCTCGATCACGTATACCCCGCCGACAATGACCAGGAGCAGTTCGGTCTTGGTCAGAACAGCCACCGCCGCCAACGCCCCGCCCAGAGCCAGTGAGCCGGTGTCACCCATGAAGACCTTGGCCGGATGGGCGTTGTGGCGCAGAAAGCCCAGACAGGCTCCGGCGAGGGAAACGCAGAACACCGCCAGCGGCTGCTGGCCGAAGCTCAGCGCGATCACAGTGTAAGCACAGGCCGCAATGATGGTCGTGCCGGCCGCCAGCCCGTCAAGGCCGTCGGTGAGGTTCACGGCGTTGGTTGTGCCGATCAAAACCAAAAAAATCAGAACATAGTACAGCGGTCCGAAATCAAGGTTTACGCCAATGAGCGGTATCCATAGATCGGTGCCGCGCCCGAAATAAGTGGTGGCGATGAAGGCCAGCGCCACAGCCATAATGATCTGGCCCAGCAGTTTCTGCTTGGCTTTCAGCCCCAGATTCCGCTTCAGCACCACCTTGATAAAATCATCCAAAAAGCCGATAACTCCGTGGCCGAGGGTGACGAACAGCGCCAGCCATACCCGCGGGTCTTCGCCGGCGAACAGCAGCGACGGCACCGTCAGCGCCGCCAGGATGAGAACGCCGCCCATGGTCGGTGTTCCGGCTTTGGCGTAATGCCGCTGCGGGCCTTCCTCCCTGATGCTTTGCCCAAACTTCAGGCGCCTTAAGGTCGGGATCAAAACCGGACCAAGGGCGAGAGCAATAACAAATGCCAGACCGGCAGCATAAAATAATCCCTGCATAGTACCCCTCCAAACAACAGCCATAACGACAATTACTGCTTGAACAATTCGAGGATTCTTTCTCTGTTGGAACCTCGCAAGGCTTCGACCAAGATCGTGTCCCCGGGCCGGAGCAGCTTACGCAGCGCCTCCTGGGCCTCTTCATGATCGGCGCAGGCTACCGTCACAGCTACGCCTTCCGCCAGCGCCGCCGCGGCGATATGCCTGGCTGCCTCTCCCACCGTAATCACCACCTGCACTCCGGCGTCGGCAAGCTTACGGCCAATACCGCGACAGGCCTCAGCCTCAGCCGGCCCCAGCTCCGGCAGGTCAGCCAGCACAGCCACCTGCCGCCCTCTGGCCGCCGTCGCCAGCGTCTCGATAGCGGCGTTCACCGCCGGCAGATCAGCGCAATAAGCATCATTAATGACAGTATAATCCCCAATTTTTTCAATATGTAAGCGTGGGGCGACAGGAAGAAACTTTCTGATGCCGGAGCAAATCTCCAGCGGATGCAGCCCCAGCTCCAGGCCTACCGTAACCGCCGCCAGAGCGCTATAGACATTGTGGCGGCCCACCGCCGGCAGCGTCACCGTAAATTTTCCCTGAGCCCAGACGCAGTTGAAAGTCGTCTCCTGGATGCCCTCACTGACATTTTCGCCTCGAATGCTCGCCTCGGCAGCAAAACCGTACAGAACAGAGCGCGCCGCTGTCCTGGCCTCCATGGCCCGGACCAGGGGCTGATCGCAGTTCAGCACCGCCAGCCCGTCAGCGGCCAAACTTTCCACCAGTTCGGCCTTCGCCGCCGCAATGTTGTCGACACTGCCCAAGAGCTCGATATGGGCCTCACCGACATTGGTGACCACCGCCATGGTGGGAGCGGCGACAGCGGCCAGCCGCCCAATTTCCCCGGAAGATCCCATCGCGATCTCCACCACGGCGGCCTGGTGATTCTTGGTCAGACTCAGTAAAGTTATCGCCAGATCAATGCGAGGATCGTAAACCGTATCGGCCTTGAGCACCTTCATCCGGCTGCCCAGCACCGCCGCCGCCATGTCTTTGGTGGCTTTCTTGCCGCTGGACCCGGTGACTCCGATCACCGGAATCGCAAACTGCTGGCGGTGAAACCGGGCAAGGTCCTCCAACGCGGCGAGGGTGTCGGTGACAACCACCGCCGTCACCTTGTCGGGAACATAGACATCCCGGTTGCTGATCACCACCCCTGTGGCTCCGGCGTCCACTGCCCGCAGCAAAAAGTCGTGACCGTCTGATTTGTCGCCCTTCAGGGCGACAAACAGGTTGCCTGGCCGCAGAGTCCGGGTGTCGACGGAGACGCCGCTGAAGGCCTGCGCGTGCCGGCAGATCAGCTCACCGCCGGTCGCCGACAATACTTCATCAACGGTAAATTCAGCCATCACTTCATCTCCCTGATGATCTCCCTCACGACCTCCCGGTCATCAAACGCTATCGTCCTGTCCTTGAGTATCTGGTAGGTCTCATGACCCTTACCGGCAATGATGACCACATCCTGGGGTTCGGCGACAGAAAGCGCCCGGGCGATGGCTTCCCGCCGCCCGCTGACAATCTCGTAGTTCTTGTCGCCGCCGCTCCCTTCCTTGAGGCCCACCTCAATTTCCCGCAGGATGCTGTCCGGATCTTCACTGCGGGGATTGTCGGACGTGGCGATGACAACGTCGCCGTACTGGATCGCCAGTTTCCCCATAATCGGCCGCTTGGTGCGGTCCCGGTCGCCGCCGCAGCCGAAAACGACGATAATCCGGCGTTTGGCGAACTGCCGGGCCGTCTTCAAAATATTTTCCAGGCCGTCAGGGGTATGGGCGTAATCAACAATAACCGTGAAGGGCTGCCCGGCGTCCACCAGCTCGAACCGGCCCGGTACGCTGCGAAACTCCTCCACAGCCTTTTTGATCAGTCCCAGATCTATTCCTTCCGCCAGCGCGGCGCCCATCGCGGCCAGGACGTTGTAAACATTGAATATACCGGTTATCTTCAGCGCCAGCCGCGCCGCTCCGAACGGCCCGGTCACGGTAAAGGCCGCCCCGTCGGCCCGGACATCGATATCCGCAGCCTTAAGATTGGCGCTGTGAGCCACGCTGTAGGTCATATGGCGGCAATCGCAGCTGTCCAGCATGGCCTGGGCCGCCGGATCGTCGCTGTTCACCACCGCCGTCTTGCCGGTTTTTGTCGCCCCCGGAGCCGACAGCAGCCGGAACAGCCCCGCCTTGGCCTCGATATAGTTGGCGAAAGTAATATGGAAATCCAGATGATCCCGGGTTATATTGGTAAACACCCCGACATCGAATTCGGTGCCGCTCACCCGGTTCAGGGCCAGTGCGTGGGAAGACACTTCCATCACGACGTACTCTACCCCGGCTTCCACCATATCGGCAAGCAGCCCTTGCAGTTCGATGACATCAGGCGTGGTATTCTTGACCGGAAGGACCTGCTGGTCAATGATGCTGTTGATCGTGCCGATAAGACCGACCCGAAAACCCGCCTGCTGCAGGATCGCCCGGATGATGTAGGTTGTTGTCGTCTTGCCGTTGGTGCCGGTCACCCCGATCATACGGAGCTTGCTGCTGGGATAATCGAAAAAGAACGGCGCCATCGCCTGCATCGCGGCCCGGGTATCGGCGACCTTGATCACCGTGACTTCAGGGCCGGCAACCACGTCCTTTTCCACCAGAACAGCCACCGCTCCCTGGCGGCAGGCTGCGGCGACATAGTCGTGACCGTCGACCTTGCTGCCAGGCAGAGCGACGAACAGCGATCCCGCTCCGGCCTGACGCGAGTCATAGGTTATCTGAACAATTTCCCGGTCGGAGCTGCCCTGGACCTCGGCTCCCGCCAAACAGCCCACCAGCTCCCGCAAATTTTTGGCCACAACCGTTCCTCCCGCATTTTTCCTTTATTATTACCAGTTTTGCCATATCTAGCCGGTAATCATTCAAAATATAACGTTATTGTCGTGCCTGGCAGGACCTTGCTGCCAGGCGGCGGATCCTGCTTGACCGTTTTGGCCCCCGTTCCGGCCGGACGGATGCCGAGTCCCAGTTCCGCCAGAGCGTCGGCCGCCTGCCGCAGACTCAACCCGCCGACGTCCGGCACGGTGATCTCCCCGGCCAGGTATCGCGGTGTCATGGTGTACAAAAGAATGCTCGATCCCGGCGGCACCCGGCTGCCGGGTTTGGGGATCTGATCGGCGACCCGGTCGCCGCTCTCCTCGATCCGTCCGCCCAGGCCCGCCTTTTTCAGCTCGCTCACCGCTTCAGCAGGCGCAAAATTGATCACACTGGGAACCACAACATGGGCTTCCTTGGCGGTCGAAACCATGCCGTCCTGCGGCGCGACTTTAAGATACTGCAATACATCCCGCATCACCGCACCGAACACCGGCGCGGCGATCACCCCGCCGTAATAAGGCCCCACCGGCTCGTCAATGACCACCAGCATCGCGATCTGCGGATGATCGGCCGGAGCGAAGCCCACAAAAGAGGCCACATACCGCCCGGCCACATAGCCGCCTTCGCCCACCTTCTGGGCGGTTCCGGTTTTTCCGGCGATGCGGTACCCTTCGATAAAAGCACCCCTGCCTGTTCCTTCTTCAACAACTTTTTCCAAAACTCCTTTTACCGTCTGGGCCGTTTTCTCGTCAAGCACTTCGGCAACCTGGTCAGGCTGAAACGTCCTGATGACTTCTCCGTCCTTGCTGCGTACTTCCCGCACCACCTGCGGCCTCAGAAGCCTGCCGTCGTTGGCCACCGCCGCAGCGGCGGTAAGGAGCTGGATCGGCGTGACGGCGATACTCTGACCGATGGCCATTGTCGCAATATTGATAGGCTTGATTTTGGCCTTGTCGAGCATAATCCCCTTGGCCTCGCCCGGGAGGTCAATCCCGGTGGGCCGGCCGAAACCGAAGGCCTGGATATAACGGTAAAAGGGCTCGGCCCCGAGACGCAGGCCGACGTTCACAAAGCCGACGTTACAGGAGTTTTCCACCACCTCAAGAAAGCTCTGGCTGCCGTGTCCGCCATCCTTCCAGCAGTGAATATGGCGTCCCTGGACCTCCACCACCCCCGGATCGAAAAAGCGGTCCTCCAGCCTGACAACCTGTTCTCCCAAAGCCGCCGAAGTGGTGATGATCTTGAAGGTCGACCCGGGTTCGTAAGCGTTGGATACGGCCACATCCCGCCACAGCTTCGGCGGGTAGGCGGCAAACTGATTGGGGTTGTAAGTCGGCCTGTTGCCCAAGGCCAGAATCTCTCCGGTAGTCGGCTGCATGACGATGATCGTCGCCGCCTTGGCCTGGGTTTCGCGGATGATTTTATCCAGTTCGCGTTCGATAATCTGCTGGATGACCACATCAATGGTCAGGTAAATATCCTGCCCCTCCACCGGTGGTGCATAGCGGTGGGTGGCATAGGGTATCTCCCGGCCGCGGGCGTCGTACTCCACCACAATCCCGCCCTGCCGTCCCTTCAGATAGCTGTCGAAGGTCAGCTCCACGCCATCCAGCCCCTGGCTGTCAATACCGGTGAATCCCAGCATGTGGGCCGCCAGAGTGTCGTAAGGATATTGTCGGCGGCTTTCCTGGGTAATCCCGATCCCCGGCAGATTGAGCTTCTTTACCGCCAGCGCGGCCGGCTCGTCAACTTTGCGTTTGATCCAGGTAAAGGCCTGGCGCCGCTTCAGTTTATTCGCAAGCTCGCTGGCATCTAATGCCAAAATAGAGGCCGCTTTCGCCGCCAACCACTGAAAATGCCGGAGAAATCTCCTTCGCGAAGCCCCCCGCCGAGCCGGCGAGTGCTTAAAAGTGCTTACCGTTTTTTAAAGGTTCTCCGGTTTTTCATTATACTGCTTTCTCATCCATTCGTCCAATTCCTTCCTCAAAATTCGCCAACTGTTGCCAATTTTTATCGCCGGAAAGGTCTGGGCGCGAACAAGGACATAAACCGTATCTGTCGACACTTTAAGGTACTCGGCCGCCTCCTGCACCGTCATCACCGGGCTTTCCACCGTCTCACCCCACTCTCGCCGAACTTCACTACATATTTATTCGCCGGCCCGGAGGATTATCGACGATTCCGGCTGCTGCCCCGGGGCAGGTATCTGCAAAGCAGGCGACGAATCTTGATAGTCAGACCAGAGCGTGAACCATTTCACTCGGCAGAGCAGGGAAGATTATTATGGGAGATGATCCGGATGCCAGGGATTTTCGACATCATCGGGCCGGTTATGATCGGACCGTCCAGTTCCCATACCGCAGGCGCCGTCCGGCTGGGCAAGATGGCGCGGATTATTCTGGGCGAGCAGCCGGTGGCCGCCGCCATTGAGCTCCACGGTTCCTTTGCCCAGACCTATCGCGGCCATGGCACCGACAAAGCCCTCGCCGCCGGGCTGCTCGGCTACCTTCCGGACGACATCCGGATCAGGGATTCCCTCGAAACCGCCTGCCAGCAGGGACTGGCGGTCAGCTTTACGCCGGTGGACCTGGGGGACGCCCACCCCAACACCGCGATTATCCGACTGACCGGAGTCTCCGGCAAGAAAGTCAGGATCGTCGGAGCATCAGTGGGAGGCGGCAATATCGTCATCACCAAAATCGATGACTTCGCCGTAGAATTGACGGGAGAATACCATACCCTCATTTCCATCCATCAGGATAAGCCGGGCGTCGTGGCGATGATCAGCAGCATTTTGGCCGCCAACAACGTCAACATCGCTTTCATGCGGGTCTCCCGCCGGCAGAGGGGTTCTCAGGCTCTGGCCGTCATCGAAGCCGACCAGCCGATAGCGATCGAATGCCTGCAGTCGATACGCACCGCACCCTCCATCGATACGGCCCTGATGATTCCACCGCTGTAGGAGGCGAAAGAATATGTTCAAATTTAATCATATCAGCGATCTTCTGGCCATCAGCCAAGAAATGGCCATCCCGCTGTCCGAAATCGGCTGGCGCTGGGAGACCGAACGAAGCGACGCTTCGCCCCAGGCAGTGTGGGACAACATGGCAGCCAGCCTGACGGTGATGCGAGAGTCGGTCCAGACGGGCCTGACCCAGCAGGAAAAATCCTTCAGTGGCCTGGTCGGCGGTGACGCCGCCCGCCTGATCTCCCGGGCGGACTCTCCCGTCTGCCTCGCCGGGCCGGTGGCCGCCAGGGCTGCCGCCTACGCCATGGCGGTAAACGAACTCAATGCCTGCATGGGCCGGATCGTAGCCTGCCCCACCGCCGGTTCCTGCGGCATTCTGCCGGGAGCGATGCTGGCGGCGGCGGAATTCTTTCACTTTGACGATCCGGCCCTCATTCGCGGCCTGTTTACCGCCGCGGTGATCGGTCTGGTCATCGCCGAAAATGCCTCGATTTCCGGCGCCTACGGCGGCTGCCAGGCCGAATGCGGTTCGGCGGCGGCGATGGCCGCCGGCGCCATCGTGGAAATGGCCGGCGGAACGCCCCAGCAAAGCGGCGAAGCCGTCGCCCTGTCCCTGAAAAACATGCTGGGCCTGGTCTGCGATCCAGTGGCCGGTCTGGTGGAAATTCCCTGCGTCAAGCGCAATGCCTTCGGGGCCGTCCACGCCCTGGTGGCCGCCGAGATGGCCATGGCCGGTATCCAGAGCGTCATCCCCGCCGATGAGGTCATCGCCGCCATGCACCAGATCGGGCTGTCCATGCCCAAGGCCCTGCGGGAAACCTCAGAAGGCGGCCTTGCCAAAACCCCCACCGCTCAAAAAATCACCGAACGCATCCTCGCCGGGAAACAGGCGTAGAAGAACGGCGCTGTTCTTACATCATAAATAATACCTCGTTGAGATAGTATTAAGACTACTCTACGAGGTATTTTTCTTGCCAAAAACCATCAGGTATACTAGTCGAAAAAAATCCGGCAACGCCGCGCCACTGCCGATCACTTTTGCGGTCCTGCCTATACTCAACATTATGATTCCTCGTTATGCCCGAAAAAGAAAGTCGAAACAACTTCTTAATAAACCAAACCCTCAGGCCGTTCAGCCCCCCCCAGATGCACGACGGCCCCGCGAACCGCAGCACCGTTTCCTCCGAGAACTCTTTAAGCATAAGGGTTTGCACTGGCTGATTTAACAGCATCGCGCGTACCGGTTGTACGCTAGCAATAGGTTTGCGGGGCCAAGTGCGTAGTTCTTGCGCTTCAGCGCTTAGAAATGCGGCCTGCCCCCTGCGGGTGCAAAGCAGGTGGGGGGTTATCAACGGTCTGAGCGCATCTCGGCGATCTTCTTATTATAATGCGGCACCTTGGCGTACTCGTTTTCCCAGAAGGACTGATCCCGCATCGAGTCCAGAAACTGCTGGGAATAACCGAACTTCAGCCAGTCGCTCTCCTTTTGCCGGAACAACTGCTCCTTGACGGAGGGCCGGCGGAAGTCGTAGACCGCATCGTCCTTCGCGCCCAGGAAGATGTCGTTGGCCCAGCGGTCCAGGACAAAGGGCGCCGTCTCCAGATAGCGGCAGTCCAGCTCCTCCAGCACCGATTGGTAGCGGTCGAAACCGTCGGTGGCCACAGTCACGACATTGTCGCCAGGCCCGAGCCGCAGGAATTTAGCCAGCTTGATAGCCCCCAGCACATTGCCGATGCCTGACGGCCCGAAACAGTCCCTGAGAGCCAGGGCGAAGTCCCGGTCCAGCCCCAGCCGTACCAGACTTTCCACGCCATCCCGGAAGATTTTGAGTCCCTGCACCGTTTCTTCATCCTTAATTAATATGACAAAATCAGTGGCCAGAACATTGTGAATCAGGGTGCACATCTTGTCGCCGATGCCCTCGATGCGGTGCTGGCCCCGGCCGCCGGTGGCCAGGGTAGAGCATTCATACGGTTCCAGGGCGGCGATCTTCGCTTCCGGGAACAGAGCCTTGATCTGATCACCGGCAGCAAGGGTACCCGCCGAACCCGGCGCCGAGGTGAAGCCGGCAATACGGCCGTTGCCAACGCCCCGCACCGCTTCGATGGCGCTGTTGCCGGTAACGTGGCGGTGGAAGCGGTAGTTGGGAAACAGCTCGAACTGCGCCAGAGCCTTGTTCTTGGGATTTTTCATCATCTCATGGGTCCGTTCCAAAGTCAGAATGACATCCGACTCCGAGCCGGGGGTCAGTTCCAGCACACCGCCGTACTTGCGGATCCGCTCGTAGCGCTCCTTACTCATGTTGTCAGGCATGATGACCACGGCCTTAAAGCCGAGGAGCTTTGATATATAGGCGGTGCCGATGCCGAAGTTGCCTGTGGAAGGGCCGAGAATGGTGTGCTCGCCGGGAATGATTTCGCCGTCCACCAGTCCTTCGATCAAAGTGCTGTAGGCCGGTCCGACCTTGTGGGACCCGGAGGGAAAGCCATACCCCAGCAACACAACGACATTGGCGTACACCCCGGTGAGTTCCGGCGGCAAAACCACCTTGCGCACCTGATCGGCTTCGTTTTTCCAGGTAATATTGAACAAGTTGACAGGGTCGAGTTCGTTTTCTTGAAGCGCCTGCAGCGCTTTTGCCCGAACTTCGCCGGCAACGGCGGCAGGGTTGAGCATTTCGTCATAAGTAGGACCGAAAGGAATCTTGGCCATAAACACCCCTCCGTTTTCGATACGCTATTTTTATCCATTCACGGTAACGGTATGATTAATATAATCAATACGAGCAACAGGAGACAATTCAAAGGCACGCAGCGCCTGCATCCGTTTTCGATACGCTGTTTTCAGCTGGTTCTGGTATGTACAATACTACTACTATTACGTCGCGTCAGGCTCTTCTCCTGCCGCATCCACTGGCATGGACATGAAAAAGGAGCACCTTGATGGTGCTCCTTTTCGGTTATGGACAAAATATTCCTGCAGAAAGTTAATCCGCCCTTAACCCGCGAGGCCGCAAAAGTGCCGGCGGCGTTGTGGATAATCGGGAACACGACGCTTCGGCCGCGATGCAAGCACTTAGACAGGCGCCATTGGCTGAGATTGCCTGTTCCTTCTTGTTTATTCCTGCGTGACCGGAACTGCTTTCGCCCCTTCCAGTTCAAGCCAGCCCCAAAAAAGCAGCTTGCGCAGCCGGATCCGGACAGCGGAAAACCCGGTCTTGACCCCGACGGTGGACGAATGATACACCGTGACTCCGTCGACGATGGTACTCAGATAACGGTCTTTTTCCTCCTGCGCCGGTTCTCCCAGCGAAATACCCGGTACGTAACTACCTGTTACGCGTTTGTTTGAGCAGGCTCAGCCGCCGATGGCCGGTTCCAGCGTCATGGCGATTACTACCGCCCCGGTCCTTTTCTTGATGTATTCACAGGCTTCCCGGTCGATGGAGAACACAATTCATCCCTCCCTCCCAGCGTCTCAAGGACGCGGATCATCGCCGCCGCATCGTCCGCCAGCCGCTCTTGGAGCCAGGCGGTCTCGATGCCGTCCACGCTGCCAAAAAGCTGGCTGCAGATAAGGCCGGCAGCGGCGGCGGCCAGCTCTGCCTCACCATTGCTCTGGTAAGCCGGCCCGAGTTCCTGGTCAAAATGCAACATGTCGGCCGGCTGATACTCGAAAACCTGACACCACAGCCGCAGAAAGTCCTCTTCGCCAACACCGGTCTTCTCCAGCAGCAGCGTTTTGCCGCTGCCCAGCCGGATCAGAAGGGCGGACAGATAAATCCGCATCGCCTCCCGCACCTTTGTCTTGTCGGCTCCGGCCGGGACCGCGGCAGAGAGCCCGCTCCCGCGGCTTTTTTCGCTCACCCCGAAGATCGCGGCAAGCAGCTCGTCGGCACACACCGCCGCCACCAGCAGCAGCCTCTTCTGGGCGTCGTTTTTGGCCTTTTGCGCCGCCCGGCTGCAAAAACGCCGGGTATGGCGGCCGACGATCCGCTCGTATGATCCGCGGGCAAAGGAAAAAAGATCATGCATAAAGGTAAGGACCGGCATAGATCAACCCTCCGGGCGCTTTCGCCAGATTTCGTTTCCACCAGGCTTCCATCGGCAGCGGGTCTTGTTTTGTTACAGCAGGCCTTTCTCCTTGGCCTCGGCGGTCAGCTTCTCCCGAAAATCCGGGTGGCTGATGGCGATCAGGGCTGCGGCCCGCTGACGCAGGCTCTTGCCCCTGAGGTCCGCCACGCCATACTCGGTGACTACATAGTGCACATCGTTGCGTGAAGTCGATACTCCGGCGCCCCGGTCAAGTTCCAGGCAGATCCGCGAAATCTTTCCCCCTGAGGCGGTGGAAGGCAGGGCGATGATCGACTTACCCCCGCGGGACCGGCTGGCGCCCCGGATGAAATCGACCTGGCCGCCGATGCCGCTGAACTGACGGGAACCGATCATCTCGGCGTTCACCTGCCCCATCAGATCGACCTGCAGGGCCGAATTGATGGAAATCATATTGTCATGCTGGCCGATGACGTAAGGATCGTTGATATAGGTCACAGGGTGCAGCTCGACACTCGGGTTGTTGTCAACGAAATCGTACAGCTTGCGGGTCCCCATCAGGAAAGTAGCCATGAATTTCCCGGGATTGATGGTCTTTTTCCGGTTGGTGATCACTCCGGCCTCGGCCAGCTCACAACGCCGTCGGAAAACATCTCCGAATGGATCCCGAGGTCTTTCTTGTTCCGCAAAAACAGCAGCACGGCGTCGGGAATGGCGCCGATACCCAGCTGCAGGGTGGCGCCGTCGGGAATGAGGCTGGCCGCGTTTTCGCCGATGGCTTTCTCGACATCGCCGATCTGCGGCGGCTTCAGCTCGATGACAGGCTGCTCTTCTTCCACGATATAGTCTATATCATCCAGATGGATTTTAGCCCCGCCGGTACGCGGCAAAAGGGGGTTCACCTGGGCAATGACCAGGTCGGCGCACTCCGCCGCCACCTGAGTGTAGTCCACCGACACCCCGAAACTGACATAGCCCTCTTCATCCGGCGGTGTTACCTGAATCAGGGCGACGTTGACCGGCAGGATTTTGCTTTGAAACAACCGCGGTATTTCCGAAAAAAAGCAGGGCGTGTAGTCGGCCCGCTTTTCCTCCAGGGCTTTGCGGGTGGACGCCCCCACGAAAAGGGCGTTGTGGCGGAAGCTCCGCTCCATACCCGGCTGAGCATATTTGGCCTGCCCCATCGCCACCATATGGACGACTTCCACCGCTTCAAGCTCCGGGGCCCTTGCCACCATGGCGTCGATCAGCGCCGCCGGCTCGCCGCATGCGTGGCCGGTGACTACCCTGTCGCCGGATTTTATCCTTTGCACCGCCTCGGCAGCCGATACCAGCTTATTCTTAACCTTGCTTTGCCACTGGCTCAAACTAATTCCTCACCTTCCGCCAAGTCTTCAAGACCAATGGGTCGCCGGAGCTGATAAGCTCCGGCGACATGTCGACATCTCAAATGGTGCTGTTACTTGGAAGCCGCAGCCTCTTTTGCCGCTGCCGCATCGGGGATACCGGCGATGGCTTTGGCCAGTTCTTTCTTCTGCTCAATATTACCCTGGCGGGCAATCATGATCCGCTGAGCCTGAGGCGAGCCGGCGCCGTGCATCGACTCGGTGCGGTAGCCGACAGCCGCCGTGCCCAGAGTGAGGTTCTCGATCAGCCGCAGGATCCGCATCCGATGCTCGGTGGGAACCGAGGAGACGGCGCCGAAATACTTTTCCACTACTTTGCCGATTTCCGGATGGCGCAGGTCCTTCTCGGACGGCATGGTGACCATCAGCCCACCGGCGATGTCTTCCGCCAGCCGGGTGATCTCGTAGGGGAAGCGGGTCACGTTCTGTTTGCAGACATTGGCCAGTAAAAGATCGATCAGATAGGTCCCGGAAGCAGTTTTCGAACCCTCGGCCGAACAGGCGATGCCGGAGGAATAAAGTGTCTCGTTCAAATGAACCATCTCGATCAGTTTGTCTTTGACATGGGAGGCCTTGTTTGCGCCGTTATAGTCGGCCGCCAGCGCCGCGGCGCCGATCAGCACGTCGCCCACGCCGACCTTGCAGCCGCCGTAGCTCTGCCGGTGATAACCCGCGAAGCGTTCCACCAGCGCGCCGCTGAATTCGTATTCGCCGCACATGAAGACATTCTCCCAGGGAATGAAGAGATTGTCGAAGACCATCAGGGCTTCGTGGCCGCCGAACTGGCAGTTGCCGACATCAAGTTCGCTGCCTTCCAGCTTGCGGGTGTCGCAGGACTGGCGGCCGTAAATGTAGAAGATCCCCTCGGCGTCGGCCGGGGCGCAGAACGATACGGCGTAATCGGCATCTTCCTTGCTCATGGCGATGGTGGGCATGACCAGAATCCAGTGGGAATTGATGGCCCCGGTCTGGTGGGCTTTGGCGCCGCGGACGACGATACCGTCGTCGCGTTTTTCCACCACATGGACGAAGAGGTCCGGGTCGGGCTGCTTATGGGGCGGCAGGCTCCGGTCGCCTTTGGGGTCGGTCATGGCTCCGTCCACCGTCAGATCCTCATCCTGCATCATTTTCAGGAATTTGAGGAACCGGTCGTGATAGTTGGTGGCAAGTTTTTTGTCCATTTCAAAGGTAACGCTGTCCACGGCGTTGATGGCGTCCATGCCGACGCACCGCTGGAAGCAGGATGCGGTTTTCTGTCCGAGCAGGCGCTGCATTTTCACCTTTTTCACCAGGTCGTCGGTGCTCTGGTGCAGATGGCAGAAGCGGTTAACCTTCTGGCCGTCAAGATGGGACTTGGCGGTCATGAGATCCTCGAACTCGGGATCCTGGGCCAGATCGTACGTCATCTTTACCGAATTCATCGACGGACGGATGATCGGATGATCCACCGGATTCTCCACCAGTTCGCCTTGCAGATATACCTTGAATTTGAGTTTGCGCAGACTGTCTTCATACTGTTGTCCGGTTTTAAGAGCCATTTGGAACCACACTCCTTAGAATTTAAATAAGCTACCTGCCAGCAAAGAGACAAGCGCGGAAAAGCTACTCCGAGTCGCTGATGCGGCTGTTGAACACCGGGTCCTTGCTTTTGTCATAGGTGCTCCAGTTGCGGAAAATATCCTTGCCGTAGATCAAAAGACACAGAATGATGCCTACGCCGAAAGCCGCCGCCGCCTCGCGGGTAATCAGCACCGCGGCAACAATGCCGGCGACGCCGAGGTCATTGAAGGTCCTGGCTTTCAGGACGCCTACCCGGACTGCGACATAGCCCTGGACCAGCATGGTGAGCGCCAGGGAAATCGGCAGGATAGGCTTGACCAGCGTGACGATAGGCAGTATGAAATAGCTGACAAAGGTCCCCAGCCGGAAGGACGCCACACCGCCCACCAGGCTGTCCATGGCTTCCGGGCCGTGCTTGTAGCGCTCGCACTCCACCACCTGCATGGCTGCCCACATCGGGCCGCACATCGAAGCGTCGGGGCCCATCATCGACATGCCGATATTACGGATGCCGACAATCATGTTGTTGCGGTTGGCGTTGAAATGAACGTCCTCATCGCCGTGCCGGAATTCGCGGGCTTCGTCAATCAGCGCCTCGGCCTGGATCAATTCGCCGAACAGCACGATATACACAGCCACCACCAGCGGAGCCGCCTTCATGTAAAGCTCCAGCGGCGGAAAACCGATCCGGGCCGAAAAAGGCGTCCACTCAGTGAACAAAGTATAAAACTGCGGAACGGTAAAGCCCCACTGGATGGTGGGCCAGGGCAACTCGCCGACCAGCGGCGCCACGAAGATGGCCAGCACCAGCGCCGGCATCAGCCCCAGATCCGACAGGTGCTTGAGCGCCATGTTCCTGTTGCGCAGAGTCTTGAAATGGTTAGAGAAAAGGATGTAAAAGGCAAAACCGATGGCAATGGTGATGGTCCAGGGATAGAGGTCAAAGCGTCCGCCTGGCTGAAACACAAGCCGGACCGCCGCGATACCGGCCCCCAGCAGAATGCCGGCCTTTAAGGCGTCAGGAACAAGGTCGACGAAACGTTTGGCCAGGCCGGTCGAGCCCAGCAGCAGAGAAAACACGCCCAACTCGAATTCAAAGGCGATCAGGGCATGCATCCTGGCCACCCCTTCAGGAAAGGTCTTCAGCCACAGCAGGAGAAGCGGAATGGCCGGCGTGATCCAACCAGGCACCACCGGGTCGCCCAGGTGGGCGTGCCACAGATAGAAAAAACCGTTCAGTATGACAATGGTAATGGCAACTTCAAAGGACATGCCGAGATATTCTTGCAATATCGGAATAATTCCCAGGCAGACGGCGCACATGATAAGACCTTGGATAAAGTCAGGCAGCTCAAACCGATAGTGGATGAAGGGAATCCTCAGATGAAACGGACCAAAAGGAATATACGGTTGCTCCTTGCCATATTCGCGCTTATAAACCGGTCCTAACAAGCTCATAGTAACATCCTTTCCAGTTTGATTTGGATTTTCCTGCGTCGTCCCTTAGCGAAAGCTGATTTTTTCCCTCCTCCCCGGCATTGTCGCATTTGTACTTACTTGCAAATTTCGTGCCAACAGAAAGAAGCCTTGATTTACTTCAAGGCTTCTCTTTCGGGCAGTATTTTTCCGTCGCACAAATGCGACATTCAGATAATTCAAAAAACTATTTTAACCTGTTTTTCCGCGGCTAGTCGCATTTTTGCATCAATCGCAATATTGAGACTTGCGTTACGTTTTTTTCAGCAGCCCGTACTTGGCGGCTTTGCGGAAAATCGTCGCCCGGTCCACTCCCAGGATTTCCGCCACCTTCGGCCAGGATGGATGCTCCCGGTAGGTTTCGGCCAGCAAAAAAGCCTCGGTCTGTTCTACCGCAGTCTTCAGCCTGGCCCCTTGTTTCGGCAAAAAAACCTTCTTGCGGACCGTTTCCGGCAGCAACTCCTCAGTCAGATCATTGCCGGCGGCGGTAACCATCATCCGCTCGATGACATTTTCCAGTTCCCGGACGTTGCCTGGCCAGGAATACTCCATCAGCTTGTCAACCACCGCCGGCGCCATTCGTTTGCTGTAGCGAAACCGCTTGTTGAACTTATCGACAAAATACTTGCTTAAGAGGGGAATATCCTCTTTCCGCTCCCGCAGCGGAGCCAGATGGATCGGAACCACCATCAGCCGGTAATACAGGTCCTGCCGGAATTTTCCGGCCTTAACCATCTCGGTCATATCCCGGTTCGTCGCGGCGACGATTCTGATGTCCACGTTGATCGCCTTGGTCCCGCCGACTCTTACAACTTCTTTCTCCTGGATGGTTCGCAGTATTTTGGCCTGCAGCAGCAGCGGCAGGTCGCCGATTTCATCCAGGAACAGCGTCCCATGATGGGCCAGTTCACAAAGACCGGGCTTGCCCTCCTTTTTTGCCCCGGTGAACGCCCCTCCCTCGTAGCCGAACAATTCCGACTCCAGCAACTGGTCCGGTATGGCCGAGCAGTTGATCTTGATGAAGGGTGTGCCCGCGCCTTTGCCGTGCTTGTGAATCAGCTTGGCGATCAGTTCTTTGCCGGAGCCGGATTCACCGGTGATAAGGACGGTGGAATCCACCTCGGCCACTTTAAGGGCTAGTTCTACCGCCTGGGCCATCGCCTGGCTGCGGTAGACCAGATCCTCCTCCTTGATTTGCATCGACCGCAGATGGGTCAGCTCAGTCTTATACTTCAGGGTCTGCTCCTGGGTTTTGGCCAGCTTGTCCTGAAGCCTGACAAGCTCGGTTACGTCCCGCACATTGGTCAGCACCCGGACAATCTCACCCGCATCGTCGAACATCGGGTTACCGGTGACAAGTAATTTGCGGTCGCCTTTCACCGTCTGATTGATGGTCATGCTTTTCCTCGACTCGAGCACCAGCAGAGTCACCGACTGATCGTAGTACTTCTCCTCGACCAGGCGCCGCATGCTCCTGCCGATGACCTCCTCGGCCCTGATGCCGGTAATGCGCTCATAAGCCTTGTTGACCCGGAGCACCACTCCCTGACCGTCGGTTATGAACATGCCGTCATAGGAGGAATTGATGATCGCCTCCAGCTCCTTGCTGAGGGTCTTGACCTGGGTCAGTTCCTGAAAAGTGTTTTCCAGGATCGACACATCCTGAAACACCGACACCGCCCCGATAACCTTGCCGTTGGCGATGATCGGGGAATAGTTGGCCATCACAGCAGTATCGCCAAGGCCAATTTTCTGACCCAGCAGCGGCTTTTCCATCGCCAGAACCTGAGGCAGAAGGGAGTTGGGAATGACTTCGCTGACGTGCCGGCCGATCAGTTCGTCCTTATTCTTGCCGGTCAGCTCCTCGGCGGCATTGTTGACCAGGATGAGAACCCCGCGGTCATTGATGGCCAGGATGCCGTTCTGGGCGGAATTGATGATCGCATATAACTGTTCCTTGAATTCGGCCAGGCTGTGGCTCACTGTCCGTAAAAAGTCCACCGGTCCGACTGTCCCGATAACCCGGCCCGTTTCATCGACAACCACCGCCCTGGCGGTATCCTTGGGCAGCGAGTCGATGTCGGTGTCGCCGGCAACGCAGACCACATCCCGGGCCGGAAAGGTCCAAATGTCGTCAGGTTGCCCGGCGCCCCCGCTCTCGAGCGTCCTGCCGACAAGATCGATGGAACCGATATACCGCCCCTCACCATCGACCACCGGCAGAAAATCGCTCCCGGCCGACAAAGGACTGTCCGTCGGTCCGCCGTTCCCGGTCATAACCAGCGGACTGACCGGAATCATGATCTCTTTGACTTTCACGCTGTCACCGCCGTTCCCGAACCATCTTTGTCCTTAAGCTTTATTCCACCCGGCGCCGCTTTCATCCTTCTCCTCCAGCCGCGTTCGGCGACAGCGGCTGAAACATTTGACCGCCCGGTTCTAATTCCCCTCCGCCGGCGGTACATTTTCCTATAAGGGGGAGATAGCTTTGGCCACAACGCCGAAAAAACGCCGGCCCAGGGGTGATGGCTCGCTCCAGCGCCTGGCCAGGGATAAATTCAAAATTCAGGTGACTGTGGGCTATGACGCCAGCGGCAGGCAACGCCGGAAATCCTTCACAGCCAAAACCCAGCGGGAAGCTGTTGCAATGCTCGACAGGCTTAAAGCCGGCCATCAGACCATGGGCCCGGTCCTGTCCGGCGGTACCACCGTAGAACAGTTCACCGCAAGGTGGCTGTCGATCAAGAAATTCACCGCCAAAGAAAAGACCTGCGCCGCTTACGAGCTGGCCTGCGTCAAGCATATCCTGCCGCTCCTCGGCCGCTGCAAGCTGACGAAACTGACCACAGCCCATGTCAACGACTATCTGCGGGCCAAGGCCCAGGAGGGACTGTCCGCGGCCACCCTGAGCCAGCACCGGGCGATTCTGCACAACATTCTGGCCCTGGCGGTGACTGAGGGCTGTCTCGGTCGAAACGCCGCCACCGGGGCCGGACCCATTCCCAGGCAGCCGAAAGAACAAAATATCCTGACCGAAGACGAGATGCTGCGGCTGCTCGCAGCCGCCAGAGCCTTCGCTGCAGAAGTCAAAAGAGGGTTCAGGCAGATCTACCATGTTATCCTCCTCGCCCTGTCCACCGGTCTGCGCCGGGGTGAAATCGTCGGCCTGCGCTGGGAGAATATCGACCTGGCGAACGGTGTGCTGAAAGTGTCGGAGAACATTGTCGAGATCGCCGGCAAACAAGTTCGCGGCACGCCCAAGACCCAGGGGTCGTGGCGGACCATAGCGGTAGAACCGGCGGTCCTGGAAATTCTCAGAAACGACCTGTGGACCCCTGACGGCGGCCTGGTTTTCACCGGCGACAACCGGCGGCTGGTTCCGTTTTCGACCCTGGGCCGGACCTTCCGTTCACTGCTGGTGCGGGCCGGCATAACCAAAAAAGTGCGGCTCCACGACCTGCGGCATACCCATGTCACCCACCTGCTGGCTCACGGCTACGACCTCAAGATGGTCGCAGCCCGCATCGGCGACGACGTCCGTACCGTAATGCAGATTTACGCCCACGCCCTGCCGGAAAAGGACAAGGACGCGGCGGCCTTCATCGCCGCCAAACTCCTCCCCTAGCGCCGCAACAAGAGTTTATCGGGTGCTTAGGGCAGCCTCCCCCTCCGGCCGCTACCGGGTCCTACCCGAAAGAACCGCAGCGTCACCAGCGGAAGAAAACCCCTGTGATACACCGCTTCGCCGGGTATCGCAGGAGTTTGTTTTTATTCTCTCCCACCAAATGGCCCATAATGCCAAAATAGCAGCCAGTTTGGCTGCTGTTTCCTCGGGACTCCTTATTTCCGCAGGGATGGCGTACACCGATTCGGTGCTCACACTGACCGCCAGCTCCCTGCCGGTCCGGTCGTAGATCATTCCCCGCCTGGCTTCCACCGGTATCTCCCTGATCCGCTGATCCATCGCGTTCTCCGTCAGCCAGGAACTGCGGAAAAACTGAAGATACCCCAGCCGGCCGATGAGTCCCACCATGACTACCACAACAAAAAGAAAAAGCAGGGCTGCCCTTTTACGAATAGTGACATGAGAAGCCGACGCCACGCGATCGCCTCCATTGAATAAACTTAACGCGCTTTACTCGCCTCCGCCTTGTTGACAATGACCAGACCCTTGGCCGGCTGATTACCTGCCACCGCTGCGTCCGGTTGGCCCGACTCCGGTTTGGTTGTGGCGTAATAAGTATTTTTCGGCTGGACCATACCCAGATCGCGGATCGCGATCTGTTGGATACGCTCCGGCGATTTCAGTCTGGCGATATCCAGGCGGAGCAATTCATTCTCTTTTTCCAGTTTCGCAGCTTGTTCCTTCAGGTCGACCAGGTCATAACCCGCCCGCACCGACATCTCACTATGAATGGTGACCATCATCGCCGCGGCGACAACAAGCAGGATGAGCTGCAGGCATTTACGCCTGAGACTGTTGTCCCGGCGCGTCGATGCGGCGGCAGACTTCCTGACCCGTTCCGGCGGCGTAACTTCGACCCACTCTTGCTGGCGGTTTACTAACATAGTATTTTCCCTCCCTGGAAATTAGAACAAATTCATCCCTGATTATACCTTTTCTGCCACCCTCAGCCTGGCGCTGCGGGACCTTGGATTCCCTTCGAGCTCGGCCGGCGATGGTGTGAACGGCTTGCCTATGATCTTAACGCTAGGTTCGTGCTTACAGACGCAAATCGGGAAATCTCGCGGACAGACACATCCTCTGGCCAACTCTTGCAGCGTTTGTTTGGCGATCCGGTCTTCCAGCGAATGAAAAGTTATGATACATATCCTCCCGCCGGGCTTCAGGGCGTCCACCGCCGCCGTAAAGGCGGCCTGCAGGATTGTCAGCTCCTCGTTTACCTCGATGCGGATGGCCTGAAAGGTCCGTTTGGCCGGGTGCGGGCCTTCCCGTCTGGCCGCGGCCGGAATGGCCTTTTTGATAATATCCATAAGCTCGCCGGTGGTCCCGATGGGCCGGACGGCGCGGGCCTGGACAATAAACTTGGCGATCCGCTTTGCCCAGCGCTCTTCGCCATAGCGGTGGATGATATCGCTGAGCTTCTCTTCCGAGTAGCCGTTGACCACCATATGGGCCGAAAGATCACCGGCAGGATTCATCCGCATATCCAGCGGTCCGTCCTGCATATAGGAAAAGCCGCGTTCAGCCACATCCAGTTGGTGGGAAGAAACTCCGAGATCGAACAGCACGCCGTTTACCGCCGGAATCTTCAGTTCCTCGAGAACCGCGGCAAGCTGCCGGAAATTACTGTACATGATGCTGACTTTGCAGGCGGCACCCGCCAGACGGGTCCGGCCGGCCTCTATGGCAGCCGGGTCCTGATCAATCCCGACAAGCCAGCCTGCGGAGCTGAGCCTTTTGCTGAGGGCCAGGGCGTGTCCGCCCCCGCCAAGAGTGCAATCGACGTAAACACCGTCAGGATCGGTGATGAGCGCAGCCAACGCTTCTTCCAGCAACACGCTTTTGTGTTCAAATTCCACGCACGATCACTCCGTCTAGATTCCCAGATCGACCAGATTCTCGGCAATCTTGGTAACCTCGGGTCCAATCTTGCTGTTGTATTCGTCCCAGGCTTCTTTGCCCCATATTTCAATCCGGCTGGAAACCCCGATGACGATGACATCTTTATCCAGCCTTGCGTGTTCCCTCAAGTTGGTGGGCAGCAAAACCCGCCCCTGTTTGTCGGCCTCCAGCTCCGCCGCCCCGGCGAAGAAGAACCGGACGAAAGCCCGGGCCTCGGGTTTGGCCAATGGCAGCTGCTTCAGCTTATTTTCTAGGATGGCCCACTCTTCCTGGGTGTATACGAACAAGCAGTTGTCAAGACCCTTGGTGGCGATAAACTTCTCGCCCAGTTCATCACGGAACTTGGCTGGAAAGATGAGGCGCCCTTTATTGTCTATTGTGTGGGAGTATTCACCCATAAACATGGCCTCACCACCACCTTTGCGGTTTTTTCAACCACTTTACACCACATTTCACCACTTTTACTATCATTTCTCGCTATAATAAAAAAATCCTTCAAAAAAATGAAGGATTTTCTAAGGACGTTCAGTCAGTTCGCGCTATTCCGGGCCTTTCAGACAGCCAAATCAACAAGATGTAGTGACACATTATGGTGACTCCCGCTATATATGGGGAAAAAATTTTTAAAAAAATTTTATTTTATTTTTCAAAATTAATGAATCAGGCCCAGTCTTTCCAGCAGCGGAGCGGCGGTCAGACGGTAATAAAAACTGCGGAAACTCTGCGAGCTTTTGAAAATCGGGATCCGTTCGATGGCCATGGGATCGCTTTCCAGTCCGGCCTGGCCGTAGCGCACCGTGAACGCGGCCCTGTAGCCGGCTTGGCGCACCAGTTGCTCCACCTGCTGGTTATACGCCCCGGACGGATAGGCAAAATAGCGGGGCTTGACCCCAAGCTGCTGCTCGATTACCCGGCCGGATTCCTCCAGTTCGCCGAGAGCCTCTTCCGGTCTCAGGCCGGTCAGGGGCTGGTGATTGACGGTATGAGAGCCAAACACGAAGCCGTTCTGCTGCATTTCCCGGACCTGGCTCCAGCTCATAAACCGTGCGTCCTGGCCGATTTTGCTTGTCACAAGGAAAACAGTGCCAGTGAACCCATATTTCTTCATGATGAAGAAGGCCTGGGTGTAGTTGTCGAAATAGCCGTCGTCGAAAGTGATCAATACCGGTTTCTCCGGCAGGTCATGGCCGTATTTGAGATAGGACATGAGTTGATCGGGAGTGATGGTATGATAGCCATTTTCGTACAAATAGCTCATTTGCTCGTCAAATTCCTGGGGGGAAAGGGACAGCGCGCTGCTGTAGTGTGCATCGATCTTGTGATAGTTGAGAACCGGAATATCGATCAGGTTGGCGGGGTGATACTGCCGACCGGCTATCGCCCGGGTACCGACGCCGGAAGAAGCCAACAGCGAAACAAGCAGCACCGCGGCAATAAGTGCCATCACCAGATTTCTGTAGCGCACACCGACTCCCCCTCCGCACAACGCCGTGCAAAGATGTTCCCCTGTTCTCCTGGCATTCTTCCTTTAGTTTAGACCCTTGGGCGGCAGACGTCAATGCCTTTCGCCCCGGTAAAATCCTGCAGTCGGTCTGGTGGTCAGGAAGATTTCCCAGTCAAGAATTCCAGTCTTTGCAGACATCAATCCAGGTTATCCCCTGCGCATACTGAAAGAGTTCGTCACAGGTAAGCTCTATCGCCGAATTATCGCTTCCACAGGCTGGGAAAACAGTAGCAAAACGTTGCAGCGAGATATCAAGATAAACCGCGACATCCTGACTGGGAAGGGCGAACGGACAAACGCCCCCAACCGCATGGCCTGTAAAGTCAAGAACCTCATCCGGCGACAGCATCTTTGCCTTGATTCCGAATTCTTGTTTAAATTTCTGGTTATCCACCTTGGCATCCCCGGCGGTCACAATCAGAGTACAGCCGTTGTCGCTTCGGAAAGACAGCGTTTTCGCGATCCTGGCGGGAATCACGTTCACAGCCAGCGCGGCCAGCTCCACCGTTGCACTGGATACCGCAAACTCCAATATATCTTTTTCCCGGCCATATTTCCTGAAATACTCTTTTACCTTTGTTATTGCCATTTCTTTCTCCTTAAAACAACAAAATATAGTAACATTTTACCGCAATAAGGACAGCTGATGCAATGCCTGCGGTTATTATGCCGATCAGCCAATAACAAAACAGCCGGTGGAAAACCTCCGGCTGCAAATGAGGCCCTCGGCATCGACAGCGTCTTAACAGATCTCTTTATGCTGCCCGCTTGGCTGCGGCAGCGCGGCGATTGACGCGGATAAAAAACAGGAAAGCTGCTGCGGCCGTCGCAGCGCTCACAGCCTGGACCGATAAGACCGAGACCGGGTCGCTGTCGAAGCGCAGGCCGGTCAGAAAGAAGTGACCAAGGGAATAAAAGCCTACATAGAGCAAAAATAAACTCCCCGGCTGCAGCCACTTGTACTTCCGCTGGCCGATGGCCAAAACTGCCAACACCAGGAACAACACCATATTCCAGGCCGATTCGTAGCCGAAAACAGGCTGAAAATAGTCATATTGCTCATAACCGGCGGGCCGCAGGGCATAATCGAGGTAAACGCCCCAGGACGAGTTCACAGGGCGTCCGAAAGCTTCCTGACTGATCAGGTTGGCCCACTGCCCCACCGCCTGTCCGATGGCGAGCCCCGGGGCGAGAAGATCGGTCCAGTGCCAAAACGACAGGTTGTTGGCCCGGACGTAGGAATAAAGAACGGCGATAAAACCGGTCATTGCTCCGGCAATGGACAGACCGCCCTGCCAGATATAAAGACTTTCCAGGGGATGGTTCCGGTAGAGTCCCCAGTTGGCTAGACAATAGAATATCCTGGCGCAGACGATGCCGGCCGGCACGCCGTAAAGCGTCAGGTCGACCAGAGGCAGCAGCGGATCGCGAAAAAGCCTCAACTGCCAGAAAACCACGGCAAAAGCGGCCAGGACGGCCACGGCGATCGTCATGCCGTACCAGTAGAAAACGAACGGACCCAGCGAGAAGGCCACTTTGCACATATTTTTCACCTAGTATTATTGTAATACTAGTATTTTAACTTGGATCGACAAAAAATGCTAGAATCTTTTTGAATAATGGCGATGCAAACGAACCATAATATGAGCGTAAGGGTTCGTAATGGTCGAGCCAAGATCGGTATCGGATCTCGCAACCGGGGTTCGGTATTGGTCGGCCAAAGATTAATATCAGGTCTGTAAGGCTTGGTATTGGTCGGCGGGCAGATCGCTGTATGTCTTGTAAGGCTGTACGACAGCTCAACTGTTGCCGTGTGGTCAAAAGGGATGTATAGTGGTCGAGCTAAGACTGCCAAGGGTTCCGTAGGTTTTCCGGGGACCTTTTCGAGGTCTATTGCAGTCGGGAGATTGCAGTAGGTTTCCAAGGTACTTTTGGTAGTCGAGCAAAGGTCAGTGTTGGTTGTGTAATGCTTGTATGTAGTCGAAAGATTGCGTGCAGGTATGTAATGATGAGCATTGGCTGTAGCGAAGATCATTACGGGCTCTTTCCATTTTCTTTTTTACGTTTATCCACTTTCTTCTTTCGACCACTGTCAGGCCGGTGTCCGGTATGATATAATGTCTTTGATTCAGAAAACTTTTCCATAAGAAAGGAGGGTCAGCCTCGTGGTCATCACCAAGGATCTCGGTATTATCGAGGTGGTCCAGAAATATCCGAAAACCATTGAAATATTCCGTAATTACGGTATGGGCTGCTTTGGCTGCGCCGCCGCCCGGTTTGAGAATATCGAACAGGGGGCCCAGGCTCACGGCATCGATGTGGATGCGCTCGTCGCCGACCTGAACAAGGCAGCGCAGGGAGAATGCGGCTGCGGCTGCGGTTGCGGTTGCGGCCAATAAACGCACACTGAAATGAAAGACAGGAGATTGCTCCTGTCTTTTACTTTTTGTTGCCTTGGTTGCTGATCACCGTGATGCTGCCGGCGATCTCCCGGTCCAGCGCCAGCATGGTATTGCCGACGGCGATCACATAGCCGGGAAACACCTGCAGCACTTCGATTTCCGTTCCCGGCAGCACCCCGAAAACCAACAGCTTATGTAAATGCCTCGCCTCAGCGGGCAGGGTGGCGACAACGCCCCGCTCGCCCCGCCTCAAGTTCACCAGCGGCGTTTCTCTCGCCATCCGGGTCAACTCCTGTGTTGTTAGTGACCTCAGGATATGAAAAGTGCCGACAGTCGATACACCAGACAGCCTGAGGCAAAGGAAATCAGTGCGATCAGCAGCATCATGGCCAGCGCGGCGATGAGCCCCCGTTCCTTGATCATCACAAGGAACTGAGCGACGCAGGGCACAAACAGCGTAATGGTGACAGCCGCCACCAGCAGCTGCCGGTCGCTGAGCAGACCGCTGGCCGCCAGGTCGTAAAGCCCCGCCGCGCCGTAATCGCGCCGGAAGAAACCCAGCAGAAAGGTTTCGGCCGCCTCCGGGGGCAGACCAAGCAGCCCCATCAGCGGTTCCATCGTTTTTATAATATATGCCAGGACGCCGCTGCGGTCACCCAGCCACAGCAGCAGACCGGCCAAAATAAACACCGGAAGGATCTCGGCAAAATACCACACCATCCGGGTATAAGCCTTGATCGCCACATTGCCTGGGACCGGCAGCCGCAGCGGCGGTATCTCCAGATAAAACGGGCTGCGTTCACCAGGCAGGATTTTGGCGCTCAGCCAGCCGGCGGCGAGGAATATCAGCCCGATATAGGCCGCCCATACCAGTACCGTCCAGCCGTTATCCGAAAGCAGCGCCAGGACAACCCCAAGCTGAGCCGAGCAGGGTATCGCCAGCGACAGCAAAAAGGTGGCCAGAAGACGCTCCCGGCGGGTTTCCAGGGTTCTGGTGACAAACACGGCCATCGTCCCGCAGCCCAGCCCCAGAGTCATCGGTATGACCGCCCGGCCGTTCAGGCCAATCGTCCGGAACAGACCGTCCAGGAGCATGGCCAGCCGCGGCAGATAGCCGCAGTCTTCCAGCAGCGCGAACACCAGGAAAAAGGTTCCCACCACCGGCAGGATAATAGCCACGGCGTACCGCAGCCCCAGGGTAAAAAGACCGTAATCGCCCACCAGCATCGACTGCAGCCATTCCCACGGCAGATAGCGTTCGGCCGCGTAAGTCACCAGCGGCGTCAAGTGCTGAGCAAAAACCACATCATTGATATACTCCACCAGGACCCCCGCCCCGAAGCCGCCGACAAATTTATACAGCCCGTAATACAGCACCAGCAGCAGAAGCGGCACCCCGGTCAGCGGCTGCCTGGTCAGCCGGTCCAGCCGGTTGGCCCAGGTTCGGCGGCGGGGCCTGCCGGTACTGACGACCTTGGCCAGCAGCCTGTCGATGACCGCCTGCCGCTCCATGGCAATGACATAGCCCAGCGGCTGCGGGTAAACCTCAGCCGCGACGGCGGTGGCGGCCAGTATCGCTGAGTACTCGTCTTCACCGCGGATCAGGTTCCTGGCTTCCTCATCCCCCTGCAGCAGCAGCAAAGCCATCATCCGTTTGGCCAGGGGATATTCCCCTGTCAGCCGGGCGGTGATGCCGGCGATGACGGCTTCGATTCCCGGGCTGAACCCCGGTGGAGCGATATTCTGGCCCCGATAATCGGCGATGGCAGCCTTCAGATTCTCCAGGCCGATTTTTTTCACCGCCGCCGTGGCTACCACCGGTATACCCAGCAATCGCGACAGCTGCGGAACATCGACGCGGATGCCGGCGGCCGCGGCCTCATCCATCAGATTGAGATCAAGAATGAGCGGCAGACCGGCGTCGATGAGTTCAAGGGTCAGTTGCAGTCCCCGGCGGAGATTCCTGGCGTCCGCCACATGGACCACCACCGCCGGCCTGTGGGCCAGCAGCAGCGCCCGGGTGACCCGCTCCTCTTCGGTCAGCGGCGACAGCGAATACATACCGGGAGTGTCGACGACCGCGAAGACTTTATTTTTCAGCCGGCAGCGGCCGCCGGCCACCTCCACCGTCGTGCCCGGATAATTGGATACATTGACATAGCGGCCGGTGAGCGCGTTGAATATCACGCTTTTTCCGACATTGGGCGTCCCCACCAGGACGACTTCCTGCTGCATTCCCTTCCCTGCCCTTCCTTCCCGGCTTCCTAATTTTCTATTCAGCGGAAGGGCCGTTTATGATTCCCGCCCCTGCGCTAAATTCGTCGAAGCGAGCCTGCTGGCTCCCCCGTCTTTCTCCTTGGCAGCCTGGAGTCAGGCGCTGACACGGATAAACAAGAAAAGAAACCACGAAGCATTCCTGCCCTGTGGTTTCTCGGAATATATACAACTCCAGGCTGTTCAAAAACAAGCATAGCACGTCCTGATTATTCCGGTTGTACCAGCGCTCCTGGCTTGTCAGTGACAGTCGGTACGATTTGTGTGCGGGTCGCCCGGAAGAGTGTTTGCTTGCGTACTTAGTACGCAGGCAAACACTCTGAGGAGCAACGCAGCTAGGCGAAGTTTTTCAACAGCCGCTTAGCTATGGCAGCATCCAGCGCAGGGCATAGGCCTGGGCGAAGGTCAGGACGCAGATGACCAGCACCATCGCGATGCTGTGCATCAGGGTGAACCGGAAGATCACCCCTTCTTCGCCCACCAGGCCGGTAGCCGCGGTGGCCACCGAAATGCTCTGAGGCGAAATCATCTTGCCGGTGACGCCGCCGGTGGAGTTGGCTGACACCATAAGATTGGGGTCGACGCCGATCTGCTCCGCGGTGGTCTTCTGCAGCGAACCGAACAGCGCGTTGGACGACGTATCCGAGCCGCTCAGAAAGACGCCCAGCCAACCGAGAAGCGGCGAGAAGAACGGAAACAGCGATCCGGTGGAGGCGAAAGCCAGCCCCAGGGTAGCGCTCATCCCCGAGTAGTTCATGATATAGGCCAGTCCCAGCACCAGCGCGATGGTGATGATCGGAAAGACGATCTGCCTGATCGTCTTTCCCAGGCAGACGATGGCCCGCCCGTAGCCGTAGTTCGGGATAACCAGCAGGGACAGCAGGCCGGAGAAGAAGACGCACGTTCCGGCGGCGCTCATCAGGTTGACCAGGTAGACCGCGGCGTACGGGGTATCCTTGGCCACGATCGGCGCCGTCCTGATGACCACATTGTGCAGCCCGGGCCAGTTGAAACTCGTCATATAGATGTCATTCAGAACATTCTTCACAGGCACCAGGCCCCACAGCAGCACACAGATCGCCATGAAGATATATGGCACCCATGCCCGCAGAACCCGGCCGCCGCTGTAATGAAGCTCGGCTTTCCCTATCGCCGACGGCTTTTCATCCGGGAAATGCCAGGTGGAAGACGGCTTCCAGACCCGCAGGAACAGCAGCAGGCCTACGATGGTGACAAGGGCCGAAGCAATGTCCGGCAGGTAGGGGCCGGAGAAGTTTGATGTGAGGAACTGGGTCACCGCGAAGCACAGTCCGGCGACGATCACCGCCGGCAGCACCTCCACCGACCGTTTCCAGCCGCACATGGTGACAACCAGCCAGAGAGGTACGATCACCGACAACAGCGGCAGTTGCCGCCCGACGATCTGGCTGAGCCGCATCGGATCAAGGCCTGTTACCTGACCGGCAGTGACGATGGGGATACCGATCGACCCGAAAGCCACTGGCGCCGTGTTCGCCAAAAGACAGATGCCGGCGGCGTAAATCGGATTGAATCCGAGGCCCACCAGCATCGCCGCCGTAATCGCCACTGGCGTGCCGAAACCGGCAGTACCCTCGATAAAAGCGCCGAAGGCGAAAGCGATGAACAGGGCCTGCAGGCGGCGGTCGTCGGTGATGGAGGCCAGAGAATTCTTGATGATTTCGAATTCGCCTGATTCCACGGTTATGTTATAAATCCACAGGCCGCTGATGACAATCCAGACGATGGGAAAAATGCCGAAGGCAGCCCCCATCACAGTGGCATTGATCGCCAGACCGGCCGGCATACCCCATACCAGAATGGAAATCAGAACTGCTGAGCCTGTGCCGAGCAAGGCGGCTAAGTGACCTTTCGCCCTTCTTATTCCCAGCATATACAGTAAGAGAAAAAGCGGAATTGCTGCTATCAAAGCCGAAAACCAGATGTTCCCCAAAGGATTATACACTTGAGACCAAGTCATTCATCGTACACTCCCTTCGAATTATCCAGTTATCCAGGTGGCCTCCGTTACTCCCTAACCCTCCTCCCGCCATCGATTTGCAGCAGTTTCCCGGCAGACGCAATGTCGTTTATGTCTCAATATTCAGAATATCATAAATTTTACAAAATTTCCACATGCTTCAAGCAGGCCGCCTGGAGCCAACGATCAGAAAAAAAATAAACGCGGACCCCTCGGTCCGCGTTGGCTCGCATTTATTTACAGCAGGGGCGTGATCTTGGCGGTAATATTAGCCTTGGGCATATAACCCATCAGCTTTTCCACCGCTTCGCCGTTCTTGAAGATCAACATCGTGGGAAGGCTCATGACCCCGTGTTTTTGGGCCAGGCTCCGGTTTGCGTCCACGTTGACTTTTACGATCTTGAGTTTGTCGCCCATTTCAGCCGCCAGTTCGTCGATGATCGGCGACAGCCGCTGGCAATAACCGCACCAGGGCGCCCAGAAATCAACAAATACCGGTTGGTCGGCCTCTAAGACTTCCTCATGAAAATTGCCCTCGTTGGCCTCAATTACGTTCGCCATTGTAATCCTCCTTTATTCTTCGTAGTTCGAACCCTAACCCTAGATACCGCGGCGGCGTCCTTCCACCAGGACGCAGGCGCAAATGACTTCCAGCCCCAATTCCTTGCCCAATTTAACCACCGAATCGGCGTCAGCGCCGGGCTGCAGCCAGACCGTCTTGATGCCGGCCTCGGCGCAGTCGCGCATAACCTGCTCGCCCACCCGCGGCGGCACCACCACATTCACGGCGTCCGGCTTCTCCGGCAGGTCTTTCACGCTGGCGTAGCATTTCTGCCCCTGAACCTCTTCCAGTCCGGGATTGACCGGAAACACCTGGTATTTCCCCGCCCGGTTCAGATACCGGAATATCTTGCAGCCGAATTTATCGTCATTGTTGTTGGCTCCTACCACCGCCCAGGTTTTGCAACCCATGGTCTGGTCGATGCTGTCCATTCTATTCCTCCTAATGCTTATTGGTTCCTACTGGATAACTTTTCTAATTTCATTATATTCCCTCGGACCCTGCCGGGTCAATGGAAACCGCCTATTCGACATAGGCTTCTTTCAGGTACACCGTCCCCAGGATCGAACGGATGTAGCCCTTTACATTGTCCCTGACCAGGACCGGATTGGTGTAAAAATAGATTGGGGCGATGACTGCGTCATCCATCAGCATTTTCTCGGCCCTGTGCATCGCCGCGATCCGGTCGGCCTGGTCCGGCGTCGACTTGGCAGCCTTCACCAGCGCGTCATAGGCCGGATTTTTGTAGCCGGGAGTGTTGTTGCCACCCTCAGACTCGAACAGGTCGATGAAGGTCATGGCGTCGGCATAGTCGCCGATCCAGCTGTCCCTGGCCACCTGGTAGTTGCGTTTATCCAGATTGTCGAGAAACACCTTCCACTCCTGGTTGCTCAGCTGGACGACTACCCCCAGGTTCTTTTTCCACATTTCCTGGACCGCCTCGGCGATCATTTTGTGGCTTTCGCTCGTATTATACAGCAGTGTGACGGCCGGCAGCCCCTTGCCTTCGGGATAGCCGGCTTCAGCCAACAACTTCTGGGCTGTGGCGACATCGTTGTCCTGGAGATAATTCCCGCCCTTCAGCCGGAAATCTTCGCCGGCGCTGGCGTCAGGCAGACCGTTTGGCACAAGGGCCAGGGCCGGCTGTTGTTCAGCCCGGAGGATCCGGCTGATGATGCTCTGGCGGTCGATGGCCAGACTGAAGGCTTTTCGCACCTTGGGGTTGTCGAAGGGCGGCTGGCTGACATTGAAGGTATAATAATAGGTGGCCAGGAACGGAAATATCTTCAGTTTTCCCTCCTTAATCACCCGGGGAATCTCGCTGGCAGGCGTATTCTCGGCCATGTCCAGCTGGCCATTTTCGAACATTGTCAGCACCGTGCTGTTGTTGTCCACCAGAATGAGATCCAGCTTCGCCATCGGGACCTTGGCGGCGTCCCAATAATTATCGTTTTTGACAAACTCCATTTTGCTGTCATGAACCCAACTGGTCATCTTGAACGGTCCGTTGCCGACAATGGTCTTGGGATCGCTGGCCCATTTTCCGTTGGCGGCTGCCTGCCTGTTGACAGGATAATATGTATGAAAAGCGGTTAATGATAAGAAGTAGGGCGTGGGCTTCTCCAGAGTGACCTCAAGCATACGGTCCCCCACCGCCTTCACTCCCACCTCGCCGGCGTCGACCTGTTTGGTATTGTAGGCTTCGCCGTTTTTGAGATAAAACAGCTGATAGGCGTAGCTGCTGGCCAGTTCCGGACTGAGAGTCGACTTCCAGGCGTATTCGAAATCCTGGGCCGTCACCGGTTCGCCGTTGGACCACCTGGCGTCGCTGCGCAGATAAAAAACGTACTTCAGGCCGTCAGCCGACACTTCCCACCGCTCAGCCACCGCCGGCACCGGTTTGTTGTCACGATCCAGCCCGGTCAGCCCTTCGAAAAGCTGGGCCTCGACGGTCGACGCCGCCACGCTGGTGGATTTGCGCGGATCAACGGTCTCGGGCTCCGCCCCAACCGCGTAGCGCAGGTATTTGGGCCCCGCCTTGCCGCCGAAGCGGCCGCAGCCACTCAGCAGGGCAACACAGACCAGGATAAGTACCAGAAGAAGTATTGACTTTCGGTTGAACACAGCAGACACCTTCCCATAAAAAGATATCAATCATATGGCTTGAAACTGACTTCGGCCTTTTGGAAGCGGCCTATACAAAGATAATTTGCGCAGCCGGCAGCCAATCCATACCCCCCATTATCCCGGGAACACAAGGGTTTAGCCGGCGTTTGCCGAATTATTGTATAGCAATTTAGTCATGGAGTTGATCTTTTTGCCGCAGGATACCCTTAAAACCATGGTTGACGACATCCTGGCCGGTGAGCCGGGCTGTTATTCGTTGGCCGTAAAAGACCTGGCCTCCGGCCGGCAGTGGGAGTGGAATCCCCGCCCGATGCGGTCCGCCAGCCTGATCAAAATTTTTATCATGATCGAAGCCTTTCGCCAGTCGGCCGATGGGCGGCTGAACCTCGACGAAAAGCAGCCGGTCACCGAAGACGTACAGGTCGGCGGCGCCGGTCCGCTGGAACACGCCGCGCCTGGGACGCTGAAGACCTGGTACGAACTGATCGACCTGATGATCGTCGAAAGTGACAACACCGCCACCAACATGCTGATCAACCGGCTGACCTTTGCTGCTGTCAACGCCGCCATCGCCGGGCTGGGCTGCCGCGACACCGTGCTGCGGCGCAAGATGATGGACTTTGTCAGCGCCGAAGCAGGCCGCGAGAACTATACATCGGTCGGCGAAATGGTGTCGGTGCTGGAATGCCTCTACCGGCACCGCTGCCTCGGCCCTGACAGGGACGAGACCATGCTGTCGATCCTTAGGGGCCAACAGGACAAGTGCAAGCTGCCGCTGCTGCTGCCGGAGGGAGTCCAACTGGCCCACAAGACAGGGGAGCTGGACGGCGCCGAGCACGACGCCGGCATCGTCTATGGTCCCAGCCGCCACTACGCCATTGTCGCCATGAGCGACGACCTGCCTGACGCGCTGCGGGGCCAGCGGACCATCGCCCGTCTTTCCCGGGCCGTGTATGACAGTCTCAATCCGTAGATTGAAAGTGATTTGCATTATTGGAGGTATATATGACTGAAACCTTCGGCGCGGTAAACGTTCCGGTCGCCGTCCTGTGGACCGAGCCGGGCGCCAAACGGGCTTACGATGAGCTGATCCTGGCGCCGGCCAACGCCCCGGCCGCCTGGGCCGACGGCATGGATGACGAAATGCGCCTCTGGCTGGTGGGCAAAGTCGAAACCCAGGTCCTGTTCGGCGAGCGGCTGGCTATTCTCGACCGGCAGGGCGACTGGCTGAAGGTGGCCGCCGTGGAGCAGCTCACCGACCAGGACGGCCGGGGTTATCCCGGCTGGCTGCCGGCGGCTCAGGTGTGCTTTGACGAAACCTACCTGCGGGAGCAGGAGCAGTTGCCGCTTGTCGCGGTAACTGCGGCGAGAACTCCTCTGTACCTGAATTCCGGCGCCACCGCCGTCCTGACCGGGCTGACCTATCAGACCAGGCTGCCCCGCCTGGCGGCGTGCGGCGAGACCGTCACGGTCCGTCTGCCTGACGGAGGCACCGGTTTTCTGCCCGCCGCTGCCACAACCGCGGTCGACGAAATTTCCTTCCGGCCGGAAAATCTGCCGGCCGAGGCCAGGCGCTTTTTGGGGCTGCGCTATATCTGGGGCGGCACCTCAGCTTATGGCTTCGACTGCTCCGGGTTCGCCCTGCGGCTCTATCAGTCCCAGGGACTGCGGATCCCCCGCGACGCCGACGAGCAGGCCCGGGCCGGCACCGCCGTCGCCAGGGCCGACCTTGCCTGCGGCGACCTGCTTTTTTTCGCCGGTGACAACGGCCAGGGCGCTATCCACCATGTCGGCATCTACGCCGGTGAAGGCCTGATGATCCACGCCCCCAACAGCCGCTCCGCCGTCCGCGAGGAACCCTTCGCCGCCGGCGTATATGGTGACGAATATTGCGGCGCCAGACGCTACCGCTGATCTTGACTCCGACCGAAAGGTCGGAGTCAGGCCGTTGATAAACCCCCATCTGCTTTGTTGGCCCCACAATCCCATTGCTAGCGTACTTCCCAGTACGCGTCGCTGCTGGGCTTGCGGGGCCGTCGTGCATCTGGGGATTTCTGAACGGCCTGAGGAATAGTTACTCAACAAGCTAAGTTTTCTCTTTCCAGAAATTATTTAGAGCATGTCTTTTTCAACAGCCTGCCGGGAATTCCACAACAACCGGTTCTGTCGGCAGCCGGCTTAAGTCGAACCGGCCGATAAGCTCGCCGGCGGCCAGCGGCGTGGCATCGTCGCTCAGGCGGGCTTTCCAGGCCAGATAGCCGATAATTTCCCTTGCTGTCACCCCGCCGGCCCGGAGCGCCGCCAGCGACAGATCCTGCTGCCGCTTGGACAGCCGGTGCCCATCCGGACTGATGAGCAGCGGCACATGGGTGAAGCGGGGCGGCGTGAAGCCGAAAAGCCGGTACAGGAGCAGCTGCCGGGCCGTGGAGGCCAGGAGGTCGGCCCCGCGCAGCACATGGCTGATATGCATGGTGGCGTCGTCGATGACCACCGCCAGCTGATAGGCGTGTACCCCGTCCGAACGGCGGACCGTGAAGTCGCCGCAGGCCGCGGCCAGATTTTCTTCCATATGTCCGTGCAGGCCGTCGTCGAAAGCCACCGGCTCGCACGGCACCACCAGCCTGAGAGCCGGCCTTCTTCCCTGAGCCTGCCTGCTCTCCCGCTCTTGGAGACTCAGGAACCTGCAGGTTCCCGGATACGGATTTTCTCCCCCGTGGGGCGCCGACGCCGCGGCCAGGATCTCGGCCCGGGTGCAGTAGCACGGATACACCAGACCCCGCTCGGTCAGACTGTCGAGAAACTCCTGATACAGGCCGCGCCGCTCATTCTGGCTGTAAGGCCGGTAAGGTCCGCCGCGATCCGGTCCCTCGTCCCAATCCAGGCCCAGCCAGTGCAGATCCCGGATGATCTGGCCGGCGTATTCCGGCCGGGACCGCTCGGGATCCAGATCCTCCATCCGCAGCACCATCCTGCCTCCCAGGCTGCGCACCTGAAGCCAGGCCAGCAGCGCCGTCCAGGCGTTGCCGAGATGCATTTCCCCCGAAGGGCTGGGGGCAAAACGCCCGCGTATCTTGTTCATAAGCTCCCACCTGTTGTCATGATTGATTGTGCGGTCTTGCAGCGTCGGTCCGGATGCCGGCGGCGACAACCAAAATGCCGCCGATGACGACGATCCCGCCAAGGGCGAACATCGTCCCATAACCCCAGTGTTCCCCGGCCAGTCCCAAAACCACCGCGCCGGTGGTAATGCCGACATCCATAAACGACGTAAAAAAGCCGAGAACGCTGCCCCGGTGCTGCGACGGCGTGTCGTCGACCACCAGTGCGTTCAGGGTCGGCATAAAGGCGCCGAATCCCAGCCCGAAGCACACCCCGATAAAGCCTAGCAGCCAGAGGCTGGAAAGCTGCGGCAGCAGAAAAATCGCCCCTGCCACCAGTCCCATGCATGGCAGAATCACCCGGCGGCGGCCGATGCGGTCCGACAGTTTTCCGGCCAGCACCCTGCTGGCCAGCGTGCTTACAGCATAAATACTGAAAAAGATTCCAAAGTCGGCGAGGCCCCGTTCCGGAGCGTATACCGGCAAAAAAGTAATGATCGCCCCGTAGGATGTCGCTCCGCTGAATAGAGCCAGCGAGGCCACCAGAACCACCCGCCGGCGGGCGATGGCCGCGAGACTCAGCCTGTCGGGGCGATGCCGGCCCGGTTTGACCTCGCTTACAAAGAGAATCAGTGCGAAAGCCGCTCCGGCGGCAAGCACCGATCCGGCGAACAGGGCCGGAAAGCCGCCGTAATCCCGGACAATCGCCAGACCGAGGGCCGGAAACATGGCCATGGCCACTACGCTAGCGGTGCCATAGACACCGATGACTTCGCCCCGGCGCTCAGCCGGAGCCAGGTCGGCGACATAAGCCGCCGACGCCACCAAAAAAGCGGCGTGGGCAAAACCGTGTGCCACCCGTAAAACGTACAGCGGCGCCACCGCCTGGATATGCCCGTAGGCTAAAAACAGCAGGGAAAAAAAGCCGGACCCCAGCAGCATGAACCGCTTCAGGCCATAAGTGTCGGCAAGCTTTCCGAAATAGGGCCGGACCACCACCGACGCCAGGGTAAGGGCCCCCACCACCAGCCCGATCTGACCGGCTGAGCCGCCCAGCCCGGCGACGTATTGCGGCAGAGTCGGCATCAGCAGGTAGAAACTGCCGAAATAAAGGAAATTGGCGGCACAGACACAAATAAAATTTCGTGACAACAGGCTGAAGGGTTTCGCCATGTCTATCTCCCTTGTCTATCGCTGCTTCCCGGCAGCGGTGCTTGACAAAGCAGGCCAAATTCGGCTGCTTTTTCTATTTTCCACGCCCTTTCAGCCAACTCCTTTATCGACAGCAGTCGACATTTCCTTGCCCTTGGTGCGGCTGTAGTATATAATTTTTCCAGGATATTCTTTTTCATTATTCAAATAAAGGAGTGGAATGATGGGTAATTTCAAACGAGTCGGCGTCTTAACAGGAGGCGGGGACTGTCCCGGCCTGAACGCAGTTGTCCGCAGTGTGACAAGAAGCTGTTTAAGCCATGGCATCAGAATCTGGGGCATCAAAAATGGCTTCGGCGGTCTGGTGGAAAATCAGATTGAAGAAATGAGCGACAGCCAGGTATCCGGAATTCTCCATCGCGGCGGCACCATTTTGGGCACGACAAACCGCGATAATCCTTTTAAATATTATACAGAGAGAAACGGCGTGGTCAGCTATCGCGACATGTCCGGCCAGGCGCTGGAAAATCTGCGCAGCCGGGGTATCGAGGCCTTGATCGTCATCGGTGGCGACGGCAGTCTGGCTATCTCCGGTGAATTCGACAAGCTGGGATTTCCGGTGGTTGGCGTTCCCAAAACTATTGACAACGACATCCCCCACACCGAGCGGACCTTCGGTTTCGACACCGCCGTGGCCTGTGCCAGCGACGCCCTCGACCGACTGCACACCACCGCCGAGTCCCATCACCGGGTCATGGTGCTTGAAGTCATGGGCCGCTACGCCGGCTGGATTGCCCTGCATTCCGGGATGGCCGGCGGTGCCGACGTCATCCTTATTCCCGAATTGCCCTTCCGCATCGAGTCAGTCGTAGCCAAAATCAACGCCCGCAAAGCCCAGGGCAAGCTGTTCAGCATCATCGTCATCGCTGAAGGGGCTTTCCCGGCCGGCGGCGAAGTCACCGTCTCCCGCATCGTCGAAGGCAGCGCCGAAAAAATCCGCCTGGGCGGCGTAGGCGAAAAACTGGCCCGCCAAATCGAAGACCTGACCGGAGCCGAGTCACGCTGTACCACCCTCGGCCACCTGCAGCGCGGCGGCAGTCCCACCGCCTTTGACCGGGTGCTGGCGACCCGCTACGGAGTAGCCGCTGTCGACGCCATTGTCGCCGGCGAAACCAACTGCATGGTCGCTCTTCAGAAAAACGAAATCGTTCGCGTACCCATCCGGGATGTTGCCGGCAAACCCAGCAACGTACCTCTCGAAGCCCTTCATGTCGGCCGCTCCATCGGCATTTCCTTCGGCGACTAAAGTAGTTAGAAGGAAACGGGAGGGGATTTCCGCAGCGGGACTCCCCCACATACGTGGATAAGTTCAGCTAAAAAACTCGGGTGACAAAATCACCCGAGTCTTAGTTTCACTAATATCCTTGGCCGTTATCGGCAGCTTTGCTGCCGGCGACGGCCAAGGATGGCATGGCGGCCATGTGAAACGGCGTAGGATATCGTCCGTAGCGGAGGAATTCCCCTCCCGCTCTTGGCACTTTGTCGACACTCTGGACCACCCGGACGGGTGGTCTTTTTCCGTCCAGGCAGACAACATAATTTGTTCTGAAATAACGCGGCCATCATCACCCGGAATGAAACCGGGGAACGGTGGCCTATTTTTATCAGAGATGATTAATAGGCATTTAAAATGATAGTATAAAACAACAGTGATTATCCATTTGCTGGAACATCGCGCAATTACTGGCTTCCTGGCCTTTGTCCAAAGGGATATCAGCACCCAAAGGCTGCCGAGGCAGCAAAGGCCATGTCAAATTGTGCCGGGCCGGCCGGCAGAAACGGCGAAACCAGTCGAGAAATAAAACGCCCTGTCGAAAATACACGTAAGCAACCACTGTATTTACCACTATCATAGTTGTAAATAATCAGTACTTATAGCGCTATGTTAAATTCGGCTTCTTAAAGAACTTCAGCAGCAAGCCCCCGTCACTTCGTCTTTTGCCAACCTCTCAGTCTGTTCAAAGAGGCCTAGATGCATATTCTGATTTCATCAGCCCTGTCAGCATCCCTGGACTAAGACTGGTTAACAAAGGAGGCCTGTTCTTTCATCTCGGTGCAAAGCTCCATTCTTTTGACATCGCCGACAATGAACAGATAGGACATACTTCCGATAAATCCTATCAGGCCTACATATATCAACGCTCCGTCAAAAGAACCGCTGGATTTCAAAATGTATCCTATCGCAATCGGGGTTACAATACTTGATATATTGCCGCAGAGGTTAAAAATCCCGCCGCTAACCCCCAGCAGCTCTTTAGGTGAAGTATCACCAATAATGCACCAGCCCAAATTTCCTATGCCTTTCGAAAAAAACGCCAGCGACATGGCGGCTATAACCAATATTTCCGAGGAAACATAATTGGCTACAACGATAATGCAGGAAAATAACAATCCCAGAATAATGGGTGTTTTTCGAGCAAATGTGAGACTGTTGCCGCGCTTTAGCAGCCAGTCAGACCAAACCCCGCCCAGCATCCCGCCGATAAAGCCGGCAATAGCGGGGATTGCGGCAACAAGCCCGACTTTTAGAATCGACATCCCTTTGGCTTCGACAAGATAAGTAGGAAACCAGGTCAAGAAAAACCAGGTAATCGTAGCCAGGCAGAATTGTCCCAGATATACGCCAATCATCATTCGATTACTAATAAGCGCCTTTACCTGAGACCATTTTATTTGCGTTTTGGTTTCACCGATATCGGTCAACCCTCCGCCGGACTGTATATAATCCAGTTCTGCCTGATTGACGCCTTTGTGGTTTTTCGGCTCACGGATATAATGAAACCAGACGAAAGCGATGCCGATGCCAACAGCGCCTGTCCAGAAGAAAATGTAGTGCCAGCTCCAGGTATATATCGTCCATGTCATCAAAGGAGTGAATACTGCCAGGGAAAAGTACTGTGCCGACTGGTATACGGATGTTGCCAAACCGCGTTCATGATTGGGAAACCACATTACGGTGATCCGGCTGTTGGCCGGGAATGCCGGGGATTCAGCTATTCCCATCAAGAAGCGCAAGGCAAACAGCAACGCAAAAGCCGACGCAAAATACCCTACAAACCCCTGCAAGAAAGTAAAAACAGACCAACACAAAAGACCGACGCCGTAGACCTTGCGCGCACCATATTTATCTAAAATCCAGCCGCCCGGTATTTGCATGGCCGTATAGGCCCAGCCAAAGGCGGAAAAGGCAAGACCCATGGCGGCGGCGTCAAACCCAAGCTCTTTTCTCATGGCGAAGGCGGCGATGGAAAGGGTTGCCCGGTCGACATAGTTGAAAGTCGTGACAATAAAGATAATAATTAACACGAAGTAACGGACATTACTTTTTTTTAAATCCCCCTGTTTAATTTTCATACTATAATCTCCTTATCCGACAATAAGTGATAGGCTTGCACTGTCCCGGGCTACCCCTTGCTTTGCGCTGTTCGGTCCTGAAGCTGATGAACGGAGACGTCAGCCCAGCCTAAATCGTCTACCTGATAACGCTCGACCAATTCCGGATCAAGCGTCATTCCAAGCCCTGGAAGCCCCCTGTCAGGAAGCAGCAGATAGCCATTTTCATATTGGACGCGCTGTTTGACAACATCCCCTGTATACAGTTCCGGGCCAGTAGGATCGGAAATCAGTGTCAGGTTGATCAACGAACTGCCCAGATGGGCCATTGCGGCAGTGCCGACCGACAGCTCCTGCGTTGTCCCGATCAGGCATCCTTTACCGGCGACTTCAGCAGCAGCGGCAGCTTTCCTGGCACCGGTCAGGCCGCCGAGAAAGACAGGCGAGATGTTGAAGATATCCAGCGCGTCCCGCTTAATAATCTCGTACTGCTGACGAAAGCTCCAGATGTGCTCGCTGATCGGATGCTCCACCCTGGTCCGAAAGTTGTACAGACCTTCAAAATCGTTGGCTTTCGCCGGGCTTTCTATAAGCTGGAAGTCAAAGCGCGAAAGCCTTTTTACAACCCTTAGCGCCTCTTTCCAGTCCAGCAAACTGCTAAAATCCAGCGATTTGATCTTCACCTTGCCGGCAAACTCCCGCTGGACGCCTTCAAGGAAGGCTTCATCAGCATCAACATTTTTGCCGACGTACAGGCGAAAAACGTCAAAGCCCTGCTGGTAGCGCTGGCGAACAACGCTAAGATTCTCGGCCACTTCCTCCATAAACCGGTGGCGAAAAATAGGATAGCAGACCTTGATTTTATCCGTCAGGCGCCCGCCCAGCAGTTCGGCTACCGACACATTCAGAGCCTTGGCGCACAGATCGTGCAGGGCCAAGTCGACACCGCTGCGAACAACGCTCCCTTTATCGTAAAGATACATTGCTTCCGGGAAGTTGCCTAACAGTTCCCTGGTGATCGCAGCCAGATCAAACGGGGTTTTGCCGACCAGCAGCGCTTTTAAGCTATGGGTCAAATCGTCAATGTCGAGGGCGTAATGCGGCAGGTGGGAAAAATCCGACATTTCCCCGATCCCGGTGAGCCCTTCATCGGTCATCAAATTAACAATGACATGTTTGCTAATAAACCCGGTGTTCCTGGGTATTCCGACTACGATTAGTTTTACATCTGTAATTTTCACGCTTATTCCCCCTTTTTTATCTGAAGACGAACTTTGTTGCGAGATTGCCGTCGGCGTCAAAGCGAATATCCTGATAATCCTTAGTGATGGCCAGATCCTCCCGCCGGCTGATTGCGTCGGCATAGGCTTCGGAAACATAAATAAATTCCATGTCCAGGGTATTTTTGATCCAAACGATTTTTATCTTTTCCGGTACAATCCGGTTGCAAGTTTTCACCGCCACCGCCAACGCTTCTTTGTCGCTAGGAAGAATCATCGGGATTTTCACCGAAGTCAGCACCGTAGCAGTAACGGCATTGGCATACATTGATGAAAAGTCTATTTTGTCGAACAATTTTTTGGTAATAATATCGGCCATGCCCACCCCCAGGGCGTTGCCATGGGACTTGTCTGTCAAATCCCTCAGCACGATTTTTTGGATCGACGGGGCGTTAAACCCATCAGTCAAACCGGTTGTAATCCTGCCGGTTACATTGGGATCCATGCCTGCCCCGCTTATCTCTTTGCCAAATTCGTCAATAACCAGAACATCGATCTCGTTCAATAAAATTTTCGGCATCAAGGCTTTGGCCTTTTTCAGCAGCAGTTGTTCCTGCTCGTAGATTTCCTCGGCAGGGATGGCGGCAATTTCGCAGGTTTCGTCATAGGCGTTTTCCAGCAGGGCGACGCCAAAGGCAACCTTGGCTTTTTCGAGCAGAATCCTGCCCGCCTCGGGGATTGTTTCCCGGAAACGGTCAACGCCAAAAGAATGGATCGAAGTTGCTCCCCGGTGCTTACCTAAGCCGATGGCAAGCATTTTTAACAGACCGCTTTCAATCGGTCCTTTAAAACTGGTGTGTGGCTTCACTCGGTTGATTACTACGATAGCGTCGCTTTCGTAGGCACATTTGGAGAAAAACAAAGGTAAGCCATTGGACATTTTTCCTACTTGCACCGTGTCCATCGAGTCAACGATGGGACACGCCATGCTAATTTCCGTTATGCCGTATCCTGCCAGTACCTCGCGCTGACCGGACGCCGCGGCGCCGCCATGGCTCCCCATGGCCGGAACAATAACCGGCAGTCCGCCGAGCTGCTTGATTTCGTCAACAACAGCTTTGACGATTTGGGGAAGATTGGAGATTCCTCGGCTGCCCACCCCGACAACTACCTGCATGCCTGGTTTAATTTTTGCCTTTATCGCCTCCTTTGCAAATTGACGATGAATTTCTTCCCTGATATTGGCGATCTTCACCGGATTGAATTTCTGCTGGACTCGTACCATCCGCGGATAAGAAATTTCAAATCCGCCTACCACCGGAACCTGTAAATTCATCAAAAAAATTCTCCTCTCTTATCTGTCCGCTGCTCTGCTGTGTTTTTCAAGTCGACAGACGCTCGGCGAATATTGTCGAAAACGAGGGCGCTTGCTTCATCTGCTGCAACAGTGAACTAATTCAGTTAGATGCAATTAGTGTGCCAGTTTGTGAGCGCCTCATTTTCCGGGTTATTCGCCGATCTCTGCTGAAAAAAAACGGCGATCGTCGCAACACCCGTGGTATTTTTACAGCAATTGTTGTTGCCGGTTTCCTTGTCAATGGTATAATTAGGGCAAATGTTCAACTTCAAATCCTTTAGGATGGTGTTAGCCTTTGACTGAGATTTTGCCAACTCGACGCGAAGAGGTGATTAGGTTGTCGCGAATAGCCTTTATTGCTCCAGATAAACACCTGTATTTACAAGGGAAAAGGAATGTTAGCGAGCTCGGCTTGCAAGATGAAGTCGACATATATCTGGCAAGGCCCCGCAGAGCGGTTCAACTGGCTAAACGACTGAAGAACCAAGCGGTAGACGTGATCGTTTCCCGGGGAGGAACCGCCTATGTCATCGCCGCAGAGGTCAGAATGCCTGTTGTCGAAATCGCTATTACCGGACAGGACATAGCCCAAACCTTCAAACAGGCGAAAATCATTACCGGTTTGCAAAACCCCAAAATTGCTCTGATAGATTTCCGGAAAATGGCTCGTGATGTAGAGGCCCTATCCGAGATCATGGGGATCCATTTACAGATTTATTCCGTGGATAAAATCGAAGACATACCCGCGGTCGTCGAAAAAGCAGCAAAGTCAGACGCCGACATCATCGTCGGCGGGGTTAGGGCCTTCCATATAGCCCTGAAGAAGAGTTTAAAGGCACAGATTATCACTTCCGGCGACTTTTCTCTGCGGGCAGCATTCCTTGAAGCTCAGAAAATTGTCCTGGCCCGTAAGATTGAAAAGGAGCGGGCGGAGGAATTCAAAGCTCTTGCCGACCATTCATCCGAAGGGATTATCAGTATAAACAGCGATAAAATCATCAAGGTATTCAGTCGTGCGGCCGAACGTTTGCTAAAGTGTTCCGCCTGCGAAATGATTGGACAGAAGATCGATTCGGTACTTAGTTTTATCAATGTGGATGGTTGCTTCAGCGAAGGAAAAGAATCAGTCGGTCAGACCTTTCATTTCGGAAATACCTGGATTACCTTCAATATTGCCCCCATAACGATTGATCAGACAGTTGCCGGAGCAATAATAACCCTTCAGGATATTACGCGAATCCAGGAGATGGAGGTCAAAATCCGCAACGAATTGTCGGCTAAAAGGTTTGTCGCCAAACACACCTTTGCCAAGATCATTGGACTTTCCGATCAAATCGCCGAGGCCAAAAGAATCGCTCAGGAAATAGCTCTGGTCGACTCAACCGTCCTGATTTCCGGGGAGTCCGGAACAGGAAAAGAGTTGTTTGCGCAAAGCATCCACAATGCCAGCCGACGAAGGGAACGCCCCTTCGTCGCCGTTAACTGTGCGGCCCTCCCGCTAAACTTATTGGAGAGCGAACTGTTTGGCTACGTCGAAGGGGCGTTTACCGGAGCGACTAAAAAAGGCAAGCCAGGATTATTTGAAATGGCGCATCGGGGCACTTTGTTTCTGGATGAGATTTCAGAAATGGACAAATATGGGCAAAGTCGCCTTCTTAGGGTATTACAGGAAAAACAAGTCATGCGGCTGGGAGATGACAAGTATATTCCGGTAGACGTAAGGATAATCACCGCAACCAACAGAAAATTGCCGGGCTTGGTCAAAGACGGCGAATTTCGCCAAGATTTGTTTTACCGGCTGAAAGTTTTGTCGGTCAAAATACCGCCATTACGGGATAGAAACGGTGATATCAAGCTCTTGGCCAAACACTTCCTGGAATTCTATAAGAAGCTGCACGCAAAACAACTCGAAATTACCCCGGATGGTTACGAGTACCTGACCAAATATACTTGGCCCGGAAACGTCAGGGAATTAATGTATTTTATCGAAAGGGTGGTTGTCATTGCCAAAGAAAGCAATATAGATAAAGTGGCAATGCGAAAATACTGGGAAGAAAGCGAAGACCAGGAGGAAGAGTCAACCCCCGGCAACATTATCGTCCACGTTCCGTCGGTACCTGAAGAAACCTTGATTGTTAACGCCTTGAAGGAATCCGGCTCCAACATTACGCAGGCGGCCCAATTGCTGGGGCTGGACAGAAGCACCCTTTATCGCAAGCTCAAAGCGTACAAAATTGAATTAAGGCGAAGTTACTAACAACCGATGACTATACAAAAAAATCCAGCCTTCCATATAGAAGCTGGATTTTCTTTGTATTTTCCGTCAAAAATCCTGTCACCGCGGATAAATATAGTACCCTTTCGCCGTCTCCTTGAAGCGCAGCGCCTCGGCATCCCAGGCCGCCAGCAGTTCTTCCAGGCTGTACCGGCCCACCCGCACCGAATCATCGCCGGTGATCAGGTCCATCATCGGCCGCTTGCTCCCTTCTTTAAAAGCGAACTTGTCACCACTCATGTCCTGGACGGCATAAAGCAGCGTCAGCCCTGTTCTGACCGGGCGGAAAGCCTTGCGGTCGGTGATATGGAGCTGCACCCCGCCGCAGTTTTCGCCGCTGAAGTTGCCGAACCGCGGCATGAAATAAGCCGGCCGGAAAATAACCCCCGGCAGTTTCTGGGCGTTCATCCTGGCGGCAAAAGCGTCGGCGTCCAACCAGGGTGCGCCGACAAAGTCGAAGGGCCTGGTGGTGCCGACTCCCTCGGAAATGTTGGTGCCGCCGAACAGGCCGGTTCCCGGATAAACCAGCGCCGTGTCCGGGGTGGGAATATTGGGTGAAGTCATGACCCAGGGCAGCCCCGTCTCGTCGAAGTACATGCCCCTTCTCCAGCCGGTCATCTCCACCACCGCCAGGTCACAGCCGATCCCGAACTCTTTGTTGAACAGCCTGGCCAGCTCGCCCACCGTCATCCCGTGCCTGATCGGTATAGGATACATGCCGATGAAAGACTCGAAGCCGGGTTTCACCAGGCCACCCTCCACCTCCACCCCGCCTACCGGGTTGGGGCGGTCGAATACCACGAAGGTTTTCCCGGCCTCCTTGGCCCCCTGCATAGCGTAGGCCATAGTGTAGATATAGGTGTAGGACCGTGCCCCGATATCCTGAATATCGAAAGCCAGCACATCGATGTCTGCCAGCATTTCCGGCGTCGGCTTCTTGGTGTCGCCATACAGGCTGTTGACCGGCAGGCCCGTCTTGTCGTCCACCTGGCTGCTGACCTTGGCTCCGGCCGTCGCCGCCCCGCGGATGCCGTGCTCCGGTGAAAACAGCGCCACAAGGTTGGTCTTGGCTTTCAGCACATCAATGGTGCTCTCGTAATCGCTGTTCATCCCGGTGGCGTTGGTGACAAGTCCGACCCGCTTGCCGGCAAACAGGTCCAGGTGCTGGTCGAGATTGTCGATACCAAGCCTGACCGGGACCTTCGCCGGTTCCGGTTTGGGCGCGCTGGCGCAGCCGCCGGTGAAAAGCGGCAGAATCAGGATGGCCGCCAGCACCAGGGTCGAAGTCAGTAGCCTTGCCCAACGTATCAAATAGGTAACCCCCGCTCAAATAGAATGTTGACCCGGTATTCCCGCTTACTCCTCGCCAAAGCCGGATCTGATCAGGGCGGCGACTGCGGCCATCGCCGCGGCCTCGTCAGCACCGCTGGTCCTGACCACCACTGTGTCCCCCTGTCGCACCGCGGCGCCCATGATCGCCAGAATACTTTTGGCGTTAAACACTTTTTCGCCCTTGGCGATGGCCACGTCGGCGGCAAAGCCGCTCGCGGCCTTGACCAGCAGGGCCGCCGGTCTGGCGTGCAGCCCGACCTTATTGGTGATGACAACAGTTTCTTCCAACATTATTTTCTCCTCATAATGATATTTTACCCATAATTACCGGCCGGTAAGCCCCTGTTACGGCCGGCAGGTTGTTTGGCAGACCGCTGACCGTTTCGTTGGCCAGGATCGCGAAAGCCACCGCTTCCTTGGCGTCGCCGTCAAAGCCCAGGTCTTCCTGGGTGAGGATGGTCAGCTCCGGCAGTTCCCGCCTGAGCATGGCCATCAGGGTCGGATTGAGGCGTCCGCCGCCGCCGACCACCGCTTCCTCCGCCCGACAGCAGGGAAAAACAAAATCGCGGTAGGCCCGGGCGATGCTGCGGGCCGTAAAAGCGGTAAGGGTAGCCACGACATCTTCGGCCGCGAGGCCCTGCCCCAGATATTTGCCAACAACCCCTTCGCTGTATTCGGCGCCGAAGCTCTCCCGCCCGGTGGTTTTCGGCGGTGGCTGGGAAAAGTAGGGGTGGCTCAGCAGCTCCTGCAGCATCCCGCCGTCGACCTCGCCGCGGCCGGCCATCCGCCCGTCCCGGTCGAAACGCTCCCGGCCCCCGGTCAGTATCGCCATGCAGGCGTCCAGCACCATATTGCCCGGACCGGTGTCGAAGGCCGTTATTTCGCCCGGCCCGGCCCCAGCCGGCAGCAGCGTCACATTGGCGATGCCGCCGATGTTCTGCAGCAGGCGGCTCTTGACCGGATCACGGTACAGAATATACTCACTGTAGGGAACCAGCGGCGCCCCCTGTCCACCGGCCGCCACATCCCTTACCCTAAAGTCGTCCACCGTGACGACTCCCGTCCGCTGGGCGATCACTGCCGCCTCGCCGATCTGAAGGGTGGAATCCCCGGGAACATGAAACACCGTCTGGCCGTGGGAACCGATGATATCCAGCTCGGCCAGGGCCACGCCGCAACCTGCGCAGACTTCACCTACCGCGGCGGCAAGCGCCTCCCCCAGCCGGAAATTCAGCCGGCAGACTGCTTCCACATCCGAGGTCTGCTTGACGCAGACCGTCAGAAGCTCCTCGCGCAGACCGTCAGGAAACGGGATGGTCTGAAAGGCCACCTGCCGCACCTTTGAAGCGACTCCGCTCCCGCTGATACGGACAAGGGCGACATCGATGCCGTCCAGGGAGGTGCCGGACATCAGCCCGGCCACTAGCCGCTCCTTTTTGCGGTAGATCCTCAGCAGCCGTTCCATACTTGCCTAAAGCTCGGCGAAACCGATCAGCCGGACGCCGTTCTCCTGCAGAAAATCCTTCATTTCCGGGTCGGTAAGGATCGCCAGTTCCCGCTCCCGGCAGGCGTTATAGTCGCTTATTTCATAGATCAGCTGCCCGGCCTCGGCCGGATGGCACATAATCTCCAGTGTGCCTTCGCGCCAGCCGCCGATGATCTTTTTCAGGTTTTCCGCCGTGACGCCCTTGTCGTAGAAATTCGGTGAAAATCCCTCGGTGGTTGCCACTCTGGCTCCCTTTATCAGGTATCGCAGCGCCGGGCCGGTCTGCCGCAGCGGAACCCCAAGCTCCTTCGCCAGGGTGACGACCATGGCGGTGATTTTGGGGTAGGTATGGGCGTGATGGTGACTGTCAAGATGGGTCAGACTCAGCCCGGTGGCGAGAAATTTAGCCACCTGAGCTCGCAGTTCCCGCTCCACTTCCAGGGGATCGAGGCCTGCCACCGAGCGGGCGATCTTGCGGAAAAACCGGCCTTCACCGTCCACCAGACTGGCCACCTCACTCACCGGCGACACCGGCGAACCGAAGGTCAGATTGAGATGCAGCCCGATCCGGCCGATGCCGTTGGCTTTGGCCAGCTCCACCGCCGCCTGGGCGTAATCGGTGTTGATCATAATGGTGGTGTCGCTGACGATACCCTGGGTGAGAGCCCGGATGATCCCGGCGTTGCAGCCCGGCGTCAGTCCGAAGTCGTCGGCGTTGATAATCAGTTGTCGCATAAAACTAACCCCGTTTCCTCTATTGATTCCGCACGAACTGCGGCAGATATTCCTTATTGATGGTCAGCAGCTCGGCCAAAATCTGTTTGGCCACCGTCGCCGAGGGAATGAGAGGATGATTCACCAGCGCCAGCAGGGCCTTGGCCTCGTCCCCCCTAACTCCGGCTTCCACCGCCAGAATTTCATAGGCCTTGACCTGCTGGATCAGGCCGAGGATTTCGAAGGGAACAGCCCCGGCCGGGACCGGTCTCGCCCCATCCCTGCCGACAACGCAGTTGATCTCAACAACGCTGTCGTCAGGCAGAAAAGGGATGGCGCCGGCGTTGGCGGTGTCGACAGTGTGAATTTCCTGTTTATCGTTATATACAGCGCTAATCAGCGATACCGCTGCTTCCGAGTAGTAGGCGCCGCCCCGTTTCTCAAGTTCTTTCGGCTTTTCGGCCAGATTTTCGTCCTCGTACAGTCGGAACAGGCTGGTTTCCACCGCCTGGACCTGCTCGGCCCTGGTGCCCGGCCCGCCCGGCGCCACCGCCGCCAGTTCCTCGGCCACAAGGCGGTCGGTCATGTAGTAGTAGCGGTGGTAAGGACAGGGCACCATCCCCAGGGCCTGGAGAAACTCGCCGTCCCATTTCAGGTCAGGCACGTTCTTCATCGACAGCGCCGCCCCGTCGGCCAGCTTGTCCAGTATCGCCCTGGTAATGTCCCGGCCTTTGTGTTTCACCGTCCGGCCCCACACCAGGTGGTTGAGACCGACGAAATCGATGGCGATATCCCGGTTGTCGGCTTCCAGCAGCTTGGCCACCGTCATCACCATATGGATCGGCACGTTGCACAGCCCGAGGCATTTGACGCTGGTGTGCTTCAGCACCGCTTCGGTAATCAGTCCGGACGGATTGGTGAAATTGATCAGCCAGCTTTGCGGGCAAAGCTCTTCGATGTCCCGACAGATGGCGAGGGTCACCGGGATGGTCCTCAGGGCGTTGGCAAAACCGCCCGGTCCGGTGGTCTCCTGACCGAGCACGTTGTATTTCAGAGGAAACCGCTCGTCCTGAATCCTGGCTTCCAGCCCCCCGACCCGCAGCTGGCTGACAACGAAATCGGCTCCGCGCAGAGCCTCCCGCCGGTCCAGCGTCAGCACCACCTTGATGTCCAGCCCGGCCCGGGCGATCATCCGCCGCACCAGTTTGCCGACAATGTCCAGCTTTTTCTGGCCGGCGGCGATGTCCACCAGCCAGATTTCGGCTGTCGGCAGTTCCCCGGCCCGCCGGATGAAGCCGTCCACCAGTTCCGGCGTATAGCTGCTGCCGCCGCCGATCACCGCGATCTTCAGTCCTTTCATCGGCTTCCCTCCAGTTTGCGGGACAGCTCCTGAATGGTTTTATGCATCCCGACCATATTTTCGATCAGATTTTTTTCGGCCATGGCGGTCATCAGATGATCCTGGGCGTGGATAAGCAGCAGCGACAGTTCCGTCTTCTCCCCCCCGGCCTCCCGCTGAATCATATCAGCCTGGGTCCGGTGGGCCGCCCCCACCTCTTCCTCGGCCTGGCGCAAATGGTCCCCGGCTTTGGCGAAATCCCCCGCCTGGGCCGCCCGCAGGGCGTCGTAGGCTTCGGCCCTGGCGTTGCCGGCGTGCAGGATGATCTCGAAAATTACTGTTTCGCTCATTTGGTTTCCTCCTGGGTTCCTGCGGCCTCTTCCCGCAGCATTTTCCGTTCGTAAGCCTGAAAGAAAGGATAATAGCACAGCGTGACAATGCTGATATTGACCAGGGCCAGGACGATCGCCCGCCAGTCGCCGCCGGTGGCCAGATAAGCCCCGATCGGAGCCGGCAGCGTCCAGGGGACGAGGATGTACGGTTTGGTCACAAGTCCCAGCTGCATAGTAAAATAGGTCAGTGTGGCGATGATCACCGGGCCCAGTAAAAAGGGCACGAACAGCAGCGGATTGAGCATCACCGGCACCCCGAAGATAACCGGCTCGTTGATGTTGCACACCCCGGGCAGTAGCGTCGCCCGGCCGATGCTGCGCAGGTAAGGCGATTTGGACCGCAGCATCAAAAATACCAGACCGATGGTCGCCCCGCTGCCGCCGATCCAGACAAACCACTGGAAAAAAGGCTCAGGGGCTATGTTCGGGATAGGCTGGCCGGCGGCGGCGGCGGCGATGTTCTGGTCCAGCAGCACCAGCCACACCGGCCGGGCCACCGTCCCCACCACCGAATCGCCGTGAATGCCTGTGGCCCACAGCAGGGTGATGATGATCACCGGCGCCAGCACCCCGCCCAGGGTGTTGCCGGCCACCACCAGCGGCTGGAACAGCCCGGTCACGAACATCTGGATATCAAAACCGGCCACGTCCCGCAGCCCCCAGACGACGGGAATGATCACCGCCGCCGGAATCAGGGCCTCAAAAGACCTGGCCACCGAGTCCGGCACTCCTTCCGGCATCCTGATGATCAGCTTCCGCTCTTTGGTGAACCGCAGCACCTCCACCGCGAAGATCGCCATGACGATAGCCACGAACATCCCGCCACCGCCCAGATTCTCCATCGACAGGGCCAGCCCCTTGTTGCCGACGTCCATCGGCACGCTTGTCAGCAGAAAAGCCGCCATCGCCAGCACCCCGCCGGCCACTCCGTCCAGTTTGTACGACCTTGCCAGATAATAGCCGATGCTGTGGCAGGCGTAAAGGGCCATCAGGCCCATGGTCAGGCGGAACGGCAGCAGGATTTTTCCGGCAAACGGTTTGACCGCCTCGGCCAGGGCCGGTATCGGCGGAAAAGCGATAATCAGAAAAAAACTGCCGACGATGATCAGCGGAATGGTGGAAATGATCCCGTCGCGGACGGCCCTCAGGTGACGCTGCTCGGACAGCCTGGTCATCACCGGTATCAGATAGCGGTCCAGCAGCTGAAAGAATTTATCCATGAAACGTCTCCCGTTACTTTAGGATCTTTTGGATTTCGGCGATGACTGTCGCCCCTCCCAGCGGCGTGTAGCCCTGCGGCGGGATCAGCGCCACCGGAACACCGGACTGGGCCGCCGCTTCCTTGAACTCAGCCAGCCGGTGCCGGACCTGCGGAGCGACCAGCACCACGTCCCAGCCGATCTTCAGCTGCTCGTGCAGTTCCCCGGCGCCGATGGATTTCACATTCATTGCCAGACCTTTTTTCGCGGCTTCGCCCTGGATGGCCTTGACCACGATGGCGCTGGACATGCCGCCTGAACAAACCAATAGTATATTCATGATGATTCCCCTTTTCAGACCTGGTTGATTGCTTTGCGGATAAAGCCGTCGGCGGCGGCGAGCCGGGCCCGGGCCTCTTCGGCCGGACAACCGCACCGCAGCATGACGATGGCCGTCTTGGCGTTCATGCCGGCCTCCTCGAGGGCGGCAGCCGCCTGCCCCGCGGTCGTTCCGGCAGCCCCGGCCACCATCTTTATGGCCCTGTCCCGCAGTTTTTCGTTGGTCGGCCGGACGTCAACCATCAGGTTGCCGTAAACCTTGCCCAGCCGGATCATCACCGCGGTGGTAAGCATGTTCAGCACCAGCTTGGTTGCCGTCCCGGCCTTGAGCCTGGTGGACCCGGCGATCACTTCCGGTCCGACCAGAGGTGTTATCGCCAGGTTGGCAAGGCTTTCGATCTCCGAACAGGGCGAGCAGCTGACGGCGATGGTGACCGCCCCCAGGCCTTTGGCGTACTTGAGTCCGGCGGCCACATAAGGAGTCCGGCCGCTGGCCGCTATCCCCACCACCACATCCCGGCCGGAAAGCTCCAGGTCGGCCAGTTGTTCCAGAGCCAGGCCGGCCTCGTCCTCCGCCCCTTCCACCGCCCGGACCAGCGCCGCTTCCCCCCCGGCTATCAGACCGATCACCAGCCCCGGTTCGACCCCGAAGGTCGGCGGACACTCGGCCGCGTCAAGCACTCCCAGCCGGCCGCTGCTGCCTGCCCCGATATAAATCAGCCGGCCGCCCTGCCTGACAGCTGCGGCGATGGCGTCCACCGCCGCGGTGATCCGGGGTATCTCCCGCTCCACTGCAAGGGCCACCGTCTTGTCCTGGTCGTTGATCAGCCGCAGGATCTCCGCCGTTGGCAGCAAATCGATATTCACTGTGGCCGGATTGGCCTGCTCGGTAAGCAGGCCCTCTGTCTTCAGATCCAAATCATCGCCCCACTTTAAGTCTTGCGACCAGCCAAATATTCATACCCCAGCTGCAGCGCCCCCCAAGCCGGCTCCCTGCCGGCCGTCACCAGTTCGGCCTTGCCGGCAAGCCGCGCCGCGATCCGCTGGCTGATAAACGGGATATTGCTGAGCACCCCGCCGTAAGTGCACACCTGGACCACCTGCCCGTCAGGAAATCCCCGGCTGATCACCGATTCAACAAGACCGGCCAGCTCGTCGGCGGCGGCGGTGAGAATCTCCCGGGCCACGCCGTCTCCCTGCCGGGCCGCCTCCGCCACCACCCCGGCCAGCGCTGCGATCGCCGGTTTGCTGCCCTCCGGGTTATAGACGAATTCGATCACCCCGTCCGGAGAGTCGACTTTTATGTACTCCATTATTTTTTCCAGAAGCACCGTAGGCTTATCCCTGCCTTCCCGCGCCCTTACGCTGCGGGCCAGGGCCTGGCGGCCGATATCGTAGCCGCTGCCTTCGTCGCCGATGACATGGCCCCAGCCGCCGGCCCGGATCGCGCTGCCTCCGGCATTCACCCCGAAGGCGATGGAGCCTGTTCCGGCGACAAGCACAATCCCTTCACGCCTGCCCAGTCCGGCAGTGAGCGCCGCCACCGCGTCATTGTTGATCACGAAAGGGCAGCCAAGCTTCAGGTCGTTCAGTGCCGCCATAATCAGCTCCCTGTCCCGCACCCGGTCCACCCCGGCCAAACCCAGGCTAATCAGCTGCAATTCGGCCGGATCGAGCTGGCAGACATGGCTCAGCTCCCCGACGATCTCGCTGATGCGGGCCTGGAAAGCGCCCAGCCCAACCACCTGATAGTTGGCCGGCCCTGTTTCACACCGGCCCAGAACGCCGCCAGTCATATCCCCGGCGATGGCGGCGGTTTTGCTCCCGCCGCCGTCGATCCCGATAATCCACTTCACGCCAAACCACCAAATCCCTCAGCGGCTCTTTAGCCTCTTTTTCCACAATATTTGACACCGGAGCGGCTCTTTCCTTTATCCGCCAGGAAAAAGCGAGCAGTAGTATTCTGCTCGCTTCTGGCTTTTTCAACACCTATTTTCCAGGATATCGAAAAAAGGACTGATTCAAATCCACCTTGAAACAGCGAAGCCGCGACCAGAAGGCCGCGGCTTCAATCTACCGTTACTGGGTGAACCCGGATCGTTGGAAACCGTAGTCGAGCAGCTTGGGGACATCGGTCCAGCGGTCGTCGTCATTCAGAACCACCGCGATCAGCTGGATGTCCTGGCGCTTGGCCCCGGCCACCAGACAGTCGCCGGCCGCCTCGGTATAACCGGTCTTGATCCCGTTGGCTCCCGGATAAGACCTCAGCAGCTTATTGGTGGTGCTGACCTGCATCGGGCCGCGATTGATGAAGCGAACCGTATAATCGGCGGTTGACACGATTTTGGCGAACATCGGGTTCTGCATTCCGGTGGCCGCGATCTGGGCCAGGTCATAAGCGGTGGAATAGTGGTTCGTCGGGTCCGGCAGGCCGTGGGGATTGGAAAAATGCGTATTCTTGAGCCCCAGCTTGTCGACCCGGTCATTCATCAGTTTCACAAAAGCAGGCACCGAACCTGCGATGTGCTCGGCTACCGCCTCGGCGGCGTCATTGCCTGAGACGATCATCATTCCGAAAAGCAGTTCCCGCAAAGTGATCTGATCGCCCGGTCGAAGACCAAGGCTCGATTCCTCACACGCCGCAGCGTGGGAACTCACTGTCACCACACTGTCCAGGTTGCCGCGTTCCAGAGCCAGCAACAAGGTCATCATTTTGGTGGTGCTGGCCGGATACATGATGCTGTTCGGGTTTTGCCCGAACAATACCCGCCGGGTGTTGGCGACCATCACTACAGCCGCTTCTGCACCAATCGCCGGCGGCGGCCCGACAGTCAGCGGCGGGGCGAGCACCTTCGGCGGCGCGGCGATAGCCACAGCTTGCAGCAAAAAGACGGCGAGTACCAGCAGCGAAAGTGTCCGTCGAAACATTGATCATGCCTCCCATGTTTGGCCTGGAAAATCCAGTCTGATTGATGAAGAAACCCCGTTTGTTTACCATAATATATTCTTGGCGGCGAGTTTTATTCCTGCCTCCATTTGTTGATGAAATGAAAAAATGCCGAACCAATAGTTTCTAAAAAAAACACCACCCGCGGGTGGTATAGCAAAGCATCTTGCAGCGATGAAGGCGTCCTGATCCAGGACGCAGCTTATTCCCCAGACCGCGAGAGCAACAGATCGATCCTGCCGAACGACAGTCCGATGGGGACACGGCAGACGGTCCGGTCCGCACAGGCGTTGCCTTTTTCTATCTGCTGCGGCATCAGGTCCACTTCTGTCCCGTCCTGGGACAGGCTGCCGCTGAAAACCCCGTTGTTCAGATTGAGAAACTCTGCCGCACTGTCGAGCGCCAGGTCATTGACCTCAGTCAGGTTTTCACCGCTGAAGCGGTTTGCCACAGCCAGCAGCACCGCTTCTTTCATGATCAGTCCGGTTTCCATTTTGACTGAGCCGACAATTTTTTGGCTCACGAGCCAGTCGTTCCCGCCGGCTTCTGCAGAAGCTGATGCCAGAATGACCGGGGTTTCGTTCAGGAACCGCACTATATTTCTGAGGAGCAGGCCGGTGTAGCGGCAGAAACATCCCGCCTCAGCCCCGGCACCGGAAAAGTCTGCCGCACTTTTTATGATCCTTTCCCAGTCGAAAGTGCCTTGCGAAGTCTGGTCCTCTTCCTCCTCGTTGTCCTCGCGGCGATAGTCTGCCTGGATTCGCTCCATAGCGGCCAGCGAAAGATAACCCTTGTCGGCTATCGCCTGAACCAGGGTAGATTGCTCGTTCCCCTGGGCAGCAAGCAATCTGTCGAGCTGCTCGTCGGTGAGATAACCCCTTTCGACGGCGATCGCCCCGAACGGTTTATCCTGACTGCGCTGCAAAGCGTGGATTTCCTCGACCTGACCCGCGGACATCAGCCCGGCATTCATCGCTATTACCCCGAGCTTCACCCGGACCGAGCGTTCGTATTCAAGCACATCTTGCATTTGCCGGGGAGTGAGGATATTTTTGTTCAACAGATAGTGCGCGAAATAATGGGCAAACATGTCCTTTTCTCCTTTATTGCCAAATTTCAAAATCCGTATAACCGGCGGTCTTCGCGAAACTTTAGCTCGCAGCTGCTCTGCGGCCCGGGCTGATCTATCTCGCCCCGGCTGCCGGCAAAGAACCGCCGCTCTGCTGCAGGACCGTGCTGATCACGCCAAGCAGCCTTTCCTCATTCAACGGCTTCAGGATATAATTTTTTGCCCCGGCCTGGAGAGCGTCAAAGACCATGTGTTTTTGTCCAAGGGCGCTCACCATTATGACCACGGCGTCAGGGTCATCGGCTACGATTCGTTTGATGGTTTCAATCCCGTTGAGGCCTGGCATGGTGATATCCAGTGTCACCAAATCGGGTTTGTATCTGGCGTAATCGGCTATGGCCTGTTGACCGTTTACAGATTCCCCCACCACGGTATGGCCTGCTTTTTCAAGCATAATCCGGATCGTCCTCCTGATCATCATGGAATCATCGACAATAAGTATTCGTGCCATTCGTATCATCCTTTCTACTTGCTGCTTAATAAATAAGGCTTATCTGCAGGCATCCCGACTGTGTTTCCAGCATCCAGCTGGAAATCTCGGCCCGCGGGTATTTTGCCGAAGCATCCTCCGCCATAATGGTGACCAAGGCTTCGGCTCTCACTGCGTCGTCCAGTCCCGGCATTTGCTCCAGCACCTCCTGGACCACTTCATTGGCCCAGCGGGCCAGAACATTTTCCAGCCACTTTTCCTGGGAAACCTGCCCAGGCCCGTCCTTTTGCTTCGCGACCAGACACTCAACCAGCGAATCATCGGCGCTGAGCAGCAGTTTGCCGCTCACCAAACCCTTGACATCAACAAAAGTGGTTACCCGGCGCAGCGCCAACTTGCCGCCGGCGGCCTCACTGTGAACCGCTTTCTTCACCGGAAGCCCTGCTTCTTTCAGGCGGATTTGGGCCGCCTCCACCAGCGGCCTGGACATCTGCAGCATTGTCGGGAGTTCGTGTTCTTCCATATCGGACAAGGGCAGGAAAAACCTGAACTCTGTACCTTTCCCGACCACCGTATGTACCGAAAATGAACCGCCGAGCTTTTCGATCTCCTCCCTCACAGCGGAAAGACCGACCCCGCGCCCAGCCAATTCACTCACCTCGTCGCTGCTGGAAAAACCATCGGCAAAAATCAGCAGGAGTGCTTCTGCATCGGATTGTCCCAGGGCGGTCCGCTCATCGTACAACCCCTTGCTCACGGCGATTTCCCTGACCCGGGCGGCGTCGATTCCCCGTCCGTCGTCCGCGATTACCACCAGGATGCCCTGCGCTTCCTCGCGGATAAAGCACTTCACATTCCCGGTCGCTTCCTTGCCGGCCTCCAGCCGCTCGTCAGGCGTCTCCAGACCGTGGGCCAGCGCGTTGCGAAAGACATGGACCAAAGCTTGGCTGAAGTCACCGCATGTAATGGGATCAACCAGAATATCATCGCCTTCAATGATGAACGGATTAACCAATTTATCATACCGGTCCGCCATATTGAGCAAGTATTCCGGGTAGTTTTTCAGCAAATCCTTCAATGGCTTATACCGCAACCGGCGCAGAGCCGGGATCAGCAGCCGGCACTCGCCCGGGCTGAGACTGCGCTGGATTTTTTCCTCGATATCCAGCAGCCTGGAACTTTCGACAACAAGGGTGTCTTCCTGGTGAAAAAAAGACTCTCCCAGGGTCTCTTGGAGGACAGTCATATCCTCGTCCAGCCAGCCGGCCATTTCTTCTTCGCTATAAGCTTTGAGCGGTTCCAGCGATGCGGAAGCTTCTGCGCCTTCATCCCGGATTGTTGCCAAAACGGCTTCCAATTCATGCAGCTTAGTTACCAAATGGCTCATACCCAGTTGACTGAAAGTACCCTTGAAGGTGTGGACGGTCCGGAAAATGGCTTCGATGGAATCACCCTCCCTGCCGCCTTCCTGCCACAAATGCACGAAACCATCCTGACAAAAGGACAAGTACTGACGTATCGCCGCCGAAAAATCTCCTGAATGAGTGACGACCCGCACCACCATGGAAAGAATATTTTGTTCCTCTTGCATCTGGCCTTCCAGTTCCTTCTGCAGCGTGGTGTCGGTAAGAATAAGCATGATTTCCCGCTGCTCAGGGTTGACCGGATTGGTGATCATCTTGTAGCCGACCCGGATATACCGGCTGCCTAAAATAAGTTCAGGCGGCAATAGGGAGAAATAAGTCTCCCGGAGCAGTTCGTCCCCTTCCTGGAATATTTTTTCGAATAATGCTTCCAGGAAAACCTGCTCGCTTCGATTTTCGGGATAAAAAAGCAACACCACCGATTCTCCCGTGATTTTACGGTCAAATATCTTCTCACACTCGGCGCTGTGTTCACCGGCGACTTTCAGGTCAGCGCCAAAGGAAAGAAACCCTTGCCCCGCGTGGTCCAGCAGATTTCGCAGTGAAGCGGTGCGTTCCGCCACCTTCCCTTCCAGTTCCTGATTCCAGACTTCCAGCCGGTCGTGGGAGCGCCGCACTTCTTCATACATGCCCTCAAGCGAGGCGAGCATGCTGTTTATCGAACCAGTCAGCGACCCCATCTCATCCTTGGAATAGACCGAGCCTCTTGCGCCGAGATCCCCCTGTGCGACCGCCTCCAGCACTGAATTGAGACGATAGACCCCTTTGCGCACAGAAATGTCAAAAGCCAGAAACAAATAAAACACCAGCAGCAGAATACTCACCGTAAAAGCAGTCACGTTGTTCCGATCCCGCGAATACCGTTCGACCCGGGCCTTCAGTAACTCTTCGATAGCGCTGAATTCTTCCCGGTAGAGCACCGTTACGGCGCCAATGGCCTGCTGTCCGCCACTGACAAGGAGCTGCTTCGGCACCGCCATGCCTTGTGGCCCGTTGACTCTTTGTTCGCAATTCCAGACAAAGATCGGCACCGAATCGTCCACAGCGTCGCTTTGTTTCTTGAGAGCCGCTTGTACTTTCTCGTTGCGGCGAAAGACCAACTGGGCATTGCCGTCATACTGTTCGAGGCCTGACCGGATTAGCCCGGCAACCACCAGCAGCCTGTCCTTATCGGCACTTGACAGGGCCGCTTGATCAGACAACTGCTCGCCCAGCCCCTGAGCTTGTCCCAGCGTATCCAGCAAAACCGGCAGCTTCCTGAGCATCGAATCAACAAGATAGGCGGTATCCAGATCAGCGTCCAAAGCCAGGTTCGACGAATTGCCCACATACTGGAGCAGACCGATAATTTCGACAATCCAGCGGCTGTTTAGATCAAAAGCCACCCTACCCTGCCCTGGGTCGAACTGAAAAGCTTGCTGCTTGAGATTATCCCAGTCCTTACGCAGCACCTCAAGCTTCCAAGTGGAATCCAGCGAACCGTTCAGCTGCTGATCCACCTTTTCCAGCACAGCGAAAGCCTCGTCGACTTTGGCCTGTTTCGCCAGGAGAGCCTCCTGCAGTGATGAGTCGCCCATGGAGTATAAATACTGAAGTGTTCTGTAGCCCTGCGCCTCGTCAAGCAAGGTAAGCAGCACCCGGCTGTATTCGACGCCAAGGCGCTCCCGAGCGGCAATATCGATGTTTTTATTCAGCTCGGTGACCAACAGATAGATTGGAACCGATGCCTGCGCGATGATCAGCATCCCGATCAGGGCAAATTTATAGGCGTATTTGAGTCGGTTCATCAAGTTCACAACAGGGTCAAATAAGTATCGCATCAAATCACCTGTTCCAATCGTCACCAGATGGAAGAAACCTTTGTTTTACGCACTAATTATAGAAAATATCGGCCCGGCAGGCGTTAATTTGATGTTAATTTTCTATTAAATCCGCATCAAGTCGCTTTTTTCAGTTGGTTGTTTTGCCAGCCGCCCGCCGCCGCCACGGCCTCTGCGTGCAAAAAACAGAAAGAGGCAGGCACCGGCCCGCCTCATGGACGTATCTCGTAGTACTGCAGCAGCTCGCTGACGGTGACGAATTCGTAGCCTTGGGCCCGCAGGCGGTCAATGATGATCCCCACCGCCGCCGGCGTCGACGCGGCATACTCGCCTTCGTGCAGCAGAATGATGCTCCCCGGTCCGGCCTGAGTCACCACAATCTCGACAATACGCTGGACGCTCTTGCCGGCCCAGTCCCGCGGATCAATCGACCATAACACCGTTGTATAGCCCCGCTGGCGCAGCTCCCACACCAGCCTGTCGTTATACCCGCCACCCGGCGGACGGATCAGCGTCGGCTTTGGCCCGACGGCGGAGATGACTTTCTCCGACTTGTCGATCTCCTCCGCCAGTTCCTCCGGTGTCAACCTGTTGAGAAAGCGGTGGGTATAGCTGTGACTGGCCAGTTCCTGGCCGCTGTTGACAATATCTGCCGCCAGATTCGGATATAGCTGCACCCTGTTGCCCAATACAAAAAAAGTCGCCTTGGCCTGTTTGGCCTGCAGCACCGCCAACAGGGCCGGGGTTGTCACCGGATGCGGCCCGTCGTCAAAAGTCAGCGCCACTACCTTGTGGCTCGTCGGCACTTTTTTCACAGCCATACCCGACTCCATTGTCATAACCCCCGCCAGCAATGATGCTGTTACCACGCCAACAGTGAAGACGCTCCACAACCTGAACCTCAAGACGATCTCTCCCAACTTGCCGGGCCACTTGCTAGATGCCCAGTTGTTCCGCCATCCGTTTATCCGCCACCCCGGTCGGTTCCAGCCCCTGGGTGACCTGATAGGCACGGACCGCCGCCTCGGTGGATGTACCGAAAAGCCCGTCGGCCCGGCCCTCAAGAAAGCCCATTTCCTTTAACTTCATCTGCAATACCACGACATCCGCACCGGACATCTGATATTGCAGCCTTCGCTGTACCCTTACCTTCCGGCCGACAATCGTAACCTTCGTTCCGATGGGTGTCCACTCGAACAATTCCTCGACATCGCGGTTGCGCATCCGGATGCAGCCGTGGCTCGAATACCGGCCGATGCTCCAGGGGTTGTTGGTGCCGTGAATCCCGTACAAGCCCCAGGTGACGTTCAGTCCCATCCAGCGGGTGCCGAACCCGTCACCCCAGTTGTAGTCCTTCCAGACGACATTCCACTCGCCGATGGGGGTGGGCGTGTCGCTTTTCCCCACCGCTATCCGGTATTTTTTGTGCAATTTTTCATTATCGTACACTTCCAGCATCTGTTCATTGATTCTTATCACCAGGGAGACCTCGCCTTTCGGAGCCTGGCGGGTCTGATTCGGCAGCGCGGCAAGCTCCTGCTCGTCAAGGTAATCCATACCCCACACGCCGGCCAGCATGCCGACAAGAATCAGCAGCACCGCCCCGAAGAACAAGTATTGCCGGTTTACCTTAAGCACCTGCAGCCGCTTCATCGCCAGCCCTCCCGCGCAATCCTTGCTACAAAATATATGACGCTGCAGCGGAAGATATCCCGCCAGCTTATAGCTTGCCTTCCTTGGCCCGGATCTTCGCCGGCGATTCTTCCAGGGAGAGCCGCAAAAAATGCAAAAGCCGCAGCCTGGTAACTGCGGCCTCTCTTTTTCATTTTTACGGAAAAATTGTCCCGGCGACGCATATATTGTCTTGACCCGGACCTCCCTGCACCGCTCAGGCAATTACACTGACAAACTGCAGGCTGGGGTCGTAGCACCCCTGAAAATGGGCTCCCAGTTCACGCAGGGCCGCCAGGTACGCCACCGTCTCCGCCGATATTTTCTCGCCCGGACAGATGACCGGTATTCCGGGCGGATAGCAGGCGATTACCTCGGCGCTCACCCTGCCGTGGGAGTCCTCCAGCGGAACGCTGATCGTCGGGGAAAAAAAGGCCTCCCGTGGCGGCAGAATCATCTCCGGCAACGGCAAAAAAAGCAGCTTCTCGCTTATTTCAGCCATAGCCGCGGTCGGACCGGCCCGCAGGGCGGTGGCAGAGGCGGCCAGGGCCGCTGCAAAGCGGTCGATATCACTGCGGGTATTGGCGAATGAGATCATCAGCAGCAGACTGTATAGCTCCGACATTTCCACCTGGATATTATATCCCTGTTTCAGGCGTTCCTCCAGCCAGAATCCCGGCACCCCCAGCTTGCGCACCAGGATGGTTACCTTCATCGGATCCAGCCGGAAAATCCCGGGACGGTCGGCACTGAGGGTTGATACCCCTTCGACTTCGCTCAGCCTTTTCCTGGCGTAATCAGCCAGCACCACCGCCTTGTCGATAAGCTGCCTGCCGGTGCTTTCAAACTGAGCCCGGGCTGCGTCGAGGGAAGACAACAGCAGATAGGAAGTGCTGGTGCTCTGCAGCATCCTGAGGGCAGTCTCCAGTTTTTGCCTGTCCACCAAATTTCCTTGTATGTGCAGCATCGACCCCTGGGTCAGCGCGGCCAGGATTTTATGGGTGCCGTGCACCACCGCATCGGCGCCGCAGTGTAGTGAATTGGCCGGCAGCCGCTCGTGAAAACCGAGATGCGGACCATGGGCTTCATCGACCAGCAGCGGTATTCCCCGCTCATGCACCACCGCCGCCACGGCAGCTATATCGCTTATCACGCCGTGATAAGTCGGATTGACCACCATGACCGCTTTGATGTCCGGCTGGCGGTCCAGCCGATCCCGGATTGTTTCCGGTGCGGTTCCGAGGGGAATACCGTATTCCCGGTCGTATTCCGGAACAAAAAAAACCGGGGTCGCACCGCTGAGAATAATTCCCCCGAGAATCGACCGGTGAATGTTGCGGGGCACCAAGATCTTGTCACCCGGGTTGCAGGCCGCCAGGACCAGCGCCTGAAGCCCGCAGGAACTGCCGTTCACCAGAAAATAAGTACTTTCGGCGCCGAAGACCTTCGCCGCCAGCCGCTGGGCGGCCTCTATCGCGCCGTGGGGCTGATGCAGGTCGTCCATATCCGGAATATTGGTGACATCGGCCCGAAAAACCCTCCGCCCTAACAGGCGGCGAACATTCTGCTGCAAAATCCGGCCTCCCTTGTGGCCGGGCATATGAAACCGCACCGTCCTGGCGTTGATGTACTTCTCCAGGGCGGCGATGATCGGTGTCTCCTCCGTTCGCAACATTATCATTCTCCCGTCTAATCGGATTTCAATCTATTCTATGCCCGAAGCCGCGACTTGGTACGGCTGAAAATCCCAAGGACGGGAAAAACCGGCCGAAGGCCGGAGCAGCGGAGGTATACTATGGCGGCAAAACGTGGGCTGTTCTATGCTTCCCTGAATCTTGCCGGACCGGTATTCGCCGAAGAAACCTATTCCCTGTTGTTAGGCGCGGTCGTCACCGCCGTCATCGGCCGTCTGGGGCCTGATGAACTGACTGCCTTCACCCTGGCCGGGCTTGTCCAGTCTTCGGCCCTGGCCATTATCGGGGTGATCGGCACCGGAGCAGCCGTTCTGGCCGCCCGTGAGCTCGGCGCAGGCAACCTGGGCCTGCTGCGGCAGATCACCGGCCACACCCTGGCCCTGGGGCTGGTGGCCGGCGCCGTCCTCGCCATCGCCGGCACCAAAGCGGCAGGCTATTTGCCCTTGGTTCTCGACACCGACCGGGGCGTCGCCCTGCTAGCCGGGGAATTGCTGGGTCCGCTGATTCTTTTTGCACCGCCGATGCTCATGGCCTGGCTGGGCAAGAGCGTTCTGCGGGGCATGGGCGAAACCCGGCTGGCATTTGTCATCAGCGCCGTTAATAACACTGTTACGCTTGTCGCCACCCTTGTTCTGATCGGAGCCCACTTTACCGGCCCCGCCGTCTTCGGGGCAGTCTGGGGAGCGGGACTGGGCTCGCTGGCCAGCGCCGCTTCCGCCCTGGTCATCCTTTGCTGTCACAGGCATCTCAGGCTGCGGCCCCACCATCTTTACCTTATCAACCCCACCATCGTCGCCCGGATTCTCCGGATCAGCCTGCCGGTGGCCTGGGAGCAGGTCGCCCTGCAGCTGGGGTTCACCCTGTATTCCTTTGAGCTGGTCAACGTAGGCGTCAAACAGTTTGCCGGCAATCAGATCGCCCAGCAGTTGGAAGGCATCCCGCTGATCATCGGCATCGGTTTCTCGGCCGCCGTCCTGACGGCGGTCGGCCAGAGCCTCGGTAGAAATCTGCCCCGGGTCGCCGAACAATTCACCCGCTTTACTGCCGCACTGACCATCGTGGCGATGACCGTTGTCTGCGCGGTACTGTCCCTGGTCTCTGAACCGCTGAATCGCCTGTTCACCGCTGACCCTGATGTAATTGCCTGGTCCGCTGTCTGCATCAAGCTGGCCATCCTCGAACAGCCCGGTATGGCGACAACCCTGATTCTGGGCAACGCCCTGCGCGGCGGCGGCGACACCCGCTGGCCGGCGTACAGCACCATGGTAGGCATGTGGCTTGTCCGCATCCCGCTGACCTATCTTTTTATCACCGACCAGGGCAGCAGCATAGCCGTCGCCTGGCTCATCACCGCCGGCGACCATTTCGTCCGGGCCGCTATCCTGGCCCTGCGCTTCACCCGCTGCTCCTGGAACAACCCCCGGCCGTCCTGGCCGGGGTAAAGAATTCTGAAACAGCCTGGCTCATTCCAGGCATACCAGCAGCAAGCCGAGGGTTATAAACAGGGCCCCGAACAGCTGCCGCCAGGTGGCGGCGTCGCCGAGAAACAGATAATTCGCCAGCATCGTAACCAGCGGCGCACATGACAGGATCAAGGTGACCACATTGATATTGCCGTATTTTAGGGCGATAAAATAGGCCAGATCCCCCAGTAGCGTCGCCAGCAAGGCTTCGATCGCAATAAATACCCATAAAAGAAGCGGAATCTGGATCATCTCGCTGTAGCCGCGGGTCCCAATCACCCAGCTTGAGACAAAGGTTGCGGCGATAAGGGTCCGCAGCGAAAGGGCCGCCGCCGGATTGACCCCGTTCAGGCCCATTTTGCCAAACAGCGGAGCCAGCCCCCAGCAGATCGTCGCCAAAAAGGCATAAAATAAGACCATCGGCCGCTGCCCCCCTCAAGGAAGTCGTCGATGGTCTATGTTTATGCGCCGGCAGCCGGTAACATACGAAAGCCCTTCCGCCCGTTATTCCACAAGCAAAAAGGCATAACGGTTCATTGTTGCCTGATAGTCGGTCAGCACATCGATTGGGTAGCCGTGTTCCCTGACAGTGCTGAACACATCCACCGCCATCCCTTCCGGGCTGGGGCGGGCAATCCTGGGATTCACACAGCGGCTGCGGTCCTTGCCGCATTCCCCGCAGATGGCGCATTCGTCCATGAACAGCAGAAAGGCTTTGTTGTACCCGGCTAGAAAAACCTCCCGCTCCAGGCCGGAAAGCTTCAGATTGATCCCCTTGGACCACAGGTGCCTGTCTTCCGGTTTTTCCACGGCATGGGCAAAATGAAAGATCACTCCCTTGGTGTATTCCTGGAAGAAAGTCCGGCACGCCTCCACCGCCGGGGTGTTGGGCGGACAACAGGCGTTCTTGCCGTAGTTCCCGCAGCCGAACGCGCATTTCATCCGGACCCAGTGGGCCACAACCATGTCTTTGGGGTCCATCCAGCGAAAATCGTCGAAACCGTGTTGTCGGAAGATGGTTTCCAGAGCTTTTCGGTCAGCCATTGTTTTCCCTCCTCAACTATTTCTGCCTTGTCATCAGGGCCTGCGAGTATGTGCAAGGAACCAGTCGTAAAGTTCCCGGTTTTTGTATACGCCGCCGATATAATGTCCCTCGCCTGACAGCACCGTGAACCGGGGAGTGGCTCCCCGGGCCCGCAGGGCTTCAATCATCGCTTCATCACTTTTCAGGGGACAAACATCGTCCTGATCACCATGAAACGCCCATATCGGCAAAGTAACCAGCCGTTCGGGCCAAACGCCGGGCAGCGTCGGATTAGCGGCCATCGGAGCTGCTGCTGCAAAGTATTCCGGGTGCCGGCTGGCCAACTCCCAGGTGCCGTTGCCGCCCATGCTGGTCCCGGTCAGATACACCCGCTGCCGGTCAATGCGATATTTTTGCGAAATATCGTCAAGCAGCGCCGCCAACAAATCAGCTTTCGTCGTCCAATATTCCTGCTCCGGGCATTGGGGAGCCAGAACGACAAAAGGAAAGTCTGACTGTTCTTCCGCGAGCCATGGTGGACCGTAGCTTTTGACCATATCCAGGTTCCTTCCGCGGCCAGAGCCCCCGTGGAGAAAGAGAATCATCGGCCACTTATCAGCGGTGAGCGAATAGCCGCCAGGAAGAATAAGCAGATAGTGTAATTCTTCGCCATGATAAGAGAAGCTGTCTCTCTTCTCGACGAACGTTTCTTTCTGATCGGCGGTTTTGCTGCCGCTCTGGCTGGCGACAGTTGTCACCGTGCCTTTGCTGCTGTCCTGCCCGGCCATTCCGCAGGCACTCAGGACAAAGGAAACCGCTGCTCCGATCGTCAGACAGACGATGACGCTGATGATGCTATTTTTCAGCACGATTTACCTCCCACGCATATGCTGCTGTGTTTTATCTCCGTGCTCTGGTTTTCAGGTACGGGTGCCGTCTGATTAATCTTCCCCCTTATTCCATATCTTCCTGCTTTACCTTAGCCCCCGGTAGGACGGGCAGACCCTGCGGCACATATTGCAGGCGTAAACGAAGCCGCCGCCTTCGGTGTATTTTCCCATGACCGGTCGGCATCTGGCCTGCACGATGGTGGTGCCGTCCAGAGCTTGGGCCGGGCAGGCATCCAGACAAATCCGACATTCCGGCGGACAGGTCTGATACCCGGCCACCGGGTCGGGATCGAATCGCATGTCGCTGAGGACAGCCCCCAGCCACAGCATATTGCCAAGTTTATCGTTGACCAGTAGGGTGTTTTTCCCCATCTGTCCCAAACCGGCCAGCACCGCGGCGTGTTTCAGCGAAATGATCCCCTGGCCGTGGCGCCTGGCATCATCCCAGTAGTCATAAGGATCAGTGGACGGAATCGGCACCGCGCAGCCGCCCAGGTCTTCCAGTTCTGCTGCCAGCTGGAAGCTGATCGAATCCATCTTGTCAGCAAGCCTGTTCCGCACGAAACTGTAGGCCGCCTGCGACGAAGCCGCCAGTGAGCTCAGCGGAAACGGCGCTGCCACGACAATCACGCTTTGACAGTCCTTCACCACATCGGCGGGATGAACCCCCCGCGGCGCATCGGCAAAACGTTCCGCTGGCGTTATGCCGCATAATTCGGCCCCCAGTTCCTTGGCCCGGGACTTAATCCCGGCGGCGCTGCTGATCATCATTTCTCGTCCCCCTTTGCTGAACCTGGTTTTCTTCTTCCTGGAAATATTCTACCATAAAATTATCAATAGCTTTAATCGATAGTTCCGATAGTTTATTTCAAAATATCCGATTGATCAAGGCGCAATACTGCCGCTTCACCGTCCGGAGACTGCAGCGGAAGTCTTTTCAGCCCGCGGCTGCAGCGAGGATAACGATTTGAATTTGTCACATAGTAATAGTGAAGATTTTATGGCATCTCAGCACCGCCTCCCGGCAACAAAAATGCCGGTCTGAACTTCCGGCTGGCCTATACCAACGTTATAGGAGGATGGTTTATGAACTTTACGGCAGAATTGCTCCGCATCCCGGCAGGTGTGGCCACCCTCGAGGGAGCCCTCACCCTGCCCGCCGACTCCGCCGGCCTGGTTCTGTTCGCCCACGGCAGCGGCAGCAGCCGCCACAGCCCTCGTAACAACTATGTCGCGCAGGTCCTCAATCAAAAAAAAATGGCCACCTTGCTGATGGACCTGCTGACTCCGGACGAGGAGCGCAATTACGAAACCCGCTTTGACATCACCCTGCTGACCCGGCGGCTGCTGACCGCCACCGAATGGATGCAGCGCTACCCGTTGACCCGCAGCCTGCCCACAGGCTACTTCGGGGCCAGCACCGGAGCCGCCGCCGCCTTGCAGGCCGCTGCCGCCATGGGAAACTCAATCCAGGCGGTGGTATCGCGCGGCGGCAGGCCCGACCTGGCGGGAACCGACCTGGCTCTGGTCCAGGCACCGGTTCTCCTGATTGTGGGCGGCCATGATTTCGGGGTGATCGACCTGAATCAGGCCGCCTTAGCCCAGCTGAAAAACGTCAAGGAACTGGCTGTCGTTCCAGGGGCCACCCATCTGTTCCCTGAGCCGGGAACGCTGGAAAACGCCGCCCGCCTCGCCGCCGAATGGTTCGAAAAATATCTGCAGCGTTAGTTGCAGCTGCATCAAGGATCGACTTTTAATCGCGGCTGCTGTCCTGCCGCGGTATCAGCCCCAGATACCAGGCCGTTTCATCCGGCGAGAAGCCCCACCAGTCCTTGGCGACTATCCGGATATAGAAAAAATCCGGTGGTTTTTGCTGCGCTATCTTGATGATCGCGCTGTCCTGGCTAAAAATGACGCCGTCCCGGCCTGCCTCCGGCTCCTGCGGGTTAAAAGCGAAGGTTCTGGCCTCGCGGACCCACCGCCCGTCTGCTGCCGTGAACCCGGTATACGTCAGGGTGTAGGTCCAGCGGCTGTCGGAAAGCAGCGGGATATCCAGCCGCAGCCAGATATCAGTGTCTTGAACGCAGCCGTAGATGGTTCTGACTCGCCGGCTGTTTTCCACCACCCCCACAGGATGCACGGCCCGTGGATTGAGATACAGCATCAGTTCATCGCCGCCCCAGGCCCGCGCCTCCCTCAGGTCGGCGCCGTCTGGCGCCGTACCCACCCTCACTGCAGGTATCTCGGCGAACAGTTCATTGGTTCGCACCAAACTCAGCAGCAGTTTGGACATAATCGGGACTTTGATCTGGCTGGTGTATTTCAGGGTAGCCCGGTATTTTTCTGTCTCGGTTTCCTTATCCAGCGGATAAGCGTGCCATTTGACCTTATTCAGAGACTGCAGGGGCCTTGGCGGCAGCAGGGAGTTGTCAGGCAGATAGCCGTGCGGTATCGGGAAATCGCCGCGGTGCACCAGGTAATAGTAGAGGTGCGGTCGGGGTAGCACCCGGCCCAGGTCCAGCTTGCAGAGCGCCGCGGTGACGAAAGCATAGGTGGCGGCATGGTCATGATGCTCGTCATGCGGATGCGGCAGCAGCACTGTCGTCGGTCTGAACCGAACGAGGATCTCTTCGACATTTTTCAATACATTTTCGCCGGCGTAGGGGGCGTTTGGCTCGTAACTGTAGGCGTAAGGCGAGTGGCTCGACCGGGTGTAATGCGAAACAAAAGGGTCCTCTGTCCGCCACTGCCTGGCCCACAGTGTTTCCAGACCCCGGTCGGGATACCCGAGAAAAATCACCTGCTGCGGCGACAGCCCCAGCGACTCCAGAGCCGTCAGCGCTTCCGCCTGACGGCTGTACCCTGACCGTATATAGTCTTCGCTGGTCAGAAACAGGCGCTTGAACTGCTCTTCGGCCGCAAAGGTAAACCCGTCGCCGTTGGTCATGAAGACCACCAACACCTGGCTGCCCGCCCGGACGGCGTCCGTCAGCACGCCGCTGCTGCTTATCGTCTCATCGTCGCAATGGGGTGCGAAGATTAAGACCCGGTCGTCTTTGGCGATTCGCGGCAAAACCGCCGTCAGATCGCTCTCCGACGGTTTTTCCTGATAGTAAAGAACGCTGGTATAGATCAAATACAGCAGCAAACCCGTTCCCAGGATACCCAGCAGCCGGCTGCTGACCTTCCGCCATTTAATAACAATTCCACCTTGACAGTCAAAATAGGCATTGGTCGTTTTCTAGTGTATTGCATCCTGTTTTTGGTCGATATACAGCTTCCCCTCAGGGGTGATCATGGCGACAACGACGTCCTCGACCCGTACGCCGTAAGCCGTCAGCCTCTCGTCAAGTCCTTCGCGGGATATTCCGCTTTCAGCCAGCGTCTTTTCGATCACCTTGCCGTCAATAATCAGTTCCCGCCCGATCAACTTGCTGTTGTCGGCATCAAAATCCGCAGTCCTGACTTGACTGCCCTCCGGCTTGTCGGCGCCGTTCCTTTCCAGGACGCTGATCTCGCCGTCGGTTTCGATGACCGCCGCCTCCACGTCGCGGGGATCGAAAATCCCCTGATGACGGAGTTCCTCCAGCAGGTCATTGACATTGTAATATTTTTTCCGCAGGTTCTCTTCCAGAATCCGGCCTTTGTAAACCACGATGATTGGCTCGGAGTCGACGAACTTTCTGGCCGCAAGATTTCGCTGGGTAAAAAAGTTGACCCCCAGAACCCAGGCGGTGGCGGCGGTGAGACTCACCAGCCCCTCGGCGATGGATGTCGACCGGCCGACAGCGAACGAGGCTCCGATGTTGCCGATAATCAGACCGATCACATAGTCATAAAGGGTGAGCTGGGCCAACGAGCGCCGTCC
>JARLHY010000071.1 GCA_031292015.1 Negativicutes bacterium | reverse complement strand
TTAAGCTTTGATGGCGGTAACAACGCCGGCGCCGACAGTGCGGCCGCCTTCGCGGATGGCGAAGCGCAGGCCTTCTTCGATGGCGATGGGAGTGATGAGCTCAATGGCCATCTGGATGTTGTCGCCAGGCATTACCATTTCCACGCCGTCCGGCAGGGTCACCACGCCGGTTACGTCGGTGGTCCGGAAGTAGAACTGGGGACGGTAGCCGTTGAAAAACGGGGTGTGCCGGCCGCCTTCTTCCTTGGACAGGACATAGACCTCAGCGCTGTACTTGGTGTGGGGCTTGATCGAACCCGGTTTAGCCAATACCTGGCCCCGCTCGATTTCCTTGCGGTCCACGCCCCGCAGCAGCGCGCCGATGTTGTCGCCGGCCACTGCCGAATCAAGCAGTTTGCGGAACATTTCCACGCCGGTTACGACGGTGGATTTGGGTTTTTCGGTCATACCGACGATTTCCACGGTTTCGCCGACCTTCACGCTGCCCCGCTCCACACGACCGGTAGCAACCGTGCCGCGTCCCGTGATGGTGAACACGTCTTCGACAGGCATCAGGAAAGGCTTGTCGGTGGCCCGCTCCGGGGTCGGAATGTATTCGTCCACAGCGTCCATCAGTTCCAGGATTTTGCCGCACCACTGGCATTCGCGCTTGGCGCAGCCGCATTCCAGAGCTTTGGTCGCCGAGCCGGAGACCACAGGAATGTCGTCACCGGGGAATTCGTAACTGGACAGAAGTTCGCGGATTTCCATTTCCACCAGTTCCATCAGTTCCGGATCGTCGACCATGTCAGCCTTGTTCATGAAGACAACCATCGCCGGCACGCCGACCTGGCGGGACAGGAGAATATGTTCACGGGTCTGAGGCATCGGGCCGTCGGCCGCGCTTACCACCAGGATGGCGCCGTCCATCTGGGCGGCTCCGGTGATCATGTTCTTGACATAGTCGGCATGGCCTGGGCAGTCAACGTGCGCATAATGGCGCTTGGCGGTTTCGTACTCGACGTGGGCGGTGTTGATGGTGATGCCGCGGGCTTTTTCTTCCGGGGCTTTGTCGATCTGGTCATAAGCCACGAATTCGGCGCCGCCGGATTTCGAAAGAGTAAGGGTAATTGCCGCTGTCAGCGAAGTCTTGCCATGGTCAACGTGACCGATGGTGCCGATATTTACGTGCGGTTTGGTTCTTTCAAACTTTTTCTTTGCCATTTTACTAGCCTCCTAATGTTTACTTTCGCGGGTTATTATCGAGTGCGGACTAAACGCCCTTCAGCTTCGTGATAATCGCCTCGGCGATATTTTTGGGCACTTCTTCGTAATGATCGAATTCCATCGAGTAGTTGCCCCGTCCCTGAGTTTTCGACCGAAGGTCGGTGGAATATCCGAACATCTCGGCCAGCGGCACAAAGGATCTGATAGACTGTGCCCCGGCCCGGTGTTCCATACCCTCAATGCGGCCCCGGCGCGAGTTCAGGTCGCCGATAACGTCGCCCATGTATTCTTCCGGGACAATAACTTCAACCTTCATGTAAGGTTCCAGGAGGCACGGGTCGGCTTTGGAGGCACCGGCCTTAAAGCCCATGGAGCCGGCAATCTTGAAGGCCATTTCCGAAGAGTCGACATCGTGATACGATCCGTCATAAACGGTAACCTTGACGTCAACAACCGGGTATCCGGCCAAAACTCCGCTCTCCATCGCCTCTCTGACCCCAGCTTCGATCGGGTTGATGTATTCCTTGGGAATAACACCACCGACGATCTTGTTTTCGAAAACATAACCCTGGCCGGGTTGCTGGGGGGCGAGTTCCAGCCAGCAGTGGCCATACTGGCCGCGGCCGCCGGACTGGCGGATAAATTTGCCTTCCGCCTTGACCGTCTTGCGGACGGTTTCGCGATAAGCCACCTGGGGTTTGCCGACATTGCAGTCTACTTTGAACTCGCGGAGCATCCGGTCGACGATGATCTCCAGGTGAAGTTCACCCATGCCGGAGATGATGGTCTGGCCTGTCTCCTGGTCGGTATACATGCGGAAGGTCGGGTCCTCTTCAGCCAGCTTGGTGAGGGCTATGCCCATTTTGTCCTGGTCAACTTTGGTCTTAGGCTCGACAGCCACCGAAATAACCGGTTCAGGGAAGACCATCGATTCCAGGATAATCGGTTTTTTCTCATCACACAGCGTATCGCCGGTAGTAGTATCTTTGAGTCCCACCGCCGCGGCGATGTCGCCGGTATAAACTTCTTCGATCTCTTCGCGGTGATTGGCATGCATCTGCAAAATCCGGCCGATCCGCTCCTTCTTGCCTTTGGTGGAATTGAAAACGTAGGAGCCGGAAGTCAGTCTGCCGGAATAGACCCGGAAGAAGGACAACTTGCCGACATACGGGTCGGTCGCGATCTTAAAAGCCAGCGCTGCAAAGGGCATTGTGTCATCAGCCGGCCGCTCGTCCTCGGCGCTGGTGTCCGGGTTTACGCCACGGATCGCCGGAACGTCAGTGGGAGCGGGCATGTACTCGACAACCGCATCCAGCAGCGGCTGGACACCTTTGTTTTTGTAGGAAGACCCGCAGAGTACCGGGATCATTTTGACGGCGATGGTTGCCGAGCGAATGCCTCTTTTGATTTCCTCGACGGTAAGTTCTTCGCCTTCAAGGTATTTCATCATCAGTTCGTCGTCGCTCTCAGCCACCGCGTCGAGGAGGTTCTGCCGGTAAAGCTCGGCCTGCTCGTGCAGGTCCTCGGGAATTGCCGTCTCCTCGCTGACTTTGCCGAGATCGTCGGTGTAGACCAGCGCTTTCATTTCGACCAGGTCGATGATTCCCTTGAAGGTGTCTTCGTAGCCGATCGGTAGCTGAACAGGCACTGCGTTGGCACCGAGCCGGCTCTTCATCATATCAAGGACCCGGTAAAAATCAGCACCGGTGATATCCATTTTATTAACATAAGCTATACGGGGAACACCATATTTGTCGGCCTGACGCCATACCGTCTCGGACTGGGGCTCAACCCCACCCTTGGCACAAAACACTGCAACAGCTCCATCAAGGACTCTCAGGGAACGCTCTACCTCAACGGTAAAGTCCACGTGTCCTGGTGTGTCAATGATGTTTATCCGGTGACCGGTCCACTGACAGGTTGTGGCAGCAGAAGTGATAGTGATTCCTCGCTCCTGCTCCTGTACCATCCAGTCCATAGTCGCGGCTCCATCATGCACTTCACCGATTTTGTGAACTCTCCCGGTGTAGAATAAGATGCGTTCAGTTGTAGTAGTTTTGCCGGCGTCGATATGTGCCATGATGCCAATGTTCCGCGTCTTTTCCAGTGGAAACTTTCTGGCCACCATTATCACTCCTTGCACGGACTTCCCAGAAGCCCGGGATTACCAGCGGTAATGAGCAAAAGCCTTGTTGGCTTCCGCCATTTTATGAGTATCTTCTCTTTTCTTCACCGATGCGCCGGCACTGTTGGCGGCGTCAAGAAGCTCGCCAGCCAGCCGTTCATGCATCGTCTTTTCGCCCCGCAGCCGGGAATAGTTCACCAGCCAGCGGATACCCAGCGACAGTCGCCGGTCGGCCCGTACCTCTACAGGCACTTGATAGTTGGCGCCGCCTACGCGGCGGGCCCGCACTTCCAGTACCGGCATGACGTTCTTAAGCGCCACTTCGAATACCTCCAGCGGGTCTTTTCCGGTTTTGGCCCGGATAATATCAAACGCATCATACACGATATTTTCGGCTATGCCTTTTTTGCCCTTCATCATGATCTTGTTAATAAATCTGGTCACGAGTTTGGAATTATACACGGGATCAGGCAACACATCACGCTTGGGCACAGGACCCTTCCTTGGCATTCATATCCCTCCTTCGTCAAAAACTAAACAGCTTCATTACTTCTTCGGGCGCTTCGCCCCATATTTGGATCTGCCCTGACCGCGTTTTTGCACACCAGCGGTATCCAAAGCCCCGCGGATAATGTGATAGCGGACGCCAGGTAGGTCCTTGACCCTGCCGCCTCTGATCAGTACCACAGAGTGTTCCTGCAGGTTATGACCAATACCGGGAATGTAAGCAGTCACTTCGATACCATTGGTAAGACGCACCCTGGCTACCTTCCGCAGCGCCGAATTCGGCTTCTTGGGAGTGGTTGTATAAACCCTCGTGCAAACACCACGCTTTTGCGGGCTTTCTTTCAGTGCCGGTGCAGTGGATTTTTTCTCCAGTTCCTCCCGCCCTTTGCGGATCAATTGACTAATTGTCGGCATAAGTACACCTCCTTCCACGATTGTCAGTTATAAAATAATTATGCCCCCGGCGGCTTGGCCGAGGGGCATAATGCTAACGCCCGTCCCCGACTAACCTCGCAGCAGTGCAACAGCTGCGGCGCCTACTTCAATGCCGCAGGCTTTACCGAGTTCATCCATGCTTGGCACCATTTCCACCGCCACCCCTTTGCGGCCGCAAAGGTCGCGAATCGGGGCCGTAACCCTCGCATCGGCGTCCTGAGCCAGGTATACCAAGCTTGCCAGACCTTTCTCAACGGCCTTTGCAGCTTGCTTCGCGCCGACGGCTTTGGGGGCGACTTTCAAGGTGTCAACAGGCATGGACGTTCACTCCTCTTGTGCCCTGTACGGAAAGTAAACTTTCCTTCTGGACAAGGGCGACCTCGGCTCCACCTTCGCCCGAAGGCTCGACGCAAGCCGGGTTTTCTTTGACAGACAAATCCAACCAATCCATGGACACTCTAATATTTTAGCATTGCAGTATATCCATGTCAAGAAAATTCAAGGACAAAATGCATCTTTTATGCCCACGGCACCAGGAGTGTCATTTTGTTATCAATCGGCAAGCTGAAAGACAGCTTGCCGATTGACTTCATGCCGCTTGGGGCGAGGTTGCCGGATTGACAGCCCCGCGGGAAATCTAGGTTCTCTTGAGCCGGATATTGCGGTAGCGGCTCATGCCGGTGCCGGCAGGAACCAGTTTGCCGATAATGACGTTTTCCTTCAGGCCCAGCAGCGGGTCGACCTTGCCCTTGATCGCGGCTTCGGTGAGTACCCGGGTGGTCTCCTGGAAAGACGCCGCCGACAGGAAAGAGTCGGTAGCCAGGGATGCCTTGGTGATACCCAGCAGAATCGGCCGGGCCACGGCGGGTTCCCCGCCGGCTTCAAAGATCCGGGCGTTTTCTTCTTCAAAGGAGTTAAGGTCAATGTATTCGCCAGGCAGCAGTTCAGTGTCGCCGGGTTCCTCGATTTTAACCTTGTGCAGCATCTGGCGGACCATAACCTCAATATGTTTGTCGTTGATTTCCACACCCTGGGATTTATAAACCTTCTGGACTTCGTACACCAGATAACGCTGGGTATCTCTGAGCCCGCTGACCCGCAGGATATCGTGGGGATTGACCGACCCTTCGGTAATACGTTCGCCCGCGCGGACAAGGTTGCCGTCTTTTACAATTATTCTGGCCCCATAGGGGATTTGATATACCCGTTCTTCGCCGGCGGGAGGAGCAATCGTCACCCGGCGCAGTCCCTTGATTTCCTTGACCTCCACCTTGCCGTCGGCTTCGGTGATGATCGCCGGACGTTTCGGCTTGCGGGCTTCAAACAATTCCTCAACCCGGGGCAGACCCTGAGTGATATCGTCACCGGCGACGCCGCCGGTATGGAAGGTACGCATCGTCAGCTGGGTCCCCGGTTCGCCGATGGACTGGGCGGCGATAATGCCTACAGCCTCGCCGACATCGACCATTTTTCCTGTAGCCAGATTCCGGCCGTAGCATTTGATGCAGACACCGTACTGGGACTTACAGGTCAATACGGAGCGGATCGATACCTTGTCGGTGGCCGCTACGACGAGATCGGCCAGGTCTTCGGTGATTTCCTGATTCTGCTGGACGACCATCTCGCCCTTTTCGTCCACGACGTCCTGAGCGGCCACGCGGCCGATAATCCGGTCGCGCAGAGTCTCGATGACTCCGCTGCCCTCGGTGATGGCTTCCACTTCGATGCCCTTGATGCTATTGTTGCGCACCTTGACTTCGCGGGCATCGCTGGACAGGATGGCGTCGATGTATTCTTCGGTGAGCGGCACGCCCGCAGGGACGATTTCCTCACCGGCGTGGTTGCGTACAGGCTCGGTGGTATTCTTGCCCAGCATTTCCCGCAGCATCGCTTCCCGCAGGCTCTGACGGAGATTTTCTTCCGGCTCGGTCAGAATCATGGTCTCAAAGGCCACTTCGTCAGTTTCGCCGGCAGTAACGTCGACCGCCGGATAAAGAATGATCGACGGCACGGTGTGTTCGGCAAGGAGTTCAAGCCCCTCGTCTTCCAGCATGGTATCCTGGTAGAGCAGTGTCTGGCCGGTGAGCGGACTGATGACATCCGCCGCCAGGCTCCTGCCAAGCAGGGTATCGCGCAGGACGGAGATGGCACTGGTACTGGAGGCGGCCAGTCGCGCCTTTTCCTTCAGCAGGTTGATGCCTACGACGTCACAGTCTTCTTCCCGGACGATAACATCCTGGGCTACGTCCACCAGACGACGGGTCAAATACCCTGAGTCGGCGGTCCGCAGCGCGGTGTCGGCCAAGCCCTTGCGGGCGCCGTGAGTGGAAATGAAGTATTCCAGAACCGTCAAGCCTTCGCGGAAATTGGCTTTGATCGGCAAGTCGATAATCCGGCCCGAGGGATCGGCCATCAGGCCCCGCATACCGGCAAGCTGCCGGATCTGCTGGATGTTGCCGCGGGCGCCGGAGGTCGCCATCATATACACAGGATTAAAGCGGTCCAGCGAGTTCATAAGCGCCGAGGTAACATCATCGGTGGCGTTGGTCCACAGGTCGATGATCTTTTTGTAGCGCTCGTCGTCGGTAATGAGACCGCGGCGGTATTGTTTATCAATGGTATCAACCTGGACTTCGGTTTTTGCCAGGATGTCCTGTTTTGCCTCAGGAACCTTGATGTCGGCGATGGCGATGGTGATGCCGGCCCGGCAGGCAAAGGAAAAGCCGAGTCGCTTGATGCTGTCAAGGACGGTGGCGGTTTTCGCGGTGCCCAGACGACGATAGCACTCTGCAGCCAGTTTGCCCAGTTGCTTTTTATCCATCAGAATACCCAGATGCCAACCGTCATCCTGCTTCTGGTAATGACGCAGTTCCTCCGGCAGGGCTTCGTTGAAAATGATCCGTCCCACAGTGGTGTGCACCAGGCCATAGTCCGGAATCCTGATTCTGACTTTGGCGTGGAGGGACAGTACCTTATGATGGTAGGCCAATAGCGCCTCGTAGGGAAAGGCGAATATCTTACCTTCGCCCAGGGCGCCATCGCGCTCAATGGTCAGGTAGTAGGAACCAAGCACCATATCCTGGGTCGGTGTCGCCACCGGTTTGCCGTCTTTGGTGGAAAGAATGTTGTGGGCCGACAGCATCAACAGCCGCGCTTCGGCCTGAGCCTCAGCGGAAAGCGGCACATGGACCGCCATCTGGTCGCCGTCGAAGTCGGCGTTGTAAGCGGTACAGACCAGGGGATGGATTTTTATCGCCCGGCCTTCGGAAAGCACCGGCTCGAAAGCCTGAATGCCGAGGCGGTGAAGGGTCGGCGCCCGGTTTAAGAGCACCGGATGTTCCTTGATGACTTCCTCCAGTACGTCCCAAACCTCGGGCCGCACCCGTTCCACCATTCGTTTGGCGCTCTTGATATTATGGGCGTGGCCGGCGTTGACCAGTTTTTTCATAACAAACGGCTTGAACAGCTCCAGTGCCATTTCCTTGGGAAGGCCGCACTGGTGCAGCTTGAGTTCCGGACCGACGACGATAACCGAACGGCCCGAGTAGTCCACGCGCTTGCCGAGCAGGTTCTGGCGGAACCTGCCCTGCTTGCCTTTGAGCATGTCGCTGAGGGATTTGAGGGGACGGTTGCCCGGTCCGGTCACGGGACGGCCGCGGCGGCCGTTATCGATTAAAGCATCCACCGCTTCCTGGAGCATCCGCTTTTCGTTGCGGACGATGATATCGGGCGCACCCAAGTCCAGCAGTCGCTTGAGGCGGTTGTTGCGGTTGATTACCCGGCGGTACAGATCATTCAGGTCGGAGGTGGCGAAACGGCCGCCATCGAGTTGAACCATCGGCCTGAGTTCCGGCGGAATGACCGGAACGACGCCCAGAATCATCCATTCGGGCTGGTTGCCGGATTTGCGGAAAGCCTCGACAACTTCCAGTCGGCGAATGGCCCGCACTTTGCGCTGTCCGCTGACTTCCCGGAGCTCCTGGCGCAGTTCGCGGCTAAGCTTCTCCAGATCAAGCTCTTCCAGCAGCCGCTGGATGGCTTCGGCACCCATGCCGACTTTGAAAGCACTGCCGTATTTCTCGCGGTAGTCACGGTATTCATTTTCGGTCAACAGCTGTTTCTTCATCAGCGGGGTGTCGCCTGGTTCCAAAACGATGTATGAGGCGAAATAGAGCACCTTTTCCAGCGAACGGGGCGATATGTCGAGGATCAGGCCCATCCGGCTCGGGATGCCTTTGAAATACCAGATATGGGAGACCGGCGCCGCCAGTTCTATGTGCCCCATACGGTCCCGGCGGACCTTGGAGCGGGTCACTTCCACGCCGCAGCGGTCGCAGATGATTCCTTTGTAGCGAATGCGCTTGTACTTGCCGCAGTGACATTCCCAGTCACGGGTGGGGCCAAAGATCTTTTCGCAGAACAAGCCTTCGCGTTCCGGTTTTAGGGTGCGGTAATTTATCGTTTCCGGCTTCTTGACTTCGCCGTGGGACCAGGCACGAATCTGCTCCGGCGAAGCCAACCCTATACGCATAGAGTCGAAATTGTTTACGTCTAACAAGGGCTTACGCTCCCTTCACTCTTACTCGAAATCCTCGTCAACTTCCTCTAGGTATTCTCGTGGATCGACTTTCTTATCTTTTTTCAGCGCTTTTTTCACACCTTTGCGCAAGGGGGAAGAAAAGTCATCCACCAGTTCCCTGGTCGAAACCTGATCCTGGGTCATTTCACCGATCTCGGCGATGATATCGAGTTCTTCCTCGATGGGCTCGATGTCGTCGCTAGCTTCCAGCTCATCGACCATGTCAGCCTCAAAGTCGGCTATCTTGCGCTCATGCGGCAAGGGGCGTTCGCCCTCCTCGCCACCGATGCTGAGTTCCAATTCCTTGGCTGTTTCATGAATATCTTCGTCCGATTCCCGGATAAGAATCTCCTGAGCGTCCTCGGTTAATACCTTGACATCCAGGCCGATGCTTTGGAGTTCCTTGATAAGTACTTTGAACGATTCAGGCACGCCAGGCTCGGGAACATTTTCGCCTTTGACGATGGCTTCATAGGTTTTCACCCTGCCGACCACGTCGTCAGACTTGACGGTGAGGAGTTCCTGCAGAGTATAGGCAGCCCCGTAAGCTTCCAGGGCCCAAACTTCCATCTCGCCGAACCGCTGGCCGCCGAATTGGGCTTTACCGCCAAGCGGCTGCTGGGTAACGAGGGAGTACGGACCAGTGGAACGGGCATGAATTTTATCATCCACCAAGTGAGCCAGTTTGAGCATGTATACATAGCCTACCGTGACCGGATTGTCAAAGGGGTCGCCGGTGCGGCCGTCGTACAGGGTACTTTTGCCCTCGGCCGGCAGTCCGGCCAGTTTCAGGGACTTGAATACCTCCTGCTCAGTGGCGCCGTCGAAAACAGGGGTGGCCATGTGGATACCGGCTGTATCCTGTTTCGGCATCCCGTAACTGCTGAAGTCATAACCGACTTCGCGGAGTTTGTCTTCCAGGCCGGCATCCATTCTGGCAATTTTCATCCCCAGAGTAGCCGCGGCCCACCCCAGGTGGGTTTCCAGCACCTGGCCGATATTCATCCGGGAGGGAACCCCCAGCGGATTGAGTACGATCTGGACCGGAGTGCCGTCCGGCAGGAAAGGCATATCTTCCTCGGGAAGGATGCGGGATACAACCCCTTTATTGCCATGGCGGCCCGCCATTTTGTCCCCTTCGGAGATCTTGCGCTTTTGGGCGATATAGACCCTGACCAGTTGGTTGACACCCGGGGGAAGTTCGTCGCCGTTTTCGCGGCTGAACACCTTGACATCGACGATCTTGCCTGCTTCGCCGTGAGGAACCCGCAGCGACGTATCCCGCACTTCGCGGGCCTTTTCACCGAAGATGGCCCGGAGCAGTCGTTCTTCGGCCGTCAGTTCGGTCTCGCCCTTGGGGGTCACCTTGCCAACCAGGATATCGCCGGGACGAACCTCGGCGCCTACCCGGATAATGCCGCGATCGTCCAGATCGCGGAGCACTTCTTCCGCCACATTGGGAATATCGCGGGTGATCTCCTCGGGACCCAGTTTGGTATCCCGGGCGTCACACTCGTATTCCTCAATATGGATGGAAGTGAAAATATCGTCCTTGACCAGTTTTTCACTGAGCAGGATAGCATCTTCGTAGTTATAGCCTTCCCATGGCATAAAAGCTACCAGCACATTGTAGCCGAGAGCCAATTCACCGTTGTCGGTGGAAGGGCCGTCAGCAAGCACGCCGCCCTTTTCCACCTGCTCGCCCCGGTACACCACCGGTTTTTGGTTGATGCAGGTTCCCTGATTGGAACGGATGTATTTCAGCAGTTTATAAACATCCAGACCGCCGGCAGCGGTGCGGATGTGAATCTCATTGGCAGTGACCTTGGCGACCTCGCCGGCGTTCCTGGCCAGGACGACAACGCCCGAATCGCGGGCGGCCTTGAACTCCATCCCGGTGCCGATGAGCGGCGCCTGGGTTTTTAGGAGCGGCACAGCCTGACGCTGCATGTTGGCACCCATCAGAGCCCGGTTGGCGTCATCATTTTCCAGGAAGGGAATCATCGCCGTGGCGATGGAAACGACCTGTTTCGGCGATACGTCCATGTAGTCGACGTTTTCCGCCGGCACTACCAAGATTTGTTCTTTGTAACGAACCGTAACCCGCGGCTCGACGAACCAGTTGTCATGACTGAGCTCTTCGTTGGCCTGAGCGACGATCATCTCGTCCTCCTCGTCGGCCGTGAGATAGAAAACCTGCTCGGTTACTTTTCGATTCTCCTTGTCGACCCGGCGATACGGGGTCTCGATAAACCCGAATTCGTTGATCCGGGCGAAGGTGGACAGGGAGCCGATGAGGCCGATGTTGGGACCTTCAGGAGTCTCGATGGGGCACATCCGCCCATAGTGAGAATGGTGGACGTCGCGGACTTCGAAACCGGCGCGTTCGCGGCTCAGACCACCCGGTCCGAGGGCGCTGAGACGCCGCTTGTGGGTCAGTTCGGCCAGCGGATTGGTCTGATCCATAAACTGCGACAACTGGCTGGAGCCGAAAAACTCCTTGATAGCGGCCACGACGGGGCGAATATTGATAAGGGCCTGCGGCGTGATGACGTCGATATCCTGGATAGTCATCCGCTCTTTGACGACCCGCTCCATCCGGGACAGACCGATCCGGAACTGGTTCTGCAGCAGCTCGCCCACCGAGCGGAGCCGCCGGTTGCCCAGGTGATCGATATCATCGACGTTGCCGTGTCCCTCCATAAGGTTCAACAGATAGCTGACAGTGGCGATAATATCCTCCCGGGTAATGGTCCGGTGGGTATATGGCAGGGTCGGATTGCACAACACCTTGACAATCTGGCCGTCTTTTTGGCGGATTTTGGCCTCGATCAGCTCGTTGTTGTCAAAAGCGCCGCTTTCTTCGAGGCGGACTATTGCTTTTTCATCAACGACGCTGCCGGCCGCAACGATAATTTCGCCGGTTAATTTGTTCACCAGCGGCGATTCCAGCGTCTTGCCCATCAGGCGGCGGCGCCAGCCCAGTTTTTTGGTGAGCTTGTAGCGGCCGACGGCGGCAAGATCATAACGTTTCGAATCAAAGAAGAGCGTCTCTAAAAGCTGAGTAGCGTTTTCGACCGTCGGCGGCTCGCCGGGCCGGAGTCTCTTATATATTTCAACCAGGGCCTCTTCCCTGGACTCGGTATTGTCGCGTTCCAGAGTGGCTCTGACCCGCACATCGTCATTGAACAGTTCGGTGATTACCCCGCTGGAGGCATAGCCAAGGGCGCGGACAAGCACGGTGACAGGAAGCTTGCGGGTACGGTCCACCCGGACCGATACCACATCGTTGGCGTCTGTCTCCAGTTCGAGCCACGCTCCGCGGTTGGGTATCACGGTAGCGTTATAAAGTTTCTTGCCACTGGTATCGATGGATTCCCCGTAATAAACCCCCGGGGAGCGCACCAACTGGCTGACGATGACCCGTTCGGCGCCGTTGATGATAAAGGTGCCGTTATCGGTCATCAGCGGGAAATCTCCCATGAAGACTTCCTGTTCCTTGATCTCGCCTGTCTCGCGATTAATCAGCCGCACCCCGACACGCAGGGGAGCGGAATACGTGACATCGCGCTCTTTACACTCTTCCACGGCATACTTCGGTTCACCAAGAGTGAAATTTTCGAAGGAGAGGACCAGATTACCCGTGAAATCCTGGATCGGCGAGATATCGTGGAATATCTCCTGCAGCCCTTCTTTGAGAAACCAGTTGTACGAATTCTTCTGAATTTCGATGAGATTGGGCATATCCAGCACTTCACTGATCTTGGCGTAACTGTACCTGACCCTTTTGCCCACCGGAACAGGATAGAACATTAAAGCCTTCACCCCTTAGTCCGAATTGAAGCGGCATTTTTGTAGCCTGTGCCTTGCGTCCGGGTTGCAGAAAATAATAAAACGCGAAAAATAAGCAAGGTTAGTCAGTTCAAATGAAAAACCTTGCTCTTTTTGCTGATGAAATGAACGTTTCATCCTCCATTATATTACTATTTCCTGCCAATAAACAATTTATACCGGCACTTTTTAAAAAATATTTCGGTAATAGCATACCGCATTTTATGATGATATCATACCACCTAACCGATGTCAAGAAAAATTGTCCAGGTTTAACAAGAAAAGGCTTGCAGTGCGCACCAGAGGCGCTAACTTTCCCAGACTATTCAAAAAGCCTGATCCGCAATTTCCGCAGTGCTGTCGCCAAAAAGCTCAGACTTTTTGAACGGCCTGAAACAATGGTTTTCAACCAGCTAGAGGGCACCCTTTCGGGTACCCTCCATTGGCTCTGCTTTTTGGATTACTTCACTTCGACAGAAGCGCCGGCTTCGGTCAGTTTGGTCTTAAGAGCTTCGGCGTCGGCTTTGGAGACCTTTTCCTTGACAGGCTTGGGAGCGCCGTCAACAAGATCTTTGGCTTCTTTGAGGCCCAGGCCGGTGATTTCGCGGACGACTTTGATTACATTGATTTTGGCGGAACCGGCGGCGGTGAGAATGACGTCAAATTCGGTCTGCTCTTCGGCGGCGGGAGCAGCGGCGGCGCCGGCAGCAGGAGCGGCGGCAACAGCCACAGGAGCGGCGGCGCTGACTCCGAATTTTTCTTCCAGAGCTTTGATCAGCTCGGCCAGTTCGAGGACGGTCATCTTTTCAATAGCTTCCATAATGGTTTCTTTAGACATTTTAAAATTCCTCCAATTTAATTCTTAATAGAGTTTTTCGATTAAGCGGACTCTTTTTGCTTGCGGACCGCTTCCAAAGCGTAAACCAAATTGCTGATGTTGCCGCTGAGGGCCCGGACAAATCCGGTGATCGGCGCCTGGAGGGTACCCAGGAGCTGGGCGATAAGCACTTCGCGCGGCGGCAGGCTGGCCAGCGTTTTGACGCCGTTGGCGTCGATAACCTTGCCTTCCACCAGACCGGCTTTGATCTCCACCGACTGGAGCTTGTTTTCGCGGATGAAGTCTGACAGAAGCTTGGCCGGAGCGACAGGGTCGGTAGTCGACATGGCAATCGCCGTCGGCCCTTCCAGATACTGCCTCATGCCCTCCATGCCAGCCTCATCGGCGGCAATGCGGGCCAGAGTGTTCTTAATTACCCGGTATTCGATGCCGGCTTCCCGGAGCTTGCGGCGCAATTTCGTATCCTGGGCGACGTTAAGTCCGCGGTTACTGGTAAGAACCGCTCCTTTGGCACTGATAAATTTGTCTTTCAACTCACCGACGATTACTTTCTTTTCAGGTGTTACAGCCATTTATAATCCACCTCCTTTTTCCTTGTTCGATATATACAAATCAGCTGCGGACGCAAAAAGCGACCTGCCGGCAGTATCACCGGAGGTCGCTTCCATGGCAAAGCCACTTTCACTCATCCCCGGCCTCGGCAGGCGGACCTTTTGGTCCATTACACATACCTGCTGTCTACAGCCTTAATGCATCAAACTGCTATTCTTTTTTGGCTGAAGCCGCCTTGAGGGTGTTGATCTTCACACCAGGCCCCATGGTAGTGCTGAGGGTTATGCCGCGCACGTATTGTCCCTTGGCGCCTGTCGGCTTGACTTTGATAAGAGTGTCAACCAGAGTCTGAAAGTTTTGGAGCAGTTTATTGCTGTCGAAAGATACCTTACCGATTGGGGCGTGGATATTACCGGCCTTATCGGTGCGATATTCGATTTTACCTGCTTTGATTTCATTGATGGCCCGGGTGACATCCATCGTCACAGTGCCGACCTTGGGGTTAGGCATCAGCCCCTTGGGTCCGAGAATCTTACCCAGGCGACCGACCATACCCATCATATCAGGGGTGGCGACAGCCACATCAAAATCGGTCCAACCGCCCTGGATCTTTTCCACCATATCTTCAGCGCCGACAAAATCGGCTCCGGCGGTCTCGGCTTCCTTGGACTTTTCGCCTTTGGCGAATACCAGAACCCGCTTGGTTTTACCGGTGCCGTAGGGCAGAACCACCGCACCACGCACCTGCTGGTCGGCGTGCTTGGGGTCAACCCCGAGCCTTACCGCCACTTCCACGGTTTCATCGAACTTGGCGCTGGCCGTCTTTTTGACGACCTCCACGGCTTCCTCCGGATCGTAGAGTTTGTCTATCTCGATCAGTTTGGCCGCTTCTTGATATTTTTTACCGTATGTCGGCATAATCCTAATTCCTCCTAGCGTATGTGGTAATAGCGGAAATTCCTCCCACATTTCGGCCCTTGTTCAGCGGTCATTTCAACCACTGACTGCCGGCCGCGGGACGATCGTCCCTGTCCGACGAGCACGCAGGCATCAGTCAGTGATGTCGATGCCCATGCTGCGCGCCGTGCCTTCGATCATTCGCATCGCAGCTTCTACGCTGGCGGCGTTAAGATCTTGCATTTTTGATTCGGCGATTTCGCGAACCTTGGCCCGTGAAACTTTAGCGACTTTTTTCTTGTTCGGTTCACCGGATGCCGTCTCAATCCCGGCAGCCTTTTTAAGCAGGACCGCCGCCGGCGGGGTCTTGGTGACGAAACTGAACGACCGGTCTTCAAATACGGTAATCTCTACCGGGATGATCAGGCCTGCCTGCGAGGCTGTTCTTTCGTTAAATTCCTTGACAAAGGCCATGATATTGACACCGGCTTGACCAAGAGCGGGTCCAACCGGAGGAGCTGGAGTAGCTTTGCCGGCAGGAACCTGCAGTTTTACAAGCTTGACAACTTTTCTAGCCATGGTTACACCTCCTTACGCTCTAAAATGTGGTAAGCGGGCCTAAGCCCTCCCACTGCAAACCATCAGCTATGGCAGCAACCTTATATCCTTAAGGAGCTTTATAGCCCTTACAGTTTTTCGATTTGGGTATAATCCAGTTCCACCGGCGTCTCGCGCCCAAACATATTGACAAGCACCTTAAGCTTGGCACGGTCGGGGTGGATGTCGATAACGGTGGCCGTCCAGTTTTCGAACGCACCGGAAGTAATTCTGATAAGTTCCTTGATCTTGACATCGATCTTTTTCGGCTTAGCTTCTTCCATTCCCATCGATTTAAGGATATGTTTCGATTCGCTGCTGGTCAACGGAATGGGCTTGGTGCCGGAACCGACGAATCCGGTAACCCCCGGGGTGTTGCGCACAACATACCAGGACCGGTCGTTGACGATCATCTCAACCAGCACATAACCGGGAAATACCTTTTTTTTCGAGATTTTTTTCTTGCCATCCTTGATTTCCACTTCATCTTCCATCGGTACCATCACCCGGAAGATTTCGTTTTCCATTCCCAAGGAGTGTACTTTTTTCTCGAGGTTGGCCTTCACCTTATTCTCATAGCCGGAATAAGTGTGGATTACGTACCAATTTTTTTCCGATTCCATCGCCCAAGGGCCGCTGCCGCGACCCCCACCCCCTCAGACCGCTTATCGAACGCTATTTAACAAATGCTTTCAAGGCCTCGGTAAATGCCGTGTCTATCACCCATATCACAGCAGCGACGACAAGCACAGAAATAAAAACAACCCCCGTGTAGGCGGAGAGTTCTTTCTTGTCCGGCCATGACACCTTTTTCAGCTCTGCTCTGACCTCCCGCAGAAAGCGCTTCATGCGGGAAGATCTGGTTTGGATTGCCATATCTTGGGCAGCCATTTTTTCACATCCCCATTTCCATACTGCCGACTTGCAACTGACATAAAAATTCATGGCAGGGGCAGAAGGACTTGAACCCTCAACCAACGGTTTTGGAGACCGCTACTCTACCAATTGAGCTATGCCCCTACGTATGTCACTGCCCTTACTTGGTTTCTTTGTGTGGGGTCTGTTTACGGCAGAACTTGCAGAACTTGTTCATTTCCAATCTATCAGGGTCGTTTTTCTTGTTCTTGTTGGTCTGATAGTTGCGTTGCTTGCATTCCGTGCAGGCTAGGGTGACCGCGTTGCGCATGTTTACACCTCACTTACCACTGGTCTCAAAATACCGCTTATATAATGTATCATAATTTCAACCGGCATGTCAATAGCACACGTATCCGGGCATGTTTTCATCCGATCGACGCCGATCGGATAAAAGGTTTTGCCTGAAACAACCAATATAAGGCAGGGGGCTTCCCCTGCCTTATATACATTCCCCGCGTAGTCCGAAATTATTCACCTTGAGAAGGTGCGCCGGTTTCGGGCCGAAAGGTCAATACACAGTCTTCGGGGTTCACTTGCGCAGATTGGCGCGGGCTTTCGCCGGCGCAATCCGCAGGACAGCTTTAAGCTTTGATGGCGGTAACAACGCCGGCGCCGACAGTGCGGCCGCCTTCGCGGATGGCGAAGCGCAGGCCTTCTTCGATGGCGATGGGAGTGATGAGCTCAATGGCCATCTGGATGTTGTCGCCAGGCATTACCATTTC
>JARLHY010000070.1 GCA_031292015.1 Negativicutes bacterium | reverse complement strand
TGATTTCATCATAAATTTAGGAGGTTAGTTATGGGTACTAGTGGAGCAATGTTAGCGGTCCTGCTTGTTTCTATCGCATTAATCGTTTTCCTGATTATGAAAGTCCGCCTTCATGCATTTGTTGCCCTGATTGTAGCCTGTTTCTTCCTGGGGCTGGCTACCGGCATGCCGCTGGCCAAGATCGCCGGATCGATTGAGGCCGGCATGGCCGGCACCCTGGGCTTTTTGGCCACCATCCTCGGTCTTGGAACCATCCTCGGCAAGATGATGGAAGTATCCGGCGGGGCGGAACGCCTGGCCCGGACGCTGATCGAGGCTCTGGGCCGGGACCGGGCCCACTGGGCGATGATGATCGTAGGCTTCATCTGCGGTATCCCGGTCTTCTTCCAGGTCGGCTTTGTACTTTTGATTCCCCTGGTCTTCTGTGTGGCCATGGAGGCCCGGATGTCGCTGGTCAAAATCGGCATCCCCATCGTGGCCGGCCTTCTGACGGTTCACTGCATCGTGCCGCCCCATCCGGCGGCGGCGGCGATCACCATCCTGCTGAAAGCCGACATGGGCAAGGTCATCATGTATGGCCTGCTGGTCGGTTTCCCGATGGCGGCCATCGCCGGTCCCATCTGGGGCAACTATATCGGCTCCCGGGTCGAACTCAAACCCCCGGCGCACCTGTGCAAAATAGAACGGACTCCGGATGCCGATCTGCCGCCGTTCGGCGTTACGCTGATCACCATCCTGCTGCCGCTGATCATCATGGTGTCCAGGACGATCATCGAGATGAATGCGCCGAAAGACGCGTCCTATCTTCCTTTTGTGGCCTTTATCGGCAACCCGATCACGGCGCTGCTGATTTCGGCCTTTGTATCCTACTATACGCTGGGCTTGGCCAGAGGGTTTGACAAAGAGGCGCTGCTGAAATATACCGAATCCTGCTTCGGGCCGGTTGCCGGCATCCTGCTGGTTATCGGCGGCGGCGGTTCCTTCAACAAGGTCATCCTGGACAGCGGCATGGGCACGGAAATCGCCAAGGTGCTGACCAGCATGGATATGAGCCCGCTGGTCATGGCCTGGATCGTGGCTATCGTCATGCGGTTCTCGGTAGGCTCGGCCACGGTGGCGATGATGACGTCAGGCGGGATCATCCTGCCGATCCTGTCCAAGTACCCGACCCTTGACCCGGCGCTGGTCTGCGTGGCCATCGGGGCGGGGGCCATCGGCGCCTCCCATGTCAATGACTCGGGTTTCTGGATTGTCAAGGAATATTTCGGCATGTCCCTGCCGGATATGTTCAAGAGCTACACGGTGTCGGTCTGCATCGCGGCGGTGATCGGTCTTTTCGCCACCCTGGCGTTGGCCAAGATCGTCGGCTGATAACAAGGGAAATAGGGTTTGTATGGCGAAAAGAGCGGATTATGCCGCTCTTTTCGCACACTTTGGCAAGTAACGGGGAATGTCTGTATGAAGACTGTTTTTTCGTACATCCGGACAAGATATCATGTGTTATCGCCCACGCAAAAGCGGATTGCCGATTTTGTGCTGAACAATTCGGACGAGGTCATTATGCTGTCCTTGAGCCAACTGGCGGAAAAGTGTAATACCAGCGAGACCACTATTCTGCGTTTTCTCCACAAGCTGGGCATTGATTCGTACCAGGTTTTCCGGGTCAGGATCGCCCAGGACTCATCCAACCATTCGGGGCAGGCGATTTACGAGGAAATCCAGGTGGGAGACTCATTGGCGCACATCCGACAGAAGGTTATCATGTCCACCGTAAACTCGATTCAGGATCTGGACAATCTGATTTCCACCGAGGTGCTGGATCAGGTCGCCAGTCTTCTGGCCAAGGCCGGCAGGGTGCTGTTTTTCGGGATGGGAGCCTCCGGGGTGGTGGCCACCGACGCTTTTCATAAGTTTCTCCGGCTGGGGATTGCGGCGTCCTGCTTTAATGATACGCATTTTATGAATATCGCCTGTTCGCACGTGGATGCGGACACGCTGGTCTTTGTTGTCTCCCATTCCGGCGAGAGCAGGGATATCCTGGACGCGGCGTCCCTGGCGAAGCAGAACCAGGCCAAGGTTGTCGCTCTGACCAGTTATGCCCATTCCACCGTTGCCAGGCAGGCAGACTGGGTTCTTTTGAGCTCTTCCAATGAAACAAAGTTCCGTTCTGACGCGATGAGTTCACGGATACTGCAACTGGTGATCATCGATATTCTTTATGTGGCTGTTGTCTTGAAGCTCGGCGAGGCGGGCATCGACAAAATTAACACGTCAAGGCTGGCGGTTGCCAAGAAAAAAAGGTAGGCCGGAACAAAGCACGGCATAAAAAGCGAAGGGAAGTAACCATGAAAATCATTGTCGGGGTATCGGGAGCATCGGGAATCATATACGCAGTGAGGCTGCTGGAGGTGCTGAAGCGGCTTGAAGTGGAGGTCCACCTGATTTTCAGCGAGTGGGCGGTTCGCAATCTGGCGCTGGAAACCGACAGGGGGCTGGAGGAAGTCCGGGCGCTGGCTGCCTGTTTCTACGGCAACGATGATCTGGCGGCGCCTGTTTCCAGCGGCTCGTTCCGGGCCGAGGGGATGGTGGTGGTGCCGTGCAGCATGAAGACGCTGTCAGCCATTGCCCATGGCTATAGCGACAAACTGATCACCCGTGCCGCCGATGTCACGCTGAAGGAAAAAAGAAAGCTGATTCTCATGCCGCGGGAAGCGCCGCTGAGTGTGATTCATCTGAACAATATGCTTGCGGCGGCCCAGGCCGGGGCAGTGATCATGCCGCCGATGCCTGCTTTTTATCAGCGGCCCCAAACCATCGACGATATTGTCAACCATACTGTGGCCCGGATATTGGACCATTTCGGCCTGGAAAACGATTTGAGCCTGAGGTGGGGGCAGCAGCCGCGATAAAAAGGAAGATGAGACCCGGCGGTGGCAGGAAAAACGACAGGCTGTGCCAAAGATAGTATCAATCGGAGTTCGGGTGTCGGCTGACGGTTTGAGCAAACCGCAGCGCAGGGACCAGAGGAGCTAATCATGGATGTTTTTGTTGCCAGGCAGCCGATTTTTGACAGCAGTAAAGCGGTGATTGGCTATGAACTGCTGTTTCGGGACGGGGTCCATAACTGCTTTCCGGCAGGGTCGGTCGCTGATTCGGCCACTCACAGCGTGATCAGCAGCAGCTACATGTCGATCGGTTTTGACACCCTGACCCGCGGGCGGAAAGCCTTTGTCAATTTCACCGAAAGCAATATCCAGACCGGTTTGGCCAAACTGGTACCGGAGAGTTATCTGGCTGTCGAGATTCTGGAAACGGTGGAACCGACCCCGCATGTGGTCAAGGCCTGCGCCGAACTGAAGAAGGCCGGCTATCAGATCGTCCTGGACGACTTTGTTTTTCAGGCCAAGTATCAGCCGTTCATCGACCTGGCTGATATTATCAAGATCGATTTTCTGGCCGTGCCGGCTGCCCAGAGAAGGAAACTGCTGCGCAGGGCCATACCGGCGCGGGTGAAGCTGCTGGCGGAAAAGGTCGAAAGCGAGGCGGATTTCGTCGAGGGGGTCGAACTCGGCTATTCCTATTTTCAGGGGTATTTTTTCAGCAAACCGGTGGTCATCACTTACAAGGAAATTCCGCCGAACCGGATTTTGCAGCTTCAGCTGGTTCAGGAAGTCAACAGGGAAGACTTCGATGTCCGGCAGCTTGAAGAGGTCATCAAACGGGATGTTTCGCTGTCGTACAAGCTGTTCAAGTATGTAAATTCGGCCTGGTTCGGTTTTCGTTATAAAATCGAGTCGATCAAACAGGCCATAACCTTGCTCGGGCAGGGGGAAATCCGCCGCTGGGTGGCGCTGGTGACGATCAAGGATCTGTCCCAGGACAAACCGGCCGAGCTTCTCACCACCGCGATCATCCGTGGCCGTCTCTGCGAGCAGATTGCCCAGACTGGCGGGCTTGCCAAGCAGGTGCCGGGTGCATTCGTAACCGGCATGTTCTCGCTGCTGGATGCTCTGCTGGACCGTCCGATGGAAGATATCCTCGCTGAACTCTCTCTTGCGCCGGACGTCGGCGAGGCGCTGATGGGACGACCGACGATGCTGGGGGCAATACTCAGGCTGGCCCAGTGCTATGAAAAGGCCGACTGGGGGATGCTGAGCCATCTGGCCGGGGTGCTGGGGATTGAAGAGGAAAAGCTGCCTGGCTTGTACCAGGATGCGGTGCTCTGGGCGGACAGAATGTCCGGTCCGCAGTAAAGAAAGCCTTCGCGAGAGCGAAGGCTTTTATGTTTGGGTTGAGGCTTTGGCTAACTGCCAATAGCGCGGGGACCGCAAAAGTGCCGGACGGACGAAGCTCCGGATGAAGGCGCCGTAAGGCCAAGGCCGACGGCTATCGTACCGTCGCCCACAGGCGTCCATGCCTGGGGGCTCCTCGTGCAGCCGTCCGTGGCTGCACGTACGATGCCGTTACCGGCAAGCTTAGCCAACGGCGCCTATATCCTCCGCAACGCCGCCGGACACCTTTGCGGCCCCTCTGTTGCAATTCGGTTGAGATAGCCTGAACAACCTGAGATTTCTGTAAAGACAATAAAAGCCTTCGCATTTCTGCGAAGGCTTTATGGTTGGGCCGGTGGTTGGGCGAGGTGGTCGGCTTTGGATTTGTTGGCGGTTTTGCGGATTTTGGTTTTGGTCAGCTTTTCGCCGGCCAGTTCCTGGAGGATGTTGGTCCGGCGCAGGCCGATTTTGTAGTAGTCGGGGTTCAGTTCCAGGCCGATGGCTTTTCGGCCGTGGGCCAGGGCTACGGCGCAGGTGGTGAAGGAGCCGGCGAAGGGGTCGAGCACAAGGTCGCCGGGGTTGGAGGAGGTCAGGACGATCCGTTCAAGGAGTTTTTCGGGTTTTTGGGTCGGATGGTTTTCATATTCAGGCATTTTGAACCGTACCCGCGGGATCTCCCAGACGTTGCCCGGGACCTTGGCGGTATTATAGAGGCAGGGCGGCGTACGCCGATAGTCGATCAGCCGCCTGCGGGCGCCGGTCTTCGCTTCGACGGTGATGTCCCGCCAGTTGAAGGTGTAGGGCTGCCTGGGGTGTTTGTTGGCCATGAGGATAGGTTCGTACAGGGAGCCGAAGCATTTCTTCGACTGGACGCCGGAGCTGTCGTAGTACCAGATGATCCGGGCCAGGACGTTGTAGCTTTTCTGCAGGTAAACGTCGATATGGGGGATGTTCTGGGTGGAGTTCATGATATAAAAGGTTCCGCCGTCCTTGAGGACCCGGAAGCTTTCGTCGATCCAGGCATAACACCAGTTCAGGTAATCGGATGATTTTTCCCAGCAGTCGGAGCGATTGCCGAAATCTTTGCCGAGATTGTAAGGCGGGTCGGCGAAAATGAGGTCCACCTGCTTGTCTTTCATCGCCCGCAGGATGGCCAGGCTGTCGCCGCAGGCCGCCAGTGAGACGGCGGAGGTATGACAGGGGAAATCGAGTCTGGTGAAGATGGTTTGCATGACTGTCCTCCGAGCCTAGTGGTTGTGGATGTCCTTGAGCGACACGCCTGGCGCCTGGTAGCGCCGGAGGTAGGTGGTATGGGACAGGGTCGCCAGGAGAGCGGCCGCAGGCTTTAGCCGCAGGGCCTGGTGCAGCAGCAGATAGATGAGGGCGGCGCAGGCCAGGGTGTAGAGATACTGGATCGCGAAGCCGCCCATTCCGGCCAGCCAGGCCGCCGGAGCGCCAACGGCCTCAGTCAGCCAGGCGGTTACCGGAAGAGAGAGCAGGCAGGAGAAAAGAACAAAGCTGGGGGAACTGACCTGAACGGCGCTGGCGGGGCAGTAGTTCATACAGGCCATGCAACTGTCGCAGGCATAGGTCCAGTAGGGCCGGTCTCCCAGCAGGCGGATGGCCTGCCTGGGGCAGATCCTGAGGCACAGGCCGCAGCGGCTGCAGTGGTCGGAGGCAAAGAAAAGCTTGGCCAAAACCAGCTGGCCGACAATGAGGTACATAAAGGACAATTGGGCCAGCAGCAGCCCAAGGATCAACGGGATAAAGCCGTTGTACAGGGCGCGGCCCGCAAGTATTTGCTGCGAGATATTCATTACTTTCGCTTGGCCGCGCCCGGCGATAACTCCGGCGTTTTCCGGGTTTAAACCGGAATGGACGGCTGTCCAGTTGGAGGGCATGTCGACAGCCGACACCCCCCTGACAAAGTAGCCTCTGAGCCAGAGCAGCAGGGCGATCAAGTACCCCGCCGTTCCTTCCATTCCAGGCAGGCATAACCCAAGCAGTCTGGTACCGGCCCGGGTCGGCAGCACCACGGCGTGAGTGCCGTGGCCCCGCGGCAGCCGGAAGATGTGTTTTATCATCAGCCACGGCGCGGTAAAGCCGTGGGTAGGATAGCTGAATACCAAGAGGTCGTTATCCAGCGTGGCGGCGGCAGGCTGATTTTCCTGTATCTGAACAAGTCGCGGCTCTTCCTGGCCGAGGCCCTGCAAAAACCATTTGGCAACTTTGTGCGAATTTCCTGTTCCGGTCATGAAGAACCCGGCCGGTCTGCTGTACAAGTCGCTCACCTTCCCTTTATTATATATCGGGTCAGAATAATTGGCTATTTTAACCAGAAAGCGCAGTCTGGAAAATTGCGGCAAGGAGTTTGGCTGGGCTGCGGCGAAAATTAAAAGAAGAAAGAGTCTTCGCTGAATGTTATTTTTTGGTAAGAAAATAAGCTGAGAATTAACAAAATAATAGAAGGAATTTCGACAAAGTTTGCGGAATCTTTTTCCATAGATTGACTGTACGGACAAAACCGATTTTCCGGGGCTAGCAAGGGATTTCAGTCACAGCAACGAGGGTTGTACCCGATTGTTGTCATGGCGGGGAAAGCGCTGGAATAAATTAGTAGAGGAGTCCCGCAACGACGATATAAACCCTCCAGTGCTGCCTGGCGGGGTTTTTTCAAATATGGCGCTAAGGGCAGGCAAAGGGGAAGCCGACCGATGGGTGGCGAAGGGACTTACAATGAACAACGATAACGGAATCAGCGATTATGACCAATATTTGTTTCATGAGGGGCGCCAGTTTCATAGTTACCGGATGCTGGGGGCCCACTTGGCTGTACAGGACGGAGCGGACGGAGTGCGGTTCGCGGTCTGGGCCCCGAATGTCCAAGCGGTGCGGGTTGTCGGCGATTTTAACCTATGGAACGGCGACAAACATGTGATGCGGCCGTTGCCCGATTCCGGCGTTTGGCAGCTGTTTGTGCCAGGGCTTGGGACGGGGACGGTCTATAAGTACGAGATTATCGACCAGAACGGCGTACGGAAGCAGAAGGCCGATCCCTATGCTTTTTGGGCTGAACTCCGGCCAGGCACGGCTTCCAGGGTTTTTCCGCTGGACGGCTATCAGTGGCGGGATGAGGCCTGGCAGAGCGGTGATCGGACCACCGGACGGATAACCCAGCCGCTGTCGATTTATGAGGTGCACCTGGGATCATGGCGGCGCAAGCCGGACGGAGGCTTTTTGAGTTATCGCGAACTGGCGGACGAACTGGTGAATTACGTCGCCGACATGGGGTTCACCCATATCGAGCTGCTGCCGCCGGCGGAGCATCCCTACGACGGGTCCTGGGGCTATCAGATAACCGGTTATTACGCACCCACCAGCCGTCACGGCACCCCGGATGATTTCAGGTATCTGGTGGATGAATGCCACCTACGGGGAATAGGGGTAATCGTGGACTGGGTTCCCGGGCATTTTTGCAAGGATGACCACGGATTGCGGCTGTTTAACGGGGAACCGCTGTACGAGAGCGGCTATTCGGGGTTGGCTGAGAATAAAGGCTGGGGTACGCTTAATTTCGATTTTTGCCGCCCGGAAATATGGAGTTTCCTTATCGGCAACGCCTTATACTGGCTGGATGTCTTTCATATTGACGGACTGCGGGTCGACGCGGTGGCGAACATGCTGTACCGTGACTACGGCAAAAAAGCCGGCGAGTGGCTGCCGAACCGTTTCGGCGGCCGGGAGAACCTGGAGGCGGTGGAGTTTTGCAAAAAGCTGAACGAGGTGGTCCATCAGGATTATCCGAAGGCGCTGGTGATCGCCGAGGAGTCAACCACCTGGCCGCTGCTGACAAGACCGGTCTATTTGGGCGGGCTGGGATTCGACTATAAATGGAACATGGGCTGGATGAACGACAGCCTGAAGTACATCGCCTTTGATCCCATTCATCGGCAATGGGAGCATCATCTGCTGACATTTTCCTTCTTGTACGCTTTTTCGGAGAATTTTCTGCTGCCGCTTTCCCACGACGAGGTGGTGCATGGCAAGAAGTCGCTGCTTGACAAGATGCCTGGCGACTACTGGCAGAAATTCGCCAACCTGCGGGCTTATTACGGCTACTTTATGGCTCATCCCGGCAAAAAGCTGCTGTTTATGGGCGGAGAGTTCGGCCAGTTCACCGAGTGGAGCGAGGCGCGGGAACTGGACTGGTCGCTGCTGGGATTCGACATGCATACCAAGCTCAAGGATTATGTGAAAGACCTTAACCACAATTACCGGGATGATCAGGCATTCTGGCTGGCGGACGACAGCTGGAAGGGCTTCGAGTGGATCGACTGCCAGGACTACCAGCAGAGTATCATCGCCTTTTTGCGTAAGTCAAATAGCGGTGAGGCGACAGTGGTGCTGTCAAACTTCACGCCGGTGGTAAGGCACGGATACCGGGTCGGGGTGCCGAAGGCCGGCCGGTACCGCGAGGTGCTGAACAGCGACGATCAGCAATACGGCGGTTCGGGCCAGACGAACGGCGAGCTGGCGACAGAAGAGAAGAACTGGCATAATCAGCCGTATTCGCTCTGTCTGACGGTGCCGCCGCTGGCGACGGTTTATCTGAAGTGGACGGGAAAAGAAAACGATTAGAGGGGGTAATCGTAATGCGCTCCAAAGAATGTGTGGCGATGATTCTTGCCGGCGGGCAGGGGAGCAGGCTGGGGGTGCTCACCAATACCGTGGCAAAACCGGCGGTTCCCTTTGGCGGAAAATACCGGTTGATCGATTTTACGCTGAGCAATTGTCAAAACTCGGGTTTTGACACAGTCGGCGTGTTGACCCAGTATCAACCGCTGGAATTGCACACTTATATCGGGATCGGCAGTCCCTGGGACCTGGACCGCAACAACGGCGGGGTTTATATTCTGCCGCCATTTGTTCAGGCCAAGGGCGGGGAGTGGTACAAGGGCACCGCCAACGCCATTTATCAAAACGCGGCCTTCATTGATCAATACAATCCCGAGTACGTGCTGGTGCTGTCCGGGGACCATATTTACAAAATGGATTATTCGCTGATGCTGCAGGAGCATAAAAAGACTCAGGCCGACGCTACCATCGCGGTGATTGAGGTGCCATGGAAAGAAGCCAGCCGATTCGGGATCATGAATACCGATTCCGGCGGCCGGATCTTTGAATTCGACGAGAAACCGAAGGAGCCGAAGAATAATCTGGCTTCGATGGGTGTGTATATATTTACCTGGGAAGTACTGAAGGCCTATCTGGAAAAAGACAACAACGACGCGATCTCTGACCATGATTTCGGCAAAAACGTCATTCCTGCCATGCTAAAGGGTGGCGAGAAGCTGATGGCCTACTCCTTTAAGGGCTACTGGAAGGACGTAGGAACGATTGGAAGCCTGTGGGAAGCCAACATGGATCTTCTGAGCGACGAGCCGGAGCTTAATTTGTACGACCCCGACTGGCGGATCTTTTCGGTGAATCCCACTTCGCCGCCGCACCTGGTGGCTCCCAGCGGAAAAGTCAGGCGGTCGCTGATCAGCGTGGGCTGCCTGATCTTCGGCGAGGTCGAAAATTCGGTGCTGTTTGCCGGAGTCAACATCGGACCCGGGGCAGTGGTGAAAGACTCAGTGATTATGCCGGGGGCCCATATCGGCGCCGGCGCCTATCTGGAGAAAACCATTGTCGGTCCGCAGGCGGTTATCGAGGATGGGTGCCAGATTGGCTGCGACCGCGGCCCGGCCGGCGAGGACGGCGACATTGTGGTGGTGGGCGAGCAGGTGGTTGTTCCGGCCGAGACCGTTGTTTCCAGCGGGGCGCGGGTGGACCGGCTAAATGTGTCTCTCCACGCAGTGAAAGGGGGGAAGGCAGGATGAAAGACGTACTGGGCATCATCAACCTCCACGAAAACGAGGAACTGCTGAAGGAAATCACCCGCTACCGTCCGGTTGCGGCGGTGCCTTTCGGCGGCCGGTTCCGGATCATTGATTTTGTTTTGTCGAATATGGTCAATTCCGGTATTCATAACGTCGGTATCGTGGTCAAGCATCAATACCGCTCGCTGATGGACCATCTGCGGTCAGGCAAGGAATGGGATCTGGCCCGCAAGCGGGACGGCCTGTTTCTGCTGCCGCCGCCGGATCATATCCATTATTCCAACAGTATTTATAAAGGCGATCTGGAGCATTTTCACAATCATGTCGATTTTCTGACCCGCAGCAGTCAGGAGTATGTCCTTATCACCAGCAGCCATGTTGTCTATAACGCCGATTTCAGCGAAGCCTACCGTTTTCATATGGCGAAGCAGGCCGATATCACCATTTTGTACAAAGACGAAGAGCCTGGACCAGGAAAGTTTTTCTCGATGGCTACGATGTTGACGGTGGATGAAGACGGGCGGGTCACCGACATGGGAATCAGGTCAGGCCGGACCGTCGGCGGCAAGATCGGGCTGGAGGCCTTCTTCATGTCCAAGCGGCTGCTGCTGCAGATTATCGAGGATTGCGTGGCCAGAGGCGAATTTGACTTTACCAAGGAAGGGATTATCAAGAATCTTCACCGCTACCGGATATACGGTTGCCCTTTCCAGGGCTATGTGGCCAAGATCAACTCGATTCAGGCTTATTACCGGGCGAACATGGATCTTCTGAACCCTGAGGTTTGGCGGGAGCTGTTCAGCGACGCAGGGCCGATTTACACCAAAGTGAAAGATGAGGCACCGGCTAACTATCGCGAGCACGCCGATGTCCGCAATTCACTGGTGGCCAACGGCTGCGTCATCGAAGGCCGGGTGGAGAACAGTGTCCTGTTCCGCGGCGTGCGGGTCCACAAAGGGGCGCAGATCAAAAACAGCGTCGTCATGCAGAAGTGCGATATCGGCGTCAACGCTGTGCTGGAGAGTATTATCTGTGACAAAGATGTGCAGATCAGCGACGGAAAACGGCTGATGGGCGATAAAAACTATGTCATGGTGATAGAGAAAGGTATGGTGGTTTAGATGAAATCGGTGTTATTCGTGGCAGCCGAAGCGTTCCCCTTCGCCAAGACCGGCGGGATGGGCGATGTTGTGGGGTCGCTGCCCAAGGAACTGAAAAAGCTGGGGCTGGATGTGCGGATCATCCTCCCGAAATATGAGGATATTCCGACTCACTGGGAAGAGAAGATGATCTGCCGCAAAAACGTCACGGTGCCGGTAGGCTGGCGCCAGCAGTACGGCGGTCTGCTGGAAGCGGAGTATGACGGGCTTACTTATTATTTTGTCGACAACGAGTATTATTTCAAGCGGCGGGGGCTGTATGGTTTTGCTGATGACGCCGAGCGGTTCGCCTTCTTTTGCCGGGCGGTGCTGGAGCTGATGCCTTTTCTCGACTTCAAGCCTGATATCGTGCACTGCCATGACTGGCACACCGCCATCCTGCCTGTGCTGCTGAAGGCGCACTACGCCGGCAATCCGGACTACGCAGCCTTGCGGACGGTGCTGACGATCCACAATATCGAATACCAGGGTGTTTTTGACAAGATGGTTCTGGGAGATCTGCTGGAACTGAGCGAAGCCGAGTATTTCAACAAGGACGCCCTGGAGTTCTCTGGCCGGGTCAATTTCCTCCAAGGCGGCATTGCTTTCGCCGATGCCATCACCACCGTGAGTCACACTTATGCCGACGATATTCTGACCGCCGAAGGCGGCGAGCGGCTCGACGGACCGCTTCGGCGCAGGAAGGACAAGCTTGTGGGCATCCTGAACGGCATTGACTACGAGGTGTACAATCCGGCCTGCGATCCCCTGATCTATCGGCAGTATACCTGGCGGTCGATGGGGCGCAAGCAGATCAACAAAGCCAAGCTGCAGGAGTTTCTCTGTCTGCCGCCCAAGCCGGACGTCCCGATTATCGGTGTCGTGTCCCGGCTGGTCTCCACCAAAGGGCTTGATCTGATTGCGGCGGTGCTGGAGGATCTGTTGTCTTTGGATCTGCAGATTGTAATCCTGGGGACCGGAGAGGAAAAGTATGAGAGCATGTTTCGGGTGGCGGCCCACGGTCATCCCAGCAAGCTGTCAGTCAATCTTTATTTCGACGAGACGCTGGCCCACCGGATTTACGCCGGCGCCGACATTACTCTGATGCCGTCCCGGGCCGAGCCTTGCGGCATATCCCAGCTTATCGCCCTGCGCTACGGCACTATCCCGGTGGTGCGGGAGACCGGAGGCCTTAAGGATACCATTACCGCTTATGACGAATATACTGGTGAAGGGAACGGCTTCAGTTTTACCAACTACAACGCCCACGACATGCTGTATACTGTTAATCGCGCGATCAGCTTCTACCGTGACAAAGAGGTTTGGCCGAAGATCGTCAAAACAGCGATGGCCTCTGATTTCAGCTGGCAGCGTTCAGCATCGGAGTACTCCGCATTATACGATCGTTTATAATGAATCGGAGGTAACTATGTTGACAGACAAGGAAAAATTTAAAGCAGCATTTATTGCTAAGCTTCAGTCACTGCTCGGCAAAGGCCTGGAGGAAGCGTCCGCCCAAGATAAATACAGCGCTCTGGGAAGCCTGGTCAGAGACGAGGTGGGCCGGCGGTGGGTGGAAACCAACCATCAGTATCTTGAAAAACAGGAAAAGCAGGTTTACTATTTTTCCATTGAATTTCTCCTCGGGCGCCTGCTGGACACCTATATGCGCGGTCTCGGCGTGAGGGACGTCTGGGTGGAAGCTTTGAGCGAGCTGGGGGTTGACTTCCGCGAAGTGGAGAACCAGGAACATGACGCCGGGTTGGGTAACGGCGGCCTGGGACGTCTTGCGGCCTGTTTTCTCGATTCGCTGGCGGCGCTGGAGCTGCCCGGCCATGGCTGCGGCATCCGTTACAAGTACGGGTTGTTTTCCCAGCGGATTGTCGGCGGCGACCAGGTCGAGCAGCCGGACAACTGGCTGAAAGACGGGAACATCTGGGAATACCGCAAGATCGACAAGGCTGTGAAGGTGACCTTCGGCGAGCCGATGGGCACGGTGCTGGCGGTTCCCTACGACATCCCGGTGGTCGGCTATGCCAACTCGACGGTCAATACGCTGCGGCTGTGGAGCGCGGAGGCCATCGAGACCGACTTCGACTTCGGGTCCTTCAACCAGGGCAACTATATGAAGGCTGTGGAGTATAAATACTCGGTGGAAGCGATTTCGGAAATCCTTTACCCGGACGATTCCCACTATGAAGGCCGTCTGCTCCGGCTCAAGCAGCAGTATTTTCTGGTGTCCGCCGGCCTGCAGAGCATTTTGCGCTTTTTCAAGCGCAAACATGGCAGCGTCAAGCAGCTGGCCGAGAAAATCGCCATTCACATCAACGACACCCACCCGGCGCTGGCGGTGCCGGAACTGATGCGCCTGCTGATGGACGAAGAAGGTCTTTCCTGGGATGAAGCCTGGCAGATCACCGTCAACACGATTTCCTACACCAACCATACCATCATGCCGGAGGCTATGGAGAAATGGCCTATCGATATTTTCCAGGGACTGCTGCCGCGGATCTTCGAGATTGTCCATGAGATCAACGAACGCTTTACCCGCGACCTGTGGCACTACTATCCCGGCGATTGGGGCCGGATCGCGGCGATGGCGATTGTCGCCGACGGCTTCGTGAAGATGGCCCACCTTGCGGTGGTGGGAAGTCACAGCGTTAACGGCGTGGCCAAAATCCACACCGAAATTCTGAAAAAAGATGTTATGAATCTGCTTTATCAGTTCACCCCGTATAAATTCAACAACAAGACCAACGGCATCACCCACCGGCGCTGGCTGATGAAAGCCAACCCCGAGCTGGCGGACCTGATCAGCGAGACCATAGGTACAAGCTGGATTTATCACCCCACCGACCTCAACCGGCTGCGGTTTTATGTCAAGGAAACGGAGTTCCAGGAAAAACTGGCGGCGGTCAAAAGGGCCAAAAAGCAGGCACTGGCTGACTTTGTTCTGGCCAAATACGGTATCCAGCTTGATGTGGATTCGATCTTCGATATTCATGTCAAACGGATTCATGTTTATAAACGCCAGCTGCTGAATGTCCTCAGAATCATGGAGATGTATAACCGTCTCAAGGAAAATCCGGACCTTGACGTGATGCCCCGCACCTTCGTTTTCGCCGGGAAGGCGGCGCCCGGCTACCTGCTGGCGAAAAAGGTGATCAAGCTGATCAACACGCTGGCTGGGGTGATCAATAGCGATCCGGTTATCAAAAATAAGATCAAGGTGGTATTCATCGAGGATTACGGCGTTTCGCTGGCGGAGATGATCTTCCCGGCCGCCGATGTCAGCGAGCAGATTTCCACCGCCAGCAAAGAGGCGTCAGGCACCGGCAACATGAAGTTCATGATGAACGGAGCGGTAACCGTGGGAACGCTGGATGGCGCCAATGTCGAGATCAGGGAGGTTGTGGGCGAGGACAATATCGTGATTTTCGGGCTGAGAGCCGAGCAAGTCATCGATATTTGCGCCAGCAATCAGTGTGATCCCCGGGCGGTTTACCATGGCGACGGGCGGGTGCGAAAGATCGTCGATCAGCTCATTGACGGGTCGCTGCCGGTGAGCCGCGACGAATTCCGGCCGGTGTACGATTACCTGGTCCACGGTCAGGGCGATTTCTTCGAACTGGAGGATTTCGATGCCTATGTCCAGGCCCAGGAAAAAATAGATGCTCTTTTCCGCGACAAGCCGACCTGGTGGCGGATGGTGGGCAACAATATCGCCAGTTCCGGCGTGTTTTCCAGCGATCATACCGTGACCGAGTATGCTATCGATATCTGGCACATCCGGCCGGTCACGATCGACGAATAACCGGGGCTGAAGATTCTTTCCGAAAGGCGGTGGCAACTGTTGAATAAGCAGTGGCTGGTCCATCATTCCAGGCAGCAACTTTATCGCAGCCCCTCTGGGGCTGTTTCTTGTACCACCGGGGTGGGCTTATCGTTGGCGGTGGCTGAGGACCGGGTCCCGGACAGGGTAATTTTGCGGACATGGCGCGAGGGCCATGGCGAGGAGCTATTGCCGCTGGCGCCGGTGGCCCGGGAGAGCGGCAGGGTGATCTACCGGGCGGAACTGACCGTTCCGGACACGCCGGGCCTCCTTTGGTACTATTTCGTTGTTTACAGTGGCGGGGAAGTTTACTACTATGGCAACAACGCCGCCGGAATGGGCGGTCTGGGGGCGATTTACGAGACACCACCCCCGTCGTTTCAGCTGACGGTCTACCGGCCTGACGCGCAAACGCCAGACTGGTTCAAGCACGCGGTGGTGTACCAGATTTTTGTCGACCGGTTCTACCGTGGGGCCGGCGGGATCAAGAACGCCAAAAAAGGCAGCCTGATCCACCCATATTGGGATGATGACCCGGTGTACGTGCGGGAGCGGGAAACCGGCCGGATTCTGGCTTATGATTTTTTCGGCGGTGATCTCGCGGGAGTGAGGGACAAGCTGCCGTACTTAAAGCAGCTTGGCGTCAGCGCCATCTATTTCAATCCGATTTTCGAATCGCCCAGCAACCACAAATATGATACCGCAGACTATAAAACCATCGACCCGATGTTCGGCACCAACGCCGGTTTTGCCGAGCTGTGCGGACAGGCCGCCAAGCAGGGGATGGGAATTATTCTGGACGGGGTTTTCAGCCATACCGGCAGCGACAGCATCTATTTCAACAAGGAAGGCCACTATCCGGGACCGGGGGCCTACCAGTCCAAAGAGTCCCCTTATTTTCCCTGGTACCGTTTCAGCAAGTATCCCGACGAATATGAGTCCTGGTGGGGAGTGGACGCTCTGCCTAATGTGGAGGAGATGGAAGATTCCTACCGGGAGTTTATCATCAGCGGCGAGGACAGTGTCATCAAGCACTGGCTCAGGCTGGGGGCCAAGGGCTGGCGTCTGGATGTGGCTGATGAACTGCCGGATGAGTTTATCCGCGGGATCCGCCGGGCGATGAAAGAAGTGGACGGTGACAGCGTCCTGATCGGCGAGGTCTGGGAAGACGCCTCCCGCAAGGAAAGCTATAGTCAGCTGAGAGGCTATCTTCATGGCGACGAGCTGGATTCGCCGACCAACTATCCTTTCCGCCTGACGGCGCTGGATTTCCTCTTGGAGCGGCAGGACGCCGGCGCCACGGCGCAGCAGCTGGAGAGCTTGGCCGAGAACTATCCGTCGCAGCATTTTTACGCCGCTCTCAACATGATCGGCAGCCACGATGTGCCGAGGATTCTCACGTTGCTTGGCGGCCACGAGGCCCAGCCCGACCTGCCATACAGCCAGCAGCTCAAACGGCGGCTCACCCCGGAGGAACGGGAGCTGGCCCTGGCCAGGCTGAAGGTCCTGGTGCTGTGGCAGATGACCTTCCCGGGGGTGCCGCATGTGTATTACGGTGACGAGGCCGGCCTGGAAGGGTACACCGACCCGCTCAACCGGCGCACCTTTCCCTGGGGCCGGGAAGAGACGGCACTGCAGTCCTGGTACAGGAAAATGATTGGCCTGCGCAACCGCCACGCGGTGCTCAGAACCGGCCGGTGGCAGGCGCTGGAGAGTCATAGCGACGTTCTCGGCTATGTCCGCTGGATCCACGGCGGCCGGGACGTTTTCGGCGAGGCGGCCGAGGATAACACAGCGGTGATACTGCTGAACCGCAGCCGACAGGAGGTTTCGGTGGAACTGGATATCAGCCGCTGGTGCCAAGGCCTGATGTTCGACATGACGGAAGAGGAGCGGGAGGTGGCGGTAGCCGACGGACGTTTCCGGCTGACGCTGCCCCCCTTGTCAGGAAAACTTCTGTTGGCCAGGCTGACCGACGGGCAGCGAACCTGCGGCGTCTTGGCCCACCCCACCTCTTTGGCCGCACCTGACGGCTGCGGCGGGCTGGGGCAGGAAGCGCACGATTTTATCGACTTTCTGGCGGCGGCCGGGCAGAATTACTGGCAGATTCTGCCGCTGAATCCGGTGGGATTTGGCTATTCCCCGTACCAGAGCGTGTCGGCGTTCGCCTGCGAACCGCTGCTGATCGATATCAACACCCTGGTGGCCGACGGTCTATTGTCCAGTCTCGAGGTGGAGGCTGCCCGGCGTCGCCACGGCATCGTGGCGCTGACGGAGACAAGAGTGGATTTCGCTGTTGTCCGGCCGTATAAGGAGGAACTGTTCCGGCAAGCCGCCCACCGGTTCGCGCTGGAAAAGCCGGGCGGCGACTACGCGGCGTTCGTTGAGGCCAGCCGGTTCTGGCTGGGCGATTACGCGCTGTACATGGCCCTGACCGGCTACTTCGGCACTGACGCCTGGAACTGCTGGCCGGAAACGGTGGCGGCCAGGGAGGAAACGGCGCTGGAGGAGCATCGGCAGCTGCTGGCCGATGAAATCGGCTATCACTGCTTTTTGCAGTACGTTTGCCACCGGCAGTGGCAGACCCTCCGCCGTCACGCGGCAGATAAAGGAGTCCGAATCATCGGCGACCTGCCGATTTTCGTGGCCCATCACAGCGCCGACGTCTGGGCCCACCGCGAGCTGTTTAAACTGGACGCGGCAGGCGACCCGACGGCGGTGGCCGGAGTGCCGCCGGATTATTTCAGCGCCACCGGACAGTTGTGGGGCAACCCGCTGTATCGCTGGCGGGAGATGGCCAAGGACGACTACCGCTGGTGGCGGGAACGGATTACCGCGCTGCTTCGGTTCGCAGACATCATCCGGATCGATCATTTCCGGGGGTTTGAAGGCTACTGGGAAGTGCCTGCCGGTGAAGCCACGGCAGAAAACGGACGGTGGGTCAAGGGACCGGGCCGGCGGTTCTTCGCCGCGCTGGAGCGTAACCTCGGGCAACTGCCGCTCATTGCCGAGGACCTGGGGGTGATCACCCCGGCGGTGACGGCCCTGCGGCAGAAGTTCGGCTACCCAGGCATGAAGGTGCTGCAGTTTTCTTTCCGGCAGGGCGACGGGGGTCGGTGCGAGCCGCTGGAATGCGGAGCAGACGCGGTGGTGTATACCGGCACCCACGACAATGACACCAGCGCCGGCTGGTATGCCGAACGGGCTCTGGCCTCCGACACGGCCTGCGTGGATCAATACCTGGCCATTACCGCCCCGCAGGATGCCGGAGAGGCCGCCTGGCGCCTGGTCGAACTGGCCTATCAGTGCAGGGCCCAAGCGGCGGTGATCCCGCTGCAGGATCTGCTGGGACTGGGCAGTGAGGCCAGGATGAACACGCCTGGGACGGTGGGCGACAACTGGCTGTGGCGCTGCGGCGCCGGCCTGCTGACCCCGGAACTGGCCGAGAAGCTGGCGGCGCTGGCGGTGAAACACCGCCGGGGGGTATAGGGAGTAGGGGCAAGACCCGGAGGGAGACTTCCGGGTCTTTTTGGTGTCCGGGATGGAAGGAAGTGCAAGGTCATTTTAGTTTACATAATAAATTTACTATGATAGAATGAAGGGGTGTCTCCTGACGGGGGCGCTTTATTTTCGTCAGTCATTGCGAGGAGGTTGATATAGGAATGTATAACCGCAAAAAGTCGATTATTGTGACGCTGATTCTGTGTCTGAGTGTGATGATGATCACGCCGGCGGTGCCTGTGGCAGCGTCGCCGCTAAGTGATCTGTTGTCCCAGACCACCAGCGAAATCGGTTCCGGCAACGGGCTGCTCAATATTCTGCTGGGACTGGTGCTGGGCAAGCTGCTCGGCAATCCGGCGGCCAGCGGCCTGCTGGACATAGCCAAGGCTCCGGGGGCCAAAACCGCAGCCCCGTCGGCGCCGGCGACTCTCGGTGCCAGCACTGCCTCCGGCGAGGCGATCGTGGCTGATGCCCAGAAGTATATGGGTGTACCGTACGTATGGGGCGGAGTGACTCCCGACGGCTGGGACTGCTCAGGCTTTACCCAGTATGTGATGAAGGAAGTCGGCATTACCCTGCCGCGCACCGCGGCGGAGCAGTTCGCTGTCGGGACGCCGGTGGATAAAGACAAGCTCCAGACGGGTGACCTGGTGTTCTTTACCACCTACAAGCCGGGCGCTTCCCATGTCGGTTTTTACATGGGGAACGGCAAGTTCATCCACGCCAGTTCGGTGGCCAAAGAAGTCACGATTTCACCGCTGGATGGGGCTTATTATGTGGCCCACTATATCGGAGCCCGCCGGTATAGCCGGTAAAGGGGAGAGCCTGTAGCAATACAGGCTCTTTTTGTATTATTCTTAAAGAAGTGGCTGCCCAGAATTTGGGAAATGTCGATTTTTACGAGTTTTCAGCTATATTTGTCGGGTGGTCCAGAGTATAATAGTGGTAGAATGATTGCTAGCCCAGGAGGCCGTATGAACGAATACACAAAGATAGCGGCGGTGGACAATCAGTTTGAGGCCCAGATCCTGGAGGCGGTGCTGACCGACCGGGGCATTCCTTTTTTGCTTAAATCGTACTATGATTCGGCCTATGACGGATTGTTTCAGGGTCAGAAAGGCTGGGGGGCGGTGTATGCTCCCGCCGGGAACGGCCCGGAAATCACCGCTATCCTGACAGAACTGCGGGAAAACCAAGAGGACGAAAAATAACCGCCAGGCGGCGGTTTGGGCGGGAGCATCCGATCAGGGAAAAGGGTGAGGGACGGATGAACCGTCCCTAGGTCGGCGGAGAATCTTTGTCGGACAAGCTGAGGCCGTCGTCGTCGTCGTCAGAAGATGCTCCGGCGTTGACGTATTCAATGGCGGCGTGCAGCGCGTTGCGGGATTCGTTCCTCACCAGGGCCGAGTCCTTGAATTCCTGGGGTTCGGGATTATCCGGACCGTAGCCCCCGGGTTCAAATCTTTGTCTGATTATCTTCGTCACCCCCCCGGTTTATTGGTGTCTTCTTTCTTAGTGTGGACCGGCGTTTGCCGCCGTATCCAAAAACTTTCGCGGTTCTTGCCTGCCGCCCGGTCAGGTAAGGCCCGGTCCAAGACGAAGGGATAATTTTTGTGATGTTGGCGCATTGGGGGGATAAAGGCGATGAAAAAGGCGAAGCTGCTACTTGTTGATGACCAGCCGACGACGATTGATCAGCTGCGAGCCGTGTTTGCTGACTATGATGTCGATGACGCGAACAACGGACGGATGGCGCTCAAACAGCTCCGGGAAAACAAGCCGGACCTGATTATTCTTAATACAGCCACCCCCGGGATTGACGGTTATTCGGTGTTGACGATCGTGAAAAACTCGCCGGATACGCACACTATCCCCATTATTCTCACCACCGCCATTGCCGGGGCGGAAGACCGGACCAGGTCGCTGGAGAAGGGGGCCGACGATTTTCTGGTCAAGCCGCTCAAGCTGCCGGAACTGGCGGAGAAGGTCAAGAGCTTGCTGCGGTTCAAAGTCGTGCACGATGAGTTGACCAGGGTCCGTCAACTGTTCGTTTCCATGGCCAAGATCATGGAGGATAAAAGTGAGTACTATGCCGGTCATTCCCAGCGTGTGGCCGTCTATGCCGCGCGGCTTGCCCGCAAGGATTTGCTGCACCCTTTGTGGATGGAGGAAGTGAGAGCAGCGGCCCTGCTGCACGATATCGGCCAAATCGCCGTCAGGGAGAGTATTTTTCTGAAGCCGGGCAAACTGACCGCCGAAGAATTCGAAATGGTCAAAACCCACCCGGTCGCCGGGGTCACAATGTGTGCGGTCCTTTCGGTGCTGAAACCGGTGCTTCCCTTTATCCGTCACCATCATGAGCGATTCGACGGCAGCGGCTATCCCGACAGGCTGAAGGGAAGCGAGATACCGCTGGGGGCCAGGATCATCGCCGTGGCGGACGGCTACGACGCGCTGACCAGCGAGCGGCCTTATCGCCGGGCCTTTTCCCCAAGCGAGGCAATGGCAATACTGCGGGACAACTCCGGCAGCCAGTGGGATCCGCAGCTGGCGGAGCTGTTTTGCCAGATGGTGGAGACAGGAACCCTGCAGGGCGAAGAAGACGGCAAGAGGGCGTGACTATGGTTCACGCTTTTTTTTTGCCCGGGCCGCGTGACAACCTTATTGCCTCAGACACGGGTGGAGGGTTTAGCCTGCAGGCGGCGAAATAGTTGAACAAGGTACTTATTGATGATTCGGGGAGGTAGCAGGTATGTTAAAGCGAGTGAGAGTGGCCGGGGCGACAGCTGCTTTGCTGTTTTGTCTGGTGTTTTTCGGCGCGGTGGCGGCGGCTGAAGGATTTTCGGCCGACGTGGTGTCGTACTACGGCAAGGAGACGATGCAGGGTAGGATTTTTGTTGCCAAAGACAAGATGCGGTTTGAGTCGGCAGGGACGATTTCGATCACGCGGCTTGACAAGCAGGTGGTCTGGCTGCTGATGCCCAGCGAGAAAATGTATATGGAGCAGGCTATCCGCCTGCAGAACCTTGTGCCGACTTCCGAGCCGCTTCCGGGAGAACTGGAAAGAACGCTTATCGGCAGCGAAACAGTGAATGGCTACCCGGCCAATAAATACCGGATCGCGATTCGGCTGGACCATCAGAAACAGTCCTATCTCGAGTGGCTGGCGGTGGATTCGGGGTGGCCGCTACGGATGGCGGCCGAGGACGGCAGGTGGATCCAGGAATATCGCAATCTTAAAAGCGGTGACCCGGATGTCCGATTGTTCGAAATACCGGCCGGGTATCAAAGATTCGGCATGGGGGATTGACCGGCGACTGTGCCGGTGGCTTGGCGGAGAGTTTTCCCTGAGGAGGCGCGATGATTGCCTGAAATGCTTGTATGGATATTGTTGGGACTCAATATGGTGGGCATTGTTTGCCTGATTATCCTTCTGTCGCGCGGCCGGGGCGGACGGGAGTGGCAGAGCGTGCTGCAGGCCGGGGAGAGGCTGGAGCGAGCGGTGAAGGAGGAAATTGCCGCGAATCGTCGCGAGAACAGCGATTCCCTGCGGCTATTTAATGATTCGGTACTGGCCCGGATGTCGGATATCGCGACCTTGCAGGCCAGGCAACTGGACAGTTTTTCCCAGCAACTGATGGCCTTGACGCAGAACAACGACCAGAAGCTGGACCGGCTGCGGGAGACAGTGGAGGAACGCCTGAAGCTGCTGCAGGCTGATAACAACAAGCAGCTTGAGCAAATGCGGGTTACGGTGGATGAGAAGCTGCATGCCACTTTGGAACAACGGCTGGGAGAGTCGTTCAAGCTGGTGAGCGAGCGGCTGGAAATGGTGCACAAGGGCCTGGGAGAGATGCAGACGCTGGCTTCCGGCGTGGGCGATCTGAAACGGGTGCTTACCAATGTGAAGACTCGCGGCATCTGGGGCGAAATTCATCTGGGCAATCTGCTGGAGCAGATTCTTACCCCCGAGCAGTACGGGCAGAATGTCGCCACCAAAAAAGGCTCCGGCGACCGGGTTGAGTTCGCGGTGAAACTGCCAGGGCGGGACAAGACAGACGGTCCAGTCTGGCTGCCGATGGACGCCAAGTTTCCCCAGGAGGATTATCAGCGGCTGCTGGACGCCCAGGATCAGGCGAACGCTGCGGCGGCCGATGAAGCGGCGAAATGCCTGGAAAGCCGGGTGAAGTCCGAGGCCAAGAATATTCGCGAGAAGTATCTCGACCCGCCTCATACCACCGATTTCGCGATCTTGTTTTTGCCGGTGGAAGGCCTGTACGCCGAGGTTCTTCGCCGTCCGGGCCTGAGCGACACACTGCTCAGGGAATACCGGGTGGTGATTACCGGGCCGACGACGCTGGCGGCGCTCCTGTCCAGCCTGCAGATGGGCTTTAAGACGCTGGCGGTGGAGAAGCGGTCCAGTGAGGTCTGGGCTCTTTTAGGTGCGGTGAAGACCGAGTTCGGCCGCTTTGGCGAGATGCTGGACAAAACCCAGAAGAAACTTCAGGAGGCCAGCAATTCCATAGAAACGGCAGCCCAGAAATCGCGCACCATCCAGCGAAAGCTTAAAACCGTCCAGGAACTGCCGGCAGCCGATGCGGCGGTGTTGCTGGACGAATAAAAGCTGGAACATTAATGCAAGATTGAAAATATAAGCAAAGAATGAGAAAAATATGAAAAAAATGAACAAAATGAAAAAAACATAAAAATGTGCAGGTTCTCCCTGCTTTTTGTCGAAATATTTCAGATATTGTAAGTGTGAACCTTCGAAAAGGAAGGGGCGCAAGCCTATGGTAATAAGATACGCAAAAAGAGCTGTGGCTACCATGTTGCATCAGATGATCCAGCAACTTGGTGGTTTTTTATTTGTCAGGCCGGCTCAATGACAGGCTAAACGGTTGGGACCAAATTGGCATAGAGGTGGGAGGGACCGATATGTTTCGGAATCAGAAGGTGGCTGTAAAAATCTTTCAGGTACTCGCCGTTTTGCTGCTCTTGATCGTGATCGTCGGCGGGGTGGGTTTCTACTCAGCCCAGAAGCTGGCGCAGCATTCGAAGGATATGTATGAGAAGAGGCTGTTGCCGATCGAACTGATGGCCCAGATCCGCCTTGTCAGCAAAGACTCCGAGGCCAAGCTGCTGGAACTCGTTCAGCTGACCGACCAGAACCAACAGCAAGCCCTGGTCAAAGAGATCGAGGAAAATACCAAGACCATCAATAAACTGCAAGAAGAGTATCAGAGTAAAGCGCTGGACAGCTTTGAAAAACAAAAGTTCGACGAACTGGCAAAGGAATTGCCCTCCTATCGCCAGGCCCGTTCCGATGTTATAAAACTGGCCACGACAGGGAAGCAGCAGGAGGCTTTCGCGCTGTTTGAGGCGAGCAAGCCGGTTTTCACCAAATCTCTGGCTATCCGGACCGAGTTGTCGACGTATAATTCGAAGAGCGGTAAGGAGCTTTACGGGGAAGGATCGACACTGGCGGCGCTTTCCGCCAAAATGTCCATCGGGATAACGGTTCTGGCCTTCATCCTCGCCGGCGCTTTGGGTATGCTGCTCGCCAGGGCAATATCTCCGCCGCTGAACAAAATGCTGGCGGAGGTGAACGAAATTGCCGCCGGGGATCTGAAAGAAAGAACCCGTACGGTGGTGTCCCGGGACGAAATCGGCCAACTGGCCGAGGCTATCGTCAAAATGCGGGGCGAACTGCGGCTGCTGGTGGCAAGAATAGGTGATTCCAGCGGACAGGTTGCTTCTTCGGCGCAGCAGTTGACGGCGACTTCCGAGCAGTCTGCCGAGGCTGCCAACCAGGTTGCCGCCGCTGTCACCGATATCGCGACAGGGGCCGAGAATCAGGTGCGCTCGGTGAGCCACGCCACCGCGATTATCGAGACCATGTCGGCGAGCATCCAGCAGGTGGCGGCAAATACGGGCAGTGTTACCGACGCAGCGGACAAAACCGCCGGAGCGGCGAACCAGGGACTGGGGGCCATCGGCAAAGCCACCAACCAGATTGCCATCATTGAGAAAACGGTGGTCAGCTCAGCCGAGACGGTTGAAAAACTAGGAGAGCGCTCGAAGGATATCGGCCAAATTGTTGAAACCATCACGGCGATAGCGGGTCAGACCAACCTGCTGGCGCTCAACGCTGCTATCGAGGCGGCCCGGGCCGGGGACGCGGGCCGCGGCTTTGCCGTGGTTGCCGAGGAAGTGAGAAAACTGGCCGAGCAGTCCGAAATGGCGGCGAAGCAGATAGCGGCTCTGGTCCAGGAAATACAGCTGGACACCCAGACGGCGGTGACCTCGATGAAAGAAGGCACCAAAGAGGTGAGGACCGGGACGGAGATCATGAACCACGCCGGGCAGGCTTTTGCCGAAATCGTCGGCTCGATTGACACGGTATCTTCCCAGGTCAAAGAGATCGCTGCAGCCATCCGGCATATGGCGACAAACAGTCAGGAGATTGTAACTGCTGTAAAAGATATTGAAACAGTCACCAAGGATGCCGCGGAACAGACTCAGACTATTTCGGCGGCTACCGAGGAACAGTCGGCGTCGATGGAAGAAATCGCCTCAGCCAGCACGGCGATGGCAAAACTTGCTGAAGAGCTGCAAAACGCCATTCGGCGCTTCAAGACCTGATTCATGGCAGATGTTTCAACAAAAAAAACTATTTATCCACTTGCAATAGAGCTCCTTGTTACCTATAATGGACACTAGGGAGAAAACTTGGTTACAGGTGATCATCCCTGGGAAATGCAGCCAAGAGAGCTGCAGCAACAACCGGCACTTGTTTTTTACATGGGGGCGTAGCTCAGTCGGGAGAGCGCTTGGCTCGCATTCAAGAGGTCAGGGGTTCGAATCCCCTCGTCTCCACCATGAAAACGTAGAAACCACAAGGGCTTGCAGCCTCTGTGGTTTCTATTTATGTTAATAAAGCACTTATCGCGCCCATGGATACAACTCCCTTCATGAATTTTTAGCAGCTATAAAAACATAAAAACACGGCCTGTCAAATCAGTGCCGTGTTTCTTGCTGCTGTAAAGCTAATGAAGCAAACTAAACTGAGCCGTGAGGCTTTTTCTTTCTTTGACAATTAGTATCACAAACTGAGAAAAGAAGGAATTTCGACAATGTTTGCGAATGTAGCTTCCGATAGAATAAAAATAGGCGGTGTTTGACCTTGGGGCCTGGAAAGTGGAAAGCCATGTCAACCTATTGACCATTCACCAATTGTTAGATATTTAAATGAAAGAGGTAATATTGTCGAGCCCCAAAAAGCTGTAAAGAAAGTAATACTGATCCAGTTGAAAGAACAGGACCAGTGGCATTTAAGCATCGAATTTAGTAAGAGCGGCTTTGGTATAGAATAGTCAGTTGTTAAGTTCTTCGTCAGAAGCCAAGTTGGGCTCGTTGGAAACGCGGGTTCTTTTCTTTTACCGGTATTCACCGGTCGAAGTCCTAACCAAGACAGGCAATCGGGGCCTTAATTAGTATAGGTTGCAGGTTCAAATCCTGTCCCCCGCAACCAAAGAGACGAAGCCCCCGCCACTGGGGGCTTTTTATCGTCCGGGAGGTCCGGTACTTTGATTGGGCCGGGGGAGGGGAACAAAGCAGACTAGCCTCTGCGAGGCTCCGACTGTATGGCGGAAAAAATATTTGGGAATTTCAAAGGTCGCAGCATACGTCGTCGCACTGCTCATGATGACAAAATTTGTGATGACACTCAGGGCATTCTAAGAAGCATTCATTGTGGTGATGTTCTTCTTGGCAATCACAGCATTCGTGGGGAAAGTCGAAGCAGCATTCATGGATAAAATGGTGATGGCATTTAGGGCAGTGGTGATGATGGTGAAAGGACAACAGTTTCACCTCCTTGGATAGTTATTTCCCCGGTACATAATATGCCCTGGGATTTGTTAAGGAACAGATCGTTATCGTACTGTTCTTATTCATAACGCTTTCGTCAGACAAATTCACCAAATCTACGGCGTTCGCCGAATTCACGTTCGCGCTCACCAAATTCACGTTCACGGAATTCACCAAATTCCCTACGACCGAATCTCTCGAACCCTCCAAATCCGCCGAATCTTCCGAACCCTCCAAATCCGCCGAATCCTCTACCAAATCCTCCAAAACCCCGACCAAAACCGCCAAAAGGCGGGGGATCGCCTGGAGGGTCATCCGCTGCACCACATTGTGGACATCCAGGATACCCATGCTCGTACTCGAACCCACAATATGAGCAAACTGAGATCATATTATAACAACAGGTTTTGTAAATCTTATATTTCTTAACTAACTCTCCAACGCATCTCGTCTCACCTCTTGGCATACAGTGATGCCCGAAGCCATAACCGTACATTGAAATACCTCCCGTATTCATAATAGGTTGCTCTGTTATATCGTATGCACATCGCCAGTTAAATGTTATGTAAATTAATTATATTGTACTGGAAGATATGCGACTATTTTCTCTCAACTATATCCTTAGAAAAAAACCACCTGTGAAGGTGGTCCAAGAGAGGCCTATGGGATAAGGGGATAGGCGGAGATTACCTATCCCCCGGAGGAATGATAGGCCCACACTACTCGCGCAGGGAGACGCGAACCTATCTGACAATATCCTTTCCGGTAGTTAATGAATTATACGTTAAAACCAAGGGCTCGAGTATGACAGCGCTAAGACCTATGAGCGCCCTTTTATTCTCTTCCTGTAGCTCCGTTTTTCGCGGGTTTGTTTTTAGATAAGAGCAACCAAACAAGCATATACTATTATCAGGTGGTGATCGGCCCGCTAAGGCTGGAACGGAAACGCCACTTTTTAAAAAGGGGACCCGAGAGCGATGGTAGCCGCTCTCTCGGGTCCTTGTGGTTTATCAGGAAGACATTATGTAGGTCAGATATCATTGCAGGATTAGACCAAGTATTTATGATGTATAATATTTAACGAAAAGGGTAGACTAGGGGAGCTATAAATTTCTCCTCTCCCATTGCCACCATAGAGGTGGCGTTTTTTTTTATGTATTACAGGATGGTTATTGACAATTAGAAGAGCAAGGTTTCATTGGGGCATTTTTATTGCACTTACATCGCGACACTGTTTCATTTATGCCATTAAAGGATTACGAATCAATCGTGTCAAATTTAGCGGAATAATGTAATTATTTGAAGGAGGTTCATCAGACACGTTCGCGAAGTTGGAGCTCTTTGGATTGACACTGCTTCCATGTTAATAATAGGAGGGATATAGCGCAGTCATGGATGTACTAAAACGCGCTACGACAAGCCTGGGATGGCTTATTATTTTAGCCATAACGCTACTGACGGTTTCCCCCACTGCTTGGGCAGCAGAGACATTGCCGTTGAAAAAGGTGCTCATCCTATATTCCAATGGCTCCGATTTACCTGTTCATCACCTGTTTACGAGTGGTTTGCAGGAACAGATGCGGCACAGCTCAGGTTTTAAAATCGACTATATGTATGAATATCTTGAAATACCGAGGTATTCTTCCAATAAGGAATATAGAGCATTTTTGTCCAGGTTACTAAAGGAGAAATACGTGGATAATCGTCCTGACCTTGTTGTCACTCACCTGGAACCGGCAGCCAATTTTATGATCGCCTATGGGGAACAAACCTTTCCGGGAGTACCGGCTGTTTTGGGCCTATACGAGGGGGAGGGCGAGAGCTATCCTGCACCGCCGGCGAATTATCGAGACGTGGTCGGGACGTTCGGTACAACGACGGCGGTCAGCCTCATCCTTCAGGCCCAGCCGAATACAAAGAAAATCTATGTGGTAGCCGGAGATTCGGAGCGAGAGCGTAAAGCAGTGGCGGCTTTCGCCGAAGTTGCTGCAAGCTTTACTGACCGGGTAGAATTCATCTATCTCAATACATTGCCTTTCGAGCAAATCTTGGAGAGCGCGAAAACTATTGGCGACGATTCGGTGATTTTATATTTTTACATTTTTCGGGATGTGGCAGGCAACACCTTTGTCCCGGGAGATGCGCTGCAAAAGCTTTGTGAAGTGGCCTCGGTGCCTATTTATAGTTCGGTATCTGTTTATATCGGCCGCGGCACGGTCGGGGGATACATGTCCAGTCAGGAAGTGCTGGGCTCCAAGGTAGCTGTGGTGGGGGCCGACATTTTGATGGGTAATATGGGCGCCCATGATCCGATAGAAAGATCAGTGGCGGCCGAATACATCTTCGATTGGCGGCAGCTCAAACGCTGGGGAGTAGATGAGGGACGGCTGCCGCCAGGCAGGCGGATGGAATTTAAGCAGGCGGGAGTATGGGAGACCTACCGGTGGCAGTTCGCCAGCGGGGTTCTAGTCATAGCAGGGCAGTCGGTGCTGATCGGCCTATTACTAGTGAATCGGAAACGACGTCGGCAGGCACAAGCGGCATTGGGCGAACTGAATGCGGAACTGGACAAAAAGGTGGCAGAACGTACTCTTGAACTGCAGGAGCTCAATACCTCCTTAGAAGAGGAAGTTATGGAACGGCAAGTTGCCGAACAGCGCGTTCGTGAGCAAGCCAAACTCCTGGATATCGCGCACGACTACGTCATTGTGTGTGACTTGGACGGTCGGGTCGTATACTGGAACCGGGGGGCGGAGAAGGGGTATGGTTATACGGCCGCTGAGGCCGTCGGACAAGTGACGTACGAACTGCTGCGCACCGAGTTTCCTGCGTCGGCGGAGGTCATGAAGGCCGAGTTATTGATCAGCGGGCACTGGACGGGTGAACTGACGCATACTCGCAAGGACGGGGTGCGAATCGTCGTGCAAAGCTACCTGACGCTAAATAGGGATACCGCTGGCAACCCCTTGTCGTTTTTGGGAATCAACCATGATATCACGGAGCAGAAACAATTGGACATGGAGTTGGCACGTTTAGACAGGCTCAACACCGTGGGCGAGATGGCCGCTAGTATCGGGCACGAAGTCCGGAATCCTCTTACTACAGTAAGGGGCTATTTGCAGTTTTATGGCCGAAAGAACGTTTTTGCCGCGTATCGAGATCAGTTGGATCTGATGATTGAGGAACTGGATAGAGCAAACGGTATTATTACTGAATTTTTATCGCTAGCCAAGAATAAAACGGTTAATATGAGTTCAACCGATCTTAACCAGGTAATCCAAAGTCTTGTCTCCTTATTGCAGCCTGATGCCTTACTACGGGGGATAAATATTGAACTTGAGCTTGGGAATATTCCGGAGGTAATGGCTGACGATCAAGAGATGCGCCAGTGCATCCTAAACTTGGTGGGTAACGCAATGGATGCCACTCCAAAGGGTGGTACCGTGACTATTGGCACCGCCTCAGACGATAATCGAGTAATACTAACAGTGCGTGATCACGGACCCGGAATACCGCCAGAGATAAAAGACAAATTAGGGACGCCATTTCTTACAACGAAGGAAAAAGGTGTTGGGTTAGGATTGGCGGTATGCTATAGGATTGCCCAGCGGCATCAGGCTATCATTAAGGTCGGAACAAGTCCAAAAGGAACAGCGATTAATTTTATTTTTAGTCAGCAACCATAAGTCTGTGTAGTTTGTGAAGCCCGTTTATCCCTTATCTACTTCAGGATCGTCGGCTGACCGTCAACTCAGTTTCGGCAACGACGGGAGAATGAATATTCGGTTGTGCGTAAACACTAGCCGGGATGTAGGGTATATCAGAGGTGCTGACATTGTTTTTTGTTGTCCGATTTATATTATCATGGCTCGTGTGGCTAATCTTCGCTGATAAGCGACGGTGGCGCTCACTTGGTTTTGTGGGCGTTTTTGCCGCTCTGCTGGGATGTGTGGCGGACATTGTAGCTACGCGCTATCCGCTCTGGGAGTATTCTGACGGCGTCAATCCGTTGTTTATTGATCTTTCAGACAACTTTAGCATCTATATGGTCACGGCGTATCTATTCATCCAGCGGCTTCCTAGGAAGCAAAACGTTATCTGGATGTTCGCCTATTGGTTCGCCTGGACAGCGATTACCACTGGCATCGAGTGGGTACATCTTGCAACCGGGCATATGAGATACGGCCTTGGTTGGAGCTTGATGCATTCGTACTTCGCGGACTGAATACTATTTGGGATTTTCTACATAGGGCACCGAATCTTTCGACTTGAAAAACTCGACACGTAACTAGTAATTATTTTCGCCGCCTTTGGCGATGAAATGAATACAGTGTGGAAATAGATATTCATTTTGAGTTTAGGCAACAATTGGCAGGGAGCAATAAAGATAGTCTAGAAGATATGATAAAGGACAAAACAACGAATAGGAGGATTTACAGATGAATGACAATCTAAAGGGAACAAAAACCGAAGCCAACATAAAAACAGCTTTTGCAGGTGAATCCATGGCTAGAAACAAATATACTTATTTTGCTGGAGTGGCGAAAAAGGAAGGTTACGAGGCAATTGCTTCCACATTCCAGGAAACAGCTGATAACGAGGCCGCCCATGCTAAAATCTGGTTTAACTTACTGAAAGGTATTGGTGATACCAAGGCTAATCTAAAACAAGCAGCAGAAGGAGAAAATGAAGAATGGACCAGCATGTACAAGGAGTTTGCCGAAACAGCAGAAGCAGAAGGGTTTTCTGAACTTGCCGCCTTATTTAAACGGGTTGGCCAAATTGAAAAAGAGCATGAAGAGCGCTATAAGGCCATTCTGAAAAACGTGGAAAACGAAACTGTTTTCCGTAAAAATGACAAACAAATCTGGCGTTGCAGGGTGTGTGGACATCGCCACGAGGGATTAACGGCGCCAAACGTATGTCCCACTTGTAAGCATCCACAAGCCTTCTTCGAAATTGTTTATCAGAACTATTGAGTTTGGCATCTTCATTAGTATCGAGGACCGTATAAGGGTAAAGCCGCAATTAGAGAATACGGTATGAAACCATTAATGGAATAAAGGATAACTGACGAGCCAATCGTTAGTTCTTCTTTACTCCAACAGGAATTTATCATATATTGTCGAATAGCGGCGTAGATGGGTTGCCCGAAAGAGGGTTATTTGTGGATTTCCACAATGGGAGGAACCAATATAGTAACATTGTTTGTACGAGGGTAAGATATTTGGATATGAGTGGGAACCCAGTTGAGCCAGAAAATGCAGTAAGAGTAATAACAATAAAATATGATGAAAAAGGAAATATTATCTATACTCACCTAAGAATGAAGGCGAAGGGCAGCAAATAAAAAGGCAGGAATCGCTCCTGCCTTTTTTGTATGGTAGGGTGCCCCAGATCGAATGACTAGATTCTTTGTCCAGCTTTCTCAGCATTTGAAACAAGCTATCCATTGATGGTGAGGAGATAGAATTTCCACCAAGATATTGGCTTATACCGAAAAGGACCTCAGTTCTTCTTTTCCTCTCGCTAAAACCTCTTGCCAATCGACGATCTTCCGTTGGCAGGAAGGGTGAGAAAAAACGATTTATTTACTGTCGCCTTCATTGCCTGCACACTCTGGCTCGCAGGGAAACTGCCAGCGACTGCGAATAATAATTAGCAATAGTGATATTTAAGAAAGGAAGATGATTTTTTTGTTGCATCACGATGAACCAGCACCCGCCTTTCGAGCTCCGAAATTTTCCTGTGACTCTCATTTCCATGTGTTCGGCCCAAGCGAGCGGTATCCTTACGGAGGAGCATCCGGCGAAACATTACGTTACACTCCTCCCGTCGCTCCGCTCGAAGAATATCGGTTGTTAGCGAATCTTCTGGGCTTGGAGAGAATGGTCTTCGTCCAGCCCAGTGCCTATGGCCGTGATAATAGCTGCATGCTGGACGCCATGACGCAATCCGGAATAACAAATTGCCGCGGTATCGTCGATGTCGATGAGAATGTTGACGATAGCGAGCTAGCCCGTCTAGATTCGATCGGCGTACGCGGTGTGCGTATCAACGTCCGGCCGATTGAGCCGCCTCGCGCTGGGCTGTCTGACAGCCTGCTTCCCCGTATTAACCGGCTGGAGGCCCGTTGCAAAGAACTTGGCTGGCACCTTGACTTCCTGTTGCCAGGCTGGCTGACAGCCGAACTCATGCCCCGCCTCAGAAAATTACGATTGCCTTTCACCCTCGCGCATATGGGTATGTCGAAAGGCAAGGATGGGGTAACGGGAGCGGCGTTTCAAAGTCTTTTGGAGACGCTACGGCACGGCGACGGAAACTGCTGGGTGAAACTTACCGGCTGCTACAGGACGTCCGACGACCCGGAATACCATGATCTGACTCCGCTGGCCCAGTCTTTGATCCAGGCAGCGCCGAACCGCCTGATCTGGGGCAGCGATTTCCCGCACCTGTCGTTTGGGGACCGCAGCACGGTTCAACTATTCAATCTGCTGGCGCGATGGACTGCCGACGAGGCTGTCCGCAGGAGAATTCTTGTCGACAATCCTGCGGAACTATTCGGATTTTAAGGAGAGGGACCCATGAAGCCGATACTGAAACCGAACCCGGTAAAGCAAGCGATCTTGAAGGGAGAAACCGTCTTTGGCGTGTATATAACCGTCCCCTCGCCGATGATCGTCGAGCTGGCCGGCCACGCGGGATTTGATTTTGTCCGTATCGATATCTGTCATTCTTCCGCCGATCTGACGACAGTTGAAAGTATGATCCGGGCTGCGGAGCTCACCGGGGTCACGCCGATGCTCAGAATCGACTGCGACCCCGAGAAGATCCAAAGCCTTCTGGAGATGGGGGCTATGGGGCTGGTGGTTCCGGACATAGCAACCGCCGAGGCCGCCCGGGCCGTTGTCGAGGCGGTGCGTTTCCAGCCGGTCGGAAAGCGGGGAATGTTTTCCGCAGCCCGGAGCTCGGGTTACGGAGCGATCAGCGGGGCCGAGTACTCGCGTTGGACCAATGAAGAGATTCTGTTGGGTATTCAGATCGAGAGTATGGAAGCGGTCAACAACCTTGACGAAATATTGAGCGTAAGTGGAATTGATATGGTTTTGAGCGGCCGGGGCGATTTGGCTAACTCTCTAGGGGTGCCGGGGCAAAAAAACCACCCGTCGGTGTTGGCGGCAGAGGAGAAAATCTTTGCAGTCGCCAAAGCCAGGGGACTGTCTATTTCCGTCAACCTGGACCCGATGGCTCAGGACTTTGGCGCCACGGTAAGCATGTGGCAAGATAAGGGCGCACAGGTTATCACCCTGGGGCACGACACCAACATTATCAGAAAAAGTCTTGAGGGCGCCATGCAATTGGCCTGCAAGAACCAGAGGTGACGCGGATGCCGGACAAGTTAAAACGCGGAATTGTCTGTGTTGTGGTTACCACCGTCATCTGGTGGCTGCCGGTTCCTACCGGATTGCGGCCTGAAGCCCTGCATATGTTTGCCCTGTTTTTTGGCACCATCCTCGGGTTTATCCTTCAACCGGTAGCCAACAGTTCGGTCATCATCGTAAGCACCGTGTTCGGCGTCGGTGCGGGACTGATAAAACTGAGCGACGCCCTTGGAACGTGGTCGAATTCTATTATCTGGCTTGTGTTTGCCGCATTTTTGTTTGCGCGGGGCTTTATAAAAAGTGGCCTAGGCAGGCGGATCGCTTACTGGCTGACCCGTGCCTTTGGGGACAGCACTCTTAAACTGGCTTATGTCTTGGCCTTAAACGACCTGATTATTTCGCCGGCTACCCCTTCCAATATCGCCCGGGCGGGTGGCATCATGTTCCCTATCGTCAAGAGCCTGAACGTGGCGCTGGGCTCTGAACCTGGCCCCACCGCGCGGAAAGCCGGCTCTTTTCTGATCATGTCGTCGGTATCTATTGTTTTTGTCACTTCAGCTATGTTCGTGACCTCTATGGTGTCGAATTCGCTGATCGTGGAGCTGGCCCGCAAGACCGTCAACATCGATATTTCCTGGACAACGTGGTTTCAGGCTGGCATCGTTCCAGGTTTGGTGTCGATCATAGCGATACCCTTGTTTCTCTATCTGTACTATCCGCCTGAACTGAAAAAAATTCCACAGGCCAAGATGCTGGCCGCCGCAGAACTGGAGAAGATGGGGTCGGTGACAATTCGGGAAAAGGGCATGGCGGCGATTTTTTGCATTGTCCTGGGGCTGTGGGCCACATCCACATTCACCAAGCTCGACGCGACCTTCATCGGTCTGGTCGGAGTCGCCCTCATGCTGCTGACGACCGTGATCGACTGGCAGGATGTCCTGGAGGAGAAAGCGGCGTGGGATGTATTCATCTGGTTGGGCGGAACCATTGGCCTGGCCGGATTTTTGGCCAACTATGGCTTCATAACATGGTTTGCCAAGGTCGTTTCGGCCTATCTTGTCGGGATTCCCTGGGTGGCCTCATGGATACTGATTGTTTTGATTTACTTCTACGCTCAGTATGGGTTTGCCGGGGTTACCCCGCATCTTGTTCTGATGTACAGCGGCTTTACCGCCGTGGCAGTGGCGGCAGGAACTCCCCCGTTTCTGGCGGCTTTTTCGCTCGCGGCGGCTTCTAGCCTTTGCGGGGCGCTTACCCATTTTGGTACCGCTCCGGCGGCGATTTATTATGGAGCGGGCTATGTGGATCAGGCTACCTGGTGGAAACTAGGCATCTGGATCTCAATCATCAACCTAGTGATTTGGCTGGGTGTCGGGTCGATTTGGTGGAAGGTGCTCGGACTTTGGTAAGGATGCTTCTTGCTGTGTCGAGTCCGAGTCAGCGTTAATTGATCTCGATGGGAATCTTCTCAGGACAAAAGTCGTCCCTTATCTTGTCCCTTATCACTTGCAAATGTCCCTTATGCTTCGCCAGCGGGTGCCAATGCAAAACAGGGACGAGTCCAGTAAAATCGATGGTTACCAATTAACATAAACAAGCGCAAATGGCAATTTCGACTCGCATTCAAGAGGTCAGGGGTTCGAATCCCCTCGTCTCCACCACTTGTAAAAACAAGACTCCGTAAGCACTTACGGAGTCTTGTTTTGTTGTTTAAAAATAACTCTAGTTGCAAACCTGCTTTTTTTCAACAGTAGGGTCTGACCTTGGTATTGTTTACAACTCTCTAGCAAGTTATAAAGTTTATAAAAGCGGCCTGCTCACCATTATGCGCCCTGTGGGAGAGCTGGAAATTCAAAGTACGTTGGCCATAGCCCTTCGAAAGAAGCGGCGCGGAAATTCAGCCAGCCCTAGAAACTACGACGGCGATATACTTGGCACTAATTAACATAACTAATTATCTTTCATACAATACAGCAGAAAGTCTTTTCCGTTACGAGGTGAGAAGATGGTACGAAACGTGTTGGAGCGTATCCGGTTCAATACCTTTGGGAACATGGCTACAATCTGCGGTGTTTTTCTGGTGTTCAACTTTTGGGCGCCCCAGGTCCGCTTAGCCTGGAGTCCCGGTAATTTTCTCAGTATCCATTCTATTCTGGAATTTGTCTCGGTGCTGATAGCTCTTTCCATCTGTACGATTGTTGGGCTGCTGTGGGAAGGATTTGACGACTACTGCGGAAAATTCGTCATGGTGTTCGGGCTGAGCTTTTTTGCCGTCGGCATAGTTGATTTAATGCATGCCCTGTCCTATAACGGGATGTCCGAGTTTATCACCCCCAGCAGTCAGCAAAAGGCCATTTTTTTCTGGCTCATTGGCCGATATCTGGTTGCGTTCGGGTTTCTGGCGGCGCTCATTTGGCCGAAGGAAAGCGGATTTTGTTTACGTAAGGCCATCTATGCCCTTGGCGCATTTTCCGGTGTGGCACTTGTTGCAGCTATTGTATTAGGCACCAAGTATATCGGCCTGGTCCCGCCTCTTTATATTGAGCCGGAAGGCCTGACGCCGCTGAAAATCAACCTGGAATATAGCCTTATTGTGATATATGTTCTGGAGGGTTTTTTATTATGGACGATTCGTGCCAAGCTAACAGCGAGTGTTTTAAAAAACCTATTGTACTTCTTCTTGTTCAGTGTTTTCACCGAACTAACCCTAAGCTTATATGAAAATGTGTACGACAGCTACAGTTTGCTCGGTCATATCTATAAAGTGACAGCATATTATTTCCTGTTTAAGGCGGTCTACATGTCAGGGGTGGTCAATCATTTCTACACACTGGGCGAGATGGGGAAGATGAGCGCGGAGTTATTGAAAGAGCAGATTTCTCTGGAGGCAGTACTGGAAATTCAGGTGAGAAAACTAAAAAAACTCGTTCCTCAGGCCCAGCAGATTTGTGTACACTTGGTTTCCAGTAGCCAGAAATGTTATCGGACCGTATACAGTTGGGGAAAATTCAGTGAACTTTTCCCGGTAGGCGGAGAGTTTTGCTTTATAAATAATTTGCATCATTCCATACACCTGTTTACAGAACCCGCCGGTATCCTCAAGACGATTCCGGAGGGGAACTACAATCCATCGGTTAGTGTGATTTTAAAAGCCAGTAAACAACTCCTGCGTATTCCGCTGGTAACGAAGGACTCCCTCCAGGGAGTGATCCTGCTCTTCACTTTCAATGAGGCTCCCCGGTTTACTCCGGCCGCTATGGAAAAGGCCAAGGTCTTTCAACAGTTTGCCACCCTGGCAATCGCTCAGGCCACTACTCAGGAAACTATCCTTAAACTGTCCTTGGAAGACAGTTTAACCGGCCTGCCCAACCGGCGCTGGTTCTTTGAAGAGCTGAACAGGCTGCAATATGACGCAGACCAGCATGGTTTTCCCTTTACGGTGGTTTATCTTGATATGAATGACCTGAAATATATCAATGACAACCTGGGCCATGACGCCGGTGACAGGTGCCTGCAGGAAATCGGCAGGGCCCTTAAGCAGGAAGCGCAGGGAAGCGACCTGCCGGCGCGCCTCGGCGGGGATGAGTTTGCCATCATCTTCCGGCATATGGGCCTGACCGAAGCGGAGCAAAGGATAGCCCAGCTCAAAGAGAGTTTTTCCAAGCTGCCCTTGAGCGGGTATCATCACATGTTTTCCCTGGCCGTCGGCGGGGCCAGCTATCCAGAGGAAACCAATTCGGTGAAAGAACTGCTGAGTTTGGCTGACAACCGGATGTATGAACACAAGCATCAAATTAAGACGAAAAAAACGCTACAGTAATGCCGGTCCTGTCCTATTTGCACCCAAAGCGGGTTCACGAGGGGGGCGAATTAGCAGAATGCGAGTACAATTGGAATCAACAGACTGATAAAAATTAATATAAATGCGAAGAAAATGGCAAGCTGTTTACGAATCTCCAACTTGGCTTTCGATAAACAATCCCTGGCATGTTCTTCGGAGTGGTCATGTATGTACTTGACAAGTTCCCAGATAAAGGTCTGAGTGCTAGGCGGGTCTAAAGGAGCATCCAGGCAATAATGATTCCAAATTCCGCTGGGAGCAGTGTATTCTTTCAAACCTTGCCGATAAAAAAGAAATCCATAGGAACCTAGAAATGTACCTACGACACCTAAATATTTTGCCGTGAGATGAATCAACTTTATAATGTCATGGTTTTTATTCCAATACACAAATGCCAAAGCTGTTCCTGCAATCATGAAAAGGGTAAGAACTTTAAACAATTTCTTTGCGAAAGAAAACATGTCCTTTTGAACTTCTTCAATGTATTTAGCGTACTCTGTAGCCTCAGACTCGCTGTATCCGAATAATTTTACCACAAGTAAATGTTTTTTAAACCAATCATCAGGAGATCTGCGCAGGATACTAATGGTCTCGTGCAATTCCTTTGTTAAATTCACGAGATTCAACTCCAATAACAAAATGTGACATACGTGTAATGGGCGGGGATAAGGCCGATTCGTCTTGCTTTAGTAATGCTTGGCCGATATAGTCTTCAATGCATGTCGAGCGCGCGACAAGGGAGGTCGAGAAAACACGTTCGAGAAAGCGTAGTTCTGCAAGGTTTGGCCGGCTTTATAAATAAATATGTTGGCTCTGCCAAAAGAGGGGAGAAAACACCAGGACGATTGACCCGGTGTTTTTTCGTACTGGAAGAAGCCTTGCTAAGCTTCTTCGATAACTTTGGCCGTAGTTGGCAATACGGCATGCAGCATGTCTTCTTTAGGATAATTTTTGGTGTACCCTTCAGTGTCTGAGCAGTCGCTGCAGATATAATCGCAGGACTTGTTTACGATTTCTTCAACAGGTCTTTTTGAAAAGGCAGCTATCAGCTCATTAAGTTCTGTTAAGTCAATGATGTGCCGCTGTTGGCAAATTGTACAACGGATAAGTTTTAGTGTCATAAAGATCCCTCCTATATACTTGAAAAACTTACTCGATTCCTAAGATATGCGCGTAAGCCTCATTAGGTTCCATAGCTTTGCAAGTCACCGGATCTGCCTCCCGTTTAGTGCTCTTTACTGGCAGAAATATCGTGCAGCAACTAAATATAGTATTTTATTTACAAACATGGAAGGAATTGCCAAATAACTGTCGAAAGCTAATCGTATCAGACAACACAAGGGGGATACAAAGTGACAAGGCATACAATTAAAGTGGCGATGGCTGACGACAGCAAGGAATTCTCATTCATTTTACAGGAGCATCTTTCGCAACAGAATGACATTGAATTGGTCGGAGTCGCTTACAATGGAGAACAGATTCTGGATATTATCAGCGAAAAGGAACCGGACGTTGTCATGCTCGACATCATTATGCCTCAGCTCGACGGTATTGGGGTGCTTGAACGAATTAATCTTTCCCAAAGCAGACGACCCAAGATAATCGCATTAACTGCTCTGGGACAGGAATCACTGGTTCAGCGCGTCATCGAACTGGGGGCAGATTATTATCTGTTAAAACCCTTTAACCTGGATTCGCTGACCATGAGAATCAGGGAGTTGGCGGGGACTCCAGAACGAAAAGTTATTCCTCAAAACACGGTCACCCGCCAGACCATTGAATCCCGCCCGGTCGATGCTGAAGTAACTGACGTTATCCGTGAAATCGGCGTTCCCGCCCATATTAAAGGCTACCAGTATCTGCGGGAAGCCATTACCATGTTGGTGGAGAATAGCAGCTTTTTGGGCGCTGTAACCAAGGAACTATACCCGACCGTCGCTAAAAAATATGCTACTACCCCCAGCCGTGTTGAAAGAGCCATTCGCCATTCGATAGAGGTTGCCTGGAACCGTGGCAATATCGATCTGATAAATCAATTGTTCGGCTGCAACGTCAACATGGACAAAGGGAAACCGACGAATTCGGAATTTATGGCGATGATTGCCGATAAGCTTCGCTTACAAATGCGGGGATAAAGTTTGAAAAATTTCCTTGGTATCATAGACGGTATTGTGCAGATAATATCTTGTGTAAAGGGTCGGTAATGGTTGAGCCAAGACTGGTGTCGGATATCTTACGGTGTTTGGCATTGGTCGGCCAAAGGTTGTCGTCGGATCGCAAGGTTCGGCGGGAGCCGGCGGGAAGACTGGCATGGGTCTTGAAAGGCTGTACGGCAGCCCAACTGTTGTCGTGTGGTCCCAAGGGATTTATGTTGGTCGAGCTAAGATTGTCACAGGTTGTGAACTTTATGGGTCTATTGCAGTCGGGAGATTGCAGTAGGTTCAGTAGCTATCTGTGGCGGTCGAGCAAAGGTGTGCATCGGTTGTGTAATGCCTGTGGGTAGTCGAAAGATTGCGTATAGGTATGTAGTGATCGGTGTAGGCTGTAGCGTAGATCATTGCAGGCTCTTTTTGCCGGCATGGGTCAATCCCCATGCCGGCTTTCATTGCGTGGATGATATTGATGACCTTTTGGTCTTTTCTGTGATGAAGTCCCCGTTTTTTTCAGTATACTTTTTCAAGAATTGTCATATACTATTATGACGATTCCCCATGAAAACAGACTGTCTCGCAAGCGGGCCTTACGGCCCTGTTTATTTTCCCGGACAATAGTGAAGACAGGCGGAGTTGTTCACCAAAGCGATAATGGACGGAGGGTTTTTATGAGTGGAAAAAATGAGCCGCAACCGGGTACCGTTGAAAAAAATGCTAATGGGGAGAGGGATACAACGAAACTCGACCAAATGATTGAGGCGTTCATAAAGAAGAATCCGGGCAAAAACACTCGAAAAATCCACGGCGGCCCTTATCAGTCCTAAAACGTTTGTGGCTTGCGGCAGGTGCTGCAGGCAAATTTTCAAATTTCAAGCAGTCAGGGGAGCTAACTATGAATAAAAACGATGGGTATGAATTAAAAACCCAGACGCTGTCACCCGAAGAAATTGAGAAACTGCTCTTACATGAATTTGGCGGCAAAATTCAGCCTATTGATAATGAAAAATTGGCAAGACAGCACAGAAAGAATGCCGGCATAGCTGCCTTCAAGAGCAAATTTCGGAAGCCTTAGTCCGCATTGGCGGGCGTAACCCTTTATCCACACCGGCAATATTCGATACTGGCTGCCTTCGCATTGGCTCTTTTCGCACTGCAAAAGAGCGGACAAAAAAGGACACAAATCCCAGCCGGTCATTTTCGTATCCGGTTTCCCCATACTATTCGTGGCTTTCTATGAATTCCGCCAAACGGAATGATTCCCCGCAATTGCCGCACTCAGCCAAGTCATCGAGCTCCAGGGATGTTTCCCTGAAAGGAATATATCTGCTTAGTCCGTCATAAGAGCTTTGCAGCAATTGAAGTTCTCCATTTTTTATCACTAAGTCACCAGGGTCTGTTACTACGCTTTCAATTTCGCCGCATTCGGGACAAGTCAAGCGCTGGCACTCCATCACATAAACCTCCATCTTGTATTTTAATTACTTCGGGCATCATGAACCGGCGCCGTGCGCCGTTACAAAAATTTTGCCTGAGTATGATCCCGTTACCCTCTATATGTATGTCGTTCAGAGCAGCATATGCACAATGAAACGTCCGGCTGCTCGGCGGCAATTCACTGCCAAATTGCGGCAGGCATTAAGTTGTTCCAATCTGCAAATAATGGTAGTGCGAGAACACATTTAAAGGAAGCAGGTGTATATTTTTGCCAAAAACTCTTTATGTTGGGAATCTGCCTTGGGAAGCAACCGAGGCGGATCTCACGGACGTCTTTCAACGCCATGGCTCGGTCCTGTCCAGCAGAATTATCAGCGATAAAGAAACCGGAAGGGCCAGGGGCTTTGGTTTCGTGGAAGTGGACGCCGCCGACGCCGACAAAATGGTTGCAGCACTAAACGATACTGAGTTGGGCGGCCGCCGACTTATTGTCAATGAATCGCAGCCGCGACAGCGCAGATAGTAAAAGGCCTCCTCTTGCCGGGAGGCCTTTTTATTTTTCCTCACAGAAAGGAATCTGAAAAACAATAGAATAAATAGCAAGAACAGGCATCAGGCTGTTCCTGGGGTAGCAAAGTTCGGCAGCATCAATAAGAGCATATGTTTTGTTATCGTTTGAAGAGAGAACGAAATTTTTCCCGACTACAGTAATTTTGCAATTAAAGGAAGGAGTTGCTAATATTTTGTCAAATATAGTCTAATATAGTCTAATAATGTCAATATAAGGCAAAAAAGAGGTAAATGTGAAACTCTTTCAAAGCCGCTGGGGAATCAATATTTCTATGAGATCTTCGCAGCAAGGGAAGGGAAGTAAGGGCTGGTTGGCAACAGTGAAGCCGATTTACGCTTCTTTGTGGCCTATTGCCGCTTTGACTGTCTGCCTGCTGGGCGGTCTTTGGTGGTTCATTCAGGCAAATATTGATTATGAATACAAGCGGGCAATTGCAGATACATCAAAGGATACAATGAATCTGGCCAGAGCTTACGAAGAACATGTGCGGAGAATGATTCAGCAGGCCGATATGGACCTGATCGATTTGAGAACCATCTATCAGCGAGAGGGGCTTTCCAGTCCCGCGATTATCAGTCATTTGCCACGCATGGGGAATGACCCTGCGCGAAGTCAGGTTTCTATAGGTGATGAGCAGGGAATCATCATCACGAGTTTAAAGGAACCCGTTTTTAACAGTTTCTTGGACCGAGACTATTTTCAATACCACCGCAGCGCGACGGAAGATACGCTGTTTATCGGTGAATCGACGCAAAGCAGAATATCCGGGCGATCCATCATTCCATTAACCAGACGCATCGAGAAACCGGACGGATCATTCGGGGGAATCGTCTATATCAGCCTGGAGGCCGACTATTTCCACAACTATTACAGCAAATTGGATCTTGGGAAAAATCAGTTGCTAACATTGGCCGGCATGGATGGGTTCAATCGAGTGAGCAGAGTGGACGATTACTGGTCAAACGGGGAAGATATCAGGGGTGGCCATATTTGGAAAGAGATACAGGCCGGGCACACTTCCGGTTCTTTTACAGGTCCCAATCTGGATGGGATCGTCCGTATAGCCAGTTATCGCGTCATGCCGGATTACCCGTTGATCGTGATAGTCGGGATGTCGAAGGACAGCGCGTTGGCAGGATTTGAAACCCGGAGGGACAGCTATATTATCGGAGGAGCGCTGTCGGCCTTATTTGTCGTGATCGTAGGATTGTTGCTGATGAACCGTGTTATAGGGCAAAAAAGAGTAACTGCGGAAATGACAAGGCTGGACAGACTTAATCTCGTCGGGGAAATTGCGGCCAGTATCGGCCATGAGATTCGCAATCCCCTGACCACGGTGCGGGGTTATCTTCAACTTTATGGGCGAAAAAACGAATATAGCCATCATACCAAGCAATTCACTCTGATGATCGAAGAACTCGACCGGGCAAACTCTATCATCACCGAGTTTTTATCGCTGGCAAAAAATAAGACAGCTAAACTGACTTTAACCAATCTTAATACGGTAATTGAAAATATTTACCCGCTATTACAGGCGGATGCCTTAAGACGTGGGGTCAATATTGACCTGGAACTGCAAGAAATCCCCGCAGTCCTGGCGGACGAAAAAGAGATTCTCCAGTGTATCCTGAATCTGGTAAATAACGCGATGGACGTCAGCCCGAAAGGCGGTTCGGTAACAATTGGCACCGCCGCAGGACGAAACCGTGTGGTACTTACGGTGCGGGATTACGGGCCGGGAATGCCGCCCGAGATCGTAAGCAAATTAGGAACTCCGTTTTTTACAACGAAAGACAATGGTGTGGGACTGGGAATCGCGGTCTGCCATCGGGTTGCCCAGCGACACAATGCGATTTTGGAAGTGGAGACAAGCCCTGAGGGAACAGCGATTCACGTTATCTTCAGACAGTAGAGAAAAATTAATGGAATCTTTATCAATTACTGTAAAAATAAATAAAATAAAGCAGGAAATAAAAGTATTTTGACGAATATTTGAATATCGTTAGTGATATGGTATAAGCAAAATAGGACAAGTACCAAAAAAAAGCCGAGTTTTTTTCCGGGTTATCCTATGGCGGTATAGCCAAGTGGCAAGGCAAAGGCCTGCAAAGCCTTATCCCTAGTTCGACTCTAGGTACCGCCTCCAACCAAATAATAAGTAAGCCGGGTATTCAAGCCCGGCTTTCTTTTTATTTTCTAAAGACAGAAGATGTCTGTGGGTTGCCTGGCAAAAAAGAGGTAATTAATTTCGCAAAAGAGGTTGTTAATACTTTCACACAGGAGTATAATAACAAACAATGGTGAAATGTTTCACACATGTGGGGTGAAAGAGTTGCAACCTTTGTTTTATTATGCCGTGCTGAGTCTGCCGTTTGCCTTGCTTTGCTGCATTCTCGCGCCGTCGATTTACTTTCTTGTGCTGCTTTGCTCACCTGTGATTTATGCAGGAATTTGTTTGTATAGATATGTAAGACAAGCCCTGTTTTCCACGCAGCAGGACTCCTCCGTCCCCGATATCCGGTCAGGGCCGATCCCCCACTGATTCCTGGCATAGCCATTTATAGCACATACGCACCGAAGCTGGTTTGTCAGGAATTAGTTACAACAATTTATTTTTCATGCGGAAATTTTATATGCAAACAAAATGAAACTTTGCCAAGAAGGAGAGTCGATTTATTGTGGTAAAAATCGTGGTTTTTTTAGTTTGGATGGGTGCCACCTTTGGACTGATGACGTATATGATCTTGCACAGATTCAAAAACACACTGCACGGCAAGTCGGATAACAGGTACGATCGGCTGGGCGACCGCCTGAAGTATTTCCTGACGAATGTCGTGGGCCAGGACAAGGTGATGCAGGATCCCCTTTCCGGCATTGCCCACGTTTTTATCATGTGGGGCTTCGTGGTGCTCGGTTTTGGCGCGGTTAACCTGGCAGTAGAGGGGCTGTTCGGCTTCCCGCTGCCGATTATCGGTGAAAATCCGCTGTTTATCGGATTGAAGGAACTGTTCTTGCTGCTGGTTTATATCGGCGTTATCGTGGCGGTGCTGCGACGGACGGTCCTGAAGCCGGCCCGCATCGAAAATTCCGCGGAAGCGTTTGCTATTCTTGGACTCATCGCACTTATTGTCACCGGCGATCTTGTGTACAACGGCGCCAGTTTCGCGCTCGGGGAGAAAGCCGGTATCCGCGGCGCCGCCTTTTTGGCCAACTTCGTGTCAGGACTGCTGGCCGGAAAATCACCCGATACTCTCGCCTTTTTGGCAAACGCGGCCTGGTGGATGCATTTCCTGGCGATGGGCCTGATGGCCCTCTTAATTCCCGGCTCCAAGCATCTGCATCTGGCCTTCGCGCCGGCTAACGCCGTCTGGCATACCCTGCGCCCCAAAGGCGCTCTGGATAAAGTCGATTTCGAGGATGAGGCGGCGGAAACCTTCGGGGTCAATAAACTCGAAGAATTCACCTGGAAGCAGCTTGTCGATTCTTACACCTGTGTGCGGTGCGGCCGATGCACGGAACATTGTCCGGCTTTTCAGACCGGCAAGCCGCTGGATCCCCGCGCGCTGCATGTAGAGCTGCGGGCTCATCTGGAAGAAAAAGCGCCGCTGCTGGATAGGCTGAAAGCTGCCGGTGACCAGAAGCCTGAGTTCAGTGAGGCTGAACAGTCTGTTTTGGACAAGATGATCGTGGACGGCGTGTTTTCCGAAGAGTTTATCTGGTCCTGCACGACCTGTCGAGCTTGTGAACAGGCTTGCCCTGTTTCCAATGAACATATCCAGAAGATCGTTGACTTGCGCCGCTATATGGTTATGACAGAGGCCAAAATGCCGGAAGACGTGCAGCGTACCTTTAACTGCTATAAGAGCGGCAACCCCTGGAAGCTTCCCCGCGGCAGCCGCGGTGACTGGATGCAGGATCTGGATGTTCCCGCCTGGTCGGAAGAGGCCGAGTACCTGCTGTATGTTGGGTGCGCCGGTGCCTATGACGACAGGGCAAAAAAGGTCAGTGAGGCATTGGTGAAGGTGCTGAAGGCAGCGAACGTAAACTTCGGCGTTCTTGGCAGCGAGGAACCCTGCTGCGGTGAGACGATCCGCCGAATGGGCAACGAGTTCGAATTCCAGCCGCTGGCTGAAGGGAATGTGGAGTTGTTCAAAGAGCTGGGTGTCAAGAAAATCATCACCCTCTGCCCGCATTGCTTCAATTCACTGAAAAACGACTATCCCGATTTTGGCGGTGAATTCGAAGTT
>JARLHY010000069.1 GCA_031292015.1 Negativicutes bacterium | reverse complement strand
TCCGCCAGCGTCTTTCTCGGGCTTGTCGGCAATCAGGGTTTCGGTGGTGAGAACCATAGCAGCGATGCTGGCTGCGTTTTGCAGCGCGGAGCGGGTTACTTTGGCCGGGTCAACGATACCGGCGCCGATCATGTCGATATAGGCTTCGGTCAGGGCGTTGAAACCGATACCTTTGCCGGCTTTCTTGACATTTTCGACTACGACGGAACCTTCGAGACCGGCATTGTTTGCGATCTGACGCACCGGTTCTTCGATGGCGCGGCGAACAATAGCTACACCGGTCTTTTCGTCACCGGTAACGGTAATGGTGTCCAGTACCGGCAGGGCGTCGATAAAGGCGGTGCCGCCGCCAGGAACGATGCCTTCTTCCACTGCCGCCCGGGTGGCGTTCAGAGCGTCTTCAATGCGGTGTTTCTTTTCTTTGAGTTCGACTTCGGTCGCAGCGCCGACCCGGATGACGGCTACGCCGCCAGACAGTTTAGCCAGGCGTTCCTGCAATTTTTCCTTGTCGAAGTCGGAAGTGGATTCTTCGATCTGCGATTTGATCTGGCCGACGCGGGCTTTGATCTCGTCGGCAGAACCGGCGCCATCGACGACGGTGGTTTCTTCCTTGGAGATACGCACCTGACGGGCGCGTCCGAGGTCGCTGATATCAACACTGTCCAGCTTGCGGCCGAGTTCCTCGGTGATCACGCTGCCGCCGGTCAGGGTGGCGATGTCTTCCAGCATGGCTTTGCGGCGGTCGCCGAAGCCCGGAGCTTTGACGGCAACGGCCCGGAAGGTGCCGCGCAGCTTATTCACAACCAGGGTAGCCAGTGCTTCGCCTTCCACGTCTTCGGCGATGATCAGCAGTTCCTTGCCCTGTTGGACAACCTTTTCCAGCACCGGCAGCAGGTCGGCAATGGCGCCGATCTTGCGGTCGGTGATGAGGATGTACGGATCGTTCAGAACGGCTTCCATTTTATCGGTATCGGTAATCATGTACGGGGAGATGTAGCCGCGGTCGAACTGCATGCCTTCGACCACTTCCAGATCGGTACCCATGGTCTTGGATTCTTCGACGGTGATGACGCCGTCTTTACCGACTTTATCCATGGCCTCGGCGATCAGTTTGCCGATTTCTTCGTCAGCTGCCGAAATCGAAGCGACCTGAGCGATAGCGTCCTTGGTCTCAACTTTCTTGGCGCCTTTCTTGATTTCAGACACAACAGCGGCAACGGCTTTTTCGATGCCTTTTTTCAGAATCATCGGATTGGCACCGGCGGCAACGTTGCGCATGCCTTCGTGAATCATGGCCTGAGCAAGCAGGGTAGCGGTGGTGGTGCCGTCACCGGCGACATCGTTGGTCTTGGTGGCGACTTCTTTCACAAGCTGCGCGCCCATGTTCTCAAACGGATCTTCCAGGTCGATATCCCGGGCAATGGTCACACCGTCATTAGTGATGGTCGGTGCGCCGAATTTTTTGTCAAGTACGACGTTGCGGCCTTTAGGGCCCAGAGTGACTTTAACTGCGTTGGCCAGGGCATTGACGCCTCTTTCCAGCGCGCGGCGGGCTTCTTCGTCAAAAATAATCTGTTTCGCCATTTATGCTTCCCCCTCTTTTATTGTACGATCGCCAGGACGTCCCGTTCGCTGAGGATAAGATAGTCCTGACCATCAATTTTTACTTCGGTACCGGCGTATTTGGAGAAAATAACCTTGTCGCCTTCCTTGACATCCAGCGCTATCCGCTGACCGTTGTCCAGCACTTTACCGGTGCCCACGGCAACGATTTTGCCCTCTTGGGGTTTTTCCTTGGCAGTGTCCGGCAGGACGATGCCACTCTTGGTTTTCTCTTCTCTCTCCAGGGGTTTGATGACTACCCTGTCGCCTAACGGCTTGATCATTTACAATAACCTCCTTTTATCCTTGGCCTATGTAGTTATTTTATTGTTAGCACTCACTAATGACGAGTGCTAATTCCATAAATTATGATATATAATTCGCGCCCAAAAATCAAGAGCTTCCCCCGTAAAAATCGGTCTTTTTTATAATTTTTTTCACGATTGCCATATTTCTTGCCGTATTCCTGGTATTTTTTACTTCTTACCGCTGTTTTATACCGAAATCATCGGCCGGCGGTAAACTATCGCGGCGCCCGGTCAGACGGGCGGCCGCTTTTACACCCGCTGGGGGAATAGCTCTTTCAATAAGAAAAGGCAGGATCTCATCCCGCCCTGTGTCGCCACCGTCTAAGCAGTCCGGCGGCCAGGAGGGCCACCGAAACGGTCAGTATAATGCCTGTCCAGCCCGCCACCGCCACCTGGTCCGGCAGCGGCAGCCGGGGATGGGTCATAAAAACATAGTCGCAAAAGTCGTTCAAAGCCAGCCATAAAATTACCGTCGCGGCCGCCATGGCGCTTTTCGGCAGCTTGTTCATGTACACAAGCCCCTGCAGGGCCATGCCGCCGTGGCTGGCGTACAGCATCCAGTCCTCCGGCGTGGAATGGGTTCCCGGCATAAGCAGGTACTGACTGAGAATCACCGTGGTCCAGAGTCCGTATTTGATACCGCCCAGCACACCGGCCCAGGCGATGAACCGGCGCCAGGGCTCTTGGCAGCGCTGCCCCTGCAGCAGCCAAAAAATAAAGATGCCGAACAGCATCGCGTGCAACGGCGAGTCGGGAACGACAGGCAGGAAATACCAGGGCGTTTCCTTCAGCTGTTCCCAGTACCACAGAACTCCCCAGACGGTGCCGACGGCGTTGACGAAAACCAGAGCGGCCAGGAACCAGCGAGCGAAAAACACGTTCATCCCTGTCTCGCCCCCAAATCCCGGACCGGCACCCCGCCGTAAAAAGAACGGGGCGGAACATCGCGGTTCACCAGCGACATGGCCGACACCACCGCACCTTCCCCGACAACAATCCCCGGCAGCAGAGTACAGTTGGCGCCGATCACCACGTCTTTTTCGATGATGACCTTGCCTTTGCGCCATTCATCCCGCAGAAACTCATGGCCCAGCAGAGTAGTGTTGTAGCCGATGATTACATTATCACCGATCTCAATTTCCTCAGGGAAAAAGATATCCAGCATAACCATAAGACCAACCGAGGCGTCTTTGCCTATTTTTACGCCAAGCAGCCGGTACAAAAAATCTTTGACAGTAAAGGACGGGCAGATCCGGCCGAGAGATATGATGGAAAAATTCCAGATAACGCGCAGCGGACTGACGGCCTCAGGCCAAAAGCGAAGTGAATTTTTCCCGCTGACGGGATAGCGTTGGTAACGGCGCAGAGCCATAGGAGCCATCTCCTTTGAATCGGCTATTTTTTCTTGACAGCCGCTTCGACGATCGCTTCAGCAACTTCACGGATCGACTTGCGTTTGGACATGCTGTACTGCTGAATCCGCCGATAGGCTTCATTTTCGCTCAGGTTATAGGCGTCCATAAGAATGCCTTTGGCCCGGTCGAGAATTTTCCGGGTTTCCAGCGAATTTTTCACTTCTTCCAGTTCGCGCTCCAGTTCGGCAAACTCCTGAAACCGCGACAGGGCGATTTCGATAGCAGGGAAGAGGTTGGCCTCCTTGACCGGTTTGACCAGGTAGGCGAGCACACCGGAATCTTTGGCCTTTTCGACAATCTCCTTCTGGCTGAACGCAGTCAGCAGGAGGACCGGCGCCACCTTTTCGGTGGAAATGATCTTGGCGGCGGTGATGCCGTCCATTTCCGGCATCTTGATATCCATGATCACCAGATCGGGTTTGTGCCGTCTGGCCAGTTCGATGGCCTTTACTCCGTCGGCGGCTTCTCCCACGATGGTGTGTCCGGCTTCTTCCAGCAGCTCTTTCAGGTCCATGCGGATGATTGATTCGTTGTCAGCGATGACGATTCGCAGTGCTTGCATGACTATCCCTCCTCCTTACTACGGGGAATGGCGATGCGGGCGTGGGTGCCGCCCTCGGAAAACAGCCGGAATTGTCCCCCCAGGTCATGTTCGATCAGCGTCCTTATAATCTGTAAACCAAGACTATTTAATCCCTTTTCGCTGAAATCCGGCGGCAAACCGATGCCGTCGTCCCATATTTCGATCTGATAGGTATCCTTCAGCGTGGTCATGTCGACACCGATCACCCCGTCCCGCCTGCCGACAAATCCATGTTCTATGGAATTTTGAATGAGTTCATTGATGGCCAGCGCCAGGCTTATCGCCGCGTCGGAAGGCAACACCATCTTCTGCCCGTTGAAAACCGTCTGGATATTAAAATCCGGTTCAAGCATATTCTGAATCACCAGATCCAAAATATTCTTGGCCACCTCCGCCACGTCGATAAATTCGGCGTCCTGCTGGGACAGAAATTCGTGAACCACCGAGATGCTGAGGATTCTGTTGACGCTTTCGCGCAGAGCGGCTTTCACTTCATCGGACTTGGTGCGGCGAGCCTGCAGTCTCAGCAGGCTGGCGATGGTTTGAAGGTTGTTTTTTACCCGGTGATGAATTTCCTGGATGACTGCCGATTTGATCAGCAACTCTTTTTCTTTCTTCTTGATTTCGGTGATATCGGCGACAATAACGATGGTGCGAAGGGTCTGATTACCCCGGACGACGGGTATCGCCCGCTGGGCCAGCACGATATTGCCCACTTCCAGCTCCGACTCCTGCGGTTGCCGGGTATTGGCCGCCTTCTGGGCCAGCCGGATATTCACCTGACGCTCGTAAATCCGGCGTCCGACGATCCGCCCAAGGCCGAAGATTTTATAGATACTGCTGGCGGCAGCATTGGCGAACACGATTTGGCCGCGCTCGTCGACAATGATGATGCCGTCGCGGGTGGTGAGCGGCCGGTACATGGTCTCCGCCGAACCGCTTCGAGGTGAAGTAAGAAGCATATAAGCTGTTTCGATAACGATGGAGTGGTCACCGGTGGCAGAGTCTTCGATGCTGAATTCAAAACTGACAACAGCGATGATGCCGCCGGCCTCGTCGTACAGAGGGAAGGTCTGCATCGCCAGCGCTTCCATCCCCATACCCCATTCCCGCTGGCCGGAAATGTGCTCGCCGGAACTGATCGTCCGCCATACCAGCGGTTCTTCAGCGTTGTCGACAGTCGTCCCCAAAAGGTGTGGTTTATAGTTGATCAGGCTGGTATTGGGCTTAGCCTGAGCGACAATTACCAAAAAACGGTCCTCCCGGGCCGGAGCATAAATGGTAACCTGGGCGTGAGCCAGATCAGCCACCATCTGCAGTATATTGGCGTTAAAATCCAGAGTTTCGATCTGGGCCGGGTGAAGCACCGTCGTTTTACGGCAGATATCAGCAACTATCCCCATTGGATTCCTCCAGCAGCCTGTATAAGAATCATTGTATTCAACCCCGCAGGAGAAAAATCCTTGTGATGAGGTCCTAATTTATAAAACAGCTATTTCCGCCCCGCCGCCCCGGAGATCCAGATACGATTTCCCTGTCAAGTCCCGGCCTTTCGGATCAAAGGATATCTGAGGCACCATAACCAGCCCGTACCTGTCGCCGGCTCCGACGGCGTCGATGGCCGCCTGGTAATCGCTTACAGTCAGGAGGCCCGCGGCCTTGATTGTCCCTCCGAAAAACCGGCTGGCGACAGGAACAACGCTCAGCCCCGGCCGGCCGGCCAGCACATTGTGCCAGAGCGGATAAGCAAACTCCGAGGTAAGCACTGCCGCTGCCGCTGCCTTTCGGTCTGCCGCCGTTTTTTCCACCCTGTCCACCAACGCAAAATCGATATCATAGGCCATAACCACACCCGGTCGCTGAAACGCTGTTCTGACCAGTTGCAGCTGCAGGCTGGAATCGCCCCTGCATACGGTAACCCTGCTTTCAAGCTCCCTGGCCAACCGTCGGAAGGCATCGACCCGCGAGCATACGGCAACTCCGTCCACCGCGACAATGACATCACCCCGCCTCAGACCGGCCAGCGCGGCCGGGGACGAAGCAATCACCCCTTCGACGGTCGCCAGGACATCATCCGGCATCTGTGGCTCGACAGTCAACGGAGTAGCCAGTTCGTCCGCCAGTTTTCCGGCCTCGGCGGTAAACTCGGCCAGTGAGGTTTCGGAATAACGGTCGGCGAAAGGCGAAAAGGCCGGAAACCCAGGCAGGAACAGGCGGATGGTTTGGGCCCCACAGCGGTCAAGCCGGCGGCAAGTCTCCCGGATATCGGGCCAACCCACCAGATGCGGCAGACCGACGACGCTGCCATGAAAGGGCAGCTGGTAGGACGCCAGGAGCGCAGGACTTTCCACCGCTGCTTCCGCCAAGTTGTCCTTCATCAGCCGACGGCGGCCATCGATGCTGGCACTGTTGAGAGACAGATTAAGTTCCAGCGGCGCAAGTTCCACCAGCCGGCGGACCACCGGATCGCTGAGCAACGTCCCGTTCGTGGTGATTTGGATAGGGGTGTGAGGATACGTGTCACGCAGCAGTTCCAGTATCGCCAAAAAATCAGGGTGGGTGAAGGGTTCGCCTTCGTTAATTTTTGTCACCGATTCCCCGATCACAATTTTCTGCGAAGGATCAAGATAGCTGATCACATCGCGGAGCTTTTGGCTGGATAGCGGCGGCAGCTGGTAGATATCGATTCCAGGCGGATTGTGTTTATGGCTGCAGAAGACGCAGGAAACGTTGCAAACAGAGGTTATCGGCAGTATATTCGCCGTAGCTGCCGAATAGTACAATAAGTAATCGACCTGGCCCGACATACGCGCCTCCTGTCTTTATAAATAATGTTGATAGCGACATAATATTTGCGTTATTCCCGGACTTATCCACATTGTCCACAGGGTTATCCACAGGAAAAGAAGCGAATTTACCCGCTTTTTCGGGTTTTAACTAACACTATCCACAATTGTCCGCAGGTTTCTTTTCCACACTACGGTTTCATTTTTCCCAATTTTAGAGATGGAACCGCGTTGAGCCGAAGGTTCGCGAAATCGCCGGCACCATACTGGTAGTAGGCCCTGCAGGCGATCATCGCGGCGTTGTCGGTGCACAGCACCGGCGGGGGATAGAACAGCGCCAATCCTTGCGCGGTGCAGGCGGCGGCAAGCTCGGCCCGCAGACAGGAATTGGCGGCTACCCCGCCGGATACCGCCACTTTATCCACACCGCAGTACCGGGCCGCCTGAACGGTTTTGGCTGTGAGTACATCGACTACAGCGGCCTGAAAGCTGGCGGCCACGTCGGCGTCATCGACAGCAAGACCCTTCTGCCGGCCGGTGTTGAGATAGTTCAGCACCGCTGATTTGAGGCCGCTGAAGCTAAATTCAAAGTTGTCACCGGACAGCGCCCGGGGAAAGTGGACAGCCGCAGGATCTCCGGTCGCAGCCAACCGGTCGATATAAGGGCCGCCGGGATACGGCAGCCCCATGACTCTGGCAATTTTGTCGAAGGCCTCGCCTGCGGCGTCGTCTCTGGTCTCGCCCAGCAAAACAAATTCATTGTAATCCTTGATATGCACCAGGGAAGTATGTCCTCCGGAGACGACCAGGGCGACAAAAGGCGGCTCGAGCTCTTTAGCGGCCAGAAAATTGGCGAAGATATGGCCTTCCAGATGATTGACGGCCACCAGCTTCTTGCCGGCGGCGAAAGCCAGCCCCTTGGCTGCAGCGACCCCCACCAGCAGCGCTCCGACCAGTCCCGGCCCGAACGTTACACCGATGGCGTCGACGTCTTTCAGGCCGGTTCCGGCCTCCTCCAGGGCCTGGTGAACGACAGGAATGACGTTTTCAATATGCTTGCGGGACGCGATTTCCGGCACCACCCCGCCAAACTTCTGATGCAAGTCGATCTGGGAGGAAATGACGTTGGACAGGATCGTTCGTCCGTCAGCCACCACCGCCGCAGAAGTTTCATCACAGCTTGTCTCCAAACCGAGAACCAAAGTCAAAACGACAACCTCCTATCAAATTCAGCCGGGTCCTGCCGTAACACTTGCGGCGGTAAAAGCATATCGTAATATTGCAATCACCCCTTATGCCACGGCAGTGGCATTTTTTTTACGCTCAGAACATTCCATTTTATTCCACGTATTACTGCATCCAGCAATATGAAGCCGCCACGCCCCAACTATTCTTCCGGCCCGGGCTCGCTGCAAAGATCATCCCGCCACATAATCACGGCGTCTTCGGCGGTGTCGGTATAATACTGCCGGCGCAGGCCCCGGGGCATAAAGCCCAGGCGGCGGTAAAGCCGCTGGGCGGAGTAGTTCGACTTCCTGACCTCCAGGGTCATGCATGTGGCGCCCCTCAGCTTGGCGTACTCCATCAAGGTGATCAGCAGGCTGCGGCCGATTCCCTGGCTGCGGTATTCGGGCAGCACGGCGACATTGGTCAGATGCGCCTCATCAAGAATAATCCACATGCCGCAGTATCCGACCACTGCCCCGTCCACTTCGGCCACAAGATAATGGGCCAGAGTGTTTTCCGCCAGTTCGGTCTCGAAGGCCGCCCTGGACCAGGGGATGGCGAAAGACTGCTGTTCCACCGTCACCACCGGATCAATATCGTTTACATCCATACTGCGAATACCGGTCTTCATCGGCAGCCACTCCGCCGGTCCCACAGGTCCTCCGCTTCCGACCGCCTGATATATAAAGGTTCAAGAGTCATAACGTCATGCCTCGCGCCGCCGTCCAGGAGCTGCCATCCCAGCAGGGCCACACTGGCGGCCCGCGGCATAGCCACATGGGGCTCGGCCGCCGCCACTCCCTTGACTTTGCCCAGGGCTTCGGCATACAGACCGACCGCCTCGCCCAGAACAACAACCGGTTCGGTGAGAGCGGCCAGTTCGGCGAACGCGGCGTTATGATCCATTACCCGGGGCGGGGAAAGCTGCTCCAGCCCGGCGGTTCCCCACCGGAAAAGAGCGATATAGACATTGCCCTTCTGAGCATCCATCGTCGCGGCGAGCACTGCACCAGGCACCGGGCAGCCATAAGCCAGGGCGTCCAGGGTCGGCACACCGACAAGGGGAATCTGCAGGGCGTAGGCCAGAGCCTTGGCGGTGGCCAAGCCGATTCGGAGGCCGGTGAACGACCCTGGCCCGATACTTACGGCGATCGCTTCGACAGCCTCCTTGGAGGTTTCAGCCAGGGCCAGCAATTGTTCGATATGGGGCATAAGCAGCTCGGAATGTGTTTTGCGGGTCTGTAATGTAAGTTCGGCTACGACAGTCTCCCGCCTAGCCAACGCAACGCTAGATACAAGAGTGGCCGTGTCCAAAGCGAGAATCGGCACCAGGTTTCAGCTCCTCACACAGTTGTTCGTAACGCGGGCCGGCCGGCTTCAGGGTGATCGACCGCGAAGTCCCATCCATGACCTTCAGTTCGACCCAAAGATTTTCTTCCGGCATCCGGGCGGCAAATTTGTCAGCCCATTCAATAATGGCCACCCCGTCCGGCCGGCTGTATTCCTCAAAACCGATGTCATCCAGCTGATCGGGGTGCTCCAGCCGGTAAAGGTCAAAATGAAAAATCGGCAGACGCCCGCCATCATACACATGAAGTATTGTATAGGTGGGACTTGTCACCCCTTCGCATATGCCGAGGCCTGCGGCGATCCCCTGGACAAGCAGCGTCTTGCCGGCACCCAGGTCGCCGTTCAGACAAATGACATCCCCAAGCGCGAGGCCGGCACCCAGTTGTTCTCCCAGGGCAAAAGTCTCGCGGGGGTTCGCGGTTTTATATACAAGCATAATTTCCTCCTAGCGGAAGTGGTTATAGCCTTTCGGCTCCAGTCCGGCACTCTTGCCGTCGGCATCCACCAGCAGGACCCCCTGCCCGTCGGTCACCTCGCCCACAGCGGTAAAGGACACCGGCCCTTTCGGCAAAGAGGCGAATTGTTCGGCGCCGATGGTAAACACCAACTGATAGTCTTCACCGCCGAACAGAGCGTAGTCCAGCGGTTTTTTGCCCAGCATGGCGGCCGCCTGGGTCAGTTCGGGGGAAAGCGGTATCTTGTCAGCAAAAAGCCGCAGGGAAAACCCGCTGGCCCGAGCCAGTTCGTTGGCCTCGCTGGCCAGTCCGTCACTGATGTCGTCGGCGCTGGTAGCCCCGCAAGCGGCCAAAGCAGGCCCCGTCGCCATCTGCGGCCGTGGCGTCAGGTGAGCGGCGACCAAAGGCCAGGCAAAAGAAAACTCCTCCCACCCCGGGCGAAACAGAAGCTCCAGGCCACAGGCCGAGTCTCCCAGCGTTCCCGTGACCACTACAAGGTCACCGGGCCGGGCCCCGGACCGCCGCAGGAGCTTGTCAGGTTCCACCTCCCCCACGACGCCGATGTTGATCACCAGGCCGGCGGGACTGGATACCGTGTCCCCGCCGATAATATTCACCATGAACTCCCGGCAGATTTCCTTCATCCCGTTGTATAAATCGACGACATCATCGACAGACAGATGCGGCGGCAGGCCGATGGAAACCACGGCATGCCGGGGCCGCCCCCCCATCGCCGCGATATCGCTGAGATTAACGGCGATAGCTTTATAGCCCAGCTGCCAGGTCGTGGTTTTCGACAGATCAAAATGGACGTTTTCCACCAGCATGTCGGTGGTGAGAAGTTCATACTTGCCCACACCCGGCACGTAGACCGCGGCGTCGTCACCGATGCCCACAATGACATCGGCCGGGTCGACAAGGGTATCTTGTTTGATTAAATCAATCAGGCCGAATTCGCCAACGTCTTTCAGCTTCATAATTCACCACCATATTAAGAGCCTTTCTGATTCTATTCCTGCCGAATACTGGCATTTCCTGCATTGCTAGTATACCACTGCGCTAAAAAAAGTTGTATCAGCAAAGGATTATCCCCATCGTGCGTTTAAGTGATGTATGAACAGCCTCAGCAGGGGGAGCCTAAAAGCGAAAAAGACGGCACCTTGCTTGCCAGGCAAAGACTCCAGACAAAGAAGGGATCATTATGCGTCCGACAATAGCGGAAATCGACCTGGCGGCTATCCGCCACAACATCGTTCAGATCAGGAATAAAATAGGCCCGGCAGCCAAACTTGTCGCGGTGGTCAAAGCCAACGCCTACGGCCACGGCGCCGTTCCGGTCAGCCGGGCGGCGCTGCAGGCGGGGGCCGACTGCCTGGCGGTGGCGCTGCCGGAAGAGGGCGCCCAGCTTCGCGCCGCGGGATTTACGGTGCCGATCTTCATTCTCGGACTCACCCTGCCGGAGCAAGCCGGCCTGGTGATTGCCAACGATTTGATAGCAACCGTGTCCAGCAGCGAAGGCATCCGGGCGCTGGGAGCCGCGGCCCGCGCCGCAGGCAAGCAGGCCAGTTTCGTTCTCAAAACCGACACCGGCATGGGGCGGATCGGGGTAACTCCCGCCGAAGTGGGGGCTTTGCTGGCATCGGCCCAGGACATACCTGAAGCCCAGCCGGTCGGAGTCTTCACCCATCTGGCCGCAGCCGACGCCAGCGACAAGACCCACGCCGCCGGCCAGCTTGCGCTTTTTCAGACAGCGCTGGGTCAACTCCCGGCCCTCACCTATATGTCCGCCGCCAACAGCGCCACCATCATCGACCTGCCGTCAGGCCATTTTAACACCGTCCGGCCGGGCATCATCCTCTACGGGCTGCCGCCCTCCGGCGAAATGCACCGCTGCCTGGAGCTTCGCCCGGCGATGCAGCTGAAAAGCAGGGTGGTCTACGTCAAACAGGTACCGGCAGGCACTTCCATCAGTTACGGCTGCACCCATACCACCGAGCGACCGACTTTCATCGCCACTTTGCCTATCGGTTACGCCGACGGCTACAACCGCCTGTTGTCCAACAAGGCCCAGGTACTGATCGGCGGACGGCGCCGCCCGATTGTCGGCCGGGTCTGCATGGATCAACTGATGGTCGATCTCGGCCCGGACTGCGACACCCGCATCGGCGATGAAGCCGTGCTGTTCGGCCGGCAGGGCGGGGCCGAAATCACCGTCACCGAACTGGCCGACCTTGCCGGCACCATCAACTACGAACTTGTCTGCGCGGTGAGCGCCCGGGTACCCAGAGTATACCTTAACGAATAAATGTAACAAGAGGCCTTCGCCGAGCAAGTTCCGGTTGTTCCGCACCCGCATCGCGACTGCCAGAACTGCCGCCATAGCGGCGGCACATTCCTGCTTTGCAGGAAAATAAAGGGGCAGCGCGAAACTTGCAAAGAGAACGATATTGCACAGGAGGTCGAAGGACTTGGGTCACGCCGACGAAGTGGATTATAAGATCATCGGTTCGGAGATGCAATTTGTTGAAATTCAACTGGACCCAGGAGAGAGCGTTGTTGCTGAAGCGGGAGCTATGATGTACAAGGACGGCTCCATCCGGATGGAGACTGCTTTAGGTGACGGATCGGCGAAAAGCAGCGGTTTTTTCGACAAGCTGATGACAGCAGGCAAAAGGGTGATTACCGGCGAAAGCCTGTTCATCACCGTGTTTACCCACAACGGCTCAGGCAAAGGAAGGGTAGCCTTTGCCGCACCGTATCCCGGCAACATCATCCCTGTTCTCCTGCCGCAGGTGGGAGGCAGTCTCATCTGCCAGAAGGACAGCTTCCTCTGCGCCGCTCAGGGCGTTTCCATCGGCATCTATTTCCAGCGGAAGATCCTGACCGGCCTGTTCGGCGGTGAAGGCTTCATCATGCAGAAACTGGAAGGCGACGGCTATGCCTTCCTGCATGCCGGCGGCACCATCGTCGAACGGCAGCTGCAGCCCGGAGAAATCGTCCATGTTGACACCGGCTGCGTTGTTGCCTTCGAACCCAGCGTCCAATTCGACATCGAGCAGGCCGGAAACATCAAAACCGCCCTGTTCGGCGGTGAAGGCCTGTTTTTTGCGGTTCTCCAGGGGCCAGGGAAAATCTGGCTGCAGTCGCTGCCATTTTCCCGGTTGGCCGGGCGGATGCTTGCCGCGGCGCCGCAGCGAGGCGGCTCCAGAGAAGAAGGCAGCGTTCTCGGCCGGGCCGCGCTGGGCGGGACGGTTCTCGGCGGGCTGGGCAGCCTGCTCGGCGGAGACAATAGCGAAGACGACGAATAGAAAGTTCAGGCCAAATAATCGCATAAAGAAAATGCAGCTCAAGACGAGCTGCATTTTTATATCATCCACCGATTCCCGGACAAAACGACTTTACCTAAGTATGGCGCCGGAGATAATCATCCGTTGGACCTGATTGGTGCCTTCATAGATCTGGGTAACCTTCGCGTCCCGCATCAACCGCTCCACAGGGTATTCCCGCGAATAGCCGTAACCGCCGAAGATTTGCACCGCATCGGTGGTCACCTCCATCGCGGTGTCGGTGGCGTACATTTTCGCCATCGCCGATTCTTTGGAATAAGGCAGCCCCTGGTCTTTCAGGTAGGCGGCACGATAGACCAGCAGTCTCGCCGCGTCCACCTTTGTCGCCATATCGGCCAGCATGAAAGCAATGGCCTGGTTGCTGGCGATCGGCTTGCCGAACTGGACGCGCTCCTTGGAGTATTTCACTGCATACTCCAGGGCGGCCTGCGCAATGCCCAGGCCCTGGGCGGCAATACCGATCCGGCCGCCGTCGATGGTGGCCATGGCTACTTTAAAGCCTTCGCCTTCCTTGCCGAGCAGGTTTTCTTTCGGCACTTTCATATCCTGGAAAATGAGTTCCATGGTCTGGGAACCGTTTTGTCCCATTTTGCGCTCTTTCTTGCCGAAGCTGAAGCCTGCCATGCCCTTCTCTAGGATGAAAGCGGAAATCCCCTTGACGCCCCTGGTTTTGTCGGTCATGGCAAAAACTACATAGGTCTCCGCCTCACCGGCGTTGGTAATGAAGATCTTGCTGCCGTTAAAAATATAATGGTTCCCGTCCCAGACCGCGGTAGTCTCCTGTGCGCCTGAATCGGTCCCGGCATTCGGTTCGGTCAGCCCAAACGCCCCGAGGGTCTTGCCTTCAATAAGCGGGACAAGGTACTTGCGTTTTTGCTCTTCGGTGCCGAAATGAAAAATCGGCCACTGGCACAACGACACGGTTGTAGCGAAACATCCGCCGAAGCTGCCATCAGCGCGGGCCAGCTCCTCAACCGCCAGAATATAGCTCAGGTAATCACCGCCGGCCCCGCCGTATTCCTCTGGAAAACAGCTGCCATTGAGCCCCAGTTCCACAATACCGTCATAGAGACCACGGTCGAATTTTTCTTCCTCGTCCCGCTGGGCCGCGCCGGGCGCGATCCTCTTTTCCGCGAATTCCCGCACCATTTTCTGCATCATCTTTTGTTCTTCATTCAACTCAAAACGCACTCTTCGTCTCACTCCATCCTATAATCCTTTTAGCAGACCAAGTTCGCGTTTGTTGGAAAGAATTCCTTTAAAAATGAAAACCGCATCTCATTTTTGTTTTGCCTGCCAAATAGTTGCAAAAAAAATAATGCAACCTGCCATGATTAGGCAGGCTGCATCGGTTTACAATCGATCCCGTCCGCTGGTTACGGAGTTTTACGGACAATCTTCTCCGAGCGGCTGAGGGGCTCACTGAGGTCCATGTGGCCGGCAAGAGTATCCACCTTTTTCCCTTCCACCAGGATCTGAACCTTGTGGATCTCCGGGAACTCGGTCAGGGTATTGACAATCGATGCGACGATGAGCATTTCGGTGGTGGACCCGGCACTGCCTTTGGCGAGTTTGTCATTAAAATCGACAAAAGCCACCCGGTCCTTGACCGTAATTCCCCGTATCCTGGTGCCATCAGGCATAACTTTCACCAGATCACGGCCCTTAGGGTCTTGCAGCAGTTGTTCCAAGGCGGTTAAGGCCGGGTGCTCCGTCTTGGGTACCAGCCTCACTTCAGGCGTCAGATACATGGCGTCAGCGGTGGCGTAGTAAACGGTGAGGCGCATCGTCTCCGCCGGAGCCGTATTCGGGGGGACAGACTGACCTTTATCAGCCTCCGTTCCCGGGGGCGCCGTCGAAGGGGATGCCGGAGCGCAGCCTGCGGCCAGTGCTGTCAGCATACAAACAATTACCATCAGAAGCAACACTTTCGTTTTAGCTGCCATCACCGATCACCTCCCGCCTGGGCAAAAAACCGTTCCATTCCCTGAACGATGCCTTGAGCCACTTTTTGTTCAAATACCGGATCATTGAGAAGCTTTTCCTCGTCGGGGTTGGATAGGAAGCCCATCTCCACCAGCGCCGCCGGCATAAGGGTGCGCTTAACGACATAAAAATTGGCGGGAAAGGAGCCGCGATTACTAAGGCCGGCGCTTTGAACCACACCTGCCTGAATGTTCTGGGCCAGCATCGCATCATACTGCGACTTCTGATAATAGTAGGTGGCTGTTCCGCCAACCGTCCGGTTGACAAAGGAATTGGCGTGAATACTGAGGAAAATGTCGGCTTTGCGCAGATTGGCGGGAGTGACGCGGGCCTTAAGCTCATCCACCGCCGAGTCGTTGGGCGCAAAAACATCGCGATCGGTTTCCCGGGTCATAAGAACCTTGGCCCCGGCCTTTTCCAGCAAATCCTTCACTTTGAACGCTACCGCCAATGTGACGGTTTTTTCCTGGATCCTGGCTAGGCCTATGGCCCCCGGATCGGTACCACCATGGCCCGGATCAATGGCGATCACCTTATTCTTCAGGCCAGGCGTAAAATTGAACACCATCGGCGGCAGCGGCTTGTTGATATCCACCACCACCCGGAAAGGCTTGCCGGCGCTCGTGTCAGGCGGCAACGTGAATACCTTGTAGTCGCCATCGTCCACCATGACAGGCATATCTACCGTAATTCTGGTATTTTGCCCATCCACGGCAGCGATACTCACGCTATCGGCGATTTTACCATCCAGGTTGACGCTGTCGTCCCCTTTTGCCGGCACCGCGCCCTTGACATTGATCACCAGCCGCGGGTTAGGTGCAGCGGAAGCCGCCCCGTCAACCTCAACCGGGCCGGTTACGTCGAAAACCAGCCGCAGCTTGCTCCCGCCAGTCACAGCGTCAGTGGAGGAGGCCCATCGGATCTGGGTCAGCTGCGCGGCAGCAGGCGCGGCGTCAGGCTTAGCCGTTGCCGCATCGGTCTTCAGCACGGAAACAGTCGCGGTTGGTTTGGCGACTAGGCTCACCGGCCCGGCCATCACCGTCGGCGACAGAAGCAGAATCGTGGCAACTAATGCGGAACAAATTGCACGGCGCAACACTAACACCTCCCTATGTGACGTGTTATGTTACAATTCGCGCTTTGCAGTCAAATTCCTGCAGGACTTTGGTTCGGAATGTTATGTCGCATTTGGCTCAAACCGCGCCATAGCGGCTTTTAGTTTATATTACCAAAAAGGAAGGTATCTTCAACCTTCCTTTTTCGTCAGCTGACGCAGCAGTTCCACCGATGCCTCCCGGGCCTGCCTGGTGGCTTTTGCATCCAGATTAAGTTCCAACGATAAAACGTCACCTTCCCTGGCCTCACCGGGAAGACAGCTCCGGGGCCAGACCGCGGTCTGCTCGTCGTCGAGGAACAGCACGGCCTTGTCGCCTTCAAACCGGTCAATAACCGCCTTTAGTCTCATATCACGGTTTCTCCTTGGTTATTGTATAGCTCTTGCCGTCGCTGGTCACAGTCACCGTGCCATCCCGGTCGGTCCGGTAGACCTGGAGCTTTAGATCGCTGTATTTTTGCAGTGTCGACGGATGAGGATGATGGTATTCGTTGCCGGCCCCGGCCGAAATGATTACCGCTTCCGGGTTGACGGCTTTGAGAAAAGGAAGGGATGACGAAGTTCTGCTGCCATGATGGCCGCTTTTCAACACCGTACTCTTCAGTTCACCGCCAAATCGCCCCAGGATGCGCTGTTCGGCCTCCAGTTCGGCGTCACCGGGCAACAGCATCGAAAAGTTGCCGAAGGTAAGCTTGGCGACAATGGAATTGTTGTTCAGATCCGACTCGGTGCCGCTGATAAACGGAGTGTCGGGGCCGAAAATGCTGAGGGTCGCCCCGCCGCCGATATCCAGCGTCTGCCCGGCGGTCAGAACGGCGAAGGGAATATTCTTTTTCTGAATCATCGTAAGGTAGTTGCGAAACAGCACGCTTGTTGAAGGCTGTCCGCTGTCATAGATCCTATTCACGGTGAAATGTTCCAGCACGGCTGCTCCGCCGCCGAGGTGATCGCCATGGGGATGAGTGATGATCAGGTTATCGACAGTGGTTATCCCCTGTTTCTTGAGGTAGCCGATCAACCTGTCCCGGGCCGGAACGTCGCCGGTATCAACCAGGGTGACCTGTCCGGGGCTGCGGATGAGAATAGCATCCCCCTGACCAATATTAATGACACTGACCACCAGCTGATCGGCTTTGCCTCGGTCTGCCGGCGTTTTGCCGCAGCCGACGACCGCGGTCAGCACCGCCATGGCCAGCAGTATGAAAACAGTAACGGCCCATTTTCGCCGGATTGACATTATTATCCTCCACTATGTAGATAAGCGTACAAATTAAAAATAGGCAGAACCCCGCCTATCATTAACTATAGCTGGACCAACCCCAGGCTGATCCTGATGGCTTCGTCCACCTTGCCCATGACTTCTTCGCTCAGATGGGTGATCTTTTCTTTTAAGCGGCGTTTGTCGATTGTCCGCATTTGTTCCAGAAGAATGACCGAATCTTTATCAAGGTTGAACTGTTTGGCGCTGATTTCGATATGAGTCGGTAATTTCGCTTTGGAAATCTGAGAAGTAATGGCTGCAACAATAACGGTGGGACTGTACTTATTGCCGACATCATTCTGAATCACCAGCACCGGCCGGTGTCCGCCCTGTTCGGAACCGACCACCGGGCTCAGATTCGCATAATAAATGTCGCCGCGCTTCACGACCATGTTTATTCACGCTCCACTAACAAGGTGGGCATCATTTCATAGACTTCCACGTCGGCGGTCAATCCTTCCTCAGCTAACGTCAAATTAATGATGGCCATCTCCTGATATCCTTTGCGCATCATATCCCGCACAGCTTTACGCTTGCGCTCCTCGATATAAAGGCGCATCGCCTCACGGACAAACTGGCTACGGCTCAATTTCTCCATGGCAATGATACCGTCCACTTCCTGCAGCAAGCTATTTGGGATACTAATCATGATACGCTTTAATTCGGCCACATCATCACCCCCGCCGTTTGAGGAATCGACAATAATATATATTAATTATAGGAGTAGTTATATACCAATGTCAACGCTATATATATACCTTTTTGCCCCAATCGGCACACCGGGAATATTTACCTGTGCGGCATATAAGGTAAGTATGCCTTATTCTGGCGGAGAATATGCCTAAATATTCAAGGTTTGCCAGGGTCAGTAAACCCAGCGCCGTCGCCGCCGGCCTGCAGATTGCGGATGGCTGCCGGTATAGCCTGCAGCAGATCTCCGGCGCTCATTCCGATCATACCGGAACCGGCGGCAATGTCTCCGGCCAGCCCGTGGATATATACTCCGGCCACCGCGGCATCATGACTGGAGAGGCCCTGAGCGATCAACGCCGCAATCACGCCGGTGAGAACATCCCCTGTTCCGCCTGTGGCCATGCCGGCATTACCGGTGGAATTGATAAACACCTCGCCATCAGGAAAAGCCACCACCGTAGCCGGCCCCTTCAGCACCACGATGCTGCCCCAGTCAGTCGCCGCCTGCCGCGCTACCGCAAGGCGATCGGCGTTGATGGTTTCCACCGCAAGGCCGGTCAGCCTGGACAGTTCGCCCGGATGGGGCGTAAGTACCGCGAGCGCCTCCGGTTCCAGCAAAAGATCGGTGTAGCCCACCAGGGCATTCAGGGCGTCGGCATCAAGCACCAGCGGACACCTGGCGGTTTTCACCGCCTCCCGCACCATCTCGGCTGTTTCCGCTTCCCGGCCCAGCCCTGGCCCCACCGCCAGCACGTCGCACTCAGCCGCCAGTTTTTGAATATAGGGTATGGCGTCGATTCCCAGGGACCCCCAGGCGGACTCAGGCAGCGACCGGGTCATCACCTCGGTGAGCTTGCCGGCCATCACCGGCTGGAGGCTGGCGGCGACAGCGAGGGTCACAAGACCGGCCCCCGACCGGACAGCGGCCATGGAAGAAAGCGCGGCGGCTCCGGTAAAACCCTGTGACCCGGCCACCACCAGCACCTTCCCGCACGTACCTTTGTGGACCCAGGGCTGCCGGAGCGGCAGAACCTTGCGCACATCGGCGGCGGTAATCAGGTTCTGACGAATAGCGCTGTCAGTCAGGAGCGCTGCCGGAATGCCGATATCGGCGACAGTAACCTCGCCGGCGAGAGAAGCTCCCGGCTGAAACAGCAGGCCGGGTTTCGGCAGGGCAAACGTAACCGTATGGCTGGCCCGGACGGCCATTCCCCGGATCTGTCCGTTATCGGCGTCGATACCGGAAGGGATATCTACCGCCACCACCGGTTTCCCGGCGTTATTGATCATGGCAATGGCCTCGGCCAACAGCCCGCCAGCCTCTCCGTGGAACCCGGTGCCGACCAGAGCGTCCACCAGACAGTCGGCGAAAGCGGCGGCAAGCCCGGCCTTGTCCCAGTCCCGCTGGGCGGTCAGTTCGACGATCTCGATGTCCGTCTTGCCCAAGACGTCAAGATATATGCGGGCGTCTCCGGCGACCGCTTCCTTGGTGCCCAACAAAAACAGGTTGACCTTGGCCCCCTTGTTCTGAAGCCGGCGGGCGACTACGAAACCGTCCCCGCCGTTATTGCCCCTGCCGGCAAATATGCATACCCGCTTGCCGGATACGCTGCCCAGCAGCAGTTCCACCTTGCGGGCCACCTCATTGCCGGCACTTTCCATCAGCGCCGGGCCCGGGATGCCATAGTCAAAAATGGCCTGTCGGTCGATTTCCCGCATCTCAGCCGCCTGGACGACCTTCATCTGCCGCACCTCCCCAGATTACCACCTGCGCCACGGCGCATTCCCGGGCGTGGGTAAGTGAAATATGGATGGCACCGACTCCCTTGTGCCGGGCCAATTGTTCGTAATAACCACTGAGTTTGACGGTGGGACGGCCCAGAGAATCAGGCAGAATTTCTATTTCCAGCCACTTGCCGCCGGACAGTCCTGTGCCCAGGGCCTTGAGCACCGCTTCCTTGCCGGCGAAACGAGCGGCATAGGAAGCAAAGCGCTGCACCCCGCGGCTCTCGCAATAGACCTGCTCGGCCTCGCTGAAAACACGCTGGACAAAACGCCGTTTTTCCAGCGCTGTCTTTATGCGCTCAATTTCAACCATATCAACGCCCACGCCGACAATCATCCGGTCACCCCCGTCAATCCAGTCTGCGGTACTCGAACCTGCGACTATATATTTCGAGCCGCGCCACCCTATACCTGCCGCCGCATATAATTTTCCGGACCGGCTGCCGAGTTCACAATTTTGTTACAACTACGTCATATCTTTGCCAAGATTGTAGCCTATACTGAAATCAGAAAGCAAAAAGGAGTGATTCAGATGAAAAAATCCATCGCCTTCGCCACCATCGCCCTGGCCATAATGATCGTCGCCGGAACACTGGCTTACGCGGCAGTCCCGCAGCAGGCCCCGCCGCCCGGCCAATATCAGCCCCCCACCCTCACCGAAACCCAGAAGCAGGAGCTGGCGCCACTTTATGACCAGATGCTGGAAACTCAGAAAAAACTGATGCAGAAATATGTCGACTACGGCTATATCACCCAATGGCAGGCTGACCAGCGGGCCGCCTTTATGAAAGACCGGATGCAAAACCGCTTGCAGCAAGGCTTCATCGGCCCTGGCATGATGGGCGGCGGCTCCGACATGATGGGCAGAGGTCCCGGCCACGGTATGATGGGCGGCGGCGGCAGTTGCCGCGGCCCGGCTGGACAGCAAGGTCCGGCCGCCAATCAATAGCACTCGCGTCCCAGTCAGGTATGACCGTTAACCAGGCGAGGCCCCTGCGCAAGCAAGGGCCTCGCTTTTTCGCGGGGAGAATCAGCCCCGCCGGAACAGGTTTCTGCCGGTTGCCGATCACTTGTTCAACAGACCTACAATATTAATACAAAATTAACATTTTCTTGTCAAGGTGAAAGGTTTTGGAGAATTATTTGTCGAACATTTGTGGTAAGAAATTTGAATAAGTACGGCAACAGATTGGTTGTGCTCAGGATCCGTCTGCTGTACGATGGTGGTGTTTCCAGTTGTCTGTTCGCACAACAAGTATTTCGGTAAGAAACTTACGGCCGGGAATGACGGTTGGAAAAACGATTCTTAGCGATAGCGGACAAGTCATTTTGGACAAAAACATGGTACTGAACGATTCACTGATCCAGCTTCTTGCGACATGGGAAATACAAGATATCGATATTTTTGCCCAAGCCGCCCCTGAGAATATAAGCGAACTTTTTATGGGACACCAGTCGATGGCAGCAACCCACGGCGAAATAGTGGCAACCATCAAGGGCGCCTTCGAGAAGATCCGCTATCTCCGGGAGGTGCCGATTGAACAGCTGAAAGATCTTGCCAGTCGCTGTATTGACTCTCTGCTCAGCACTTCGTGCGTTGTTTACCAACTCGCGACGATCCGGGACACGGATGACTACACCTTCATGCACTCTGTCAATGTCGGTGTGACCGCCGGCGTAATCGGCAAGTGGCTGGAGATGTCAGGGCCGGCGCTCCACGATCTGGTCCTGTCCGGCTTGCTCCACGATGTCGGGAAAACCCAGATCCCGCTCCCCATCCTCAATAAACCCGGCAAACTGACTCCTTCCGAAATGCAAATCATGAAAAAACATGCCGCACTGGGCTTCGACTTGCTAAGCGACAACTGCCAATTGCCGAAAGCTGTCCTGCATGGGGTATTACAACATCATGAACGGATGGATGGCAGCGGTTATCCGGGAAATCTGAACGCCGACAGCATCGGCACCATCGCCAGAATCATAGCTGTTGCCGACACGCTGGATGCAATGACCTCAAACCGGGTTTATCGCTCCGCTGTGACCCCCTTTTCGGTGATTCACGAATTTTCCAGTTTGATGTTTGATAAACTGGCTCCGGAAGTCATCACCGTATTCCTGGAAAATATCAATGCTTCTCTCCTCGGGAGTATCGTCAGATTGTCAGACGGTTCAACAGCGAGGGTTATCTACATCAACAAGGCCCGTCTGGACCGACCGACCGTCCAGACCGCGGATGGAGAATACATCGCGTTGGTAAATAAAAAAGAACTGCATATTATCGAATTATTATCCGGTTGGTAGCTGCCGGCTTTTCCCGGTTCACGGCTTGCCGTCCCGCTTATCACCGATAACGCACCGACCTTAGCCTGATACTGTCACCATGTAAAGCCCAGAGGACCCCTGCGGGCTTTTTTTGTTAACGCGAAATTCAGCTGCCGAAGCACTTGCATTCTTTTTCCGGCAGCAGTACTATTTGGTTATACTCTTTCCAAGGATTGTAGGGCAGGCAGATACGGCAGGCAATCCTGCAGGGAATACAAACCGACTCATCTTAAGGAGGAATTCAGTATGGATTTTTCATCGCTGGAAAAGCTGTTCAAAGCAAGGCGGTCTGTCCGCCAGTGGAAAAGCGCCCCTGTTTCCGAAGAGCTCCTGACAAAGGCGATCGAGGCCGCCGGCTGGTGCCCTAACAGCGGCGGGAGGCAGCCCTATCACTGCTACGTGATCACCAACCCTGCCAAGATCGCCGAAATAGGACAGGCGGTCCAGGAAGTCTCCGATTATCTGGCGTCGCTGTGCACCGAAGAAAGCGACCGGCAGGCTGTGGAACGCTGGCAGAAGAATTCGGCTTTTTTTGCGAAAGCGCCGGCCCTCATCGCCGTAAGCGCCAGCATCTACCAATCGATCGCCGACAAGCTGCAGGCCAGCAATATGGATAAACCACGGGTAGCTGAAATCAACCGGTGCCGGCAGCTCGCCAGTTCCCGTGTCCAGACTGCAGCAGCATTTGTCGACCATCTGCTGCTCGCCTTGCATACGCTGGGCTTGGGAGCCGTCTGGATGGTAGGTCCCACCCAGGCCAAAAGCGCAGTGGAGAAAATCATCGGCATGGGAAAACAAGAGGACTTCGTAGCCTTGGTACCGGTGGGCTATCCTGACGAACAACCGGCTGCTCCTGCGCATAAGCCGCTCAGCGAACTGGTCACTTTCCTCCGCTAAAAACAGCGGCTGAGCAACAAAAAACCCCACCTATTCCCGCGTCAATATTCCCTTTTCCTCTAAACCGCCAATTATCTGATGCTAAAGATAACTGGCGGTTTATTATATTACCCGGAAGTTTTCGCCTTCGGGACAACGGAGCTGAACTTATTTCACTATTAAAATTTGGAAAATAAGGGGCAGTCAATAAATTATGTCTAATTTTGGCAGGACTTTTGCATATTTATGGTAAATTTACCTAGAAATAAATATAAATGCAGCACCCCAATTTCCCGACACTTTGCGCTTGTCGGTTTTGCCGTCAAAGCAGCGCAAGGATCAGTAAAAATTGCATAACAACACTAACCAACGAATGGGTGGTGCTTTCATGGATGAAACTGTTTTTTTTGAAAAGCGAGACGGCCACTATCAAATAACCTCAACCGACCGTGGCGTCTGCCTCAGCGTATGGCCGGCGTCCAACGGCGGCTCGCCGGTCTCAATCACCAACATAGTCCGGGCACTGGCCGAGCAAAACCTCACCGACTATGATCGCGCCTTTCTTTCCCGGATCGTTCACGAGGCCATCGGTGAACCGATACTCATTGTCAACGCACTGCCGGCGGTCGATGGCAAATATCAGATCACGGCAATCGACGCCGGCGTTTATCTCAGTGTATGGGCCCCGGCGAACGGCGGGGCTCCGGTATCGAAAGCGGCTGTGATGCAAGATCTGACCAGCCGGAATTGCAGCAATTTTGACAGTGATTTTCTTGCCAGAATCATCAGCGAAGCCATCGGCAAACAGGTACTTATCGTCAGTGCCCTGCCGACGGTTGATGGCAGATATCAGATCACGGCAACCGACGCCGGTGTTTATCTCAGCGTGTGGGCCCCGACAGGTGCCGGCGTGCCTGTGTCGAAATCCGCCATTATTCATGACCTGAACAAACACAATTGCGATTTTGACAGTGATTTTCTCTCCAGAGTAATCAGCGAAGCCGGCGGTGTGCCTGTACTGGTAGCCAACGCCTTGCCGCGGCTGGACGGCCGCTATCAGATCACGGCAGTCGATACCGGCGTTCATCTGTGCGTGTGGCCGCCGACAGGCGGCGGTTCGGCGGTAGCCAAAACGGCTATTGTTCAGGACCTTATCAGTCAGAACTTTACCAACTTCGATAACGATTTCATTTCCAAAGTGATCCTGGAGGCCGCCGGAGTACCTGTACTTATCGTCACCTCGGTTCCTGGAGGCGAAAAAGGGCGATTGATCCGCGTCAAGGTAGGCCTTGACCACTTGGAAGCCAGGATTGATCTTACGATTTCTGAAGACTCCCCCATGGCCACAGTGGAACAGCTTTTGGCAGAACTGGAAGCAGCCGGCGTCGTCTTCGGCGTAGTGGAAGAGGCGCTTGAAAGACTTACCCGGACGCGATCGGCCAAAAATGTTGTCTGCGCCCGCGGTGCCCAGTCCTGTCCCGGCGATGACGCCTATCTGAAATACTTCATCGATCCCGACAGTCAGGGGCGTCCGGTGGAACTGGAAGACGGCCGGGTCGATTTCAAAGAAATCAACGAGTTTCTCTGTGTCGAGGAAGGGCAGCTGCTGATAGAAAAGATTCCGGCAACTGAAGGCATCCCGGGAACGGACGTTTTCGGTCTGCCGCTTCCGGCCAAACCGGGTAAAGATGTAAGAATGCCTGTGGGCAAAAACATCGTCAATGTCGACGAATGGCGGCTTTATGCCGCTATCAACGGGCACCTGAACATCTTCCTTGATAAACGGATCAATGTCATACCCATTATTATCATTGACGGCGATGTCGACCATTCCACCGGCAACATCGATTTTAGGGGCAGTGTCATTGTCCGGGGTTCGGTGCAGCCCGACTTTGTCGTAAAAGCCGGTGGCAATGTTGAAGTACACGGCACCATCAGCGGCGGCATGGTCGAAGCCACCAACATTATCGTCCGCAAAGGCATTCAGGGTATGAACCGCAGCGTGATAAAGGCACGGGACCGCCTTGTAGCCACCTTTATCGAAAGCGCCACCGTCTATGCCGATCAGGACATTGTTGTCAGCGACGTCATTCTGACCAGCTCGGTTTTCGCCGGCATGCGGGTCATTGCCGAGGGACGGCGCGGACTCATCCGCGGCGGACGCATATCGGCCGGCGAACTGATTCGCGCCAAGACCATCGGCAACGAGACCGGTGTCGTAACCGAGCTTGAGGTTTCGGTCAACGCCGTGCTCAAGGATGAACTTCTCCGCCTCCGCCAGGAAATTAAAAAAGCCCGGACCCTATATGATGAATTAACCCTCTCCCTGACCTTCCTGCGCAACAAAGGTGTCGACCAGCTTTCCGCCGACAAGCTGGAACGCTACAAAAAGAACGAAGCGGAATACAAAACCCTGCCGGACCGGATAGAAGAAATGCAGCAACGTTCAACCGATATCGAAGAAATCCTGAGCACCCTTAAGCCAGGCCGAATCCGGGTCAGCAATTTTATCCATCCCGGCTCAAGAATCAACATCGGTTCGATGACAAAGAACCTTATCGAACCGCTTCGCTTCGTCTCCTTCTACGTCCTTGACGGGGAAGTCAAGTTTTCTTCCTGTTGAACCCGCCCCGCTCGCACGGGATATCGTCCCGGCCTGAGTCAAACCCGCTGCAGCCAGGAGATTATCGCCCGGCTGTTTTTTTATCTACACAAAATACTCCGCCTTGGCTTCGGGAAAATGGCTGTTTATCTGCTTCATCATAAACTCCTTGATTTCGCCCATCGTATCCTCAGGATAAATATATTTCCCGTAACCGAACTGGCCGAACTTGAATTTCCGCTCCTCCTCGGCCAGCGGCAGCGTTGTCCTGGGAAAAATGGCGGCGATGTTGGCCTTGGCCCGTTTGGTAAACCGGTGGGTAATCAGTTCAAACGTCAAGTCCCGCCGGCCACTGGCCGGCAACGCCCCGGCCAGGCTGTCGAACAATTGCCTGTATTCAAGCTGCCACCCGGGAAAATGAAAAATCGGCGCGATGATGAACCCCAGCGGATAGCCCGCCCCGGCGACTGCGGCCGCAGCCGAAACCCGCTCTTCCACAGGCGGAGTACCATGCTCATAATCGCGAATCACTCTGGCGGCGTTCAGACTGAAACGAAAGCGGGTATGACCGTTATGTCTGGCGGTCAGCAACGAATCGACATCAGTATACTTTGTCACGAAACGAAAGCGGCCCAGGGACTGCCCGCCGAAAAATTCGACGGTTTTGGCCAACAGACCGGTAAGATATTCGGTCGGAATCGGATCCGATGTGGCCGCCCCTTCAAAGACGGTGATCGCCGGGGCGCGCTCCTTCATATAAGCAGCGGCTCTGGCCAGGACTTCCTCAATGTTGACATATACCCTGAGATAAGGCCTTTTCCCCAGCGTGGTGGCCAGATAACAGTATTCGCACATTCCCGGGCAACTGGTATTGAGGGGCAGCTGATAGTGGGCCGACGGCTTGCAGGGAGCAAAATCGGCGGTCTTTCGGACCCCTACCACCAGTGTCCGTTTCGCTTCCCGGTAAGCCTCCCCCAGCGTTCTTCCGGGAATGCCGCTCACCCGGTTGTGGGCTTTGGTGGTCAAAATCGGGATATTCATGGCTGTAAGGCGGTGGTGAAGATCCCGGCCCAGGGGATAGTCCAAAGCCGCCGGTTCGAAAAAAGCGCGTACCGGAACAAAACGCGGCATCCTTTACACCCTTTCCTGCCAGATAAAACTGCCGTCTTAGTATATCCGGCGAAAACAATTTCATGTCCCGCGCAAGACCAAATCAGCACTTTTCCGGCGATATCAGTTATAATAAAATAGACTAAACTGGGGAGGTCAGCCGTGATTCCACTTCGCGACAACGTCCATTCCCGTCATTTTCCCTACATCACCGTCGGGCTGATTATCATCAATTTTTATACCTTCTTCCAGGAAATTGGCATGAGCGACGCGGCCCTGGCCGGCAGCATCCAGAATTACGGACTGGTCCCGGCTTCTTTCCTGGCGAACTTCGCCAGCCATCCCCTGGCTGTCTCCACCTATGTCCCTCTCTTCAGTGACCTTTTTTTACACGGCGGCTGGATGCATATCATCGGCAACATGTGGTATCTTTGGCTATTCGGCCACAGTGTGGAAGACTGTCTGGGACGGCTTAACTTCACCTGGTTTTACCTCCTGTGCGGCATTGCCGCCAACCTGTCCCAGATCATCGTCGATCCCGCCTCCACCGTGCCGACCATCGGCGCCAGCGGAGCCATTTCAGGTGTCCTGGGGGCCTACTTTCTTTTGTATCCCCGGGCCCGGATCTCGACCCTTATACCGCTGTTTATCTTCTTTCCGATCATTCAGATCCGAGCCTGGCTGTTTCTCATTTTCTGGTTCCTGCTGCAGTTGCAGAGCGGGGCACTGGCCCTGTTCACCGCCGGTTCCGGCATCGCCTGGTGGGCCCATATCGGCGGTTTTGTCGCCGGCATGGCGCTGGTAAAGATGGTTAAAGACTAAAATATTGGTATAAAACTGCCAACTCCGGGAAAATCTATTCGCATCAACAGCAAAGGAGATGTCGCTGTGCTGCAAAGATTGTCGCCCTGGTTGGCGGCCGGACTGACGACAGGTCTGGTTATCCTTTTCGGAATATGGCTGATGGCCCTTATTTATTTTAATACTTTTCTTCTCGGCTACCGGTCGGTGGTCGATCAAAAAATGGTAAACGCGGTCATCGAGACCAGCATCAAGAATCCCGACGTCCAAAACGCCCTGAAAAACCAACTGGTCGTCTACTTCAACTCACCTGACGGCAAAGCGAAAATGACGGAAATACTCAAATCGCCGGAAATGCGCAAGGTGATGTCCGAGAATATCCAGTCCCCGGAAATGCGCAAGGCAATGTCCGACAGCCTCCAGTCGCCGGAAATGCGCGCAGCCATCATGAAACTCATGGCAGTGCCTGAATTCCGCAACGCGGTGCTGCAAATCGTGAAAGACACCCCGGAAATGCGCATGCTCACCTTATTGTCTTCGGCGGTAACTCTGGATCCCCCCCAGAGCCCCTCCTCGCCATCCCCGGCCATGCTTAAATAGAATCAAGGCTGTTGCAACATAAAAAGCACTTACCGCGGTAAGTGCTTTTCTTATGTTGCAACAGCTATACCGAATCAGATTTCTATATCTTCTAAAACGCCCTGGTAATTCTCATTGATAAAACCGGTAAGATAATCAGGCTCATAGTCTGCGAGCGCATTCAGCTGATTCAGTACGTTCGTCGGAATATCCCAATCACCGACCGAGAGGTTGTTTTTCATTTGTTCTTCCTTCGTTACCCCGACTACGACAGAACTAACGCTCTTATTACATAACGGCCAGGCAAGGGCAATTTTCCAGGCAGGTTCTCCGGACATCTTTGCGATTGGCAGGATGCCTTCGGCAATTTTTTTGCCTCTTTCACTCCAGAATCTCGGTAAATCAACGTGAGTGCGGTAGGAGAAGCGAGTGCCCTCTTGAGGCTTGTCCATGCCTACATACTTGCCTGACAGCATACCGCCAGCCAGCGGGCTCCAGCATACGAGACCCATACCCTGATCCTGACAAGCTGGCAGGATTTCTCTTTCGATATCGCGGTTTATCAAGTTATACATGTACTGTCCGCAAGTAAATTTTTCAAGGTTCATCTGCCGACTTACGGCATTAGCTTTGACTATTTGCCATGACGGAAGATTACTGCAGCCTACATAGCGGACCTTCCCCTGGCGAACCAGGTCATCGAAAGCTCTCATGGTTTCTTCATAGGGGGTGTGCGGGTCCGGCGAATGGATATACAATATATCGATATAGTCTGTTTTTAGCCTTTTCAGGCTGGTCTCACAGGATTCGATAATATTCTTTCTTGACAAGCCTTTGGAATTTGGTGTAGGTCTTGTCCGGAAGAAACATTTTGTGGCAAGTATTATATCTTCACGTTTTTTGTTTTTTATGGCTTCTCCGATGATCCCTTCCGACAATCCGCCACCATATATATTTGATGTATCAATAAAATTTCCGCCGCCATCCAAAAATATGTCGATAATCCGCGTTGCCGATTTCTCGTCATTGCCCCATTCTTTAAAACCGAATGACAGCGTCCCAAGACACAATCTCGACACAGCAAGTCCTGATTTGCCTAAATACCTGTACTTCATCGTCTTTTACCTCCGCCATTAACTCTTCATATTCAAAATTCAAGAAAATTAGCTGACAACTAATCACCAAAGCAGCAAGGGATTATTAGTTGGCAAGCGCCTTGGGGGCGGTCGTTTCATTTTTTACGCCGGTATTATATTTACTGGTAATCAATACAGCCACAGCTCCGGCCAAAGCGAACACTGCCGCCCACCAGAAAGCACGGCCCCAATCATTTGTGGAAGCTACATATCCTGTGATAAGCGGCTGTATAATTGAGGCAAATTGGCCAAAGCAGTTCATAAATCCGGTAATAAAACCTGCATTAAGACCAGCGTACTCGATCGGCAGTGAAAAGCCCACAGGCCATGTAAACGCCAACCCCACCAAAGCGGCACAAATATACATCAAAGCCTGATTGCTTGTTTCAACATTCTGGATCATTATGATGCAAGCGGCACACCAAAAATAGCCGGCGACAAGAATCATGCGCCGCCAGAATATATTGTGGGTGGTATTATTCTTAACCCAGTCCACAAAATATCCGGCAACATTCATCATGACAAATAGAACCGCCCAAGGTATCGTGCCGAAAATAGCCATTTCCTGTACTGACATGCCACGTCCTACCACGAAATACGTCGGCAGCCACAGCACCAGAAAGGTGAATACATAACTGTTGCAGGCCGCTTGCATGGAAGAACCCCAAACTTCGATTTGTTTTAGCGGTTTTTCGAAAACTGCCGGCACAACATTTTTTTCAGTAGCCTCGGCTTCCTTTTGGCTATGAAAAACAGCATCAGTCATGTTTGCCTTTTTCGTAATATACATCCAGTAACCCAAGAAGACAAAACTGATGACTGCACAAGCATAAAAAACGCTGCGCCAATCATAGTGAGCGATTAAGAACGCAGCGAATGGTGTCGCTACAAGCGGACCCACGGCTATGGCCGACAGATTTAAAGCCTGAATCCGTCCAACCATTCGGCGTGGCAAATGCCTGGCGACAAACGATGCCGTAGCAGGCATTGACGGCGCTTCAGCAATACCCAATCCGGCCCGGACAGCCATTAGCGCAAAGAGGTTGCTCGGAAAAGCCGTCAATATACTGAACAGCCCCCAGCCACCTATCGAGTAACCGAGTACATTCCGCGGCCCGAACTTATCAGCCAACCAGCCCACAGGCAATTGACAGAGAAAGTACCCCCAGAAAAAGGCCGAAAAAACATATCCAAGCGACTTGGAATCCCACCCATATTCCTTAATCATCATCGGAGCAGCAACCGAGATATTAACACGGTCCATAAAGCAGACCACAGTGGCGGCGAATATACCGAATACTACGCCCCATCCTGCCATATTCTTAATTTTATCCATGAAAATGATCTCCTTTCGCTTATACAGCCCTGTTGCACTCTTTATAAATCCTTCCATTCCCTTAGGTAACCACGTTGTTTCAACTCCTTCCGCCTTCTTTGCCCAACTGTATATCCGCCTTCTCCCTTCTTGTTTATCCGGTAAAGCAAGGAGCTGTTGCCTCCAGGTGCACGTTTCATCTTTCTCGCGTAAAACTGCGCCGATTATTTCGGTTTATTGATATGATGGAAGTACCCATCGATCTTACAAATTCTGCACCCCGGTAGCCGTCGCATGTTGAAAAGTCATAATATCATATGATGTGTTGCCATATGATATATTGGGGAAGAAAATCAGAGTTTTACCTGTCGTTACTGGGCTCAATAATATAGAAAGCAAATTTTACTGACCGCAAGTCGTATTATCACATGATGTATTTCTGGAACAAGCAGTAAATTCCTCCATAATTTATTTAAAATTCATAAATTTATGTCAATACTGTTACTTCGACTAAATTCGTCCGAAATCGAATAGTATCCGAATAAAAATGACACCCGCGATGAGGTGTCATTCTTATCTGTATTCATTCTTTTTGCGGATTGGATGGCTGCAAAGATTATTGGGCCGCTTCCTCGTCTTCATCGCCAAGGGTCCCCTCAAAAGTGTCAAGAATATCTGCATGATGATCTTCCAGCATATCGCTGATCAGTCTAAGAACGGCGCTGGTCTGCTCTTCAGGCAAACCCATGGCTACAATAACATCTGTCAAGCGGTCTTCGAGGATTTCGATATCGTCTGAAAATAGCACCGGGATTTCTTCCGTCGTTTCAAGCTCTTTTTCGTCACTCATAATACTCACTCCTTCACCGCTTCATGTTTTTCGGACCAGGCGAAAGGTATCCTTGGAACGGATCAGCTCGAACCTTCGTCCATATTCATAGTAGCACGGTTTTTCGACAATGTCGTGTAAACATTGTGTTAAAAGAAAAACCCGATCTGACCTTACACGTAAAAGCCTCCCGTTACAGGCATCCGAACGCAGTCATATTTCACAACATCAGGGGAGCCAAAACAGCTGCCTGGATCAGTTAGACAACCTTATGTTGAGAAGCAAAGTCTTTCAACGCGATCAAATAAATGCTATAATCAAATCATAATGAAACTAGAGCGACAAGGTCGCGCAGCATCTTTTAGCAGGCCAGAAAGAAGGTAGGATATTATGGCGAGTGCTGGTAATATTTGGTTCAGCAAAGATATGAGTGAGCAAATCAGTGACTTTAACGGTGAATACATTTTAATAACCGTAAGTGATATGAAAAGAACACCACTAGGGAAAACCCTGGAAGATGCGAAAACCAAATTAAAAGAATTAGGCAGGTATGATATTGTCGAACAGTTGAAATAGAGCCTTCCGGGCTCTTTTTTCATGCCCTAGGGGAGGTGACCGCAACACCAGCAGCTGACTGAAAAAAACCTGCAGGCAGCTTATAGTCACAACTATCTGTTTTAGTAATAATTGATATCTAATAAATGAATTTTACTTATGATTGAATATGGCTTACAATGAAGATGGAATAAAATATTGGATTATAAAGCCAACGCAAAAGGAGCAACGTGAAATGTCACATGTAATAGAAGGAGACTTTATTCTCATTAAGTCGACCGGTCAACGGGGTCAGGTTATCTGGGTAACGATGGATGGCCGCTACAAAGTTGAATCCACGGAAGAATTGGGTGTTCGTGTACACACCTGTTCCCGCGATGAAATTGTTCCGTTATATTAGTCTGCCGATTATATTCAGTTGAGGTGAACGTATGCAATACATCATTGTCGGTCTTGGCATTATGGCCACAGTGTCTATAGGATTGTTTCTACATATGTATTCTATGATTTAGGTTAAGGCCACGTAAAATCATTGGGCCATGAGCAGATTCACATCCTACTGCAACAAGATCCCCGGTTACCCGGGGATTTCTGCCGTCATGGACGGCTCAGGAGCTTCCAACTGGTATCCAGGAGTTAAGAATTCCTTGAAAGCTTGGCTGCCGGCGAGAGCAGGATTGTGAGCGAGGACATTTTTTTAGCGTCGGCCCAATAATAAAAACCAAAGGACGAAGGAATATAAAATGCAGAGTCGAATAAAATAAAGCGCAATATTTATCGATTTAATATTTTATTTGAAGGGACTAATTCATGAACAACTTAAAACAGCTAAGCATTTGCAGATTGACACCAGAGGAAATCGAGAAGGCTCTTTCGGACAGGTTTGGCGAAAAGCTCTTACCGGTAGACCATGCGAAACTGGCAAAGAAACGCCAACAACAGGAACGATATCGTAATGACAAGAACTGAGTATTCGGTCGGAAAAGAAAGATAATGAGCCTGCGGGCTCTTTTTCTTTTGCGTTATAATTTATGCTTCTTCAGGCATATACTATAATGACGTGGCGTATTGGCCAAACCACGGCTGCAAGGGATACACGCCACATATGAAAAGCCGAGAGTTATAAACTCCCGGCTTTTTGTTGCTTATTGACGTGTTTCCTCTTCATAGTAAATTACATAATATACAGCAAGTTATCAACTGGACGAATATCGATCAGGCGATAAGCAATGTTTGAGGAGGTGCGGAACGTGAAGACAATGGAAGACCTAAAGACCATGCGGGAAAAGTTCCAGGAACAGATCAAAATAAGGGATACCACCGGTATTCAGATTATTGTCGGTATGGGTACTTGCGGTATCGCTGCCGGCGCACGGGATGTAATGGCTGCTATTTTTGACGAGATTGTCAGGCGCAAATTGCAGGACGTGTCGGTACGCCAAACCGGATGTATTGGCATGTGTGAGATGGAAGTGCTGGTGGACGTCGTACGGCCCGGTGAACCCCGTATTACCTATGGCAAAGTAACACCGGCGACGGTAGGCAGAATTATCAGTGAGCATGTTATAAACGGACGAATTGTCGAAGGTCTGGCAGTTGGAAAAATAGTATAAGGTGATATATTCGGCGGCAGGAATATAGCGCGGAATAAATAGGATCGAAAAATAGCCGGGGTTGCTCCCGGCTAATCGTCTTTATTGCAGCAGGCATTATCGTCACTTATTTGGCCCAAATCAAACAGGAAAAATGGTTCTGGCTATATAGATAGCCCCGGTGAGTGTTACGGCACTGAAGAGCGTGGACATCATTACCGACTGAGAGGCAAATTCCGGGCAGCTGTCACACTCAACCGCGATGAGCGCGGTATTTACGGCAGTTGGAACGGCGTACGCTATGAACAGCGTTTGGGCGATGACCCCGGTGAAGCCAAACAGATAGACACCGATGATTGCTAGGATCGGCCCCATGATCAGCCTTGTAAAGACGGAAATATGCACATCTACATTGCCAAAATCAAATTTGGTTTTCGCCAGTTGAACCCCCAAAGTGATCAGGACCACAGGCACCAGGGCATTTTTCAGATATTCCAAGACAGGCCATACCATGGTTTCATGGAGATTAAAGCCAATATTTTTAAGGAGCAGCGCACTGGGGATGGCATAGATAGCTGGCATGAACAACACTTTTCGAAGTGAGTCCTTAACATTTAATTTAGCTCTTCCGGCGTTAAAGAATCCCAAAGTATTGGAGGTTGTGTTCTGAAACAGCATAATCATGATTTGCGCGGTTATAGCTTCATGCAAATAAGGCGTTTGCCCATCGATCACATACGGGGTACTGGCGAAGACAAGTGTTATCAGCGATAATCCGATATTCCCGGAATTATTGAACATAATTGAATTTTTAAATGCGTTGGTAAGCCCGGAATTATGGTGCCGGATTTTCGAGATCATTCGCCCGATCATATCATTGCAGGCAAGAAGCAACATGCAGCAAAAAAGTACCTTTAGCATGTCAAGGCCAATATTGGTAGTATACAAACTATAAAATACAAAAGCCGGCATAAGCAGATAGATATTCAACTTACTAAGACTGAGTATATCGATATTGAACTTTTTGCCTAAAATAAAGCCGAGGATAATCAGCAAAAATATAGGACCAATATTATAACCTAAAATATGAAAGAAAATAGCCAAGTCGATCTCCTATCCTGCATCCAGATACGTCTTTGTGTATTTTGCCACCATTCTTACGCGATGTCAAGCTGGTTTGTTTACACACTTAAGCAAAACTCGCCTGACAACAGATGCATAGTATACAGATAAGACCATATTATTTTTTATTGTATCGACCAGGCATATTTCTCATTGTGATGTTTGCGCATGCAGCATACGAATACCGGCTTGATAGTTTCGCGTCGTCACCCCTTTTATCGGCTTCGCGACCGTTACCGTGACACTCCGGCAGGTGTCCGTCAAATCGCGGGAAGTTCAATTGCATATCTTCCAAAATCTGGCATATACTGAAAATTGGAATTTACTTGCATTGGACGCATTCACTGGGGGAGATTGGTCTGGAGAGAATATCGGCAGCCTTACCCGGCCTAAACTGGGACAATGTCATCAATTTTAAGGTCATTCTGCTCAGCATCGTATTGGAAGCACTGCCCTTCGTGCTGCTCAGTGTAATTGTTTCTGCATTTCTTCATAACTTTGTTTCGGACGATTTCATCCGCCGCATCATTCCCAAAAGTAAACTGCTCAGCATTGTGCCTGCCGCGTTTCTCGGCATTTTGTTTCCGGTATGCGACTGTGGAATGGTGCCGATTGTGCGTCGCCTGGTTATGAAGGGGGTTCCTTTGCACGCGGCGGTATCTTTCATGCTGGCCGCTCCCATTATCAACCCGGTAGTGACAGCGGCGACCGCGTTCGCCTTCAAAGCCAATATGAACATGGTTGTCTTCCGTTTGGGCACCGCGCTATTTACAGCCTGTTTTTCCGGCTGGCTGATCAGCATCTTGTTTAAGAGCGACGAACTGAAAAGCGCTGCTCATACGCACCACCACGGATGCGGCTGTGCAGAGCACGATGACGATTTCCCCTCCGCCCGCCCTTCCTTTGCCGATAAGCTGCTGCGCACTGTCTACGACGCCAGCAACGAATTTTTCGAAATGGGCAAGTACCTGATCCTGGGCGCCATCATGGGGGCGCTTGCCCAGATTGTCATTCCCCGGGTGTTACTATTGGCTGTCGGCCAGAACCCGGTCCTATCGATCGGGGTGATGATGCTTTTTGCGTTTGTCATCTCGGTTTGCTCCGCCGCCGACGCCTTCATTGCCGCTTCTTTTGTTACCAGCTTTTCCCCGGGTTCCCTCATCGCTTTCATGGTGTTCGGCCCGATGATCGACCTGAAGAATATTCTGATGCTGCTGCATTCCTTCCGAGCTCGTTTCGTGCTTTCTCTGGTCGCCGCCGTCGTGTTCTCCTGCACGGTTTCCGCCTACCTGATCAACCATCTATAAACCGGAGGTACAGTGTCTATGAAGAACAGGTATATATTTGATGTCCACGCCCTTATGAAGGCCACTGTCCTCTTTGGGTTCATCGCCCTTTTGCTGTGGCTTGTCAATACCTATCAACTAACCTTGTACATTAACCCCCGCTTCAAAGGGTTGATTGAAATCGCCGGCTGGCTGCTCTTTCCCCTGGCAATCATCCAGACTCTCAGCATCGTCCGGGTCGCCTACGCTTTTGAACAGCCTCCTCACGGTCATTCCCACAATAGCCGTTGGGCGTATATCCCCTTTATTCTCGTTCTCATGCTGGCCTTTGCTCTGCCTGGCAATACCTTGAATGCCAATCTCGTCAACAGCAAAGGTCTCAATAGCCAATTGTCCGCCCCGGCCTCCGGCGGCTACGAGATGACGCGGCCCCTGGCTTCCAAGCTTCGTCAAATGTCCCGGATCGAGGTCACCGATCGCGACTATGCCGAGATCATAGGCGAACTGCAGTTTTTTTCCCAAGACTACATCGGCAAGGAAATCCAAATGACCGGATTTGTCTTCAAACCGCCGGAAGCCGCCAATAACCAATTTACCCTGGTCCGGTATGTGGTCATGTGTTGTACTGCGGATGCTTTACCTTACGGTATGTTGTGTGAACTTAAGGACGCAGCCAAATACAAAGAAGGCACCTGGCTGACAATCAAAGGCGTTGTGCAAAAAACAAAGTACGAGGATAAAACGGTCCCAACCCTAAGGATAACGTCATTGCAACAAGTCCCCGAACCTAAGGAACCGTATGTTTTCCCACCAAGCCAATAATTTTACGACACTATACCAACAAGATACAGGGATATGGTCCTTGTTTATCATCAGTTAATCCTTATATCTGCGGGAGCAGGGGAAATCGAATCCCTGTCCCCTAAGGATAAGCGTGACTTGTTCAAAACCTGTCCCGTGTTTTCTCGCGGTCTTGGGAAACATGTGCATTTCTACAAACGCCAATGAAGCCTTGCACCGCAAAGCTTCATTGGCTATATTTCTTTTAAGTTTACCATACACCTGATGTACGTCGATGGACGCCACTACGTAAATGCTTGCCTGCTTCCTGAATAATGGCTCAGCCCCTGGCGACAATATATACGATGACACTTGAGCGGAGAGGCTTTGATGATCTATTCTTGAACATGCGTCCAGGCAAGAAATTCTACAGTTAGTCAGTGAGTTAAGGCATGCCCAATTTGAACTTTGGCTTGCTGAAGAATTCCGCACATCCCATTGGTGGTTGCTTGTCGCTGTCTTTATTGCACCTTGGATCGCAGCCTCTCGTTTCGTCGACCGAAAAAGGCTTTGCGAGCTGGTATTGTTTGGAGCGCTGATTGCGATCGAAACGATTACAATGGATGAAATAGGCTATAGCCTGTTCCTCTGGACTTATCCGGTTCAGTTAGTACCGTTTTTCCCCCGCCTGACTTCAATGGATTATTCAGCGCTGCCTATCATCTATGTTCTCATTTATCAATATTGCAACTCCTGGTGGAGTTTTTTTCGAATCCTGGTTATATTTTCGGCTATAGCGGCCTTTCTCTTGGAACCGGCCTTGGTACATTTGAATCTTTATTTTCTTATTAAATGGTATTACTGGTATTCTTTTCCTATCTATATTGTTATGGGGTTGGCAACAAAATGGATCGTCTGCAAAATCCTCGCCATGCAGCACGCAGCCTAACCAACACGGTGTTGTCCAGGCCGCAAGACCGGTCGGGTTAAATCTTCGGAGATCGCGAAATTCAGGTTCATGGCTGAATTGACGTAAGTATCATCACAGCATAAGCAGCCTCATGTCCATTGACCAACAAAACAATCCGATGTTCCCCCGGGTAATGACGGCGGGTCGTCAGCTCCGCCCAGCTATGGGTTCGTCTCCCGCTGATTTTTGTGCCGCCGGGTACTGTCTTATCGGTCAACAGAAACTTTTTTTGCGTTGTACGTCCCCCGGCTTTTACGAAGTGTATCCCGTATTCAACACGGACATGAACCGGCTCGCCTTCCCGGATCCAAAGCTCATAGCACAATTCGCAGTTCCCGCCGATCGGCACCGCGGACGGCTCGACCGCCAGCGAGGCATCCGCGGCCAGGGGCGTCGCATCCGTTCCTTCATCATAGCCAAACAAGGCCATGGCTTCAGGCTCGGCTTTGCGGAGCAAGGTCCGGCAGCCTTGGCGTACAATCCAGTCGGTGTAGGGATTGACGCCTTTCCAGCGGCGGGCTGTTTCCAACACAATGGCAGGATGATCTTTGGCAATATCGTTTAGATTGTTGGCAACACTTTTGCGTACATAAAGCGACGGATCTGCCTTTAACAGTTCCAGCACCCGGAGCACAGGCGCGGGATCGCGTTTGAATACAGGAAGCGACTGTCCCCACGGCAAACGGGGGCGGCAGCCTTCGCTGGCCAATCGCCGGACATGTTCATTGGGATGCCTGGCCCATTCTTCCATCTGCTCTATCATCCGCAACGGGTCCTGCAGCAAAAAAGGCCGCACGGCGAATTCCGAGGATGATCTGACCGTAAATCGCTCCAGTGCAGTCATGGAAAGTGCCCAGTGTTCTTCCGCCCGACCACAGGTTGCCACAAAATCCGGGAAAAACAGATAGGGGAAGCCGACACAGTCCTCATCAATGGCGAACAATACGGCCAGCGCGTCCTCATACCTTTTCGGCAGATACTTTCCCAGCATCTCGGTTATCCACCGCATCCGGGCCATGAGAGCCAGTTCATCCCACAAGTGGTCCAATACCGCCGCCATAAAATCTTCTTTGTCAAAGGCGGGATATGCAGCCTGTACTTTTTCACTGAAGCGGTGCAGAAACTCACTGTTGTAGATGTTCTTCAATAGTTCAGGCATGTGCTTCTCCCCCAAAATGCTCACTCGCCTGTCGGACGAATGCTTAACCGGCTGATCTTATCTTCGCTGACCGTAAAATGAAAGTCGAGCAGAACCGGACTACCTTCGAAATTACCGGAGACCTGGGCGGTCAGAACCGTTTCGCCGCCACGCTCATCAAGGCCCTGGGCAGTGACGGTATCCTGATACTTGGCATTACTGGCCTCGATCCAGTTCTTAATGGCGACGGTACCGCGCAGCTCCTTACCTTCGTCCTGGACGACGGCATGATCCGCAAAACAAGCGGCAAATGCAGTACTGTCGCAACTGTTTTTTGCCTGAAGGAACGCGTCAATCACCGGCGGTAGTTTGATGGACATAGTATGATCCCTCCGCGCTTTTATATTGTTCACAATGCTTCCGGGTTGTGCTCCAGGTGACCTGCAGGGGATTTCTGTCCACCAGGCGATGATAGGCATATTGCGGGTAACCAACCATCATTCCGCTGGTGACTTGCATGTTTTTCGGCAGATTCAGCAGACTAAGGAGCGGTCCGTAACCGGTAGCGGCACAGTACTCGAACAGCCCGGCCCAGCACGTCCCCAGGCCGATTGATGTTGCATACAGCTGCAAGTAGGAAAACGACAGATAGGTATTATCCCGGCCG
>JARLHY010000068.1 GCA_031292015.1 Negativicutes bacterium | reverse complement strand
TCGGATATCCGCGCTGAACTCCATCTGTCTCGCCGCTATTCGTCCTCTTCCATCTCGCGCCAGTGGTGGTAACCCCAGCCCCAGGGGTGATAAGGGTGATAAGGATGAAAGCCCCAGCCGCCGCCCCAGCCCCAGGGATGATAGGGATGGTAGGGATAAAAACCCCAGCCGCCGCCCCAACCCCATGGATGATAGGGATGATAGGGATGATAGGGATGGTAGCCCCAGCCTGCTCCTACCCACGGTCTGTCGAGTTCGCCGGCGATCGCCTGCCGGGTCGGCTCGTTGCAAGTCGTTTTGCGGGCCATCGACGCTCCTCCTTTCCGAAGTCCTGTTACATCTTATGTACTGATTTTTCCTTTCGTTCCGGGCCGCCCAGGCTTGGCGAACTCTTTTATTTTATAGCGATAATAAAATAAAACAGCACCCTCTCCTACCGGAAAGAATGCTATGGGTGTCGATAGCCCCCAGTTTTTGAGCAGCCTATATTATAAAATCCCGGCCAGGGTGAACAGAAAGATCATGATCCCCACCAGGCCGTTGCGCAGAAAGTAGGGCTGGGTGACCCGGCTAAAATCATCTGGTTTGACGATGGAATGCTGATAAATGAGCAGCGCTCCGGCCAAAGCGACCCCGATGTAATAAAACCCGCCCAGTCCGTACAGCATTCCGACAGCGGTAAACCCGGCGATGCTCCCGACGTGCATCACCTGCGCCAGGCGCAGGGCCCCGCTGATTCCGAACCGCACCGGCATGGAGTGCAGGCCGTGCTGCCTGTCGAAATCCACATCCTGGCAGCCGTAAATCACGTCAAAAGCGGCGATCCATATCCCCACCGACAGCCCAAGCAGCGCTGCCGGCAACGAGAGATCGCCCCGGAGGGCTATCCAGGCTCCGATCGGCGCCCCGGCCAGCGCCAGTCCCAGCACCAGATGACAGGTCCAGGAAAAGCGCTTCATATACGGATACAGCACCAGCGGCACCACCGCCAGCGGCCACAGCAGCCGGGCCATCGGATGAAGATTATAGGCCGCCAGCAGAAACACCCCAAGGCTTACCGCAATGAACAGGACCGCTTCCCATGGCTTGATCTGACCGGTTACCATCGGCCGCTGGGTAAACCGCGGGTGAATCCTGTCATACTTCAGGTCGATGAAATTATTCAGCGCCAGCGCCGCGCTGCGCGCACCCACCATGGCCACGGTGACCCAGATCAGGTCATGGGCTGAGGGCAGTCCGCCGGAAGCCAGAACGGCTCCGCTATAGGCGAAAGGCAGTGCGAACACCGAATGGGAAAAAGCGATATTGTCAAGATGTGCTTTCAGTTTACCCAAGGCCCAGTTCCTTCCATTTGGCGGTAACCATATTTTTGATATCGGCAGTCATGTCGATTTCGTCCGGCCATTCGCGCTGATTTCCCTCTTCCGGCCAGGTTTTCGTGGCATCGATGCCCATTTTGGTTCCCCATTGGGCCTGCGGCGAGGAGTGATCCAGGGCGTCCAGCGGGCCGTCCGCCAGCACCAGATCCCGACGGGCGTCAATGTTGTTGAAGACCCGCCACCATACTTCCTTCATATCCTGGACGTCGACATGGGCGTCCACGACAATGATCATCTTGGTGAACATCATCTGACCCATACCCCAGACGGCGTGCATCACTTTTTTGGCTTGCTGGGGATAGCTTTTCTTGATGGAAATCACCGCGCAATTATGAAAAACGCCTTCCAGCGGCAGGTTGATATCGATGATTTCCGGCAGCTGAAGCTGCAGCATCGGCAGGAAAATCCGCTCGCTGGCCTTGGCCAGGAAACAGTCCTCCATCGGCGGCTTGCCGACAATGGTCGCCGGATAGATCGGGTTTTTCCGGTGGGTGACGCAGGTGAGATGAAAAACAGGGTAATCGTCCGCCAGGGAATAGTAGCCGGTGTGATCGCCGAACGGGCCCTCCCGCCGCAATTCATCCGTCCTGACATACCCTTCCAGAATAATCTCCGAATGCGCCGGCACCTCGATGTCCACCGTTTCGCATTTCACCAGTTCCACAGCCTTATGCCGCAAAAAGCCGGCGAACACGATTTCGTCGATTCCCGGCGGCAGGGGGGCGGTTGCCGCGTAGGTCACCGCCGGGTCACCCCCGATGGCCACCGCGACTTCGATGCGGTCCCGGCCGAGTTCCCGGTGGGCCCGGTAGTTTTCAGCCCCGCCTTTGTGGACATGCCAGTGCATGCCGGTAGTCTTCTCGTCATAAACCTGCATCCGGTACATACCGACATTCCGCTTGCCGTTGGCCGGGTTCTTGGTGAACACCAGCGGCAGGGTGATGAATCGCCCGCCATCCCCGGGCCAGCATTTCAGGATCGGAAATTTGGCCAGGGAAGGTGCCTCACGGATGATTACCTCTTTGCAGGGGCCGGTTTTGACGTACTTCGGGAAATGGATGGCCCGCTTGGCGGTGGGGATGATCTTGAGCAAATCCAGCTTTCGCTGCACCGAAATATAGGGCAGTTTCAGTATTTCCCTGATCTCGGCGGCGATATCGTCGATACTGGCAACCCCCAGGGCCAGAGCCATGCGTTCCATGCTGCCGAAAGCGTTCATCAGCACCGGGATATCGTAGCCTTTCACATTTTCAAATAGCAGCGCGACATTGTCCGCACCGGTCATCTTGGACACCCGGTCGGTAATCTCGGTGATCTCCAACTCGCAGTCCACCTGCTGGCGGACGCGCTTCAGCCAACCCCGGCTCTCCAGGGCGGCGATAAACTCCCGTAAATCATTAAAAGCCAAGAGCACTGCTCCTTTCTCTCACGGCTTGCTTAATTAAAAGACCCCAGGCTGTTCAAAAAGGTCAAGATGCTAGGCGCACCGGAAGAGCGCGCCGCGCCGCGTACATGGATCGTACGCAAGCAAGCGCTCTGAGGAGCAAGTGCACAGCTCTTGCGCTTCAGTGCTTAGAGATGTGGCCTGCCCCTTGCGGGTACGACGCAGATTGGCCTTTTTCAACAGCCGCGTTTTCCCTATTTTCGGAGGATATACTTCACGATCAATATGCTGCTTTCATACAGAACAAGCACGGGAACAGCCACCATGGTCTGGGAGACTACGTCCGGAGACGGCGCAATAATCGCGCCGACAACGAAGGACAGCACAAGTACCACCTTGCGCTTGGAGGTCAGGAAGCGGGAACTCACCAGGCCAAATTTGGCTGCCACCAGAATGAACAACGGCAGCTCGAAGACGAACCCGAAAGGCAGCAAAAAGGATATGACAAAAGACAGGTATTCTCCCAGCGAGAAGAGCGGCTGCAGTTCATCCGTGGCAAAACCCATGAAAAATTTGAGCCCGGCCGGCAGCACCAGAAAATAGGAAAAGGATAGCCCGACAAAAAACAGGGCAACCGAGGCCGGAACCAAAAACAGCGAAGCTTTCCGTTCCTTTTTCGTCAGGGCCGGCACGACAAACGCCCATGTTTGATATAGAAGAATCGGCAGCGCCAGCAGGAAGCCGGCGAACACCGACACCTTCAGATAAGTAAAAAAAGCCTCCGCCGGGTTCATGTAATAGAGCTTGCCGGCCGGAGCGGTAATCAGATGAACCAGTTCCGCGGCATAAAAGTAGCAGACCATACTGGTGACAAGTACAGCCGCGATGGAGACGATCAGCCGCTTCCTCAATTCCTGCAGATGATCGATCAGTGACATCTCGGCGCCGCTGTGATTCTCCCCTTGTTGCAATTCGTCCTGAGGCGTCATATCAGACATCGCTGTTCCTCACTTTGGGCCTTCATCCTTTTTGGGGTCGGCTTTTTTTTCTTCGTCTTTCTTATGGTCTTCTTCTTTGCTGTCAACCGGCTTGGCCTCGATGTTGATAGGCTCATTCTTGGAATGGTCGTCGCTCATCGCCCGGCGGAACTCGCTCAGTCCCTTGCCCACCGCTTTGCCGACTTCAGGAAGTTTGCCTGGACCGAAAACGACTAGCGCAATCACCAAAATGAGAATCAATTCCGGCATACTGAAATTTAACATCGACGCCACATCCCTTCCCGTTGTTTCATTACTATTATACTTGTCCGGCCCGAAAAAGACAATCCGGACGGGGCTTGCCTGCCGCCTGCCGAAAAAAAGCAAGCGGCGATGAACAGGCCAAGCCTTCCCATCGCCGTCATCTTTACTGTGCTTATCCGAGCAGTTTTCCCGGGTTCAGGATATTATCCGGGTCAAGCGCCGTCTTGATGCTGCGCATGACCGCCAGTCCCTCTACACCGAACTGTTTGGGCATATATTTCAGTTTTCCCAGACCGATTCCATGCTCGCCGGAGAGCGTGCCGCCAAGCTCCAAGGCCTTGGTGAAAATCTCGTCCATGGCCGCGTACACCCGCTCCATCTCTTCTTTGTCTCTCAGGTCGGTGACAATGGTGGGGTGCAGATTGCCGTCGCCGGCGTGGCCGAAGGTACCGATCTCCACTTTGTGCCGGGCGGCGATCTCGGTCACGATCCGCACCATGTCAGGCACCTTGCTGCGCGGCACGGTGGCATCCTCGCAGTAAGTCGACGGACGGAGCTTGGCCAGCGACGGCAGCGCCGCCCGCCGGGCCGCCCACACCTGGTCCCGCTGCTGGGCGGTCTCGGCCACCCGTACCTCGCCGCCGTTGTCCCGCAGCACCTTTTCCATCTTGGCGGCGTCACTGGCCACCGTGTCGGCGTCGCCGTCCACCTCGGCCAGAATAATCGCTTCGGCTTCCACCGGCAGTCCCAGTTTGGCGAACGTCTCCACCGCCCGGATGGTGTAATTATCCATAATCTCCAGCGTAGCCGGAATGATCTTGTTGCTGATGATGTCGGCGATCGACTGTCCGGCGCCGCTCAGATCCTTGAATACCGCGATCATGCTCTTCCGATGGCTGGGCGCCGGAACCAGCCGTACCGTGATCTTGGTAATAACCCCCAGCGTCCCTTCAGAACCGGTCATCAGCATCACCATATCGTAACCCGGAGCCGTCGCCGACCTGCCGCCGAACTCGGCGATCTCGCCGCTGGGCAGCACCACTTCCATCCCGGTGACATAATGCTTGGTGACACCGTACTTCAACCCGCGCAGTCCGCCGGAATTCTCCGCTACCGTGCCGCCGATGCTCGCAGTAGTTACCGTTCCGGGGTCGGGCGGGTAGATGAGGCCGAACTTATCCACCGCGGCGTTCAGGTCGGAGACGATTACCCCCGGCTCAACCACCGCCACTAAATTTTCCGGATCCACCTCAAGAATTTTGTTCATGCGGATGGTGAAAAGGACGATACCGCCGTTCATCGGCACGGTACCGGCGCTCAGGTTCGTGCCCGACCCCCGGGTGTACACCGGCAGCTTTTCCCGTCCGGCCAGTTTGAGAACCGCGGCAACCTGATCCTTGTCAGCCGGCTGGACCACCGCTTCAGGCAGATTGAAAAAACCGGGAGTGGCGTCATAACCGTAGCAGATGAGTTCTTCCTTCTCGGTGGACACCCACGCTTCGCCGACAATGGCTTTCAGTTCCTTGATAATGCTTTCTTTCATAAATCTCCCTCCCGTAATCACCAGTCTTGCCTGGGCCAATTCGTCCGTCTGCCGGCGAATCCCCCGGGCGGATCATCACTTGGTTTTTCTTATCCGGCGGCAGCCTCAGCCGCCTTTCCCCAGCCGGAAATATTCTTTCCGGCTGGGGAAAGGCGGGCGGGATTCAACCCGCCGCGCCGATAAGTCTCCCGGTTTCTCTAGGGCAGCATCCAGTGCAGGACATAGGCCTGCAGATAAGTGATAACGCCGATGATGATGATCATGGCGATACTGTGGGGCAGGGCGAAACGGAAGATCGTCGATTCTTCCCCCACCAGGCCGGTAGCGGCGGTGGCAACCGAAATGCTCTGCGGCGAGATCATCTTGCCGCAGACGCCGCCGGAAGAGTTGGCAGCCACGCACAGGTTCGGGTCGACACCGATCTGCTGGGCAGCCGTCTTCTGCATCGAACCGAACAGGGCGTTGGCTGAAGTGTCCGAACCGGTCAGGAACACGCCCAGCCAGCCGAGAAACGGCGAGAAAAACGGGAAGAATGCGCCGGTGGCGGTGAACGCCAGCCCCAGCGTCGAGCTCATGCCGGAGTAGTTCATGATATAAGCAAGCCCCAGAATCATCGCGATGGTGCAGATCGGGTATGTCAGCATCTTAATGGTTCTGCCGAAGCAATTAATGGCCCGGCCGACACCGTAGTTCGGGATGATAATCAGCGACAACAGGCCGGCTACGAAGATAGCCGTGCCGGCTGCCGACAGGAAGTTGATCCCGTAGGTGGCGGCATAAGGCGTAGCTTTGGCTACAACCGGAGCGGCTTTGAGCACCAGGTTATTCAGGCCAGGCCAGGCGAAGAAGGTCAGCCCGAGAGCTTTTTCCCAGCCGACCAGCACCGTCTTGAAGCCGACAAATTTGTCGTCAGCCCACAGGAAAACCAACGCGGCCAGGATCAGATACGGAGCCCAGGCGCGCAGAACCTCGCCCAGTGAGTACCTAAGTTCCACGGCGCCGCCGGCAGAGGGTTTCTCATCCGGGAAGTGCCAAACCTGGCTGGGCTTCCATATCTTGAGGAAAACCAACAGACCGATGATGGTGACAAACGCCGAGGTGATATCAGGCAGGAAGGGGTTGACATAGTTGGAGGTGAAGAACTGAGTGCCGGCGAAACACACCCCGGCGACCAGCACGGCCGGGAGCACTTCCATGGCCCGTTTCCAGCCGCACATCATGACAACTACCCACAGCGGCACGATGACCGACAGAAAGGGCAGTTGGCGGCCAATGATCTTGCTGAGGGTCATGGCGTCGATGCCGGACACTTGTCCGAGAACAACCACCGGGATACCGATGGCGCCGAAGGCTACCGGAGCGGTATTGGCGACCAGGCAGATACCTGCGGCATATACAGGGTTGAAACCGAGGCCCACCAGCATGGCGGCAGTGATTGCCACCGGCGTGCCGAATCCGGCGGTGCCTTCGATGAACGATCCGAAAGCGAAAGCGATAAATAAGGCCTGGAGACGACGGTCGTCGGTGATCGAAGCCAGGGAATTTTTGATAATCTCGAATTCACCGGATTCGACCGTCATATTGTAAACCCAGATAGCTGTGACAACGATCCAGACGATCGGGAAAATACCGACAAGGGCACCGTTTAGCGTGGCGCTGATGGCCAGTGCGGCAGGCATCTTGAAACCGGCAATCGCAATCACCACCGCCGAAAGCACACCGAAGAAAGCGGCGTTATGGCCTTTGGAACGCTTGATGCCCAGCATGTACAGCAGGATAAAGAGTGGAATCGCGGCAACAAGCGCCGAAATCCCGATGCTGTCCATAATCGGCTGGTAGTTTTGTGTCCATGTCATTTTCGCGTACACCCCTTTTTTTCTCTTATAAGCAACCACAAACCATAAGACCATCCGTCAACTCTGCTTTTTCTCCCACCTCCTTTGTTGTCACCTGTCTGCTGACCAGACCAGTAGACCAGACAAAACTGCTAATTTAGGTAAGACTCAGGATTCGGGATCGGAAGAAGCTTGTGAAAGCTTGAACATAATTGGGGCAATTCTGAAAACTCCTGTTGCGCAGCGGCTTATAGCCGCTGCTTATATAATTCTAGGAAGGGAACCCGAAATCATCCCGGATTTTATGTTCAGGTGAAATCTCGCGAAATTTTTTCAGCGAGTTGATTCCGCCCTCTTTAAGGGCTCTCATCATCTCTTCGACCATAGTCAGATGTTCCCGCATCCTGAGCCTGGCCAAACTGGGGTTTTTGGAGGCGATGGCCTAATAGATGCCTAAATGGGCGCTATACAGCACCATCGGCATATTTTCGACGATAAACAGCTTCTGGCGTGAGCTGCGAAAAGTGTTCTGCATCAGATCGGAAATGGTGTTCATCACTTTAATCAGTATGGGGTTGTTGGCTGCTGCAGCCACGGCAAAATGAAAGTCCGAATCGGCGGTGTCGCCGATCTCGCCGCGGCGCACCTCTGACAACATGCTGTTGACCGCCCGCTGCAGGGCTTCAAGATTCTCCGGGGTGACGCGGGTAGCGGCCAGCCCTGCCGTCTCAATTTCCAGTATTTTTCGCACTTCCAAAAGCTGCATGATATCGTCGATATCCACCTGCAGCAAGAAGGAGAGCGGTTCCAGCATCCCTTCGAAGGACACCTGCTTCACGAAGCTGCCCTCCCCCGGGCGGATGGAAATAACCCCCATCATCTCCAGGGCGCTGAATGCTTCCCGAACCGAAGCCCTGCTCACATTCAGCTTTTCCGACAACTCCCTTTCGGATAGTAGCTTATCGCCAGGTTGCAGCTTTCCGTCCACGATCAGGTTCTTAATCTGTCCAATGATTTCTTCATAAACCTTTTTAGTTTTAACTGGCCTAAACATGTGTCCCTCCGTCCAATCAGTATTTGCGGAGGCCGACGAAATCGGCGACTTCCAGCAGGGATTCCTTTACCCCGCCGGTGAGCGACCTTGGTATACTATTCCGGGCAGCTTCCAGATATTCTCCTACCCGTCGATATGAATATTCGACAGCGTCGGTTTCGTGGATGATGGCCATAATCTGTTTGAGTTTCGCTTCCGACATATCCCGGGCAGAAATAAGCTGTTTCAGTTCGGCCGAATGCTTGCTGTGGCTCAGGGCATAAATCACCGGCATGGTCAGAACGCCCTGTCGCAGATCGTTGCCTGCCGGTTTGCCGATCTGCTCCGACGACGCGGTGACGTCCAGGATATCGTCGGTGATCTGAAAGGCCATCCCAACGGTATGGCCGTACTGGCGCAGCCCCCGGATTTCCCCGGCGGCCAGCCCGGCGCAGCCGGCGCCAAGCTCGCAGCTTGCGGCGATAAACCCGGCCGTCTTTTTGTCAATCCGGTCCAGGTAATCTGCCTCGCTTTGCTCAGGGTTGAAAATATCGCGAATCTGGATAATTTCACCTTCGCAAACGGCGCAGATCGTTTCAGTGAGAACCTTGAGAGTCGGACTGCCGGTGTCGCCGGCGATCAGCGAAAAAGCTTTGGCGAAAAGATAGTCGCCGGACAGCACCGCCATGTGATTTCCCCAGCGGACACTGGCTGTCGGCAATCCCCGCCGGGTGGTAGCCTCGTCGATCACATCGTCGTGGACCAAGGTAGCCATGTGAATGAGTTCGATAGCCACAGCCGCCGGCAGCATCTTTTCCCGTGCCGGCTGACCGCTTTTGGCACACAGAAAGTACAGGGCGGGCCTCAGGCGCTTGCCGCCCGCCCTGAGCAAATGACTCCCAATATCCGTCACCAAATCAACCTGGGAGCGTATTACAGAAGCAAGCTCATTTTCGACCGCCATTAGTTCGTCACGCACCAGATCAAATATGGCGTGTTGTTTCAATAAAATCACCTAACCAACAAAGAATCTGCTTCTATAATACCTTAAGGGCCGCCGCCATTCAATATAATGCTTCGTTTTATTTCTTTTTTTCGACCCTTATGGCGCAGTCGGGACAAACCATCTGACAAATACCACAGACAATACACTTGCCCATATCGGCCTCAACCCGCGGCGTACCGTAGACGCCGAGGCCTTCCGACCAGCTGATGCATTTTACCGGACATTTTTGCGTACACAGGCCACAGCCCTTGCACAGCCCGGGGAAAATCGCCCATTGACCTTTTTCGTTTTCCGAAACCGCCGATTCCCAGTTAACTTTTGCCATGGTAACCCTCCTTACCGCGCCACCGCGTTTTTGATAAGCTCATAACCGCGTTCCAGTGCCTTGAAATTCATTTCGCGCAGTTGGGGGTTGTTTTTGAACTTGTCGCCAAGCTTGGTGTCCAGAGCCGTTTTGATGGTTTCCAGCGGCAGGACTTCCGTAGCGGCAATAACCGCGCCAAGAATGATGATGTTGAACACCCGCGGGTGCAATTCGTCTTTGGCAATATCATTGGCCGGAATGGGAATAACCCGGGCCACGTCAGAAGGAATATCGGCAGGGTCGACGCCGGGTCCGGGTTTTGTGAAGGAGCAAGTCTTCGGCTCGCCGGCGATCATATCCTGCTGCAGGTCCTGATTCGGCTCGTCGGCGGTCGGGCAGGGCACAGTGACGTCATAATACTGCATACCGACGACATTATCGTTGACTTCGGCTTCCTGGATCAGTGAATTGTCGTAGATATAAACCGTATCTTTGCCTGCGTGCATCCTGGTCCGCTTCACCGCCCGCGGGCTGAGCGGGATCAGGATATCGGCCTTCTGGAACTTGGGAGCGCCGATCGGGCCGTCGCTGATCTGGACAAAAGCAATGGAGACGCCGCCCCGCTGCTCGACCCCGAAGTTCGGGATATACAGAGCGTTCTTGCCGTCTTCGTTCGCGGCTTCGGCCAAAATCTCGGCGATCGACTGAACACCTTGGCCGCCTTCACCGGCCAGCGCAATTTTTATGACTTTTGCCACTTGTTAGCCCTCCTTCGCCTGCGGGGTACGCAGTTCACCGATCTTGAAATACTGTGGCATATCCTTTTCGACGAATTCCCAGGTCTGTTTGGCGTTGGTGCGCCAGTTGGTGGGGCAGGACGACAGGCACTCCACGAAGGACAGGCCGTTGCCGGCGATCTGGTTTTCCAGCGCCTTTTTGATGAATCCTTTCAGCTGCCGGACATTGGCGATGGTCCCCCTGGCCACATAGGCTCCTTCCGGAGCCACCGCGGCCACCATTTCCGGGCCTTTGGTGGGATTGCCGGTTTCGGCGACGTCCCGGCCGTAAGGTGAAGTCTCGGTTTTCATTCCCGGCAGCGTGGTCGGGGCCATCTGACCGCCGGTCATGCCGTAGTTGCAGTTGTTGCAGAGAATGATGGTGATTTTCTCGTTGCGGACCGCGGCGTTGAACAAGTGCTGCGAGCCAATGGCATAGCCGCCGCCGTCGCCCATGTACACAACGCCGACAATATCGGGTTTGGCCCGTTTCATGCCGGTGATTACCGGCGCGGTTCGGCCGTGGTGGGTCTGGACGCTGTCGGCGGCGAAGAAGTCCCAGGAAAGGAGCGAACAGCCGATGTCACAGCCGAAAACCATCTGATCTTTGATGCCCAGTTCGTCGATAGCCTCGCCAAGCACCTTCAGGATAATCCCATGGCCGCAGCCAGGACAAAATTTATGCGGTTTGGTATCTTCATTCCAGCATGTTGGCATTGCCGGCTGAAGAACATTATTTTCTTTCAGTTCTTGCATTTTTTCTTCCTCCTGCCTCACAGTTTGTTGTATTCTTCCACAAGCTCTTCGGTGGTGATCCCGATCCCGGGCCGCAGCATGGTCGCTATCTCAATAGGCGCGCCATACAAAGCGGTCTGGACAAACTTGAGGAACTGCCCGTAGGCCGACTCGGCGACAAGGAGCTTTTTGGCGTTTTTGACCGCCGCCTGCAGTTGTTTTTCCGGGAACGGGCGAACAGTAATCGGCCGGAAGAAACCGACTTTCTTGCCCTCGGCCCGCAGTTGTTCATAAGCGCCCATGGCCGCCCGGGAAACGATGCCGTGGGTCACCAGAATGATATCAGCGTCCTCGCAGCCTTTTTCCGACCATTCCACCGTTTCGGCCGCCATCGCCTCCCAGTCGCGCTGGTTGGCCATAACCACCTCGTACAACTCGTCCTCGGTGTTGTATGTATTGCGAAGATGCTTAAACTGCTTGCCTGGTTTGTTCTCGCCGACCATCGCCGTTGGGGTGACAAGTTTTTGGCCGCGCCCTTCCGGCTCGTAGATAGTCAGGGGTTCCCGCATTTTCGCCTGGTAGCCGTCTGCCAGGATGAAGGTCGGAAACCGGTATGTCCAGGCCATGTTGAAAGCCTTGATCGTATAATCGAACAGCTCCTGGTGATTGGCGGTGGAATAAACCAGCCGATGGCCTTCCCCGTTGCCGCCGAAACAGGTCAGCTGCGTTTCCTGCTGGGCATAAATAACAGTAGCTGTTGACGGACCGCCCCGCTGCTGGATAAAGAAAACGCCCGGCAGCCGCATCATCTCCGCCATACTGATCGATTCCTGCATCAGGGTGTTCCCCGGTCCGGCCGTGCCGGTAAAGGCCTTCCGTCCGGTCATGACCCCGCCCAGCATCGTGAAGCCCGCGGAAATTTCATCCTCGGTCTGGAGAAACTTCTTGCCGTATTTCGGGGCAAGCCGGGTCCAGTAATGCATGATCTCGTTTTGCGGAGTAATGGGGTAGCCGTACATGATATCCGCTTTTGCTGCAACGCAGCCCCAGGCTATTACCTCGTTGCCTGTCATGAAAACTCTTTGCTCACCTTGTAGTGAAACTTCGGCCATTCAAGGGCACCTCCTAATTGATTCTCACCTCAGCATTATATAAAGGACGGGAGCTCTCCCGACCCTTCATACCGCAACTATGGTGCTTATAGTTTTTCCCTAAAAGGCCGGCTAATTCATGCGATCATCGGAAAGATCGCTAATCAAGCCGGCACGACAGGTGGACGGGTGGACGGGTGGTCTGACCAGTACACCTATTTATTCTAGCAGAAACCGGAAAATCCTCCTTCGCTCCCCGGCGGTTTCATTTTTTTTCGAGCAGCGCCGCCAGTGCGATCGACATGATCTTCGCCTCAAAGCTGTCGGCGCGGGAAGTAAGAACAACCGGCTTCGCGGCGCCCAAAACCAGTCCGGCCACCGGAGTTCCGCCAAAATAAACCATCGCTTTGAACAGAACGTTGCCGGCGTCGAGGCCGGGAACCAGCAAAACGTCCGCCGCTCCAGCCACCGGACTGCTGATCCCTTTATGCCGGGCAGCCTCTGCGCTCAGAGCGTTGTCCAGCGCCAACGGTCCGTCGACAACGGCTCCCCTCCACCGCCCGCGATCCGCCATTTTGGCCAAAGCCGCCGCGTCAAGCGTCGCCTGCATATCCGGGTTTACCGTCTCCACCGCGGCGAGGGCCGCGATCTTCACCGGATTCATTCCCAAGCGTGCCGCCAAAGGCAGGCAATTCTCCAGGATTTCGGCCTTTTGCTGCAGTGTGGGAGCAATATTCATCGCACAGTCGGTCAACAGAATCAGGCGGTCATAACCCTTGGGCTCGGATACGATAACATGGCTGAGGAGACGCCCGCTGCGCAGCCCCACCTGCTTGTCCAGTACCGCTCTGAGGAGATCGGCGGTACCCAAAAGACCCTTCATCAGGATATCCCCTTCGCCGCTGGAAACCAGCGTAACGGCGCGCAAGGCCGCCTGACGGTCATCCGGCTCGTGGACGATGGTCAGACCGCCCAGATCAATCCCCAGGCGATCGCCGACAGACTGTATCTTGGCAGCATCGCCGACAAGCGAAAACTCGGCTACGCCCTGTTCCCTGGCTCCCTTCACCGCTTCCAGCACAGCGTCATCCTGGGCTACCGCCACCACGACCCGTTTGGGCGGCAAGCCGCACACCGCTTTGAGAATCTGGTCAAAACTCCTGATCATGATTTTTTCACCCTCCCGAAATAACGCATCGTAGCCTTTTTCCACTCCCGGGTGCTGAACAGCATGATATATTGATCCATACCGGCGGCCTGCGCCAGTCTGGCGGCAGTATCACAGCATTCCTGACGGGTATGTCCGTGAAGCATGATATAGAAATTGTAAGGCCATTCCGGATAAGCCAGCCGTTCATAACAATGAGTGACTGCAGCATCGGCCGCCATCACCGCCGCTACCGCCGACATCCTTTCCGCCGGCACCTGCCAGGCACACAGCGCGTTGGCAGCAAAGCCCACCTCCCGGTGCCTGAGCACGGCCCCCATCCGCCGCATTTCCCCGGAGCGCTTGTACCTGTCGAGCCGGGTGAGCAGTTCGTCTTCGCTGATACCGATTCGTTCAGCCAGTTCACGGTAAGGTTCCCGCACCAGGGGGAAATCCTCCTGCACGGCGATGATAATTTTTTTGTCCAACGCATCCAGCATAGCATCTACTCCACTATCTGCTTTATTTCCGCTGCCTTTAGTCTGCCCGCAGACCGACCATCATTTGTCATATTTTATTTTCTGGTCGAAGGCCGCAAACTCCTGCAAACAGGCTGACAGGCGAAAAAAGCACTCCGAAATGTTCCCAGCAGCTTAACAACACATAGGCCGCTTGCGAAATCCCCAGTTGCACTTGGCCCCGCGGACCGCAGCACCGTTTCCTCCGAGACATGTTTGTTCGGGATGGTATGCGCCGGCTGATTTAACAGCATCGCGCGTACTGGAGATACGCTAGCAATGGGTTCGGGAGTACAAAGCAGCTGGGGGTTGCAGAGCGGCCGTAGCAAAAAAAAAGGCCGCCCGAAGCGAACCTCTACTCCTCTTGATTTACTCCCCATAGGGAGGACAATAACCCCTTCAGGGTGATAAGCAAACTGAACATGAATTTTTTCTCATCCCCCTTGCAGGTTTTCTTCGAAATCCTGCACATTATCGAAATCATATTCAGTTGGCTCGCTCCGGGCAGCCGCCTTACCAGCCAGCGGGCAAAACCGGACTTCTATCCAGTTTAATAATACCACGATTTTCCAGTTATTTCTAGGAAAGACTCACGCATTTCCTCAAAAATCTTTCGACAAAAATCGGCCAGACTAGCCTCTTTTTTCCAGCAGGTCGCTGATATACAGACCCCCGCTGCCATTTTGGCCGGATTCGGGCTGCGCTTTTGGGGCGGACGATTTCAGTGCCTCCAGCACCCGGGTGGTGCAGGCCGGGCAATACTGGCCTGAGGTGATAGCCAGACCGCATTTTTCGCAGCAATAGGTCAGCTCGCCTTCAAGGATCCGGCCGGTCCGGATCATCTGCATGATGATGTGCTTTTTGACTTTAGTGGCTTCATGAACCGACTCGATCGTCGCGTTCTTGTTATTGTGCACATGCTCCGTCACTTTTTCCTCGGCCTCAAAAAACTCCTGCTGACAGCGGGGACAGAGTCCATTCGGGGTTTGCACACACAGCGTTCCACATTCATAACAATTGCCTATCCCCATCTGTTCGCCCTCCAGCCATTATGTAATCTGCTAAATTGTACCATTATCTTCCTTATATCGTCAACATGAAGTTGGAAAAAGCCGCCATCCTCAAACAAGCTGAGGCTGGCGGTTTCAAGCAGACGTGATCCCTTTGCCCACGCTCAGGCCGGGCTTATTGAAGCGGCAATCCAGGCGCTGCCTGAAGGAACCAGGGTAACGGTATAACCCTTTTTCTGGTGAACAACATGAACAGTGGCAACCGCATCGGTTTTGCCCACCAGATAGAAGGAGTCGGCATTAGCGTCCAGTCCCAGACCGGCTGCCGCGGCCCGCACCGCGTCGACCGGATTTTGCCGGCTGGCGCCTGCCTGGCCCTGCCAGCCTTGGTATGTCTGAATCCGCTGCTGCACCGCCGCAGGGGAAAACTGGCCGCCGGAGCTGATATCATCATGATGCTGGGCCGTATCAGGATGCAGTTCCTGCGCTACCTCGGCGACCTCGGTTGACGGCCTGGCCGCCGCGTGACCGGTAGCCGTGAGCACAGTCGCAGCAGTGAACACCGCCACCGCTGCGCCCAGCAAAAAAGCAAGCGCGCCGCGTTTAGTCCTATTCAAATGACATCATCCTTTCTGTACAAACGTCAGGAAAGAAAGACACACAGCCTGAAAGCCGTGTGCGTAAACTTCATTTTACCATAGGCCAGGACCGCCGTCCAGCTGTAAATTCTGGCTGCCGCATAGGCCAGGCCTCGCAGCTCTGTCAGGGCGGCCTGAAGGCCCCTGCGCCACCGTCGTTGTCATAATCTTGTCACACCTGTCGGCGATAATTAACGTAAACGGAGGTGCTCGTCATGCTGGATAAAGACAAAATCATCCGTTTCATCAAAACCTACCTGCCTGACGCTGAGCCCGACGTCATCAACAAGCTGGCTGAAGAGCTGGACGAAGATATCACCCCCTATGTATGTACTTTCATCCGCAAAATCATCGAGCTTGATCTGGCTAGCGGCCTGAGGAGATGACCCCCATGATTCGGATGACTGCGGAAGAAAAGAGCAAATTCAGGCAACTGCTGCGGGTACTGGTATGGGCCAAAAAGACCACCGGAAAATCCTCCGGGCAGATCGTCAGCGCTATACTGAATAGTAGCAACCGAGATCTGCTGTGCCTGGCCGGGCGCGGCGACTCCGCCGGGATCGGTCTTGGCGGCTTCCGACGGTTTTGAATGAAACAAAGTGACCTGCAAACCCTGGACTCCAGGATCTGCAGGTCACTTTTTAGCAGTGCAGGCCGAGGGCATTCCGTTTCTTCCCGTCCACTATCCTTTGGGCCTCCCCATAACCGTCCTGATCTCTAAATGCCTTAGCCCTGTCAAATACCCGAACAGACGAAATAAAAAAGCCTGATCATCCTCATAGAAGGAAGGATCAGGCATAAAGCCGCATACCGTTAAGTTACTCCAGCGTAAACTGGACATTGACTTTGTATTTTTTTATCGCCGGTAGGTTGAGAAGCCGCTCCACTCCCGGCAAACTGGCTACCTCGGCCAGCACCTGTTCCTGGGTCTGCCGGTCTGGCGACAGCACCGCGAACCACAGGTTGTACTTGCCCTCGCGTTCATAGTTATGGGTGACCCCCGGGTAAAGGTTGACTGCTTCCGCTACGGCCTGCACCGCACCGGGCTGGACCCGCAGCGCCACCAGCGTGCTGACATACCCCAGACGGGCCGAATCGAAAAAGGGACCGATCCGCCGGATGTACCCCTGATCCTTTAAATTCTTCAGCCGCTCAATAACGGTGTCTTCGTCGCTGTTCAGGCGCTCGGCGATTGCCGCGAACGGCCGTTTGGCGAACGGAATATTTCCCTGTATTAAATTCAGTAATTGTTTGTCGTAATCGCTAAGCATGCCTGCCCCCTGACAAGTGGAAAGGGCAGACCGGCTGCCCGTACCTCTATCATTTTAACAAAACCGTGTGAATAACGTCAAGAAGCTCGGCCCGGCCGGAGTTCTTCACCGCCGAATAGGCCAGCACCGACAGGCCCGGGTCAACCCCCAGGCCTGTTTTGATGGCCTCCAGTTGCTTGTGCACCGCCGAACGGGACAGTTTGTCTGTTTTCGTGGCCACCACCTGAATCGGCTGTCCCAGCTCAGCCAGGCTCTGGTAAGCCTGTTTGTCGCTGTCCATCGGCAAGTGACGGCTGTCGACAAGCTGACAGACCAGCTTGAGGCGGGGCGATTCGCCGAGGTATTCGTCAATGAAGCGGGACCATTGCTTGCGGGCCTCCCGGCCTCTGCGGGCGTAACCATAACCTGGCAGATCCACCAGGAAAAAATCATACCTTTGGTTTTCGTCAAACTTCAGGGTCACAGTGTAAAAATTGATGGTCTGGGTTTTCCCCGGCGTGCCGCTGACCCGAGCCAGGCCGCCATGCCGGCAGAGAGAATTGATCAGTGATGATTTGCCGACATTGGACCGCCCGATAAACGCCACCTCGGCCAGTTCCCCCGGCGGATACTGATCGCGGCGCACGGCGGTGCCGGTATACTTGGCGTTGATTACATCCAAAGCTTTTTCATTGTTCACTGGCCGGTCACCAAGGCGGTGCTCAGCACCTCATCCATATGTTCCACCAGGACGAATTCCAGATTCCGCTTGACGTTTACCGGGATGTCGTCCATATCCCGCTTGTTTTCCTTCGGCATAATGATCTTTTTGATACCGGCCCGATGCGCCGCCAGCACCTTTTCCTTGATGCCGCCGACCGGAAGCACCCGCCCCCGCAGCGTGATTTCCCCCGTCATAGCGATGTCGTTTCTTATCGGCCGGCCGGTGAGGGCCGAAGCCACCGCGGTGGCCATAGTAATGCCGGCCGAGGGGCCGTCTTTAGGAATGGCGCCCTCAGGCAGATGGATATGGATATCGGTCCGTTCGTAAAAATCGGGTTCGACCCCCAGTTCCTGGGCGCGGCTGCGGATATAGCTGAATCCGGCCTGAGCCGACTCCTGCATAACTTCACCCAGCTGTCCGGTCAGGGTCAGTTTTCCTTTTCCCTTCATCACCGTAACCTCAACCGCCAGCACATCTCCGCCGACCTCGGTCCAGGCGAGGCCGGTGGCCACACCCACCTGTTTGTTGCGTTCGGCCTGGGCGTGACGGAATCTTGGAGCACCGAGAAAGGTATGCAGATTCTGGGCGGTAATCTTTACCACCTTGCGTTTATCCTGGACGATCTGGCGGGCCGCTTTACGGCACAGGTTGGCTATATTGCGCTCCAGGTTGCGCACGCCGGCTTCCCGGGTATAATCGCGGATGACTTTTTGAATCGTGCCTTCGGAAAAAATGATGTTTTTGTTGTCCAGCCCGTGGTCCCGGGTCTGCTTCGGTACAAGGTACCGTTTGGCAATCTGGACCTTTTCCTCCTCGGTGTACCCGGCGATGGTGATGATCTCCATGCGGTCCATGAGTGGCCGGGGAATGTTGTGCATGACATTGGCGGTAACCACCCACAGCACCCGGGAAAGGTCGAAGGGCACCTCGATATAATGGTCGCTGAAACTGTTGTTCTGCTCAGGATCAAGCACCTCCAGCAGGGCAGCCGAAGGATCGCCCCGAAAATCGGAGCTCATCTTGTCAATTTCATCAAGAAGAAAGACGGGATTGCGCGATCCGGCAGTCCGCATGCCCTGGATAATCCTGCCCGGCAGAGCGCCGACATAGGTCCGGCGATGGCCGCGAACCTCGGCTTCGTCCCTCACCCCGCCCAGCGACACCCGGACGAATTTGCGTTCCATCGAGCGGGCTATCGAACGAGCCAGGGATGTTTTACCAACACCGGGCGGACCGACCAGGCAGAGGATTGGCCCCTTCATTTTCTGGGTCAGCTTGCGGATCGACAGGTATTCCAATATCCGCTCCTTCACTTTATCCAGGCCGTAGTGATCTTCTTCCAGAATCTGCTCGGCTATCGTAATATCCAGGCTGTCAGCTGTCTCCTTCGACCACGGCAAAGCCAGCAGCCAGTCCAGATAGGTCCGGATTACCGCGCTTTCTGCCACCATCGGCGGCATTTTCTCCAACCGCTCGATTTCTTTGTTTATTTTTTCGGCTACTTCTTTCGGTACTTCCTGCTCTTTCAGCCGCTGCCGGTACTCGTCGACTTCCGCTGTCCGGTCGTCCTTGTCGCCGAGTTCCTTCTGGATCGCCTTGAGCTGCTCCCGCAGATAATACTCCTTCTGCGTCTTTTCCATCTGCTTGCGCACCCGGACATTGATCTTCTTCTCCAGCTCGAGGATTTCCATTTCCCGTCCGAGAATGTCGCAGAGCCTCTCCAGCCTATCCTTGACATCGACGGCGTCCAGCAGGGACTGCTTGTCTTCGATTTTCAGCGCCAGATGGCTGGCAATCAGATCGGTCAGCCGGCCCGGCTCCTCCACCATCACCACCGACACCAGCGTCTCCGGCGGTATCTTCTTGCTCAGTTTCACCCACTGCTCGAACTGATGCACGGCAGTCCTGGTCAGAGCCTCGATTTCCGGCGTCTTGGTCTCCGGCTTGTCATACTCCTTGATTTCCACCATGTAAAAGGGCTCAAGCTCGGCATAACTGATGATTTCCGCCCGGTGCAGCCCCTCCACCAGTACCCGGATAGTCCCGCCAGGCAGCTTCACCAGCTGTTTGATCTCCACCACCGTACCGACAGTGAAAATATCCTCAGGCGTTGGTTTGTCGTTTTGGGCCTCGCGCTGGGTCGCCAACATAATCAGTCGATCATGCACCATCGATTCCTCAAGCGCACTGATCGACTTCTCCCGGCCCACATCAAGGTGAATAATCATATATGGAAAAACCAGAATGCCCCGGAGCGGCAATAGCGGCATCTTGCGTGTCTGCTTAGACATACTTAGCCTCCTCAACTTTGACATGACAGTGTTAGTTTCAACGTCGCTATTTATAAATATTCTCAGGCCACGTCAAAAATCCTTTTACTGTATTCATCGATTCGTCCTTCGGTTCCAAAAAAAGCCCCAACGCCGGTGAAAAAGCGTTGGGGGAGGAGGTTTTACATCTTAACCCCGGCTGCTGTGAGCAGGTCATGCTTCGGGGTAAACAATTCCAGTCGGTAAACGTCATTCGCCTTGACCAAAGCGTACTTGAGCACTTCTTCCAGCGTTTCCACCGCCATCACTTCCACCCCGGCGTCCTTATAAAGTTCCTGCCAATTTTCCTTGGGAATGATGACCCGTCTTGCTCCGGCCTGTTTTGCGGCCGCGATCTTTGTGCTCACACCGCCGACCGGTTTTACCATTCCCCGGATTGAAAGCTCGCCGGTCATCGCCACGGCGTTGTCGACAGGAATATTATAGACCGCGGAATATATGGCCACCGCCACCGTCACTCCGGCCGAAGGTCCGTCCACCGGCCCGCCGCCGGGGAAGTTGATGTGAATGTCAAACTTGTGAAATTCAACACCGCACTGATTGGCAAGCACCGTAAGTACATTATCCAGCGACCCCTTGGCCATGCTCTTGCGGCGCATCGTCCGGCCCGGAGAAATCAATTCCTCTTCATCCACAACGCCGGTGATCATCAGCTTGCCGCTGCCACTGGGGTTAGGCTGCGCCGAAACCTCGATTTCCAGCACTGTGCCGATATTGGGCCCGTACACCGCCAAGCCGTTGGCGAAGCCCACCTGAGGTTTATTAGGCACCTTTTTTTCCGGGCGCGGATTATACTGGCCGAAATTGATCACCCACTCGATATCGGCGCAGGTTATGGCTTTCTTGCCTTCATTCAGGGCGATGCCGGCGGCGATCTGGACGATATTGACCGCTTCCCGGCCGTTGGTGGCATAACGTTTGATTACTTCCACCGCCGCCTCTTCCATCGCCAGATCAACCTTGCGGACGGCGTTGCGGGTAATCAGGCCAATCTCCTCCGGCAGCAGGGGCCGGAAAAAAATCTCGACACAGCGGGAACGGATGGCCGGAGGAATGTCCTGCGGCGTGCGGGTAGTGGCGCCGATAAGCCGGAAGTCAGCCGGCAGGCCGTTCTGGAATATATCGTGAATGTGACTGGGTATATTGGTGTCTTCACTGTTGTAGTAGGAACTTTCCAGAAAAACCTTGCGGTCTTCCAGCACCTTCAGCAGCTTGTTCATCTGGATATTGTGAAGTTCGCCGATTTCATCGATAAAGAGAATCCCGCCATGAGCCTTGGTAACCGCTCCCGGCTTAGGCTGGGGAATGCCGGCAATGCCCAGCGGCCCTGCTCCCTGATAAATCGGATCATGCACCGTACCAATCAGCGGGTCGGCGATGCCCCGCTCGTCGAACCGGGCGGTGGTGGCATCCATCTCGATAAACTTGGCGCTGGGACCAAAGGGAGAAAGCAGGTTGCGCTTGGCCTCCTCCAGCACCAGTCTGGCGACCGCCGTTTTACCGACACCGGGTGGTCCGTACATAATCACATGCTGCGGATTCGGACCGCACAGCGAGGCCCTCAGGGCCTTCAAGCCTTCTTCCTGGCCGACGATCTCGGCAAATGTGTTGGGTCGGGTCTTCTCCGCCAGCGGCTCGGTCAGAGCTATATCACGCAGGCGCTGAAGCTTATCCATTTCCTTCTTCGATTCACGGTCCACCGCGACTCTGTTGCCTTGCTGCGACCGGAGGAGATTCCAGAAATACAGTCCGATCACAATGGCGAAAAAGAACTGGATCACCGTAATGATATTGACAGCGTAATCCACCTTATCAAGCCTCCTTTCCCAACAACTTGTCGTACAATTAGTATTGGCAGGCAATCCTATTTTATCCCGGCAAAAACAGGCAAAACTAGGCGTAATCGACAAAAAAAAGAAAGGGAGACGTAAAGTCTCCCTTTTTTATGCTGATTCTTCTTTTTTCTTCACTTTACGGTCGATGGTCACCAGGATCGGCTCTTCCTTAGTCAGGACAACCTCCTTGGTGACAATGCATTTCGCCACATCGCCCCGGGATGGCACCTCGTACATGACGTTGCGCATAATCGCCTCAATGATGGCCCTCAGACCCCGGGCGCCGGTATTTCGTTTAAGAGCCTCGTCGGCGATGGCGGTGAGAGCCTCTTCTTTAAACTCCAGCTGCACATTGTCAAGTTCCAGGAATTTCTGATACTGTTTGATAAGCGCGTTCTTCGGCTCGGTGAGAATTCTGATCAGCGCCTCTTGGTCCAGCGCATCCAAAGTCACAATCACCGGCAGACGGCCGACGAACTCCGGAATCAGGCCAAATTTCAGGAGATCTTCCGGCAGAATCTGCCGCAAAATCTCGCCGACCTGCTTTTTCTGCTTGCTCTTGACTTCAGCGCCAAAGCCCATCGTCTTTTTGCCGGTCCGCGAGCTGATGATCTTGTCGATGCCGTCAAAGGCCCCGCCGCAGATAAACAAAATATTCGTGGTGTCAATCTGGATGAATTCCTGATGCGGGTGCTTACGGCCGCCCTGCGGCGGTACGCTGGCCACCGTGCCTTCCAGAATCTTCAGCAGAGCCTGCTGGACGCCCTCGCCCGAGACATCGCGGGTTATCGAAGGATTCTCGGACTTGCGGGCGATTTTATCAACCTCGTCGATATACACGATGCCCTTCTCGGCTTTCTCGACATCGTAATCGGCGGCTTGGATCAGTTTCAGAAGGATGTTTTCCACATCCTCACCGACATAGCCGGCTTCGGTCAACGAAGTGGCGTCGGCAATAGCAAAGGGAACATTGAGGATTTTAGCCAGGGTTTGCGCCAGCAGCGTCTTGCCGCTGCCGGTAGGCCCAAGCATGACGATATTCGACTTCTGCAGCTCGACATCTTCCATCTTCGACCCGAGATTAATCCGCTTGTAGTGGTTGTAAACAGCCACTGCCAGCGATTTCTTGGCGTCGTCCTGGCCGATGACATACTGATCGAGAATATCCCTGATATCCTTTGGTTTGGGGATATCCCTCAGCTCCAGCTCGACATCTTCACTCAATTCTTCTTCTATGATCTCGTTGCACAGCTCGATACATTCGTCGCAAATATAGACACCAGGGCCGGCGACCAGTTTCTTGACCTGTTCCTGTAGCTTGCCGCAGAACGAACACTTCAGTTGACCCCTATCGTCCCCAAACTTCAACATGCTTTCACCTCTTTATTTGGGATTGTCCTTGCGCTTTTCGTTTCGAAGTACCACGGAATCGATGATACCGTATTCTTTGGCCTGTTCACTGGACATAAACAAATCTCGCTCGACGTCCCGTTCGATTCTCTCGGTCGTTTGGCCGGTGTGGCGAACCAGGATCTCGTTGCCGATTTCCCGCATGCGCAGGATTTCTCTGGCATGAATCTCAATATCGGTGGCCTGTCCCTGGGCGCCGCCATGAGGCTGATGAATCATAATCCGGGCGTACGGCAGGGCGAAACGTTTCCCTTTGGCGCCGGACGCCAGAAGCAGGGCCGCTGCGCTGGCCGCCTGTCCCAGGCAGATCGTCGATACGTCGGGTTTGACATACTGCATGGTATCATAGATAGCCAGACCTGCGGTTACCACTCCACCGGGGCTGTTGATGTAGAGGTGGATATCCTTGTCAGGATCTTCCGACTCCAGAAACAGCAGCTGGGCGATGACCACATTGGCGACACTGTCGTCAATCGGTCCGCCGATGAAAACAATACGGTCCTTGAGGAGACGCGAGTAAATGTCATAAGCCCGCTCACCCCGGTTGGACTGTTCGACAACTATCGGTACAAAGTTCATAATTAAACACCTCGGTCACATAAAATCCTGATAACTACTCTTATCTTATTGCCACAAGCAGCGAAATGCTATTCGGCCGTCGCGCTGTCGATAATTAACTCGGCGGCTTTCCTGCGCAACACTGACTTGGCCAGGGAATCCACCCGGCCTTCCTGCATGATGATTTTCCGCACTTCATCCACCGATGCCTGATAGCCCGCGGCCATGGCGGCAATCTCTGCTTCCAGGTCTTCCGGTTTTACTTCCACCTTCTCCGCTTTGGCGATGGCTTCCAGCATCAGGTCGGTCTTGACGCTACTGAGCGCCGGCTCGCGATAATTCTCGCGCAGGGAAGCGATGTCGGTTTTGGCGTACTCCATATATTTGGCGAGACTCATGCCCCGGTTTTGGAGGTTAACATCCATGTCCTGGAGCATCGTTTCAATCTGGCTCTCCACCATGACTTCCGGAACATCAACCGTCACATTGGCCACAGCCGCCTTTACCGCGCCGGTGCGAAACTCGCGTTCGGCCTTTTCCTCGGCAGCCTGCTTTAATCTATTCTCGATGGAGGCCTTTAATTCCTCTACGGTATCGGCCTCGCCCACTTCTTTGGCGAACTCGTCGTCAAGCTCCGGCAGTTCCTTGCGCTTGATATCATTGACCTTAACCTTGAACTGCGCTTCCTTGCCTGCCAGCTCCGGCACGAAGTAGTCAGCCGGGAAGGTCACCTTGACCTCCCGCTCATCGCCGGCCTTGGCCCCGATGAGTTGCTCCTCGAAACCGGGAATAAAGCTGCCGGAACCGACTTCCAGGGGATAGCCCTTGGCGTCGCCGCCTTTAAACGGCTCACCGTCGACAAAACCCTCGAAATCAATAATGGCAAAATCACCCTTTTGCAGATCCGCGTCTTCCACAACCACCATTTTGGCGTTGCGGTTGCGCAAATTTTCCAGCTGTTGGTCGACATCGGCAGCAGTGACGTCCACCGGCGGTTTGGCGACCTTCAGTCCCTTGTACTCGCCAAGAACGATCTCCGGCTTGACGACAACCGTCGCCTTAAAGACCAGCGGCTGATCTTCCTTCAGCGTAACCAGTTCGATCTCCGGGCGGCCCACCGGTTCGATATTTTGTTCTTGCAGAGCCTGGGCGTAAACGCCGGGGGCTAAAAGATCAAAAGCCTCGTCAAGTATCGTTTCTTTGCCAAGACGCATTTCCAGTATCTTCCGCGGAACCTTTCCCTTGCGGAACCCAGGAATATTCACCTTCGCCGCCAGCTTCTGGCAAGCCCTGTCAATGGCCTTGGCTACCTCGGGCTGGGGAATCTCCATTTCCAGCACCGTTTTGTGAGCGTCTATTTTCTCCGTCGTAACCTTCATGTTCAGTTGTATCCCCCTCGTTTGTTAGCCGGTTCTGCTACTTTAGTATTACCACTGTTGGGATGAAATTTCAACATTCCCAGCACACCATGCATTAAATCATAACATAATTGTAAAACAAAAACAAGATTTACGCAAAAACCCCCGACAGCTAATCCCTGTCGGGGTTTGACCTCATGGAGCGGAAAACGAGATTCGAACTCGCGACCCTCGCCTTGGCAAGGCGATGCTCTACCACTGAGCTACTTCCGCAGATGTCTAGGTGTGCCGCGATAGCGACAAAAATTATTATAAAACATTTTTTCCGGTCTGTCAACATAACACAAAAGAAATATTCCGCTAAATAGCCGGCTTGCCCCATCCCGCCCGGCGTTTCAGACAATCGCCGATGCACATCATGACGGTCCCTGGCATATTATGTACCAAAATGCGATAAGGGGGGCTAACGTTGTATTATCGGCTGCGGGACAGCTGCAAGCTTGTCGAGGGCGCAAACCGGGGCGCCATTTATGATTTTCAGACCGGCAAGGTTCTTTCCATCAATCGGGGAGCTCTACAGCTTTTACTGGCCTGCCAGAAAAGCGCTGTCGAAGAGGTGCTGGAAATCGATTCACCTGACGACAAAGTTTTCATCGAATTTCTGCATCGATTGATCGATATGGGCTTGGGCTCCTTCTATCTCATCGAACCAACCTGGGAATCTTCGCCGGCGGTACCGGCGGAGGAACCGAAACTGAACTTTCTCTGGCTGGAACTGACTTCCTGCTGCAACAATCGCTGTCTGCACTGTTACGCCACCAGCGGCCCCTGTGTGCCAAATGATTCGGTGCCGCACGAACGGTGGCTGTCGCTCATCAGCGAGGCTCGCGCCGCAGGCGCAACCGCCATCCAGCTCATCGGCGGCGAGCCGCTCCTGTACCCCCGCTGGCGGGAACTTGTCGCCAAGGCTAACGAGGAAGGCTACGACTTTATCGAGATATTTACCAACGCCACCCTCATCGACGACGACTGCATCGCCTTTTTCAAGGAAGCCAAAGTCAACATCGCCACCACCATCTACGCCGACAACGCCGCAGTCCACGACCTTGTTACCGACAACCCCGGCAGTTTTGCCAAGACCATGGAATCCATCGAAAAAATCCTGGCAGCCGGGGTGCCCCTCAGAGTTGCTTCGATTATCATGAAAGCCAACCAGCACGAAGTTCAAAATATCATGGATATGTGCACAAGGCTGGGCCTCGGCGCCACCCCTCCGGACGTGGTGCGTCCGACCGGCCGGGGCGATGACCGGGATCTCCTGCCTGATGTCTACGCCAAACCGCCCATCAAGCCCCCTTTCTATACCGACCCGGACAGCTTCTGCCGCGCCCAGCGCGACCATAGCTGCCTGGCAGGCAAGATTGCCGTCACCGCCGGCGGCGACGTCATCCCCTGTATCTTCGCCCGTAACCAGGCTTGCGGAAACATATTGAATACCCCGCTCGCGGATGTACTTAACGGACAGCTCCTGAAAGAGTGCTGGCATACAACCAAGGATCTTATCGATAAATGCAGGGACTGTGAGTTTCGCTACGCGTGCCACGACTGCCGGCCGCTGGCTCAGGGCTCGGATCCGGAAAAACGCTGGCTTGCCGGCTCGGTGGGTTGTCTCTACGATCCTTACACCGGAAAATGGAAGGATGATGAACCGTGTCCGACAAGGGCAAATGCAACCGCCCCAAATGGGAACAGCCCGAGCTGAGCGAAAGTCTTGCCGGCCTGCCGGATTTCGAAAACGACCGGCCTGCCGGCGGGCCCCCGTCCGGCAGTCCCTGCGAACCAAACTGCCGGCCTTCTGCCGAACACCACTGCGGTCCCAAGGCTTGTTTCCCCGAAAGCTGCCACCCTCAAAACTGTCCCCCCCGCGGCTGTGACCCCGCCTGTCGCCCTTCATGCCCCCCGACAGCCTGTTATCCCACCTGCCGTCCCCTGTGCCCTCCCACCGCCTGTTATCCCACCTGTCATCCCAGCTGTCCACCGGCCACCTGCGATCCTTCCTGCCGCCCCTACTGCCCTCCCACCGCCTGCAACCCTTCCTGCCGTCCCAATTGTCCTCCCGCCGCCTGCAATCCTTCCTGCCGCCCCTACTGCCCACCCACCGGCTGCTACCCTTCCTGCCGCCCCACTGCCGGCAAACCGGGCACGACGTCCTCCGGCGGCGGAGCAGCTTCAACCTAGAACCGAATCCAAACCTGCCGATAAAGAGCGCCGTCGGTCGACCGGCGCTCTTTGTGTTGCCAAAACAGGTCAAAATTGACGCAAAACTGCGCTGCAGCCCGATTTTTCGTCTTGCGGCCACGGAAAATGAATCTTTACACTTTTTTTACATCCCTGTTGGCGAAATTTTCCCCTTAGCAGTCAAATACCGGACTTTCTTTATTCAATATAAGCCTTATAATGAATCTGTAGCCCTGATGCTACGCCACCCGGTCAGCCCTCTCGCAGGAATAGGATCGGGATTTGTTTTTTCGTAAACTTTTTGGTCATAATAATAACGGTAAACAAGGAGGCCTCCCAACCCTATGATCCGCATACTCAGGCGGCTGCTCATCGGCCGCCCGCTGCACAACCAGGAAATGGCCCACGAAAAACTGCCAAAATGGAAAGCCTTGGCAATTTTTTCTTCTGACGCCCTTTCCTCGGTAGCTTACGGCCCGGAAGAAATCATGAAAGTCCTCGCCATTCCCGGTATCTTAGCCTACGGCTACATGGGTCCGGTAACCATCGGCATCGTCTTATTGCTTGCTATCATCACCATTTCTTATGTACAAGTGGCCCGCGCCAACCCCGGCGGCGGCGGCTCCTACTCGGTGGCCATCAACAATCTGGGAGAACTGCCGGCCCTCACCGCCGCAGCGGCGCTGTTCGCCGACTACACCCTCACCGTGGCGGTCAGCGTCTCCGCCGGCACCGCGGCCATCACGTCGGCTTTTCCGGACCTGTTGCCCTACACCGTGGAGCTAGATCTGGCTGTAATCTTCATTATTCTGACCCTTATCAATCTGCGGGGAGTGCGGGAATCTTCCAACGTCTTCGTCTTTCCCACCTATGCTTTTATTTCCGGCATCGTCGCCCTCATCGCCGTCGGCGCTTTCAACGCCTTCACCAATCCTGCCGCCCCCATCCTCCCGCCGGAGTCGCTGGCGGCGCAGCAGCTGGACTGGACCGTCCTGTTTCTGGCCCTGCGGGCCTTCGCCAACGGCTGTAGTTCGATGACCGGCGTCGAGGCCATCTCCAACGGCGTGCCGATGTTCAAAAAACCCGAGGTTCACAACGCCGCCGTCACCACCTACTGGATGTCCGGCGTCCTGGGGGTTATGCTGCTGGGTATATCCTTCCTTATCATGCACTTTCACCTGCTGCCGCTGGAAGATTTGAATGCCACCGCCCTGTCGGTTGTGGCCGAAAACACCTTTGGCCACGGTCCTATGTTCTATTACATCGACATCACCACCATGCTTGTGCTGTACCTGGCCGCCAACACCGCCTACAACGGCCTGCCGCCCCTTCTGTCCATCCTCGCCCGAGACGGCTACATGCCGCGCTATCTGGCTTCCCGCGGCGAGCGGCTGGGCTTCTCCAACGGCATCGTTCTCCTCAGTATCTTTGCCGCCCTCCTGATCCTGATTTTCAGCGGCAACGTCGAGCATCTGATTTCCCTATACGCCATCGGCGTGTTTCTCTCTTTCACCATCGCCCAGAGCAGCCTTGTTGTCCACTGGTTCCGGGAAAAAGACTCGGGCTGGCGGACAAGAGCCCTTCTCAACGGTTTTGGGGCACTTGTGACCGCCCTGGTGGTGCTGATCATCGGTGTCACCAAGTTCATGTACGGTGCCTGGATCGTGTTGCTCTTCATCCCGATCATGATCTATATCTTCCGGTCCATCAAGCATCACTACAACGACATGGCCGAACAGCTCAGCCTGACCTCCTTCAACTTCGCCGAAAGCTTCAAGGCTCCGAAAGCGACCAACCTGGTGGTGGTTCCCATCGCCAGCCCCACCCGGGTCGTGGCCCAGACGCTGCGCTACGCCAAATCGGTCAGCGATGATGTCATCGCCCTCCATGTCGTAACCGACGAAGACGCCGGCAAAAGAATCGAGGACAAATGGGAATCCTGGAATCCCGGCATCCAGCTTGTCACCGTGTATTCTCCCTACCGGCTCGTCATCCAGCCAGTTCTGGACTTTATCAGCGAACTGGAAATGCAAAAATGCAACTATGACTACATCACCGTGATCATTCCCGAGTTCGAAACCAAAAAATGGTGGCATCGCCTGCTCCACAACCAGACAGGCTGGATTCTCCGGACCCTCCTGATTCTCAAGGAGAATGTTGTCGTTACCACCATCCCCTACCACTTGCAAAAATAACAGGCCGCTCAGCCCCCACCTGCTTTGCACCCGTAAAGGGTAGGCCGCATTTTTAAGCGCTGAAGCGCAAGAACTGCGCACTTGGCCCCGCAAGTCCAGTACTCGTCGCTACTGGGCTCGCGGGGCCGTCGCGCATCTGGGGAGTTCTGAACGGCCTGAAAGATTAGTATCCAAGAAAAAACAGACAAAACTCATGGCCAGTCATGAATTTTGTCTGTTTTTGTTTTACACATTTTCCCATTTCCGACATATATTGCAGAAAATTCTGAATACCGCTCTAGGAAAAATGGAAAATTCAAGATAAAATAGGGATAGGCTACAAATTGCCAAAAATACTCAGGGGGGGAACGTTAGTGGGAGGTTTGGCTGATGTATACGAAATGCTGAACAGATGCAACAAATGCGGCTTCTGTCACGCGGCATGCAAAAGTTACAAATCCAACCTCGGCGAACCGATGGTCGCCCGCGGCAGAGTCCAGCTGATCAAAGCGGTCGCCGAAGGAACTCTCGAACCTGACCGGGACTACGAGAACGCCATCAACAGTTGTCTCCTGTGCGGCGAGTGCGCCATCGCCTGCCCGAGCGGGGTGAAAGCCAACGAACTCGTAATGGCCGCGCGCCGCGACCTCAAGAAAAGGAAAGGAATTTCCGGTTTCGCCAAGCGTCAGGGTCTGAAGACCCTGGCCAGTCCGGGGCGCCTGGGGCTGGCCTTCAAGTCCCTCAGGACCTTCCGCAGTCTTGTGCTGAGCAGGGTCAACGGCCTGGACAGTTTCCGGGGCATCGACATCAAGGGAATGCCTGTCAACGAAAAACCCTTTCTCCAGCAGGTTCCCGCTGTCAGCCCCGCCGCCAATCCCACAAGGCGGGTGGCTTTCTTCCCCGGCTGTATGATCAATCACACCCTGGACCGCACCGGTCACGCCATCATCCAGGTCCTGAACCGGAACGGCTGCGACGTGGTCATGGCGAAAAATCAGGTGTGCTGTGGCATGCCCCAGTACGCTTACGGCGACTTTGAGACCGCAAAGGATCTGGCCAGAAAGAATATCAGCCTCCTGACCGGTCTTGAGGCCGACGCTGTGATCACCGCCTGCGCGACCTGCGGTTCCATGATAAAGGAAGAATATCCGAAACTCTTTGCCGACGAGCCTGACTACCTGCCCCAGGTCCGGGAATTCTGCGGCAAGGTGTTCGAGTTTTCGCGGTTTCTTCTCAGCGAACTCAAGTTGGATGTCAGCCAGTTCAAGCCGATTCTGCCGGTCCAGGTGACCTACCACGACCCCTGTCATCTGGTCCGCTATCAAAAGATCACCCAGCAGCCCCGCGAGCTGCTCAAAAGCATCCCCCGCCTGCAGTTTGTTGAAATGAAGGAGGCCGACAGGTGCTGCGGCGCCGCCGGCCTGGTCCAGGCTTTCTTCCCGGACGAATCCAACGATATCACCAGACAGAAGCTGAAAAACATCGAAGACAGCGGCGCCGACATCGTGGTAACCTCCTGCCCGGCCTGCCTGCACCGTATTCAGGGCGCCCTGAACCTCGCCGGCAAAAATACCAAGGTGGTTCACCTGGCGGATATGCTGGCCAAAGCTTACGGCGGACCAGCGCCGGTCTGACCGGGCCCGGCTGACGAAAAATCGCGATTTGCAATTCTTACAGTGAAAGGGCTGGTAAACATGAGTAACGACGCCATCACCAGGCTGCAGGCAATTGTCGGCGGCGAACATGTACTCGACACCCTGTCAGACATGGCCGTATATCTGAAGGGACCCGGCCGGCCGCTGGCCGTGGTGCTGCCCGCTCAGACCGCCGAGGTCAGTGAAATCGTGAAGCTGGCTAATCAGCTGAACCTGAAAGTCAGCGTCGGCGGCGCTGTCGCCGACAGCAGAAACCTGGACGGCGGCATTGCCCTGGTCATGTCCAGAATGAACCGCCTGCTGGAAATCGACCGCGAGAATCTGGTCGCCCAGGTGGAGCCAGGTTTGTCTCATCTGGAATTCATCCGGAAAACGGCTGAGGAAAATCTCTATTTTCCGGTAGATCCCTATCGCTTCGGGACCAGTTCCATCGGTGGCTGTTTCGCCGTCGGCGACGCCGACGCCAAATCCTTCCAATACGGCCCTACCCGAACCTATCTTCTCGGTTTTGAAATGGTGCTGCCCACCGGCGAAATCCTCGATATCGGCAACAAGTGCATCAAGAATGTCGCCGGCTACGATTATATCCACTTCGCGGTCGGCGCTCAAGGCAGCCTGGGCATCTTCACCAAACTGCTGGTGAAGCTCCTGCCCACGCCTCAGGCCAGGGCTTCGGTCCTTGCCGTCTTTCCGTCCCTGCAGCGGACCGCCGAGTCGGTCCAGACCCTCATCAAACGCAACATCCATCCCACCCGGGTCAGTCTTTTCAGCCGCCCTCTGGCGGCGGAAGTTCTGCCCGGCATCGACGGCCAGTTGGTCATGGTCGATTTTGAAGGCTTCCGGGAATCAACCAAGGCCCTTACCCGGGAAATTGCCGCTGTATTCAGCCTGGCCGGCGCCAGCGAGGTCAATCTCATCGAAGACCCCGGCGAACACGGCGACCTGTGGCTAAAATGGCTGGCGGTGAAAGGCCGGCTGAACTGTCCCTATCAGACCCAGACCATCGAATATTCCGTCGGCCCCCTCCAACTTGCCAAGTCCCTCGGCGCCCTGGCCGGGATCGTCGGCGATCTGGGCGAATGGCCGGGCATCAACGTCGAGGCACTGCTTGGCAATATCCGCCTCGTGCTGCCTGAGGCCATGGCCTTGGAGGACCGGGCGGCTTTAACCGCCAAAATCAACGCCCTGGCAATGGCCCACGGCGGCAACGTCGCTGACTGCCTGGGAACGAAGCTGGTATGCGAATCCTACCGTGATCCGGCGATGTGGGAGACGGTTACCGGCCTTCTGGCAACCATCCGCCGCCAGTTTGACCCGCTTGGCGTGATGGCCCCCGGTGTCACCTTTTCTTAAGCAGCAATGAAGGGAAGGATGCAAAATGTTGGCCAAAGCCATCGTAAACAGGTTAAAACAGATCGTCGGCGACAAAAATGTGATTACAAGCAAAGTCGCCCTGATCGCCTACGGATATGACGCCACCCTGCTCGCCGGCATGCCGGTGGGCGTCGTCTTCCCGGGGAATACCGAGGAAGTGGTCGAACTGGTGAAGGCAGCCAGCGAACTTGACTTCACCCTGGTACCGCGGGGAGCGGGCACCAACCTGAGCGGCGGCGCCCTGGGCGACGTCAACAGCACCAGCGTGGTGATCGCCTTCAGCCGGATGAAAAAAATCTGGGAAATCGACACCGAAAACTTTCTTGCCACCATCGAACCAGGCTATGTCAATTTCGAGTTTCAGGAAGAGCTTGCCAAAAAAGGATTCTACTACCCCCCCGATCCGGCCAGCTACAAGGCCGCGACCATGGGCGGCAATCTCGGCGAGTGCTCCGGCGGCCCCCGCTGTTTCAAGTATGGGGTGACCAGAGACTACGTCCTGGGGCTGGAAGTCGTGCTGATGAACGGCAAGGTCATCCAGACCGGCGGTCGCAACTTCAAGAGCGAGTGCGGCCTTGACCTTACCCGGATTTTCGTCGGCGCCGAAGGCACCCTGGGCCTCATCACCAAGGTCACGGTGCGCATTCTGCCTCTGCCGCCCGCCAAGCGCACCATGCTGGCGATTTTCCACAAGGCCGAAAACGCCTCCCAGACCGTCGCCGACATCGTTGCCGCCGGCATTGTCCCCACCACTCTGGAAATGATGGACGGCCTGATGATGATCATCGCCGAAGACGCCAACAACATCGGCCTGCCGCGGGACGCCGGGGCCCTATTGATCATCGAGGTCGACGGCTACGATGTCGACCTGGACGGCCAGGTGAACACCATCAGCGATATCTGCGCAAAAAACAATGTACGGGAATTCAAGCTGGCCCGCACCGCCCAGGAAGTTGACAAGATCTGGCTGGCCCGCCGCACCGCCATCGGCGCCTGCGGCAAACGCCGCCCGTCCTATTCGATGCAGGACATCACCGTGCCCCGCAGCGTTTTCCCGGCGGCGGTCAGCGGCATCATCCAGTGCGCCAGCGATCTCAGCCTGGAAATCGGCATCCTGGCCCACGCCGGCGACGGCAACTTCCATCCGATGGTACTGTTCGACCAGCGGCTGGAAGATGAGTCGCACCGGGTTCACCAGGCCGAAGGCATCCTGTGCAGGATGGCTCTGGACCTTAAAGGTTCCATCACCGGCGAACACGGCATCGGCCTGCTGAAAAAGCCCTTCATGGACAAACAGTTCTCCCCGGTCGGCCTGGAGGTCTTCCGCAAGATCAAACGCAGCTTCGACCCCGCCAACCGCCTCAACCCAGGCAAAATCATCGACCTGTGATAAAAAGCGAAAACCAGTGATTGTTGATAATCACTGGTTTTGTCTTAGAACATATTTTGAACAGAGAGGCCGCAAAAGTGTCTGGCGGCGTTGCGCAGGATGGTAGGCGCCGTAGGCTAAGCTTGCCGGTGAGTGCGCAGTTCTTACGCTTCAGCGGTTAGAAATGCGGCCTGCCCCTTGCGGGTGCGGCATCGTACGATAGCCGTCGGCCTTAGCTGTACGGCGCCTCCATCCGGAGCTCCGCCGTCCGGTCGCCTTTGCGGCCCTCCTCGACGTGGCCGCGTACTTTACTCTTCGGATCAGCTCTGCTTAACTAATCGCAGCGCCGGTCTCCGCTTGGCAAAGGCCAGGATCGCCCCCAGGGCGATGGACAGAAACGCCGCCATAATCACCCGGTACTCCGGCGGCAGGAGAAACGTCACCGTGTGGGCCGGAATCCAAAACAGCGGGATGGTCGTGACAAGGACGAAACTGACGAATCCCTGCCAGTCAATCTGACCGACCACCCTGCGCAAGGGCACCTGCCCGATCCTGGTCAGCTCGCCTCCGGCCAGATCCAGGTATGTATCGGTAATCCGGTGCAGCAGCATCATTGTCGGCGCGAATACCAGATTCAGCAGCGCGCTGGTCCAAAAAGCGGTCATCACCTGCGCCGTCGCGCCGCTGCCTACCGGCAGCAGGCCGTGATTCACCGCGGCAGCCACGCCGCCGCCAAAAACGTCGAACACCAGCACAATCGCGCCCCCCAGAAAACCCCAGACCATCGCCCGCCAGACAAGTCCCGGCGGCTGTTTCCAGACACCGGCCGCGATCCTGAGTGCCAAAAGTTCCCCCATCGTCGCCAACAGGGCGAACTTGACGAATCCCATGGCGTAGGGATGAGCCTTGCTCATGGCGACAAAGACAATATTCGTCACCGGCGCCGCCAGCAAGAGGGCGACCCCTCCCAGCCCCGCCAGCCAGACAACATCACCTAGCCGCATTGTCCGGAGCCTTTCCGCGAAGCGCCTGCCGCCAAGGCGGCAAGGGCGATGGAATTAAGCTTCCCTTCCGGCGTTTCCGCCCGGGAGGTCATAACCACCGGATGGGTCGCGCCCAGCACCACCCCGGCCATGACGGCCCTGGCATAATAAATCAGCGCCTTGCCCACCGCGTTCCCTGTTTCGATGTTCGGCATCAGAAAAAGATCAACCTTGCCGGAAACGGCGCTGCTTATGCCTTTATGCTTGGCAGCCTCGGGATTCAGGGCCACATCCATAGCGATAGGTCCCTCCACAACCCCGGGCGGCAATTCCCCCATCGCCCCCATATCAGCCAGCGCTTTGGCGTCCACCGTCGCCGGCATCTTGGGGTTGACCACCTCGTTGGCTGTCAGCACCGCCACATTGGGGCAGGCTATGCCCAGGGCAGCGAGCATCAGCAGCGCGTTAGTCAAAATATCCTTCTTTTCCTCCAGCGTCGGGGCGATATTCATACCGCCGTCGCTGTGAAAAACCAGCTTCTCTGCTCCCGGAATCTCGTAGGCGGACAGGTGGCTGAGCAGCCGGCCGGTTCTCAGACCTTCCGTCGGGTGCAAAACCGCCCGGAGAAAATCGCTGCTGTTGAGCAGTCCCTTCATCAGGATATCCGCCTGCCCCTGTCTGACAAGAGAAGCGGCGGTCAGAGCCGCCTTGTTGTTATCCGGTTCATGCACCACCGGCGTATCCGCCGGAAGGCCCACCTTCTCCAGCAGCGGCCTTATCGCCGCCGCGTCCCCAACCAGGATCGCCGTGGCCAGTCCGGCGTCGTGCGCAGCTTTGAGGGCCTGCAGCACATCGCTGTCCTGAGCCGCGGCCACACTGATCGTGACCCGGCCTAAGCTCTGGGCCCTGCTGAGAACCTCGGCAAAATTTCGCAGCACTCTTCTTACCTCCCAATCACTGATAAACTCTAGCCTGCTCTTCGCCCCGCAGCACCCTGAGGGCACCGGCAGCCAAAGCTTCCAGTTCCTCTTCCCCGGGGATCACCACCACCGGGGCGATGAACTTCACCCTTGCGCTGATTGCTTTCACAATCTTCTCCGAATAGGCGATGCCGCCGGTCAACACGATCCGGTCCACCTCTCCGGCCTGAACCGCGGCCATGGCTCCGATCTCCTTGGCCACCTGATAAGCCAGCGCCTCCAGGACCAGTCCGGCCTTTTCATTGCCCCCGGCCGCCATCTCCTCCGCCTCGCGGATATCCTTCGTTCCGAGATAACCGTACATTCCCCCGGTACCAAGCGTCTTTTCCAGCAGTTCCTTCTGGCTGTACTTGCCGGAGAAGCATAGCTTGACCAATTGACTGGCAGGCAAGCCGCCGCACCGGTCCGGCGAAAAAGCTCCCTCGTCCTTGGGATTGATCACATCGATCATTCTTCCCCCGTGGTGCAGCGACACCGACACCCCGGTACCGAGATGGGCGACAATCATGTTGAGATCCTCGTACCTTCGCCCTATATCCTGCGCCACTTTCCTGGCGACTGCCTTCATATTCAGAGTATGCACCATACTGACCCGTTCAAGGTCAGGCAGGCCGGAAATACGGGCCACCGGCTCCATTTCATCCACCGACACCGGATCGACGATAAAGGCCGGTATCCCCAGCTGTCCGGCCAGATTGAAAGCCAGCACCGCCCCAAGGTTGGCGGCGTGTTCACCCTGCTCGGCCTTTTTCAGGTCATCCACCATCAGCTGATTGATGGCATAGGTACCGCCGACCAACGGTTTTAACAGACCGCCCCTGCCGACCACCGCGTTTAAGGAGTCCAGCGGAATGGCCGCGTCAGTCAGGGCCTGCAGAATAAGATCCAGGCGATAATGATACTGGTCGAACACCCGCGGAAACTGTT
>JARLHY010000067.1 GCA_031292015.1 Negativicutes bacterium | reverse complement strand
AGGTTAGCCGCCGCATTCGCAGGGGGGCTCCAGCGGCTCGATGACGCCGCAGGCCAGACGTTTTCCGGAGGCACCGGCCGGCTGGCTGCGATAGTCGTCCGGGTTTTGGTGGATAATGACCGATTTGCCGATAACATCCTGGACGCAGAATTTATCGGTGAAAAAGGTCATATACGCTTTGCCGTGGTTGGAGAATAGGACGGGAAAATCACCGGGGTGGTTCCCGTGGGGCTGTTTGGTGGGATTCCAGTGTCCGCCGCTGGCCTTGAAGGGGTCACACGGGTCGCCGACCTGACAGTCGCCATGGTCATGGATGTGGAAACCATGGGGACCGATGGGGGGCTGGCCGTCTTTTCCCGGACAATAGGGGGGCAGACCGCGGATTTCGGCGCAGACCTCGGTGCCGCCAGGCACCTCTTTGAAGATCACCCGGCCTTTGATATTCGGGGCCAGCGGCCCGCCCTTCACCATGGCGACGGCCATTGCTGTCGCCTGCTCATACTCGGGATAACATTCGGTGAAAAGCTGGCAACGGGTACAGAAACATTCTTGGGGGAAATCCCAGGGATTCATGCTATCATCTCCTTACGGAAGTACGGCTTATTTTATTTTATGTCGTCCCGGCAGCGGAGGTGACAGCCGATCTGGCGGATGTGGGAGGCAAGCAGGGAAAAGGACGGCGCGGTCACAAAAAAACGGCGCAGGCCAATAGCCTGCACCGGGTGGAGGGAGTCTGTCAGGTCTGCCGGTTATTCAGCAAACGGTTGTTGAGCGCAAGGAGAAGGAGAAAGATGCCGCAGTCCAACAGCGTTTTGCCGAGCGGTGACCAGTCGGGAGCAAAGTGGAGGACGCCCATTTTTCCAAGGGTAATATTGGCGGCATAAATCAAGGCGGCGCCGATAGTCCACCAGTAGCGGTTTTTGAGGCGATAGATGAGGAGCACAACGAGCAGCGACAGGATAAAAATATAAACGGTGGCAAAGGCGGTAGAATCCCTGCCGGGGTTGAGAAACCAGCCTGCCTGGTAGCGAAAGGCGCCGGTGAGCCCCACCAGGAAGGTGGCGCTTGCATCGCTGAAAATGGTGAAAAAGTATAGGGTGACTGCTCTGACGAGGCGGCTTGGCCTTTGACTCAGAAGGGCATACCATTTTTGGGCGATCACAAGTCCTACTATGAGTAGGAGTCCGGTATAGGCGGTTTTCCACCAGAAGTGCTGATAAAAGCCGAGGGTCAGTGACAGCCATTCGACCCCCATGACGGCGCAGGAAATGAGGAGCATCCAGACCGCGGTCAAGTGGTGTGTCGCCACAAAGGCGGCAATCATCGGCACGACAAATCCGTCTGAGACAATAGCGCCTAAAGTACTGTCGGAATAGGGGTCTATTAGTACTTCTGGGTAATAGGCATAGGCTTCAAATACAACCATGACGAAAAATTCTACCATATAAGTGAGTCCGCCCATAAAGAGATAAAGGGCCACTACCGGACGTTTAGCGCGCTTGTGGAGGGCGAAGGTGAATAGGGTTAGACTGACTGCGGCCAGCATTAGATACCAGGCGTGGTTGGGCATGGTGATGGAATGCCCTCCTTGATGGTCGGCGGTTTATTGCACGCGGCATGTTATAGTTTTTCATGTGGAGCTAAATCGATACACCGGGTTGTTCCAGCTGACGGATAATATTTCGGTCTGGTTGCTTTTGGCGGGGGCCGGTGAAGAGGCCGGAGGGATTGGCGGATTGGGTGGCGAAGAATAGATGACGATAGTTTAAACAAGGCGGAGTTGATGTGGTGAGTCTGGCTGAATTGCTGCTTGCATGGTACGACGGGGCCAAGCGTGACCTGCCCTGGCGCAGGGACAGCGACCCCTACAAGATATGGGTATCGGAGATTATGCTGCAGCAGACCAGGGTGGAGGCGGTCAAGCCTTATTTTGAGCGCTGGCTGGAGCGGTTTCCCACCCTGGGTGAGCTGGCAGCGGCTGACGACGACGAGGTGCTGCGCCACTGGCAGGGGCTGGGCTATTATTCGCGGGCCCGCCACCTGCTGGCCGGGGTGCGGGAGGTGGCGGCGAGCTACGGCGGCCGCATCCCGGATACCAGGGAAGAAATCAGGACGGTGCCTGGCATCGGCGAATATACGGCCGGCGCTATTCTCAGTATGGCCTATGGTCAGGCTGAGCCGGCGGTGGACGGCAATGTCCTCAGGGTGTTTAGCCGGCTTTTTTGTCTGGAGGCGGATGTGGCCACCGCCCCGGCCAAACGCCGGGTGGTTGAGCTGGTGACCGAGGCGATGCCGGGAGGGCGGTGCGGCGATTTCAACCAGGCGCTGATGGACCTGGGGGCCACTATTTGTCTGCCCAAGTCGCCCCGTTGTTCGGTTTGTCCGCTTACCACCTTGTGCTGCGCCTTCGACCGGGGCGACCAGAGCCTGTTTCCGGTCAAGCGCAAGAAGGCGCCGCCCCTGCCGGTCCGAGTGGCGGCGGCGGTGGTGGAGCGCGGCGGGAGTTATCTGGTGCGGCGGCGGCCGGACAAGGGGCTGCTGGCCGGGATGTGGGAGTTTCCGGCGGTGGAGGCAGGGGAGGCGGGTGATCTCCGGATTGTGCTCCAGACTGCTGTTGGGGCCGAGACGGGGCAATCGATCCTGACCGGCGAGATTCTGCTGGAACTGACACATACTTTCAGCCACCGCCAGTGGCTGATCACCTTTTACCGCTGCCATTTGGAGGGGGAGAGCTCACTTTCGGGCGGGGGGCTTCGCTGGGTAGGGATTGAGGAATGGCAGGGGCTCACCTGGGCCGGACCGCACGGCAAAATGGCCGCATTTCTGGCTGGCGGAGGGGCATGAAAAACTTACCCGGTCGATTTAGCAAGGAATTAGAGAGAAAACGGCGAATATAAAGTATGTTAAAATTGTGATCCTGGAAATTTGACGCAGGGACTTTGGAAGTTTGCGTAGAATCTTGTCAGGACACAATTTATAGGGAGACGCTGATGAAGAGGAAGTATTTGCCGGCGGCACTGGTTGCCGCCGTTATTGCCCTAATCTGGCTGGGAGCTACGGGTTGTGCGCCTGCCGCCAAGGATCGGACCCCGGCCCCTGCGGTTCAGCCGGCCGGACAGACTGCGGCGAAGACACCGCCGCCGGCGGGAATTCCGGTGCTGATGTATCACAGCATCGGCGAAGAAAAGAATAACGAAGCGGTGATCGCCAAGGAGCGTTTTGCCGAACAGATGGCATTTCTCGCCAAACAAAATTTCCAGCCTATTTCACTGGATGAATTATACGCCTACCTGAGCGGAACCGGCCAACTGCCGGCCAAGCCGGTGGTGCTGACTTTTGATGACGGCTACCGCGATACCTACGAAGTCGCCCTGCCCATCCTCAAACAGTACGGCTTCAAGAGTGTGCTGTTTATCCCGGGGACGTTCGCCGGTGAGCGGCTGAGCTGGCAGGAGCTAAAAGAGATGAAGGCCGCCGGGATGGAAGTGCAGTCCCACAGCCTTACCCATCGCGACCTGGGCCCGATGTCGCCGGCCGAGCAGGCGGCAGAAATCACCAAGTCGAAAGAAATGCTGGACAAGTTCCTGGACCAGGATACCCGCTATTTTTGTTATCCCAACGGGAGCTACAACGCCGATACCCTCAGGCTGCTGAAGGAGAAGGGTTTCCGGCTGGCAGTCACCATCGAACCGGGTTGGGTTAAACTGCATGACGAACCGCTGACTCTAAAGCGGGTTTGGATGGGTAACGGTGTCGATCTGGCTCATTTTGAGGAAAGGCTGACTCGCAGCGATTATTCTATTTTATGACGCTTTGTCGAAATAACTGTCAAAGAGGGTATGTATGACCAAACCGCCGGAAAACTCTCAAATGAAGATGATGTTAACAAAAATAAAAACGCTGGCTGACGAAGCGAAAACGCGCAGTTGTACAGCCTGGACAGAATTTGTCAATCGCCCGGCAGTCGCCAAGGCGCTGGCTTTGGCTGTCGTTCTCTGGGCCGTGGTCTGGGGCGCGGTGGTGCGGGGCTGGGAAGCCTTTGTCAGTCTGCCGGTTGTCGTGAAGCTGTCGGAAAGGGCCGCACGCTTGCCGTATGCGGACAAGCTGAAGGCTTGTTTTGCTACGGGTGCGGGGCGGCGCAGCCTTTTCCTGCGGTTTCTCGCCATCAATCTGGTGATTCTGATCCTGACCTCTCCGGTCATCGTGCTTTACGGTCCCTTTATCAACGTTAAACGCGCGGTGGTGGGAGCCATCTACACCTCTCGCCATCCGCAGTATATCACCTGGCTGATGTCAGATGCCCAGGTCAAAAAAATCATCGGCGACGAGGTGGACGCCGCTCAGCTTCGCCAGCAGATGTTGCAGTTCACCAAACGCGACGATGATACCCTGAAGCTGGTCAATATTACCAGTTCCCGTTTCCAGGGCTATATGCTTGAGGTGCCTGATCCTACCCGGATCAAGGCCGCCACTGCCAAGGACATCCGCGAAAAAGGCGATACGGTCAGCACCATCGCCCTTTACAATAACGCCATCGCCGCCATCAACGCCGGCGGTTTTCACGATCCGTCAGGCACCGGCACCGGACGCCTGCCCTATGGCGTCATTATCCATGAAGGCAAATTCCTGGTGGGTGACGATATCACCGATCCGGTACAGGTCATCGGCCTGACCCGGAGCGGTGTGCTGATGGCCGGCACCTATACCCCGAAAGAGATGCGGGCGATGAATATGGTGGAAGGGGTGACCTTCGGGCCGCCGCTGATCATCAACGGCAAGAAACTGATTACCGAGGGGGACGGCGGCTGGGGTATCGCGCCGCGCACCGCCATTGGCCAGCGTAAGGACGGGACCATTTTGCTGCTGGTCATCGATGGCCGCCAGCCTGGCTACTCCATCGGCGCCACCCTGCTGGACGTCCAGAACATCCTCTATGAGCAGGGGGACTACAATGCCGCCAATCTTGACGGCGGGTCCAGCACCACCCTTTTCTACAACGGTAAAGTCGTGAACCGGCCGGCTGATATGCTGGGGGAACGGATGATTCCCACCGCGTTCATTGTGAAATAACAAGGAGGAGCAGCATTTGAACAAACGTAAAATCGTTATCTGGCTTGCCGCCATACTGCTTTTCCAGGGAGCCATTTATTTGTATCTCGATCAGGTGCTGTTTGCGCCTGCTTCGGCTTTTCAGGTGACTGCCGCCGAGACTGTGACCAGCGGCAAAGCCTACTACTCGATGAAACGCCAGTATATGGCGGTGGTTAAAGCCGGAGTGGTGGAGATATTCTCCCCGGACAACAAGCTGCTGCGGTCCCTGCCGCTGGGCGATCAGAAGGTGACCTACTTCAAGTGGCTGGATGACCGCAACTTGGCCCTGATGGCCCTGCAGCAGGATGTGCCAGGCGGCAGCAAAGCCACCCTCACCCGGATCAATCCCATGGCGGAGGGGCAGGAGCTCTCGGCTGACATCGAGAAACTGCCGCTGGGCAGCGCCATCATCGATGTGGCCTTTTCCACCGCCACCAACGCCATCTATATGCAGGTGCATGTGGGCAAGGGGCCGGATACCTACCAGATTTACCGCACCGACGCCAACCACAATCTGCAGCGGGCCTTTCTTACCACCACCCGGCTGGCGCGAATCGCCACCCTGTTTGATATTGACTATCTGATTTACGACAATCTGCCGGACAACACGGTTATCGCCCGTTATACCGACGGGAGCTGGCTGGTCATTTCGCCGATCGGCAAGTATCGTCTGGTGGGCACGGTGGGCAATGACGTCTATATCGCCCGGGTCAATAACGACGGACTGGCAATCGCCATCCTCAAGGGCACCTTTATCAAAGCCGGTGTAAAACCTAATTTTGCCGAATACCGGACCCTGTCCGGCCCGACCGACGTCCATCAGCTTGTGGCCGCCGAGCTTGCTAAGCCACTGCCGTAGCATCTTCTGACCCATGAAGCCTGGCCTGTGCGGTCAGGCTTTTTTGCGGACGTCAGGCGCAAGAAAAGAAGATGTTGTGATGGGGGCCGGCAAAATTTGTCAGGCGGTAGCCGGGCGACTTTTTTGGGGTCACCTCTTGCACCATTTCCGTTTATGGGAGATAATAAAGGTTGGACAAGAGGGACGGGATAAAATGGAGAAAATAATTGAGCAAATCAGCGGCTGGGAGTATCTCAGCCAGCTTCCGGCCGAATACGCCGGCTTTGCGCTGGATGCCGGTCAGAGCCAGAGCGGTAGCCAGTATCTGATCTTCGCCTACAAAAAACCAAAAGACTATCGCAGCTTTGAGGTTCTCTACGATAAAGCCACTAAGGACTATCTGGCCCGGATCACGGTGGGACTGACCGAATATTATGACGTCAACTATATCTGTGGTGACCTGGCTTCCTTGGAGCGGACGCTCGCCCTGCGGATGGCACCGACACTCGCCCAGCTTGCCGACCCGGCAGGACAGGGATATGAGAGCATTTTCCATGATAAACAGATTGCCCAGTGGCCGTATGCGGCTGAGTTGCCGCCGACTAGCCACGGCTTTACCCGGTTCATCGATCCTCGTACCGCGGTGAAGACCATCAATGGTTCGTATATTGTTATCGACTATAGTGATTTTGCTGCAGCCAGCAATCTGATTGTCTACTACAATGTGTATCGCGACGAATTTTTCGGCGAGGTGCGGCTAAGGTATACCCCCCGGATGATCAATCTGTTTGACGCCAGGGAACTGGTGGATCTGGCCGGGAAACTGAAGGACAATCTTGGGACGGCGCTGGAAGGATTGCGCGGGGAGATCAGCCAAGGAGGAGAAAGTTTGAAATGAGAACAGCGTTAACCATTGCCGGTTCGGATTCAGGCGGCGGCGCCGGTATCCAGGCCGACCTAAAGACCTTTGCCGCCCAGGGGGTTTTCGGCATGAGCGCCATCACGGCGATCACGGCTCAAAATACCTGCGGCGTCACCAATATCCGGGAGCTGGACGATGAGATCATCGCCGACCAGATCGCGGCGGTTTTTGATGATATCCGGGTGGATGCGGTGAAGGTCGGGATGTTGTCCAGCGTCCGGATCACAAAAGTGGTGACCGAGGCCCTCAAGCGGCACGGCGCCAAAAATATCGTGATCGATCCGGTGATGGTGGCAAAAAGCGGCAGTCTGCTGCTCTTGCCGGACGCCGTGGATGCCCTGAGACAGCTGCTATTGCCTCTGGCCGATGTGGTGACCCCCAACCTGCACGAAGCCACCGCCCTGGTGGGCTTTGACGTCACCGACCGCGCCGGGATGGAGCGGGCCGCGGTGGCCATCAAGGCCATGGGGCCGCGGTATGTGGTGGTCAAGGGCGGTCATCTGCCTGGTGAAGCCTGCGACCTTCTTTATGACGGCAGCCGCTTTACGGCTTTTACCAACAAGCGGATCGACAGCAAACATACCCACGGCACCGGCTGCACCTTTTCTTCGGCTATCGCCGCCGGCCTGGCCAAAGGGCTGGCGATGGAAGAGGCGGTGCAGGAGGCGAAGGTCTATATCACTACTGCCATCCAGCACGGATTTTCTCTGGGCAAGGGCGTCGGCCCCACCCATCATTTTTATGAACTCTACCGCAGGGCGGGGATGCTAAAGGGCGGAGGCGAATAGACGTGGCGCGGATTTTGATTTGTGATGATTCTTCCTTTATGCGGATGATGCTAAAAAGAATATTGACTGGCAAGGGCCATGAAGTGGTGGGCGAGGCCGGCAACGGCAACCAGGCGCTTGCTCTATATAAAGAGCTCAAACCGGATGTCACCACCATGGATATCACTATGCCGGAGCTGGATGGTCTGGGGGCGCTGAAGCTGATTCGCGCCGAGGACAAGACGGCAAAGGTGGTCATGGTCAGTGCCATCGGCCAGAAGGAGATCATGACCGAAGCCATCCGCTCAGGGGCCAGCGACTTTTTGGTCAAGCCCTTTGAGGAGGAACAGGTGATCATGGTTGTCAATAAAATCCTGCGGCTTTGATGGAAAAGGGCTCTTGACATTGTCGCTTAACATGGTATAATGCAATTTGTGACTGGTTGCTTCGCGCCTTGCGATGATTGACATTGAGGCTGAAATCGGTTATAATTGATTTTACGATTTGCTATACGGCCCCGTGGTGTAGTGGTCTAACATGCCGCCCTGTCACGGCGGAGATCGACGGTT
>JARLHY010000066.1 GCA_031292015.1 Negativicutes bacterium | reverse complement strand
TTTTAGCCACAAAAAGCAATGGAGGGTGAAAGATGGAAGAACTAAGTAGTTTAGCAGGCGGGAAAAAAGCATTAGTGCTCGACCAAAAGGACAATGTAGCAGTAGCGTTAACCGACCTGAAAAACGGCGATAGTTGCCTAGTAGCCGAAGATGGCGGAAAAAAATACGACATGCCGGTCAGCGAAGACATCCCCTTTGGGCATAAATTCGCCCTTGCCGACATGACAAAAGATGCCCCGGTGTATAAATACGGGGAAGAAATCGGCAAAATGAAAGTAGCCATCAAACAAGGCGGCTGGATCCATAGCCATAACATGTACTGTGATAGGGGGATGAAATAGATGGGAGACAAATTTCTCGGATTCAGGCGCGAAAACGGCAAAGCAGGGGTCAGAAACCTCATTGCCATCATCCCGTCCGTATTTTGCTCCGCCAAAGTAGCCCAGCGCATCGCCCAAAGCATCCCCGGCGCCGTCCACTTCAGTCATCCTGTCGGCTGCAGCCAGGTAGGCGAAGACCTTGATATCACCGCCAAGACCCTGATCGGCGTCGGCAAAAACCCCAACTTCGCCGGTGTCGTCGTCGTCGGTCTCGGCTGTGAACGCTTTTCCCCCTATGAATTGGCCCAAGGCATCGCTCCCACCGGAAAAATGCTCGAAACCGTCGTCATCCAAGAAGTCGGCGACACCATCAAAGCCATCGACATCGGGACCCGCTATGCCCGCAAAATGCAGCAAATCGCCTCCCAGGAACGGCGGCAGGAAATCGACGTCAGCGAGCTGATGATCGGCCTCAACTGCGGCGGCTCCGATACCACCTCCGGGCTGGTTGCCAACCCCGCTCTCGGCATCGCCTCCGACCGACTGGTCGCTCAGGGGGGCTCCTCCATCCTTACCGAACTTACCGAACTACTCGGCACCGAGCACATCCTGGCCCGGCGGGCTGTTAGCGAAGAAGTGGCCAAAGACATCCTCCGCGTCATCCGCACCATGGAAGAGAGGCTGGAGCGGCAGATCCAAAATTCCAGCAACGAAAAACGCAAACATCTCATCTCCACCGGCAACTACGACGGGGGGCTATCCAGCGTCGTAGTAAAATCGCTGGGGGGGATGAAAAAATCGGGCAACGCCCAATTTGTTGAAGTCTTTAAATACGGCGAAGCTCCCACCAAGAAGGGACTGCTGCTGCTTGACGGACCGGGCCATGACGGGGAAGTGACCACCGGCCAGGTGGCGGCGGGAGCGCAGATTGTTTGCTTCCCCACCGGGCGAGGCACCCCGTCGGGATTCCCCGGTGTACCGGTGATCAAGATTACCGGCAACCCGCGC
>JARLHY010000006.1 GCA_031292015.1 Negativicutes bacterium | reverse complement strand
TGGCGTCGCCCGCGGCATGGGCTACACTGGCGCCCGCCAGCATCAGAATGCCTGTAGCCAAACTGAATAATTTGCTCGTGGATGTCATTGCAGTTTTCCTAATAGAAGTTTCAGAAAGCGAGCCAGATGCCGGTGAACAATAAATTGTTGGCACTCGCGCTGGCTCCCGCGCCGTCGTAATTGCTGCTGCGGCCGTTGAAGGTGGGATAGATGACCGCCTCCACAAATAATTTTGCATTCGCCCAGGGAAAAATCGCCGGTCCGCCATTGTTCCATGGATAGTAGTCGATTTCGGTGGTGAAGCTGCTGGTGTCGGGCTTGGTATTGGCGGTACTGTAGGCCAGAGCATCGCCGTTGCCGATAATGTTGGCATAGGTTTCGGTGATGCCGTATTTCTGGTGTAGTAAATATGAAACCGTCAATGAAACACTATCAAGGCTATCATTTAGGTTGCTGCTGAGGCCCTCTGCATAACTTGCAGGCAAATTCTGCCATTCATGAATATAGGCCGCCTGCAGCGAGATCGCCTGCTTGGCTGAAATGAACTGCAATTGTGAATCCAACCCGAAATCGGTCTTATGGTCGGCGGCGGTATGGGAGATGCCGCTGGGAATCGGGTTGTCCTGCAGGGCGATGGCGCCCACCTCGAATGAATTACTCGCCCAGCTATGCTGCCAGGCCAGACGGCCATAAGGGATAGCACCGGAGATCGGGTTATAACCCGCACCTAGTGTATGGCCGAGGTTATTCGGCAACGATTGGTAGATGTTGAATTCGGCATATAAAAGATCGCTCAACGTAATGTTCATCGCGCCATAAGCGCCGACGCCCATCACCTGTCCGCCCAGCGAGGCGAGCTGCACCGATGCTGGCGGCCCAGCGCCTAACGAGTCAGGGATGAAGGGATAACCCCAGGCGGGCGGGGTGTTCCATAAATCCGTCACACCGGGGTTGTTGCTGAAGGTGATGCCGTAGAACAGCGGCTTTTTCAAAAACGTCGTCAATCTGGCCAGCCGGATGTCGGTATTGTCCCAACTGAATGAATGACCAATGCCGTCATAGGTGGCTTGGATGAAGGCTCCCAGGCCGATTTTCGCATCCAGCGCACCACCGTAAAAAACGCTGGTTTGCTGCACTGACCAAACGTTATTTGAAGGGTGGTTCGGTGACAGGCTGGAAACCTGGCTGCTCTGCACATGGCTAAAGCCGATTTGCGACATCAGGGCCAGATTCTTGAAATCCGGGAACATGCCGCCGGCGACATAGCCTTCCAGTTTGAACTCCCGCCCGTACGGGGTGAGTTGCGGAAAGCCGATATGGCAGGCGGAGCAAGGCTCACCG
>JARLHY010000065.1 GCA_031292015.1 Negativicutes bacterium | reverse complement strand
GAAAGCGAGATAGGCAAGGGCAGTACCTTCGCCTTTACGATAAGGCTGCCGCTCGCTGTCACTGTCCACAAGACCAGGGAGCCGGCCCGGAAAGCAAAGACGGAAAACCGTTCGGAACCCAAGGAACTTTCTGTGCTCCTGGCGGAAGATGAACCTGTCAGCCGGATGATTGTCCAGAAATACCTGGGCAAGCTTAAGCATCAGGTGGATTGTGCTGCCAACGGTCGTCAGGCGCTCGAAATGTTCGCCAAAAAACGCTACGACGCCGTTCTGATGGATATTCAGATGCCGGTTATGAATGGCGTGGAGGCCACGCGGCGCATCAGGGAAGCGGAAGCTGGCAGCGGACGATATACCCCGATCATCGCCCTTACCGCCCATGCCCTTGCCGACGACAGGGAGAAATATCTGGCGGCAGGTATGGATGAGTATATTGCCAAGCCGGTGCAACTGGGGGAACTTCAGGCCAAACTGGCAATGGTCACCACCGCCGGAAAAACCCTGTTGCGGAATATACCCGGTGTCGGGCCAATAGCGGTCAGAGCGGCCACTTCGACCGAGCAGGCTGAGATATTCGGCGAAATCGTCCGCCTGAGTGAGTTAAGCGACGAATATACCGCGGATTTGACCCTGTTTGAGGGCTTCGTCAACAGGATCAAGGTGTTGGCGAACCGCTCCGATCTGGAAGAGATAAAGACGCTGGCGTTTAAAGCCGAGCTGGCCGCCAGACGGGTCAATGTTGCAGAAGCGGTAGGTTATGTGAACGAAATCGGCCAGATTATTGATACCTATCGAAAAACCAGACTTCTTCCCTGATGGAAGGAGAGGCAATTACCACGGAGGGTCCGCGTAAATGCGGACCTTTCCCATGGATGGCGGTTTTGTTCAGTGATTGTTCAGTTCAGGCTGATACATTAGGCGTAGATATGGCGGAGCTCAGTCCGACTTTCGGTTGAGGGGCAGTCATATATATGATTGGAGGATCAGCTGTATCCATCGGTGCTATTGCGACAGGCAAGAGGATAAGCGGATTATTTAGCGAAGTTAAAATCAGGAATTCAGCGAAGCCAGCGGACAAAAATGCCATCAGGCGGGAATGGAGTGGTTTTGCAGTGGTTGTTACGCATATCGTTGCGACCGCGTACTGCTTTTTCGTGTCATCGGTGATCGTAGTGCTTACGGTGGTGGTTTTTGCCAAAATAACCCGCTACAACGATTGGGAAGAGGTGAAAAAAGGCAATGTCGCCGCTGCCATGGTCCTGGCCGGCAACATCTTTGCCATCGGCAATGTCATGCGGTTTGCCATCACCTCGAACAACAATCTTGTGGAGACTTTTGTGTGGGGTGTCGTCGGCTTGATTCTGTTGCTTGCGGTTCACTTTCTTTTCGAAAAACTGGCCCCGCGGCTTGATGTCGACGAAGAGATCCATTCAGGCAACAAGGCGGTAGCGCTGATCATGATGGCGCTGTCTGTCGCGTTCAGCTATGTGATCGGAGCCAGTATCACCTGACCTGACTGTCCTGCAATTTATAGCACAACCATTGGAAGAAGGGAAGAAGGTATATGGGTTTATTCAGTTCAAACCAGCTGCGAGCAGTCATCGAATGGAAAGATCCCCTGGCTGACGATCTGATTTATAAGTGGACGGACCGGGGCGATGAGATAAAAAATGCGTCAAAACTGCTTGTCAATCCCGGACAGGCGGCGATTTTCGTTTATGAGGGCAAGGTCCAGGCCGTCCATCTGGAACCCGGCCTGTACGAGCTGCAGACCGCCAACATCCCCTTCATAACCACGCTCACGAAGTTTATGCAGGCCTTTGAGAGCGAGCATAAGGTCGGCATCTACTTCGTCAGGGTCACTGAAATCCTCAATCAGAAATGGGGCACCAAAGCGCCGGTCAAATATCTGGATCCGGTCTATCATTTCCCGGTTGGGTTGCGGGCTTTCGGCAACTTTTCCTTCAAGTTCGCCAAACCAAGCGAATTTTTCATCAATATAGCCGGCGTGAGGAACAGCATGCGGGTTTCAGACATCACCACCGTTCTTACTGACAAGATCCTGCAACCACTGACCGACCTGATGGCCGAATCCAACTATTCGTACATTGAAGTGGATAAAAACCGGGAGGAACTGGCTGGGCAGCTGGCTGTCAAACTCAGCGCGGTATTCGAGGATCTTGGGTTCACTATGACCGATTTCAGGATCGAGAATACCGATTTTGATGACGATACTACCGCCCGGATTGGCAAGCTGGCCAACGCGATTGTCGACGCCGAAGCCGCCAAGACTGTTGGCCTGAACTATGCCCAGATGCAGCAACTACAAGCCTTGCGGGATGCCGCGCGAAATGAGGGTGCCGCCGGGACGGCGGTGGGACTGGGGGCCGGTCTCGGTCTTGGGCAGACAATGGTCGGCGGTATGGCGCAAATGTTTGGCCAAAATCCCGGCCAGGGTCCGGCTGTCGCTGCGTCCGACCCGGTTGAGACGCTTGCGAAACTGAAAAAAATGCTTGACGCCGGTTTGATTACTCAAGAGGAATATGACGGCAAAAAAAGTGAAATTTTAAGCAAATTGTAAGGAGCCGGGTATGAGCCGCAAACAATTGGCTGCTTTTTTATCGATACAGGCTGTGGTTTTTTGTCAGTACTCACTTGCGCTGGCGAGGGCCGGCGGGGGCCATTCCTCGCGGTCTTCATCCTCATTCTCATCCGGCGGCCCGTCATCCTGGGGCGGAAGTTCCCACAGTTCGTCCTCTTTTCTCTTTTTTTCACCGTATTCCTCGTCCTCAGCCGATTCGAGTTTTTGGTCGATTCTGCTGATTATTGCAGCAGTCAGCGTGGCGGTCATTTTCTATATCTGGATTAAACGGGGCGAGAAAAGCGTACCGGACAGCGGCGACGCAGTGTTTCGGGGCGAAGCGCCCGCGGTTCGCATAGACTCTGCGCTGGCAGAGGAAATCGCCAGGCTGAAAAGCCGGGATCCGGGGTTTAATGAACAGGTTTTTCAGGATAAGATCTCCACGGCGTTCTTCGAAATTGAAAACTCCTGGTGCAGGCGCGACATGGGGCCGGCCCGGCTGTTTCTTTCGGACGCCGTTTATTCCCGTTTCCAGCTGCAACTGGATGAGTATTTGCGCAATCACACCTTCAACCGGCTGGATGAACTGTCGCTGGACCGGGCCGAAATCGTGAGCATCCGGTCGGATGAGAATTACGATACCATTGATGTCTGGATCGCGGCGACGGCCAAGGATTATACTGTCGATGAAAGCGGCAAGACGGTTTCAGGCTCGAATGCGCTGAAGACCTGGGACGAAAAATGGTCGTTCATGCGGTCGGTCAAGGCCGTTACGCGGATTGGCGAAGGAGTGAAGAGCGTCCAGTGTCCGAACTGCGGTTCGCCGCTTGCAATCAACGCTGCCGGAGAATGCGAATATTGTCATTCTAAGGTCAATAAATACGATTTCGACTGGGTTCTCAGCGAGATAGAACAACTTAATCTCGGTTAGTGTCGCTCTGCACCGGTGCTTGGGATATTTTGCTGCTATTTGGCAGGAAATGGGTAAATAGACACCGAATACTGGCTGTACGGGATAGCTACTGGAATATAAATCGCTCAAGGCGGTTTTGCCACCGGTTTATGAAAAGAGGGTGTAGTAATGGCAGGCGAAGCAACTCACCGAACGTTGCGGACCTCGAAGGATGAAGGGGTGTCTCAGGCGGTCAGCATGATCCGCGATAGCCTTGAGGATGACGAACAGCGGGCCAAACGCAGGGAATACCAGCAGTATCTTTCGCGGATGGAGCTGCTCAGGGGCCTCAGCGGATTTTCCTATGAGCAGTTCGACTACACTCCATATCTGGAGCGGAAGGAATATGTTCCGCCGGAGACTCCTGATTTCAGCTATCTGGCGCCTGAGGCGGAAAAACGGGTCAGGGAGCAGTATAAGCCTCATCTGAAGGCTGTGGGCGGGGTTTTGGCCCTGGCTGTTTTTGTTGACTTCACTGTTCTTGATACTCCGGCCGGAATTCTGTCGATACTGTCGGTATTGGTTGCCGGACTCATGGTCTACCGCCAGGTGGAAGATCAGCGCCGGGCGATTACTGCCGCTGTGGCCGCCGCCGAAGCCGAGGCCGCCCGGCTGCTTGCCGAGTTCCATGATGCGGTGGAGAAGGCCCGGGTTGAATTTGACTACGATGAGAATGAACGCGTCGTCAGGATCAAGAAATTGTTGGACGGAAAACCTGACACGGTCCTGGATGCCTGCCAGGGGACGGCCGCAGTGGTGGAGGTGCCTTTCGTCCTGCGCGGCGGAATAGAACTCAGCGGCCCGAATGCGCTGATATCTTTCAAAATGCCGGACGACGAGTTTGTCCCGCGAACCGAGTGGCAGGAAATCCAGTCAGGAAGATATTCTGTAGTCGACCGTTCCCTGACCAATCTCAATCAACTTTACGCCGAGGCGGTCTCGGCGGCGATGGTGCAGGTGATCCTGCGGATTTTCGAGCAGGTGCCGACCCTGGAGAATATTGCTGTCAACGTGTTCAAACAGGCTGGCGAGAAGGAGTTCTGCCTCCTGGGCGTGGCGGTTTCGCGGGAGGATCTGGCGACAGTGGCCGCGAGCCAGAGTGGTCTGAAACTCATCGAAGAGCGAGGGTCTGTCCGTATTCAGACGAGCTGCTCCCTGTCGGCGGTCGAACCGGTGATGCCGGAATGGCTGGTCGGCGCAGCGGAGCGCGAAGTCCACAAGGGCGGGATTCACTGTACGGTCAAAGTGGGATAAAGCGGCTACGAAACAGATTTTTAAAAACAGTAACCTCGCTGAAACGGTGTTAAGCCTGATCAGCGAGGTTATTTCGCGTCAACATCCAATCAGTATTGTACGCCCAGCAGTGCAGGAACGCTTTGCGGTCCGGCCGGAAATGATAACAGTGCACCTTCTTCCCCGATTTTTTAGCCGGCTAAGAGGAGATCGCCTACCTTGTGGAAGAATATGTAAATCATGAAACAAAAATTACGACAGGGGTGAGAGAATGAAAATAGGTGTTTTGCGGTTGATTTTGGCGATCGGACTAATGCTGGCGGGTTTTTCGGGAAGTGCCCTGGCGGAAGAGGCCGGACCGCCTTCGGCCAACCTGCCGGTGGAGTCCTGGGTTGGGCAGAGTTTCGTGTTTTTGGCTCTTCCGGCTGACAAACAAGATGATGGCTACGATATTTACGCCGAAGATCAGGCTGCCCGCGGCTGGCAGGGCGATCAGGCGGGCCGGATACCTTACGCCGCGCATGTTGCCAAGCAGGTAACCATCATCAGGGTTGTCGCGACCGCTGATCCGGTGTTCGACTATATTGTCCATATGGAGGAACGGGAGACCGGCATGAAGCTGGCCGGGCGGACGATCCGCGGCCAGCTGGAAGGCCTGGCGCCTGCCCGGGACCGGGAAAACGCCAGGCAGCAATTTGTCGGCAGGACGATCTATACGAAACGCACGACGCTGATCGGCGTCGCCGATCCGGCAACAAATCCGGGTCCATTGTCGCTGACCGTGCCGCTGGGCACGCCGATCCTGGTGACTGACGTCTGGGACGGGATCCAGTCGGCGGAGCCTGTGTGGCTGGTGGTATCGGTGCACGGGCAGAAGGCGGTCCTTCCCATTGCCTATAGCTGGACGAATCAGCCGGCGAACAGTTGGTCGGCCGGGCTGCCCTGGCAGCAGGTCCTCTTTCTGGAAGATCCGCGGCAGCAGGCAGGATGGTCCCAGGAGGTCTGGAACTCGGTGGTGGCCGGTGAAGTGAAAAAAGGCATGACCAAGGAGCAGGTCCGCCTTAGCTGGGGCAATCCGTCCCGGACTGACGAAACGAGCCCCGGCGGGTCCAGGTGGTTTTACGGGAACACCTGGCTGGATTTCACGGGGGAAGTTGTTGCGGCGGTTAATAAAGAGGAACTGAAAGATTCAGTGACTCCCTGAAGCGGTGTTTATTTTTGGGCAAGCAGCATTTTATGCTGCCTGTTGCGCCAGAAGAAATAGTAGTAGCAAAATTGCAGGAGAAGGCCGGCCGCAAACTGGACCGGGTAGGCCAGCCAGATGCCGTCGATGCCCAGCCGGGGGGAGAGGTAATAGGCGACAGGGATCAAAACGCCCCAGATCGACAGTATGGATAAGGCTGTCGGCCAAAAGACGTTGCCGCTGGCGCGCATCAAACCGGACAGCACGGTAAGGTTGCCGAAGATCAGATCGGCCCACAGGTTGATGACAAGCAGCCGATACGACATCTCAAGGGTCGCCGGATCGGTCAGAAACCAGCCCAGCACGGTGCGGCCGGAAAGATATGTGAGGGTGATCAACAGGCCGCCGACGGCGTAACTGAGAAAAACCCCTGCCCGCAGTATGGCCCGCAGCCGATCGGGTTCACCTGCTCCAATGGCCTGGGCGCCGAAAACCGAAACCGCGATCCCCAGACTGACAGCCGGCATCTCAACATAACTGATGACCTGATTCACTGCACCATAGGCGGCTGTGGCGCTGGAACCGTAGGTATTGACCAGGGCCAACAGGGCGATCTCGGACAGGGAGATGAAAATCATCTGGATGCTTGTCGGTACGCCGATTTTCAGCAAAAGCTTCAGGATGCGGCCGTCAATGCGCAGATGTTTAAGCATGGCCCGGTCGAATTTTAAGGGATGATCCACGCCGACCAGGTAGGCCAGCAGCACGATAAACGCCGTCAATGAGGAAAGGACGCTGGCGTAAGCGGCACCGCCGACCCCGAGCGCCGGCAGGCCGGCCCAGCCGAGAATGAGGGCCGGAGTGAGAAGCAGGCTGAGGATGGTGCTGAAAATGAGAAAATAAAAAGGTGTCTTGGAATCACCGGTGCCCCGCAGAAAAGTGGTATAAACGGCGTAGAGAAACAGTACAGGCAATGCCGCGAAGGTTATCCTTCCGTAGATCATGCTGTCATCGATGATGTTGACCGGAGTCTTGATGAGGAGCAGAACTTCGCGGGTGAAGGTTCCGCCGAGGATGGCCATAAGCACCCCCAGCGCGAAAGTGAACGTCAGGGTAGTACCCATGATAATTCGCAGCTGGGGGTAGTTTTTGGCGCCATAAGCCTGACCGATCAGCACCGAGCTGCCGCTGCCGACGCCGATGATAAACGCGATCAGGGTGAACAGAACCGGAAAAAAGGCCGAAACGGCGGCCAGCGCTTCCAGGCTGACCATCCGTCCCAGCAGCATACTGCTGACAGTAGTGCCGGTGGATTGCAGCATGTTGCTGAGCATGAGCGGCACAACAAAGAAAAAGAGAGCTTTCCAGACAGGCTGCTGATTGATCTGACGCATGATACGCTCCTATTGTCCGACCGCAAGGACTGTGTCTTCTATTGTAACTGAATCAGGCTATTATTCAAATAAAATCTCATCGTTTCCGGCGGCTCAGCAGGAAACGAGCCGCATATTTTCGGCCGGCGCCGCTTAGCTGGAATGTTTTTTACTGCCGGCGAATATGGTTTTGCCAGGAGGGTTATGCAGCTCAGAGAGAGGCGGAAACATTGTGGAGTATCAAAGCTTTGGTCCCGGGCACCCCGGCTTCGCGGTGACGGTATTTGTCCTCGTCATTGTGCTCGGCGCTCTCGTGGCTTTTCGCCTGCGGACAAAAGGCGACTACCGGAGAGCCTATGTCGTGAAAAGGCGGACCAAAGCCGCGGCGCTGGCAGCGGCGTTCTTCTATATCTGCGGCTGGGCTTATGTGGCGCTAAAAAAGGTTCTCGGAGTTTAGACTAATCCGGCATGACACGCATATATATAGATTAAGTGGCGTTTTAGCTCGATCACCAGCTAGTACGGACCCGCCACGGGAAAAGGCCGGGAATGCTGTCCCGGTCTTTTCCGCGCTCTGGGGGCAAAGGCAGGAAGTTCGTGCCTAGCCTCGACTGTGAGGCAAAAGTCCCAGATAAATAAGGTGCTGGCCCTATTTTAGATTGTGGTGCTGCGATGTATTATTATAATAGGGTTAAATATCAGTGCAGGCAGGTGACACATCGTGCAGATCAACGCTTCTACACCATCACTCCTATCCTATAGCCAGAACCTGGCCAGCAGCCAAAAGGCGATGCAGCAGCTGGCTACAGGAAAGAAAATCAATAGCGCCGCGGATGATCCTGCGGTGTTGGCGATCCTGTCGGGGATGCAAGGGCAGGTCGGCGGTCTCGACCAGGCCTCCGACAACACCCGGAATTCGATATCGCTGCTCAATACCGCTGAAGGCGCGATGGGCGACAGCTCAAGCATTCTTCAGGATATGAGGACCCTGACTGTGCAGGCTGGCAACGGCACACTGACAGACGGCGACCGGGCGGCCATCCAGCAGCAGATGAATCAGCTGAGCGCCCAACTGGACACCAACGCCCGCTCCACGCAGTTTAACGGCATCAACACCAACGACGGCAGTCTGACCAACTTTGTGACCCAGACCGGCGCAAACAGCGGCCAGACGGTCACGACGTCGATCAGCGACACTTCGGCCGCGGCGTTGGGGATCAATACCGACGTTTCCACTCAGGCGGCGGCGACGAACAGCCTGGGGACCATTGACAACGGCCTTCAGCAAATCAGCTCGGACCGGACGGAGCTGGGGGCGGTGACCAGCAGTCTCCAGTTCAGCGCCGATAACACCAATCAGTCTTCGATCAACCTGCAGTCCGCGGCCTCGACCATGGGGGACGCGGATATCGCCAAGGAAGCAAGTCTGTTCAGCGCTTCCAGCATCAAGCTTTACGCCAGCGTGATGGTTCTGGCGAAACAGATGAATCAGCAGAAGGGGATTATCTCGCTTCTGGCATAGTCGCACCGGTCAAATTGTTTTTATGGCGCCAGGCAGTTTTGCCTGGCGCTTTTATATTACTTATCAGCAAATACATCGGCCTGAAGGATAAGGAAAAGGTGGCTCCTGCTGACGCCGCCGCTTGGCGCAAGCCACGCTTTTTTCGTGTTTTTTGCCGGATCGGATGATTTGTCCAGCATTTGGTTGCAGAAGCTGTATTGACATAAGGGAATCCCCATGATAGAATGTATTTCGTCGCAGGCGATGCCTGTTGCTTATGGTGGCTGTGGTGAAGTGGTTAACACGCCGGATTGTGGCTCCGGTATTCGAGGGTTCGATCCCCTTCAGTCACCCCACATTAATTTCATACCGTAGGGGCGTAGCCAAGTCGGTAAGGCAACGGACTTTGACTCCGTCATGCGTTGGTTCGAGTCCAGCCGCCCCTGCCAATGTGACCCACTAGCTCAGTTGGTAGAGCACCTGACTTTTAATCAGGGTGTCGTTGGTTCGAGTCCAACGTGGGTCACCATTTTATAATCGTAGGGTCCAACAACCTTCAATTTCTGAGTAATCAGAGTTGGTGGTTTTTTTGTTTTTCAGGGAATCGCAAGAAAGGACCTTGGTCCTAGCTAAACAAGACCTGGGTTTCAAGGAAAAATATGGAATACAAGATAAATATAAATAAAATATTGACTGTGTAAGTTGTGCTTGGAGGAGAGCCAGTGCCTAATAAAACGGAGTTGGTTATCGGGGGCGCAGTAGTCTGGTTGGTGGTCGGCTTTTGTGTTTCGCTGATTTGCGGTGCGGATTATCATATGGCCCGGATGATATGGGCGGTTTTATCGCTTCTTATCAGTGCTGGATTCGCGGTGAAACTAAAAAAACCAACCGAGGCGCGATGGGGGATTGTCCTTGTTTTGGCCTGCCTGACACTGCCGCATGTAGTCAGCGTCGTTGTTGTCAGTTACCTGGTATGGGCCTATTACCGCTGGCAAAAAAGCAAACTGTCGGCTGCCGAACAGATAGTGGAAACCGGTGAGGCTGCGATCGCCCCCGATAAGCTCCGGAATTTTTTCGCCGGTATACACCTGGGCTATTTTGCCTTCTGGTTTGTTTTCAGCATTGTTATGGCGATTATCGCGGCTTTCTTAATGACTACTTTCTGGTTTAAAAGCAAGGATACGCTGCTGTTTACCAACATTGTCTGCATCGTGAACAACAGCCTGCTTCTGTTTTGGGTTTTGGGGAAGACCGAGAAATATAACATCAGCCTTGAGCAATTATTCGGTTCGCCGCCGAAGCGGTTCCTATGGCCCAAAGTTCTGTTCCTGGTTGTTTTCGCAGGTCTTCTTGGCGCGGGAATCGATCACCTGGTTCTATACTGGGAATCCTTCCTTTTTCCCTCGCATGTCCAGGAAATACTTTCCTATCATCCCTTGCGCAGCACAGCCGGGCAACTGCCGACATTCCTGCGGCAAATTGTCTTCGGGTTGATCGTCGCTTTTCTTGGACCGGTTATGGAAGAACTTATTTTCCGGGGAATCATTCTGCAGAGACTGGCGATGCGCTGGGGTATAAATAAAGCTATCGTCGGATCGTCGATATTTTTTGGCATCTTGCATGGAGACGACGGAGGAATAGGCGCATTTGTATTTGGGGTTATCTTGTCGGTGCTTTATATCAAAACCAGGACCCTGCTTATTCCGATCATCGTTCATATGCTGAACAATATAATCGCATACGGATTTCTTTGGTTTTCGCTTATTTATCAGCAAGCAGATACGATTGAACAGCTTCGGACCGATATTTGGAGCGGAATTGGTTTTATTGTCGTTTCATTGCCGGTTGTCTGTTATTATCTTTGGAAGAACTGGCCTGGAGCCGGGGCTGAATTGCCGCTGGCAGCCCGGAAAGCAGCATACGCCGAGTAAACCGGAAAAGCGGGGTGGAGTGATGCCTGGGCCTTGCCGGTCTTTCGAAGCCAAGACACATTATAACGTATGTTAGTTAAACCGTGAAATGGAAGAAGATACTCCTGCTACAAGCGGCCATTCATCTTGACTGTCTGTTTTCGTTATGCTAAAATCCTTATGTTAGGCACCTCAGACTGTTGGCAGTTTCAGCATAAGGTTTGGTTAGTGCGGGCGTGGCGGAATGGCAGACGCACCAGACTTAGGATCTGGCGAGGCAACTCGTGGAGGTTCAAATCCTCTCGCCCGCACCATATAATGATTCATGGATTTCCGGGATTTCCCGGGGATCTTTTTTATTTTTACGCCGGGGTTACCTGCCCGCAACGGCCGGCGGTTGTTCCTGACGGTACAATTATGAACGTTTTTGCACGCCGCCAAATTGCGGCGCGGAGACCGATAAGCAGCACAAGGCATGATAAGTAACGCTTTAGACCCTTGGCACAGATTTTGCATTATTGATGAACGAAATGAGTGGAAAAAACAACATCAGGGAGGGAAACAGGATGTTTGAATATGTAGCAGTATTAGTGACGGTGGCTGCGGTCGCGGCGACCGCGATGCTGAAAATGGTTTAGGTGAAAAGACGCCCGGCAAGGTGAAATCTTGCCGGGCGTTTTCCTTTTATTTCTGCAGAAAAGCCGATAGCCGGTCCGAAGCCGTTCCGGCCACCCCGGTAACACAAAAGCGAAAGGTTTTACATAAGATGTATATATACATCATGTAAAGGAGGCAGCATTATGGGTGACGACTCTTATTGGCGCCAGGTGCCGGCGGCATTTCCGGTAACTGCCGCCTTGCCGGTGGCAGCCACTCCTTTTGCCTATCCGTTCCCGGTTCCGACGCCGACGCCTTACCCGTTCCCTGTCCCGACTCCCTTCCCGTATCCTCACTATTATCATCATTGGTGCTGGGGTCTTGGCTGCCTCTGGCATCACCGGCCCCATTGGTGGTGGTAGAGAGAAAGAGTCCCGTTGAGGGACTCTTTTCCTTTTGTTTACGGCCGTTGTGAATCCCCATCTGCTTGCAGCCGTAAAGGACAAGCCGCAAAATGCAGCGGGAGGGGCGAGCGGCCGTTGTCTGACGGAAGTATTTCCCCGGGTGGCGCATTCAGCAACTGCCATCCGTTAGCCCGGTCTGTCCGGTCAACAGGGGTTGCCAATAGCGGCGGGGTCTGGTATAAAATAGAATAAAGGCAATTTGGGGGAGGAATTTATTTTGCGGGACAACAAAACTTCGCAGCCGGCGCAGGAATATGAAGCCAACATTGAAAAAACGATGCCGTATTACAGGTTTTTCCATACAGATACGCTCGCCCTGGTGAGGCATGCCCTGGCGGGTGAACCCGGCAACTGGCTTGACACCGGCTGCGGTACAGGTATCCTGGCGGAAAAGGCCAGAGCGGTTTTCCAGGACACACGGTTTGTCCTGGCCGACCCATCTGGGGCCATGCTGGACATCGCCAGGGAGAAATTCCCGGGCGACGGGGTTTGCGAATATGTGCAGGCGCCGTCAGAGGAACTGGAATGTCCGTCCGGTCGATTTGATGTCATAACCGCCATATTGGCCCATCATTATCTGGACGCCGACAACCGGCGGAAGGCGACCGCGAATTGCTTCCGCATGCTGGGAAGCGGCGGCGTTTACGTGACTTTTGAGAGCATCAGGCCTGCCACACGGCAAGGGCTGCAAATCGGGCTCGACCGCTGGAAAGCTAACCAGATCGATAACGGCAAAAGCGTGGAAGCGGCCCAAAAGCACATCAGCCGCTACGGGGTAGAGTTTTTCCCGATCACCATTGACGAGCATATCGCCCTGCTGAGGGCGGTTGGGTTTTCGACGGTGGAACTTTTCTGGGCTTCCAATATGCAGGCCGGCTTTTATGCCATAAAAGGGTAGAGTACGCGGGCGCCCGGCAGATTCAGAAAGACAGCGGCCGTCGTCGGTCGAAAACGAGTTTTACACCAAGCGGAGGGATGATATGCCGAGCCAAGACGACCTGATCAATTCCGTCGACCGGGCGCTGGATATCTTGCTGCTGCTGCAGCGAGAAGGCAAGGAAATGGGTGTGACCCAGATGAGCGCGGTGCTGGGGATGTATAAGAGTACAGTCCACCGGACGCTTACTACGTTGGAAAATAAGGGTTTTGTGCAGCAAAACCCCGATAACGGGAAATACTGGCTGGGTATCCGGCTCTATTCTCTGGGCATGCTGATCAGGGAAAGGCTGCCGCTGCGTAATATCGCTTATCCCCATGCCAAATCGCTGTCAGAGAAGTTCGACGAAGTTGTCCATATGTCGATACTGGACAAGAACGCCCGTTCCTATCCCCAGCACATCATTATCGATAAAATTCAGGGACGACAGCAGATTCTGAGTCTGACTCCGCCGGTAGGGTCAGGCGCCCCCTGTCATTCCTCGGCGGTAGGCAAGTGCCTGCTGGCGTTCAGCCCGCGGCCGGATGTCGAAAAATTCGTAGGCAGTCCGCTGCCGGTGTTCACCGATAAAACCTTCGGCAGTTGGGATGCGCTGCTGCAGGAACTGGACAATATCAAAAGGCGGGGCTTTGCGGTGGATGACGAGGAACTGGAAATCGGCCTGACCTGTGTCGCCGGTCCGATTCTGGGGCGGGATGCCGAGATTGTGGCCGCCCTTAGCTTGTCTGGTCCGACTTCGCGGATCAGGGCCCGGTTTGACGAAATTGTCCAGGAAGTCATGCGGACCGCCGGGATGATTTCGGCGAGCCTCAGCTGAAACGGCGCGGGCCTGACGGCCCGCGCCAGGAATAAGTTGTTGCAGAGTAAAATAATATCAGGTAGAATCTTATTAGTGCAGGACAGTTGGCAGAAATCGTGGTTTTGACCCAATTTCATGGAACAACGTTCTACTGTTCGGAACAAAATAAGGGGGATATGGATGGAACGGATTTTGGCGATCAATCCGGGGGCGACTTCAACCAAAATGGCGGTTTTTGAAGGCGACAAGGTACTATTAAAGAAATCGGTGGAGCTTGCCGGCCAGGATTTAAAACAGTTTCCGCGGGTGTTCGACCAGTATCATTATCGCCTGGATCTTATTCTGCAGGCCCTGGCCGACGCGGCCATTCCGCTGGACTCCTTAAACGCGGTGGTCGGTAGGGGCGGTCTGTTAAAACCGTTGGTCGGCGGTACCTATGCCATCAATCAGCTGATGGTGGATGACCTGAAAAAGGCCGAGCAGGGCGAACACGCCGCCAACCTTGGGGCGGTGCTGGCTTTCAATCTGGCCGGACAGCTGGGAATACCGGCCTTTATCGTCGATCCGGTGTCGGTGGATGAAATGGAGCCGGTGGCCCGTATTTCCGGCCTGCCTGACCTTGAACGGGTCAGTATGGTGCATACTCTGAATATGAAGGCAGT
>JARLHY010000064.1 GCA_031292015.1 Negativicutes bacterium | reverse complement strand
GCTTACCGCTTCCCCCACACCGGCACCCCCGTCCGTGTCGGCCGCCGGGTGGCGGTGGTAGGCGCCGGCAATGTGGCGATGGATGCCGCCCGCACCGCGCTCAGGCTGGGGGCCGAGAAAGTTTGCATCGTATATCGCCGTTCCGAGGAAGAGATACCGGCCCGGCGGGAGGAACTGGTCCACGCCAGGGAAGAAGGCGTCGAGTTTCATCTGCTGACGACGCCGGTGCGGGTGCTGGGCGACGACAAAGGCTGGGTCAAGGGTATCGAATGCCTCAAAATGTCGCTGGGGGAGCCGGACCCCTCCGGCCGCCGCAAGCCAGTCCCTATTGAAGGCTCCAACTATCTGCTTGACTTAGAGACAGTGGTCATGGCCATCGGTCAGGGTCCGAACCCGCTGGTTCAGGATACCACGCCCGGCCTGGCGGTCGACAAACGCGGCAACATCGTCGCTGATGAAAGCGGTGCTACCTCCAAAGAAGGTGTATTCGCCGGCGGTGACATCGTGACCGGTGCCGCCACCGTCATTCTGGCCATGGGGGCCGGCAAGAAGGCGGCAGCCAGGATTCACGCGTATGTCCAGAGCAGGCAAAATGACCCGGAACATTCTGGCTGAGGTCTGAGACTCTGGTTTGAAGCGGCAGGAGTCTGCCGATCTCGAAAATAGGTGAAGGTAGGGGATACTTTGTCGCAAATACTGACGGTGGATATTTTATGCATCGGCGGAGGAGCGGCCGGAGCGATGGCGGCTGTAACCGCTGCCCAGGCGGGCGCGATAGTAGGAATCATGACGAAGGACGAGATAGCCAACGGCAATATGCGTATCGCCGGCGGGATCGTCGCCAGTGCGAACAGTATTGACACCGACTCGGAAGCTGCTTTCGTCGACGATATAATCCAGGGCGGCGAGTTTCTGAGCAACCCGCTGTTAGTTAAAACCGTTGTCAGCGGATCTCGGCAGGCCAACCTTTTGCTGGAAGAATGGGGCCACATCTATAAACGGGACGGCAGCGGGAATATCGGTCCCCTCTCTTTACTCAAGGCGGGCGGGCATTCGTCGGCAAGGACGCTTGCCTGCGAAAACCAGGGGATGTCTTTAGCAACCGCCTTCAGAAGCGCAATCGCCAGGGAAACGATTTATTGCTGGGAAGACACGCTTGTCCTTGATCTGGTAGTTGAGGACGGGAAAGTTCTCGGAGCACTGGGCTACAACATCCTTGACGGAAACTTGCTGTTTGTGAAGGCCAAAGCGGTGATCCTGGCCACTGGCGGCGGCGGAATGATCTTCAGTCCCCAAACCGACAATACCCGCTCGGCCACCGGGGATGGGTATGCCCTGGGCTATGCTGTCGGGTTGCCGCTGGTAGATATGCAACAGATCCAGTGGCTCCCGTTCGGGGTTGCGGCACCGGCATCGCTGCGCGGAATTAATATCGGCGACACTTCCGACGCCGGGCCGCATGGGGTTTTGGTCAACAGCGCCGGTGAGGTGGTCTTGTCCGGGGTGGCTGCATGCACCCGCTCGGCGGTTACGCGGACGATTGCCCGGGAAAATCGCGCCGGAAGAGGGGGACCAAACGGCGGTCTGTACCTTGATGCCACCGCCAACCTGGACGATCCGGCCGGCAAGGCGTTTTTAGCCCAGCTTCAGGCCCGGGGCGTGCTGGGGCCGGTTCGTGCCGCTTATGGCCCGAAGGCGTACGCCTGGACGGAGCCTTACGAAGTTTTGCCAACCCAGCATTTTTTCTGCGGGGGAATCCAAGTCGACGCAGATGGGAGGACCGCTCTCGCCAACCTCTATGCTGTCGGCGAAGTCGCCGGTGGAATCCACGGGGCTGATCGGCTCGGCTCCGTGGCGCTGAGCGACAGCATCGTGTTTGGCCATCGGGCGGCTACTCGCGCGGTTGAGGCATTGGGCGGAGACAAACTGGCTGACGACTCGGCGATCCTGCCGTACCTGGACAGGGCGCGTAAACGGATCGCGGCGATTACCGCCCGGCCTCACGGCGTTTTGCCTGTTCAAATGAAGGCTCAGCTGGGGCGCGTGATGGCGGAAAAGGCCGGTTGTGTCCGGGATAGGGCTGGGCTGGAAGAGGCTTTGCAGACGGTGCTGTCCCTGGGGGAGAAAGCGGACTCGGCTTATGTTCCTGCCGGGCCGACATACAATATGGCTCTGGTCGATTATTTCGAGCTGAAGTATATGCTGGTTTGCGCCGAGGCAGTAATCCGGTGCAGCCTGGCCCGCGAAGAAAGCCGCGGGAATCACTACAGGGAAGACTGTCCGCGGCGGGATGAAGGGCTGGATTTTCGCAGTATGATCGCGTATCAGGGAGCGGACGGCACGATGTTCACGAGACTGGAAGAAATGGGTGAAAGATTTGTTAATCAAGGTGAAGGTGCGAAGGTTTGACCAGGATCAAGGCTACTTCTGGCAGTCATATAACGTGGACACGGGAGACGAGGCGGCAACAGTACTGGGTGTTCTGCAGATAATATACGCCGAACAGGATCCCGGGCTTTCTTTCAGTTATGGCTGCCGCTACAAGCGGTGCGGTCTGTGCGGCATGATCATCAACGGGGTTCCGGGAATGGCCTGCCTTGTACCCGCAGGCGCTGAACTGACGATCGAACCCCTGAAAAACTTGCCGCCGGTAAAAGATCTGGTCGTGGACCGGGCGAGTATCCAGCGGTTGTACGCCAAACATCGCCTGTATACTCCCGGCCATCCTTATACCGGCTTTCCCGAAGTTCGGGTGCCGGATAATTACAAGCTTCTGTCGCGCTGTATCGAGTGCCTGTGTTGCCTTTCCTATTGCCGCCAGATGGAGAGCGACAAGAATTTTGGCGGACCGTTTCTGTTCGTCAAACTGGGGCAGTTTTATAACAATCCCAAGGATGATAGCTTGGCAAGGAAGACTCAGGCCAGGGAACTCGGTTTAGACGTCTGTCAGGACTGCCGGTCCTGTCGCTGCCCGAACGGAATACCGATATACAGAGCCGCGATTGAACCGATGCTGTCCGCGAACAACGACTTGTAAGAACTGAAGTGGAGGCTGATTTACTCAGAGCCGACACTAACGGTTTTACCGGCGGGGATTGGGGGAAGAGGGTGCTGATGCAGCCGGATAATCGCTGATGAAAGGAGGGGCTTCATGGCGGAAACCTCATAAAACGATGCAGCTTTGTTTGCGTTATGTCCTGCGAAGGCAATTGCCGGGACAATGTCCCGCTGGAGGCCTTTTTTCTGTGGTGCATTCACTTGAGCGAAAGGAAGGGAAAAAAGGATGTATTACGATCCTGAAAAGAACGACCACGGTCTGGCAGTGTCGCCGTTCAAATCTTGCGTTCTTCCTCGCCCCATTGCCTGGATTTCTACGATGGGCAGGGACGGAGTTTCCAATCTGGCCCCCTTTAGCCAGTTTCAAAGCCTCACCTTTGACCCCCCGTATGTAATGATATCCTTTAATCAGACTACCAAAGGCAAGAGAAAAGACACTGTGGAGAATATCGAGCAAACCGGTGAATTCGTCTATAATATGGTGACCTATGATCTCCGCGAGGCGATGAACAAGTCGGCTGTCGATTTACCGTCTGAAGTCGATGAATTCGAGATTGCCGGCGTGACGAAGGCCCCGTCAGTCCGGGTGAAGCCTTTCCGGGTCGCCGAGGCTCCCATTCAATTTGAATGTGTTTACACCCAGACCGTCAGGTTGCCTGGCGGTGGAGTGAATGGCACGGTAGATGTCATAATCGGCAAGGCCGTTCTGGTGCATATCAAGGACGAGGTAATAACTAACGGCAAAATCGACGTGGTCAAAATCCGTCCGCTGGCTCGTCTGGGCTACTGGGAATATACCACCGTTGACTCAACCTTCGAAATGGTTATTGATAACCCGGCGCAACTGGCCGCCTTCTCAGGCACGAAATAAAAGTAAGGCTTGGGATGAACAACGGCGTCACCGCGTGGCGCCACGGTGGAATTCCCTTGCATTTGGTGAATGAAAAAAGGAGTGAGGGGTTTGCAAAACCGTTGGATAATATTAATTACCGCCATGATGGCGACCTTTTGCATTGGCGGAACGTATTCATTTAGTGTTTTCGCGAAGCCGTTGATGAATCAGTATAACTGGTCGCCAAGTCAGGTATCGCTGCTTTTCACCATTGTCCTTGTAATGATGCCGATAACTATGACTGTTGCGGGAAAGGTGCAAGATTTACGCGGCCCGCAAGTGGCTCTTGCAATTGCGGGCATCGCCTATGCCTCCAGTTGGTTCTTGTCGGCGTATGTGAGCTCCCTTACAGCTTTATATCTGGTATACGGTGTGCTCGGGGGATTAGGGAACGGGGCGATATATTCCTGTGCGGTTGTCAATACGGTCAAGTGGTTTCCTGACAAACGGGGATTGGCGGCTGGCCTCACTATGGCAGGGTCGGGTGTAGGGGTAATCGTTTTGGCGCCGTTTGGAACCTACCTTATGCAAAGCTATGGTGTTCTTGCTACCTTCAAGATTTTCGGTGCAATATTCGTCACCTTGGTTCTTATTGCTTCCTATTTTGCAAAAACGCCGCCTGCCGATTACAGGCCCGCAGGCTGGACGCCGCCGGCGCCGACTGCAGGCAGTATCGTCAGCACCGGCGACAAGAACTGGAAAGAGATGATGTCGGATCCCATATTCTATGTTGTCTGGATCATGTTTGTCGCTTGTGCGATCTCTGGCTTAATGATCATTGGCCACGCCGCGACCATCGGCGTAGAGGCTGTAAAACTTACACCGGCAGTTGCCGCCGTGGCCGTGAGTTTCCTCGGCTTCTCCAATACCATTGGCCGTATTGTCTGGGGTTGGATTTCCGACCATCTGGGTCGTTACGTTACCATGACGACGATGTTCGTCATCTCTGGCGCAGCAATGCTGTTTATGAGCAGCGCCTCAACCTTCATCTCTTTTGTTATACCTATCATAGCGATATCTTCTTGTTTTGGCGGGTTCTTCGCTTTATTCCCGCCGATTACAGGCGATATGTTCGGTATGAAGAACTTTGGGACAAACTGGGGGATATTATTCACGGCGTATGCGCCGGCGGCCATAATCGGGCCTATCTTGGCGGCAAAAGTCAAAGAAGCCAACAACGGTGATTATAGCTTGGCTTTTTTCGTTGCAGCAGTTATCTGTGCGGTTGGTGCTGTTCTCACCCTTTATTGCCAATACCAAATGAAGAAACGGCATGCGGCCTTAAGTGCCGGACAGGTGGCTTAGTTAATTCCTTCGGTGATGAAAGGAGGGGCTTCGATGTCGGATGTGGCAAACTTCATTACTTGGCAGGCTTTTTGTTGGATGTGGCCGGTTATTAGCAGTATTTTATATATATTGCTTTGTCGAAGGGGCTATTTTGATGAGGAATGACCGCCATTCAATAACCGGCTGATAAGTTGCGAGGAGGAAAGAACGATATGACCCTGACTGGCGTGATCACCCTTTTTACTCTTGTCATGTATATTGTTGCGGGTTGGTGGGTTTCCAGAAAAATCAAAGACTCCGAATCTTATTACGTTATGAACAGACAGGCACCGACGATTCTGATACTGGGAACGATTGTCGCCGCCTACATCAGTACGGTAGCGTTTACCGGGATATTTGCCGTCGGCTATCGTTACGGTATGGGACCCGCAATATTGAACTGGCTGACTATTGCGGCCTGGACATTTTCGATGCTCTATTTTTCACCCAAGGTCTACCGGATGAGAGTATGGACATTGCCGGAATTGTTTGAAAAGCGATACGGTACCGATCGCATGGCTTTAGTCACTACTGTTTTGCTTATTCTGACCAGTGTTACTTATTTGGTGGCCATTCTGATGGGAGTCGCCGTGGCAATGTCTACAGGTTTGGGTATATCAAGCCAGTGGTGCGTCATACTGGCCGGCGGTGTAATCGTTCTGTTCTCTCTGCTGGGTGGCATGTGGGGTGTTGTGGTTACCGACACGCTGATGTTTTTCCTTTTTATGTTTGGCGTACTTGTCGGGTTTCCGCTGATTGTGAATCACGCGGGAGGCTGGCAGCAGGCAGTCAGAGCTGCACATGATGCAATACCGGGGATGCTGAATGCCGCAGGCAATATGCCGTTATTCGGCGAGCCATTCTGGTCGATGAGCGGTTTCTTTGGCTTTATGCTTGTGATGGGCACCATGTCCTTTTGCATGGGCCTGACAGGGGCTCATACCGTAAGCCGCTGCTTTATCGCCAAAAGTCAGAAAGCTTTAGCCAGGGCCTGGATTCTGGCGCAGGTATTCTTATTGGTATTCCTCACGTTTCTTTATATGACAGCTCCTTTTATCAAACTGCTCTTCCCTCAAGTTGACCCCGCTCAGTCCTATGTGACGACAGTCAATATTCACTTTCCGGCCTTAATCGCGGCCATCGTTATGGCCGGTATTGCAGCAGCTGGTCTGGGCCATGCCGCCGCATTGTTGCAAATGTCGGGAGCCAGTGTGGCAAGGGACATCTATAAAAAGTATTATAATCCCCATTGTTCTGATGCGTTGTTTCTCAAGATATCCAAAGCGTTTATGCTGATAACGGGTGCTGTCATGATCATCGTCTCCATGTACCAACCGGCGGCCAACCTTGCTATACTGTACGCATTTCTTTTTTCTGCCTGCATTTTCACCAGTTGGGCGCCTGCGATGTTTCTGGGCGCGGTATTCCCCTGGATCACAGAGAAAGCTGCCTTCTGGTCAATTACTATTTCCATGATTGTTAACATAGTCTGGGCCATCGCTGCTGCGAATAACCCCTGGCTGCCGCATCAGATCCTTGTCAGTCTCCCTGTTGCTATTGTTGTCATCATGGGGATTTCGGCATTTGACAAACCCACCGATAAGGAGATTGACGGGTTCATGCTGATGCAGTCCCCTAAATACAAACAAGCACATGGGTACGTTCCGAAAGACGTTCAGGCCTAAGTGACTCTCCCTATGGAAAAAGGAGGTTAGTTTATGTCGGATGATTTATTTGGTGGTGTAGTTATCGCGGTTTCGCTCCTGTTGTTCTCCTTTTTCGTCTGTTTTTTTGTCCTGCCGTTGTACTGACCGCAAGGAATTTTCTTGCCGCCGGCGATTTTCGTGCAACCATTATCAGGAGCCAAGATTCAGGTTCATTTACACCGCGCGCATCCGTTACGCCACCAGCTGGCGGATGCGCGTTTCTTTATGATGCTCATCGTCAGCTTGAGTCTGCCAGTTGCATGAACAGGTCATACAGAACAGTCTGGGTTTTAATGGGATACGACCGCTTCTGATATGGAAAGCGATATATAAAAGGGAAAATCCTGTATTGGTAATTTGGACTTATCTGTCACTATAATTTAGATGAGCAGGATGCAGCAACTGTTTGACGTTCGTTTTCACAAGCAACTAAGAAGCGACAGCCTTGGTTGGGGATCAGAGGGTTTGAATTAAAGCGAGGTCTGCTTTGTGGCAGGACATGATCCGCTGAAATGCACACCAGGCGTTCATGCTTTGGTCGGGAAAGGAGGAGATGTATGTGCAGCAAAGCAACGCAGAAGCTGACAGACTGGAAAATGGGCAGATGATAAGACTCATGATTGAGGCAACTATTTCACGCTCCCCACCCGAAGAAACACGGATATTATCCCGGGTTCTTCGTGATAAATCATGAATCAGACTTAGCATAAGCACGGCAATGAATAGGAGAGATGTTACAATGAAGCCCTTGGAAGGTCTGCTAGTATTGGATATGACCCAGTTTCTGTCCGGTCCGTTTTGCACCATGATTCTGTCGGATCTTGGCGCTGAAGTCATTAAATTTGAACGCCCTCCGGTCGGAGATACCAGCCGCTATTCACCTCCCGGCAAAAAAGGGGCCAGTACTTATTTTGTCAGTATCAACCGCGGCAAAAAGAGCGTGCTGCTGAACCTGAACACCCCGGAGCAAAAAGCCGCTTTTATTGAAATGGTGAAAAAGGCCGATATTTTGGTGGAAAATTTTAAACCAGGCACCATGGAGAAATTCGGCGTAGGATACGACACGTTAAAGGAAATCAATCCTCGCTTGATATATACGGCGATTTCCGGTTATGGCCAGACAGGACCCTGGAAGGAAAAAGGCGCCCTGGACCTTGTTATTCAGGCAATGTCCGGTTTCATGAGCATTACCGGCGCATTGGGTGGTGAACCCACGAAAGCGGGCATGTCGATCAGTGATATTTTTGCCGGCCTGTTTGCAGCCGTAGGGACGCTTGCGGCACTTCGCAGAGTCCAGGCGACCGGCGAAGGCGATTATGTTGATGTGGCGATGCTTGATTCGACCTTTGCGGCGCTTGAAAACACCATTGCAAGATATTGCCTGACCGGCGTCGTTCCTAAACCGCTGGGAAATCGGCACTCGTCGGCCGCTCCCTTCCAGCCCTTTGATACCAGGGACGGAAAAGTGTTTGTCTGCTCTGTCAGTGATGAAAATTGGCAGAGCTTTGCCAAAGGCATTCAGCGCCCCGATCTGGCTGCCGATGAACGTTTTGCCACAATGCTGCTGCGGCAGAACAACATAGAGCTTTTGGCCTCGCTGGTGCAGGACGAACTGAAAAAGTGGACAGCGCAAGATCTGATGACGGCGATGGACCAGGCGGGCATTGTCAGTGGGCAGATCAATACCATCGACGAGGTTGTTGAGCATCCCCAAATCAAGGCGCGAAATATGCTGATGAGTATTTCCTATCCGGGAGCCGATCCGATGACAACCGTAGCTTCTCCGATTAAGATGAGGTCTGTTCCCGAGGTTACCGAGTCGTATTGTCCCGGGTTGGGCCAAGATACCATCGAGGTCATGGCAAAGTATGGCGGAGTGGCAAAGGGAACCGCCCAGGAGATGTTCCGGGAGATTTTCACAAAAGTTGAGGAAGTCATAACAAAGCGGGCCATCAGGTAAAAGACCGGACCGATTTATCCATGGAACGGTTATGTGAGCGCTAATCGCGAAAAAAAAATTCTGGATTAGGGGGAACCGAAATGCCGATTAATGGGACTAAGCTGGCACGGATGATCGACAGCACCAACATCAAGACTCTGGCAACGAAACCGGAAATTGACGAGATGATCGCCCAGGCGAAAGAGTATCATTTCTTCGCAATCAACGGACCGGCCAGCTATTTTCCGTATCTGGTGGAGCAACTGAAGGGTACTGATACCAACCCTGGCTTTGGCTGCAGCCGGTGGTCCGGAGCCGATCCCACCCACTGCAAGGTCTATGCCGCAAAATGGGCGGTGGAATTGGGCGCCCAGGAAATTGACATGGTTATGAACCAGAGCTATCTGGTGTCCGGTCTCTACAAAGAAGCGGAGGAAGACATCCATGCGGTCAAGGAAGCGATCGGTGACAAGGCGCTGAAAGTGATCATCGAGTGTCCCCTGCATGACGAAAAACTCATTGCCCGGGCGGCGGAAATCATTATTGCCTCAGGTGCGGACTGCATCAAAACCTGTTCCGGCACAGAAGGTCCTTGCACGCTGCGGCACGTGGAGCTAATCGCCGGTGTCGCCAAGGGGCGGGTTTGGATCAAGGCTGCCGGTGGCGTTCAGGATATTGAAACCGTGGACCGGATGCTCGACCTGGGTGTGAGCCGTTTTGGCATCAGCTACCGGACCGCCAGGAAAATCTGTGACGCTGCCAATAATCGTAGCACGAAGGGGTAAGTGGGAGCCTTGCTGAAAAATTATCTGATCGCTCACGATCTGGGAACCTCCGGAAATAAGGCGGTGCTGGTGACGGCGGACGGCAAAATTGTCCGCAGCCACTCGGTGTCTTATCCTGTGGATAAAACCCTGCCCGGGCACGCTGAACAAAATCCCCGGCTATGGTGGGACGCTTTTTGCCAGTGCAACCAGGCCCTGCTCGAAGGGCTCGATTCCGCTGAAGTGGCCGGCGTGTCCCTGTGCAGCCAGATGATGTGCTGCCTGCCGGTGGACCGGGACGGGGGGATCCTGCATCCTGCCATCATCTGGGCCGATCATCGCGCCTGTCAGGAAGCCGAGTGGCTAGAAGTGACAGTGGGCAGGGAGCGTTACTATCAGATCGTAGGGATGCGGGCTTCCGCCAACTATTCTTTGCCAAAGATCCTGTGGCTGAAAAACCACCGGCCTGAACTGTACCGCAATACCTATAAGATTCTCAATCCCAAGGACTATATCAACTACCTCCTTACCGGCCGGATTGCCACCGATCCGGAAACCGCGGCCTACATGCATTGCTTTGACTGGCGAGCCAAAGACTGGTCGCCGGATATTTTAGCAGCCGCGGGGGTCGATGTTGAAAAACTGCCGGAATTGATGGAGACAGGCTCAGTTCTCGGGGCAGTAACCTCTGCCGCAGCACAAGTTTGCAGTCTGGCCGCCGGTACCACCGTGGTGATGGGGATCGGGGACGGCGGAGCGGCTACTTTGGGAACGGCCACCATTGAGCCGGGTGAAGCCTATACCAGCCTTGGCAGTTCAAGCTGGGTATGCGTAGTCACCGGCAGCAAAAAGCTGGATCCGGACCGCAGCATCTCCAAGCTGAACTTCCTCAACACCCAACGGGACTCAGGCACCATGCAGGCCGGCGGGTACTCCTACAGCTGGCTGAGGGACACCCTGTGCTGGCAGGAACGCCAGCAGGCCAAACTGGGCGGGGAAAAAGACTATGTCCTGATTGACCGTCTGGCGGAGCAGGCTTCTCCGGGGGCCGGCGGAGTTCTTTTCCTGCCTTATCTGTTCGGAGAGCGCTCCCCCTATTGGGACACGAAGCTGCGCGGCGCTTTTCTCGGCATCACCGCCCGCACAGAACGGTCGGATCTGTGCCGCAGTGTGCTTGAGGGAGTGTCCATGCACCTTGGGCTGATCCTGGACAGAATCCGCCAGGTCAATTCACTTGGCGACCTTCGCTGTATGAAACTGGTGGGCGGCGGTGCCAACAGTCCGCTGTGGCGACAGATATTCGCCGACGTTTACGGCCTGCCTGTCACCACCACCGACCAGTCCGATCAGGCTGGGGCGCTGGGCGTGGCAGCGGTTGCCGGCGTGGCTGTCGGCATGTATCCTGATCTTCATGTGGTAAAGCAGTTTCAGCAAGTTACCAGTATCACCGAACCGGATCCTAAAAAACAACTTTATTACCGGCAGCTTAGTGAACTGTTCAGCGACGCCCATGTCGCACTAAAGGATCTGAATCACCGTTTGACCGATCTTACCTGGAATGGTTAATGAATGAATATATGGAGGTATATTGCGTGGCACACCAGCCTTTTCATTACCGAACTCTGGCGGAAGTAGAAACTGAGCTGACCAATCTGGCAACGGCGCTGCCTTTGAGTCAAAATACCGGTATATTGAAAGACCCCTGTACTTTCGGCGCGGTTGCCCTGCGCAACCGGCTGGGTATCTCGCCCATGGAAGGAGTGGACTCGCTGCCTGACGGGGCGCCCTCTGAGCTCACCCGTGAACGCTACATCAAATTCGCCGAAGGCGGCGCGGCTCTCATCTGGTTCGAGGCGGTATCCATCGTGCATGAAGGCCGGTCAAGCCTGAAACAGCTTTACCTTGACCGTCAAACCCTGCCTGCTTTCCAGAAGCTGATTGCCGACATGAAAGAAGCGGGACTCAAAAAGAATGGCTTTGCTCCCTATATCATCATGCAGGCCAATCACAGCGGCCGCTACTCGCGCCCGAACGCCGAAACAAAGCCGGAACCGATTATCGCCTACCACCGTCCGGAGCATGAACAGCGTCGCCCGGTGGATTCGTCCAGGATTGCGACCGATGACTACCTGGAAGGTCTTGAGGAGAAGTTCGGCGAAGCTTCAGAACTCACCAGACTGGCCGGATTTGATGCAGTTGATATAAAATCCTGCCACGGCTATCTGTTGGACGAACTGGCCTCCGCCTACACCCGTGAGGGTCGCTACGGCGGAAGCTTCGAAAATCGTTTCCGTCTGATGATCAACGCCGTCAAGAACGCGCAGCAAGCCCAAACCAAGGATTTCGCCGTTGTGGCCCGCCTCGGTATCTATGACGGGTTTGCCTATCCGTATGGATTCGGCATGGCTCGGGATGGCAGCCTGACCCCCGATTATGAGGAACCCATCAGGCTTGTAAACGTCCTGCACAAGGAACTTGGCATGCCGTTCATCAACTTTACGATGGGCGATCCCCACCAGGTATATCATGTCACCCGCCCTTACGACCGCGATATCGTCATTCCGGACGAACATCCGCTGGAGAGCGTGGCGCGGATGTACCAAGGCTGCGGCATCATGAAGAAAACCTTCCCCAGCCTCGGCGTGGCGTCCTCGGCGCCGACCTATCTGCGTCAGTTTTCGCCGAATCTTGCCGCCGGGGCAATTGAACAGGGCGTCTGCGATGTAGCCTGTTTTGGCCGTCTTTCCTTTGCCAACCCGAACTTTGCCAACGAGATGCTGACAACCGGCACCCTTAATGCCGAGCATACCTGCATCACCTGCAGCATGTGCAGCAAACTGATCCGGGCCGGGCTGCCGACAGGTTGTGTGGTGCGCAACCCCCAAACCTATCTGGGGTATTATAAGTCACTGCAGTAAACCCGGCTGGAACATAGCTGACTGCTTCGGAGATTGAGTCGACCTTATAAACTGGACACGGTTCAAGAAAGAATTGTACAATCTAGCTTGGGGGTTTAGCCCGGAACCGCAAAAGGAGGCATGTCCGACAAAAATAAGATGGGTGGATAGGTCTCATCGTTGACCTTAGCCGAGGTCCGTTGTATTTTGGCATAGACAGGAGTTTCGCCAAAAAGAAAAGGATGTGCAAGGTACCCCTTCTCCATAAGGATCAGGCGGAACTTACACATCCCATACAGCAACGTACCCAAACGCCATGACATCACCAGAAGCATGTCCCGGCCAGGATCGCCCTCTGGATGATGCGTCAGGGAGAGCTTCCCCGGACATTTGAAGTGCGCAGCCATATACCTAATGATATTCGAACCTTTGAGGAACGTCAATTTATAATTGCCGGGTGTATCACCCCTGCAATCTCGCGCACGGTTCAAATGATCTATCGTTATTCCTGCGGATTTGGAATGGAATCTATATAAAGAAGTCAACTGGCTAAAAGCGAAGACGAACTGGTAACTGGGCCGATCGCGCGGGAGAGGACCTTATTCGCCGGGCACAGACCAGGATACGACGCGTTTCAGGGGAGTGGAAAAATGGATACAATATCATTGATTATTTTGGTTGTCGTAATTTTGATGGCTTATCGCTTCAAAATTAATCCAGGCATTTTGGGAGTTGGAGCAGCGTTTATTTTGGGATTTTTCCTGTTTGAACCGACAGCTTCAGGAACCATGGTTGCCTTTTCCTCCAGTATCGTTAAGGCAAAAACAGTATTGGCCGGCTGGAATTCCAGCCTGTTTATAATCCTTACCGGAGTTTCGTTTCTTTTTTCGATGGCGCGGGAAAATGGAACACTGAGCGCGATTACTGGAAGAGCGATTTACTTGACAAAAGGCAACAAAAAATTATTGCCTGTCGTATTCTTCGCTCTGGCGCTTTTTGTATCGGCGGTCGGGCCAGGCTCACTGGCAACAGGTGTTCTATTGTATCCGATTTGCGGAGCACTTGCATTCAAAGAAAAAATGAACCCTCTGATTCTGATGTTGGCGGTGCATGCCGGGGTTTCCTGCGGAGGGACCTCTCCCCTGGCGCCGACCGGTATTATCGGTATTAATGTTGCAGCCGCAAACGGAGTTGATATCGGCTACAGCATCTTTTACAACCTGGTAGTCGGTTTTGCAATCCTTTTCGCAGCAATTTATCTCGCCTTTGGCGGGCCGAAACTTCGGCCGATGGATGAAACCGTGGAATTCGAGAAGCAAGAGCCGCTTAACAGGGCTCAAATTGCTACCCTCACCGTGATCGGGCTGATGATTGCGGCCGTAATCTGGGGGAAATTAGATGTAGGACTGTGTGCCTTTGCTGCTTCAGGAATACTGCTTGTGTTGAAAGCGGCCGATGAAAAAGCCTCTTTTGCCGGAGTGCCCTGGAATACGTTTATTATGGTTTGCGGCATGGGGGTACTGGTCAATATTGTCATTCTGGCCGGCGGTATTGCCTACCTGACCGAGGTGCTCAGGAATATCATGACCGGAGGAACTGCGGCTCCCATTTTTGTCGTGATCAGTGTTTTGCTGGGGTGTGTTTCATCAGCGTCCGGAGTGGTGTTGCCTACCTTGATTCCCGCGGCGATCCAGATGGCTGCAAAACTCGGCATTGATGCAAATCCGCTGGTGGTGGCTGTATCCTATGGGGCCCATTTGGCCGCACCGTCGCCATTTAATCCCGCCGGGGCCTGGATGCTGATATTTGCGGACTCCAGCATCGATAAATCAAAAATGTTCCTGCATTTGATCTATGTCGTGATCGGCAGCACGGTTCTCGGTGCCTTGGTAATGGCCGTAAAGGTTGTAGGATATCTAATCTGATTTCCCAAAATAACGAAAGGATAAGTCGCTGAAAATCAACTTTTTTGGCGACTTATCTTTCCTATGGGGCACTGAGGAAATCATCGAAGGGCCACAGGGAATTTCCCGGTGTCTGTCTTTGATATGAAAAGCCTTATATAAAAGGGGAAATCTCGTATTGGTAATTAAAGATACGCTTTGCTAAGATTTAATAAAAAGTAATATTCCCCTTTGCTGACCAATTATTTTAAGGGATCTTTCCGTCAAAGCTGCGGGATTCACTGCTGGGCCAAGATTGTGCCTATACATATCAGGAGGTGTCACTTTGAACAAGAAAATCACGGAATGGCTTGAAAAGAGAGAAATACAAAAGCTGGGCGGCGGCCCGGCCGAAATTGAAAAACAGCATACCAAAGGGAAATTGACGGCGCGTGAGCGGATCAACCTTCTCTTTGATGAGGGAAGTTTCGTGGAAATAGGCCTATTTGTCAAACACAGAAGCACCGATTTCGGCATGGACAAGAAAGTCATCCCGGGCGACGGCTGTATCGCAGGCTTTGGCACTGTAAACGGGCGGACCGTCTATGTCTTTGCCCATGATTTTACCGCGAACGGCGGGACTTTGGGCGAGATGCACTGCAAAAAGATCATTAAGATCACTAAAGCCGCAATTGACGCCGGTGCACCCTGTATTTCACTAAACGACAGCGGCGGCGGCCGCATTCAGGAGCCGGTCATTTCGGAAAACTTTTTTGAGTTGTTTTACAATAACGTAACGGCATCCGGCTGGATTCCGCAGATCTCAGCGATCATGGGACCGTGCGCCGGCGGTCCGGCCTACTCGCCGGCTCTTTGTGACTTCATCATCAGTGTTGATAAGACCAGTTCGATGTTTCTCACCGGCCCCGCCGTAATCAAAGAGGTAACCGGCGAGGAAATTGACGCTGAAACCCTAGGCGGCGCAACGTTGCACAACTCCATTTCGGGTGTCTCCCACCTGATGGCCGCTGATGACCGGGATTGCATCAATACCATCAAGGAACTGCTGAGTTATTTGCCGCAGAACGCAGGGGAAAAACCGCCCAGGTATGCGTGCGCTGACGATGTATCCCGGCCTGCGCCCGAGCTTGACGACATCATTCCCGAGGATATGCAGAAGGTCTACGACGTAAAGCAGATCATCGAGGCCATCGTGGATGATGGAAAATACCTTGAGCACCAGCCGATGTTCGCAAAAAATATTGTGACCGTTCTGGCCCGAATGAACGGACAGACCGTCGGTATTGTGGCGAATCAGCCGAAAGTAATGGCCGGTTCCATCGATATCAACGCCTCTGACAAGGGAGCCCGCTTCATCCGCATCTGCGATTCCTTCAACATTCCCCTCATCTGGCTGGTGGATGTTCCCGGCTTTTTGCCTGGCATCGATCAGGAGCGGGGCGGAGTCATCCGGCATGGTGCCAAGCTGTTGTACGCCTGCTGTGAGGCGACAGTGCCCAAGATCACCCTTACCCTGAACAAAAACTACGGCGGAGCGACAGCGGCTATGTGTGCCAAAGAAATGGGCTGCGATATCAATTTCATGTGGCCGACCGGCCACGACATGGTCATGGGGGCGGCAGGCGCGGTCAAAGTTGTTTATCGCAAAGAGATCTCGGCAACGCCGCCTGAGGAAAGGGCTGCCGTGAGCAAACGATTTACCGACCAATATCGGGCCCTGTATGAAAACCCCTACCTGTCTGTCGGCATGATGGAAAACGACGAAATCATAATGCCCAGTGAAACAAGAAAGATTCTGATACAGACCCTTGAAGCGCTGAAGGGGAAAGAAAGCTTGCCGCAGGTAAAGAAGAAACACGGCAATATGCCGGTTTAACGCGCTGTGTTGTTCAGCTATAGCAATCGCGAACGTGCGAACGCCGGTAACCACATCATTGGATCAAGAAAGGGGTAATGTTCATGCTGCCTAAAACTATGAAAGCTATTTGTTTTCATCGCTTCGGCTCGCCGGAGGAACTTGTTATCGAGGACTTCCCGGTGCCGGTTCCTGCTGATGACGAAGTACTGATTAAAGTGCGTGCCTCCGCTTTCTCTCCTGCTGATGCCAAAGCCCGCAACGGATGGTATGCCTCGATGTACGAGCATTATCTTCCGCGGATTCCCGGTATCGAAATTGGGGGAACCGTGGCAGCCAAAGGCTGTAAAGTCAGCGAATTTGAACTTGGCGACAAGGTTATCGCTTTTCATGACAAGCAAAAGGGCGGAGCCCTCGCCGAATATTGCGCCGTCAAAGCAATAGACTGTTGCCATGCCCCCAAGAACGTTCCCCTGGAAACGGTTGCGGCTGTGCCCGGGTACGCCCTGACCGCATTGCAGGCCTTGAGCGAAGAGTCTTCTGTCCTGCCTGGGCAGCGGGTGATGGTTATTGGCGCTGCCGGCGGTGTCGGGCAACTGTCTGTTCAGGTGGCGAAGTATAAGGGCGCCTATGTCATCGGCTGTGACGTCGAGGAGTGCCGCCAGGAGATCCTGGACAACGGTGCGGACGAGATGATTCCCGCAAGAACCGACGAATTTAAAAAATTCGCCGGCAATAAGCTGGATGTAATCATCAGCGTGGCCACCCTTGAAGAAGAAGAACTGCGGGAATACCTCAAGGTGATGAATAAGGGCGGGTATTTTGTCTCAACCGTACCGCTGAAAAACAAGGCGTATTCCGGACCGGACTACGACGGCAAAAGAGGCCTGATGTCACTGTGCCTGTCCCAAGAGCTGGAAGCGGAATTCGGGGTTCACTGCGTCTGGATGACGGTCCGCAGAGGCGGCCACAGGCTGGCTAAGGCTGTGGAACTTCTCGACAGCGGCGCCATGCACACCATTATCAACCGCACCATCACCCCGCAGGAATACAAACAGCTCAACTATGACTTCGAGGCCGGTAAGGTTCGCGGCAGAAACCTTGTTCTCATCGAGGGACACATTTAGATTAAGGAGTGATTAAGGATGGCAGATAAGATTGCGATCGTCACAGGCTCCAGACGGGGGATCGGTCGGGGCATCGCCGAAGAACTGGGGAAAAAAGGGTATTATGTTGTCGTGAGCGCCGCCAGCCCGAACGCTGATGAAACACTGGCCGCTTTTCGCAACGAAGGCATCGGCTGCGAGTACATAAAATGCGACGTAGCCAGCACCGCTGAGCGGAAACAGCTGATTCAGACCGTCTGCGAAAAGTTTGGCCGGCTGGATGTCCTGGTCAACAACGCCGGCGTCGCGCCGCAAATGCGCAAAGATTTGCTGGAAGTCGAAGAAGCGAGCTATGACCGGGTCGTAAACACCAATGCCCGTTCGATGTTCTTTATGTGCCAACTGGCCGCGGCTAAAATGATCGAATTTAAAAACAAGGGCGACATTGAAATGTATCAGCCGAGGATCGTCAATATCTCCTCGGTGTCCGCCTATACCTCCTCCACCAACCGGGGGGAATACTGCATCTCCAAGGCAGCCATCTCGATGACAACCTTGCTGTTTGCCGACCGCCTGGCCGAATTCGGCATTCCTGTGTTTGAAGTGCGTCCAGGCCTCATCCTGACCGACATGATGGAGGCGTCCAAAGAGAAGTTTGGCAAGTTCATTGAAGAAGGCATTACTCCCATCAAACGGTTTGGTTATCCCAAGGATGTTGCCGACAGCGTCGTCGCGCTGTGCAGCGGCCTGCTGGACTTTGCGACCGGTCAGGTAATCAACGCCGATGGCGGTTTCCATATCAGAAGGCTGTAATTAGGGCTAAGGGAAAAACAGGGAAGCGCGCGATAAAATCACACGATAAATAAAGGCGGGGGAGATAGTAATGAAACCAGACAGTCCGATAATCCAGAAAGTCAAACAGGCGCTGATGTCCATCCAGCGGCGCAGCTGGGAGCAAAGTGAAGCCATGCAGGCCATGCTGGAATTGCGCGATTACGAAACTCTGGTCACCTTTGCCCGGGAGATTTCCTATATTCGTCTTGATGACGGACGCACCACCATCACCACCGAATGGGAAAAACGCACGGTCACTGACCCGTGCGCCTGCGGCGAGGCTCTGATGGTGGCTTCCCAGCTGACCAACGATCGCCTGATCAGGGAAACCTATGAACTGCTGCTGGACTATACGCTGAACAAGGCGGCGAGAAGTCCTCAGGGGATACTCTATCATCTCAACGACGCGCCGGAATTTTGGGTGGATTCCATCTACATGATGCCGCCTTTCCTTGCGGCGGCCGGCTATTATGAAGAAGCCGTCAAGCAGATCAACGGATATTGGGATGCGCTGTATGATCCAAAGATCAAAATGCTCAACTGGATCTGGAACGATGAAGAAAAGAAATTTGTCAGAACGCATCACCGCAGCATCTGCACCGGTTATGCGGCTGTCGGTCTTGTCAAGGTGGCCGCACGGCTCCCGGCGAGCATGAAGCAGCAAAAAGACGAGATGATGGACAAGGCCAAAATCGTCATCGACTCTATCCTGCAGTTTATTGACAAAGACGGCGTGTGCCATGACACCCTCGACAACCCCGAAAGCATCATCGGCATCAATGCTGTGAGCATGGTGGCCAGCGCGATTTACCGCGCTCTTGCTGCTGGATATCTGGATGAGAACTATGAAAAAACGGCGAACCTGTTGCGCCGGACCCTGCATGACAAGGTCGATCCGTACGGCTTTTTGTATGGAGTCTGCGGCGTGCCTGACAACAACAAGATCGGTATTTCTTCCAATGGCCAGTCCTTCTTCCTGATGATGGAGGCGGCGTACTACGACTATGCTGAGAATCCCGTCAATCTTCCTGACGCTTGGTATAACGGCATGTTCAAGGGCGAAACCGGCAAACGCAGTGACTACATGGGCGTTATCGCCGAATAAAATCTTACATACCCGCGATTTCTCCGCAACGCGCCATGAGAACAACCTGTCGCCCTGGTCTGCAAAATGTTCGTAAATCTTGTTGCTTTCGGCTATAAAATCGCTTCAGGCTCTGTTCAGGCAGGGCCTGAAGTGCCGGGAGTTCAGCTTGAGTGGGGTTTTAAGGGTCTCCCGTATGAATGCGAGTTTGCGTTGATTTAAGGGCAGGCAGTGATGGCGGTCGGCAAACAGGAACCAGACCAGGTAATGATCGACATAGCTGCCGGAAACACCGTGAAATCGCCTCAGCCATTGTTGCAGGCGGCTATAAAAAGGATCGCCGCGCTGAAGGCCTTTCTCATCAACCGGCACCCGGGGCCGCGGTTGCGTTATTGCGCTGTGCCGTTTAAAACAGGTAGAGGCGATGGGGTGAAGGACTATCCGTTGTCTGCGCATGAGCCGGTCAAATCCCTGCTTTGCGGCACCGGCCCCCCCGATCCCGGTCTTGCGTACTCTGGCAACCGGTTCATATTTTTCGCGCGAGCCGCCAGAGCATTCGCCTCCGGCGATATTGCCGTTCGGGTCCGGCAGCCGGAGCTGCTGAAGCGGGCTCAGTATCTTATGCCGCCATAAAAAGGCGGTGGACAAAGAAATGCCAAGGAGTTTGGCGGTTTCGCGCAGCGAAATTTTTCCCGCCATGCAGCCGAAATATTCAGCCCATTTTTCAGGATGATGCGTCCCGGCCAGCGGGCTGAACGTCAGATCGCCAAAAGTATGATGACAATCATTGCACAGATAGCGCTGGCGTTTGCCTGGCGAGTTCTTAGGCTGATACGTTCCGTTGCGTTTGACGGCGATGCCGCCGCAGCGCGGGCAGGACAACCTGTCGCCGTAGCGTGTTTCCCGTAAATCTTTCATGATCGTATCGCTCATCGGTGGTCTCCTTGTGGACATACCTAGCTTTATTATAGCCATTTTCCGCTATTCCAGCAACGAAAACAACATTATTTACGAACAGTAGTAAAGGGGGTGGGAAGAAAATTGCCCCAGGGGCCTAAAGATAGCTGCAAGGGATAAGGAGGGAGGGCTTCAGTCGAATTCTCTTACCGGTACGCCAAAAATAAGGGAGGTAATCGTTTGAAAACAAAACTGGTACCCCTTCTGCTGCTCGTGTTTTTGTTTGTCGCAGTTTCACCCGTTATGGCGGCTCCCGCCGCCGTCGACGTTCCTGCCGATCATTGGGCCTACACTGCCGTCAAGGAGCTTGCCAGAATTGGCATCATCGATGGCTACAGCGACGGAACTTTCCGCGGCGATAAGCTCATGACCCGCTATGAAATGGCGCAGATCGTCGAAAAGGCCATGGACAATTCAGCCAAAGCCTCAGCCAAGCAAAAGGCTCTCATTGATAAGTTGGCCAGCGAGTTCGCCCTGGAAATCAACCATCTCGACGCCCGTGTCAGCAAAATTGAAGCCAAAACCAATTTCAAAATCATGAGCGAAACCTGGCTTCAATGGACAACAGACTCGCCTCCGGCCGGTATGCCCAAACTTAAAGGCAATGACCAGCTGGAATGGCGCGAACGCCTGAATCTGTCGGCTGACGTCAGCCCGTCAACAACCTATGGCTTACGCGTCCAGACCGCGGTCAGCAAGTTCGGTTCGAATCTGTCCAGCGGTAATGGCCTGCCGTCGACCGTTTCCAACGGCACAAACACGGTGTCCACCTCCAATGTTGTGGGGAGCAATGGTAGTGGATTGGAAATCGACCGTTCCTACTTCACAACCCAGGATTTTCTCGGTCTCGACAAGATCATCTGGGGACGTCAGGCGGTACAATGGGGTCAAGGCCTTGTCGGTTACCGGACAGGCAAGAACGACGGTGTTACCATAGTCAAAAAACTGAGTGATGCCGCCGATCTCCAGGGCGGGGCCTATATCATATCGCCTGAGACCAACGTGTATTACGGCAGCACCGCCAGCAGCACGTCGTCAGGCGACGCGAAAGAACTTCAGTTCCTCAACCTGGGCTGGAAAGTTACCCCTGAGTTCAAGATCAACACAACTTACTACAACAGCAACATTTCCCTGAAAACCACCTCCAGCCCCTGGGGGGTCGGCTATAGCCAGTTCCATGGGGGTGAGATCGGTTACTCCTACAAGATGGGGGACTGGACTTTCATCGGCGATTATGCAAGGTCTATGATCGCCCATCCGGTAAACCTGCCTGGTCATGAGCATGCTTACGCGTTTCAGATCACCAACGGCACCAACCAGCCGGACAAATTCTACCCGCTGCAGCGGTTTTTCGTGGATTATAATAAACCAGGCACTGAGGCCTGGTCGCTGTCTTACCGCTGCGTGCCGAACGGTATCCTGCCCTCAGGCTACGGGCCCTGGTCCACAACCCTGACAATGTCGCCGCTCTATGTCGGGGCCAACAACCTGAGCTATAACGGCCAGGATAATCTAAGAGGCTGGGACTTGGCCTATGAAAAGGTCGTCACCAAAGGTATCGTTCTCTCCCTTACCTACCAAGCTCTCAAACGTGCCGATACCAGCGCCGAGTTTACCAGACAGCTCCAAGCCCAGTTTATCGCCGTATTCTAAAAAACTTCAAGGGTCTTGACGCGCAGACTGTCGGCAGGCATCATGCCGACAGTCTGCGTTGCCTATAGCCACCATCGGCGAACATAGAAACCTCCCCAGGTATCGCAAGCAAAGGCCGGCAGTACTTAAAAAGCGAGGTCAGAGTATGAAAGTTCGTAGTATAAAGACCAGGCTGCTTCTCATTCTGGTGCCTTTCTTTATTATGTCGTTTGGTCTGTTGTCCGGTAGCAGTTACTATCTGGCGAATCAGTTTTTGACAAGGAGCGTCGATGACACTGCGGTGGCGGTGGGGCATGATTACGCCAATCGGGTTAAGGCGGAAATACATGATGCGCTGCTGCAAATGGAGGAAATTGCAAGTGACCGGCAAATCCGGGCCGGATCCGATATAGCCCAGATCGGGTCAATCATCGCCGAGACAAAAAAACGGCTTGGGAAATTCGATTCGATCATCTATATATCTCCCGACGGCGCCGGTATCCGTTCAGACGGAAGTACCGGACGGTTTTCCGATCGTGATTACTTTCAACAGGTTTTAGCAACTAAAAGGGCCTATTTGAATGATCCCACCGTCTCGCGGACAACCGGCCAGATCGGCGTGGCTTTATCTGTTCCGGTAATCGACAATGGGCAGATGACCGGGATTTTGAGCTGTATTTTTACCCTGGAAAAACTTACGGAAATGATCAAGGACCTGAAGTTCAAGGAAACCGGCGGGGGAACGATAGCCGACAAGTCGGGCCTGCTCCTCGCCTTCCCTCAGAAGCCGGAACTTGTCGGCAAATTTTCTTATACCGCTAAAAAGGTTAACCCTGAGCTAAACCTTCCGACGAGCGAACTTGACGACCGTTTGACAGCCTTGTTCAAAACGGTGGCAGAGACAGGCCGGCAGGCTCAGGGTAAATATACGTTTATCGACGGTGTGGAGCAAATGGCGGTCTATACCCCGATTGATCTGCCGGGGAATAAACGCTGGTTGATGATCGTCGCGGCGCCGGCCAGTGAAGTCGGACGGGAAGTGACGACATTCGGCCGGACGGCGCTGGGAATTTCCCTGGGTTGTTTGATCCTGGCGGTGATTTTCATTGTAATCATCAGTAAACGCTTTGCCAATCCTATCGCTCATATCAGAGATGAATGCCTGCTGCTGGCCGGGGGTGACCTGAGAGATCGGGAGACAAAAATTCACTCTGAAGATGAGATCGGCCAGTTGGCGGCAGGGTTCCAAGAAATGCGCGCCAATCTTCGCGCCGTTGTCACCAAAGTCCATTCCCAGGCCGAGCAAGTCGCCGCATCCAGCGAAGAACTGACCGCCAGCGCTGGGCAGTCGGCCACTGCCGCCAACCAGGTCGCCGGGTCGATCACCGAGATTGCCCAGGGCACGCAGAATCAGGCGACTTCGGCTGCCGACATTGCGGCAGTGGCTATCGAAATGTCGGTTTCGACCGGACAGGTTTCGGCCATGGCGCAGGCAGTTTCGGCAATTGCCCTGAATACGGCTGCGCAGGCTGAACAAGGTCGGCAGGCGGTAGACGAGGCGGTTGCTCAAATGCAGCAGATTGGCCAAGGCTCGGAAGAAATCCAGACAGCCATTGCTGAGTTGTCAAAAGGATCGAATGAGATCAGCGGAATCGTAAACCTGATATCGACCATCGCAGGCCAGACCAACTTGTTGGCCCTCAATGCCGCCATCGAGGCCGCCCGGGCCGGAGAACACGGCCGGGGTTTTGCGGTCGTGGCCGAGGAAGTCAGGAAGCTGGCCGAAGAGTCCAACCGGGCCGCCCAGCAGATTCATTCGCTGATTCAGCACAACCAGTCCAATATGGACCAGGCCGTGGGCGCAACCCTGGCAGGAGCCGAGGGCATTAAGGCCGGCGTCGCGGTTGTTAATTCCGCTGGCGCAAGTTTTGCGGAAATTGTCGGTGCTGTCAGCCATCTTTCCGATCAGATCAGGGATATATCCGATTCAATCAACAATATGGCTGCCGGCAGCGAAAAGATGGTGGCCGCCATTCAGGAAATCGACCAGGCCAGCAAAGAAATAGCCGCCGAAGCGCAAACTGTATCGGCCACTACCGAAGAGCAATCGGCCTCGGTGGAAGAAATCGCCGCCTCCAGCCGGAACCTGGCGGAACTGGCCGCCAGACTGCGGGAAGCGGTGGCCAGGTTCCGCATCTGAAACAAGTTTTCTTAACGGAGGAAGAACATGAACAGTAATCCCAAACAATGCTGCTGCGGCGGGGAAGTCAGCACTATAGCCCGACTGGATGAAATATTGGCGCAATATCAGGGAGTGAAGGGCGCACTTATCCCTGTATTGCAAGACGCGCAGAACGCTTATGGTTATTTATCCAAAGAAGTTATTGTCAGGATCGGCGAAAAAATGAAGATCCCGACAAGCCAGATCTATGGGGTGACAACTTTTTATTCCCAGTTTCACCTGAACCCGCGGGGCCGGAATATCATCCGGGTCTGCCAGGGCACGGCCTGCCATGTCCGCGGCGCCAAAGCCATATTGGCTGCCATCGAGGACGAGCTGAAAATCGCAGCCGGGAACACAATGCCGGACCTGAGGTTTACCCTGGAGACGGTGGCCTGTGTCGGGGCGTGCGGGTTGGCTCCGGTCATGATGGTCAACGACGATACCCACGGACGGCTGACCCCGGCAGCAATTCCCGCGATACTGGCCCAATATTCCTGAACGGCGATGCGGGCACCAGCCTGAAATATCGCCTGACTCTATGGATGTTTTTGCCACTACGGAGGTGTATAGCGTGAAAACAATTGAAGATTTAAAGAAAATGCGGGAAAAGTTTCAGGCTGAAACGAAATTGCGTCATGCCGGCGGCATTCAGGTTATTGTC
>JARLHY010000063.1 GCA_031292015.1 Negativicutes bacterium | reverse complement strand
TTACGACGACCTGGAAGACAACCCGCTGAAGACCCTGAGCCATACCCCCAGTTCCAACCGTCTCGCCCTGGTCCGCGAACACGCCCAGGAGTGATGCTGAAAACTAGAATACCGCCGACAGGCGGTATTTTTTTGTTGCCAACATCTTCCGGCAAAGCAGACGCAAGTGGAGATAGCGCGGCGGGCAGATTAAACAAAAGGCTTACAGCAGGAGTGGATCGATTGAAAACAGCAATTTTTCTCGGCGGGGGAGCGTCGGCGGCTGAGGGAGCCCCACAGCAGAGCGAGCTCATCCGGGATTATTTTCGGCTGCTCCGTCCGGACAAAGACAGGAAACCCTCGGTCATGTACCGGGAAATCGTCAGCTACTTCCGGAAGATATTCAGCATCGACATCGACCGGGAGGATCTGGACACCATCAGCTTCCCGACCTTCGAAGAGGCGCTTGGCTTGCTCGATCTGGCGGTGCGGCGGCGCGAAGCCTTCAAGGACTTCGATCTGGAGAATATCAGCCAGAGCAGCAACCGGATCGGCTTTATGCGCCAATACCTTGTACTGCTGCTGGCCGCTGTTCTCGACGACAGCCGGGAATGCCGCGGAGCGCTGCACCGGCGGATGGTCGGCGAGCTCGACCGCAGCGGCTTTCTGCAGGATACCGTTTTCGTGACAACCAATTACGACACCCTTATTGACAATGCCCTGGCCGATGTGCCTGGCTCCAGCCTTGACTATGGTCTGGAGTTCGCGAATCGTTCTCCGGCCGGCGGCGACACCCCAAATCTGTACCTGTTCAAAGTTCACGGATCTTTGAACTGGCTGCACTGCCCGTCCTGCAACACCATAAGCCTCACCGGCAAAAATCAGGGAGTACTGGACCTGCTGACCGATCGGCACCGGTCCGGCTGCCAGCACTGCGGGGCGATCATTCTGCCTGTCATCGTGCCGCCGACCTTCTTCAAAGATACCTCGAACCTATTTTTCAACATCGTCTGGAATCAGGCCGAGCAACGACTGCGCGAGGTTCAGAAAATTATTTTCTGCGGCTATTCCTTTCCCGATTCCGATATGCATATCAAATACCTGCTGAAACGGGCCCAGGTCAACCGGCCTGAACCGCAGCCGCTGCAATTTTTCGTCATCAACGGCCATCCCGGCAAAAATCCCTATCAGGCCGACAAGGAACGCCACCGTTATCAGCGTTTTTTGGGACCGGCCGTGGAATATACCGACCTCTCTTTCGAGAATTTTGTCGCCGACCCCGGCCTGATACTTTCAAGATAGAGGATTTTCCCTAATAAACAGGAAAATACTATAAATATTGGATGCTATCTACGGAGGTGTCGGTTTCTATGTTTGATACCTTGATCCGTTATTTATTGGACGGGGACCACAAAAATGCCATTCTCGAAACCAACAGCCTTTTGGCAGCCGGCGTTCCCCGGGAAAAAATCGTCACCTTTGCAGTGGAAGAAACCATGTCCCACCTGGACGAAAAATGCACCGTCCAGCACTTTAATCTGCTGGAAATCATGCTGGTTGGCCGGGCTGTCATGGAAGTGATGAAGATCCTGTACCGGGACCGGGAAATCCCTGTCACCAAAGGAACCGTTGCCCTGGTCGCCCTGGAAGGGGACGTCCACGACATCGGTAAAAATATCGTAAAAATGGTGCTTACCAGCCGGGGCTATAGGGTAATCGACTGCGGCAAAGACTGTGCCATCAATTCCCTCATCGCAATGCTGCGGCAAGCCCCCCCCATGGTCCTGGGAGTCGCTGGCCTGATATCTACGGTTATACCTCAGGTTCAGTCCCTGAAACAGAATCTGAAAGAAGCGGGGATGGGACACATAAACGTCGTGGCCGGAGGCGGTGCCCTGCGCCAGTTGAGCCCCGGACACCTGAACGTGGAAGCGGTGGCTCAGACCGTCTTTGACCTTGATCGTTACCTGGCCGTCCCGGAGAGTGGCTGCGATGAATAGTGTGCAGCGCGTAACCGCGGCAGTACGCTTCGCCCGTCCGGACCGGACGCCGGTCATCCCCCAGATATTCGGTCACGCCGCGACCTTTTGTGGCGTGCCGCTGCGCGATTATTGCCTCGACGGAAAAACCCTTGCCGAATGCCAGCTAAAAGCACTTGCTTTTTACGGCTATGACGCCGTTTTTGCCATAACAGGCGTAGGTGTGGAGGCCGAGGCCCTGGGAGCGCAACTGGAATATCGCGACCAGTTGTATCCTTTTGTCCGCAGCTATCCTTTTTCCGCCCTGACCAATCTTTCCGGCATCAAGATACCTGACCCGGCCCGCGCAGGCCGGATGCCCCAAGTCGTGCAAAGCCTTCAACTGATGCGCCGGGAAGTAGGCGATGAGGCTCTGGTGGTCGGCTGCGTACTTGGACCCACCACCCTTGCAGCCCAGCTTATGGGGCTTGAACCGGCCCTGTTTCTGGCAGCGGATCAGCCCGATGATTTTGAAAACCTGCTGGATTTTTGCGTCACCGTCCTGACAGTCTATGGTAAAGCCCAGCTCGACGCCGGTGCCCATCTGGTCCTGATCTTCGATCCATGTGCCTCGACCGAGGTAGTGCCACCGCAGTTCTTCCGCGAAATGGAAATGCCCCGGCTCCGGGAAATGTTCGACCGCTTCAACAGGAGCGGCGCCCTTGCCGCCTGGCTCCATGTCGCAGGAAAGGCTGAAGAAATTCTCCGTTATTACCCCCAGGCCGGCGTCGAGATCGCCAATTTCGATTATGACACCTCGCCTGCCACGCTTCAGGACCTATTGCCGGGAGTTTGCGCCAACGGCAACCTGAAGTCGCTGTCGTTTATCGAAGATGCTCCCGCGACCGTCGGCAAAGCCGCCCAAGAACTTCTCGAAGATTTTTCCCGGCGCGGCGGCTTCATTCTTTCCTCCGGCTGCGAAATTCCACCTGAGGCCAAGGTTAAAAACATTCAGGCGATGGTTGCCGCGGCTTTGAAGGAGAACAACGTTGGTTAGCATACTTGCCATCATCGATGCAGTTACGTCAAGAAAGATCATCCACCAGCCCGGCGATAACCTGCTTGTAACCCTGCGCGGAGCCGGGTTGAACATCCGCACCGGATGTCAGTACAGCGGCGCCTGCGGCCTCTGTCAGATCCTTGTCCGCAAGGGAGACGCCGGTCCGGTCACTGTAACAGAGAAGCTCCAGTTGGGCCGCAAACTGAAGCAGGGAGTCCGGCTGGCCTGCCAAGTCATCCCAGCCGGAGACCTTGTGGTCGAGCTGATGCATCAGCATGACAGCGTTTTGCCTGTTTCGTTCCTCTCCGAGCTGCAATCTGAATATTGCAGCGGCGGAGGGCCGGCCGATCGCCCCGACACCGGCTTTGCCGTGTCTGTCGATATCGGGACCACCAATGTAAGCATGGCCCTCTTTAACCTGAATAACGACCAGCCGCTGGGGAGTAGGACATTCAGCAATCCTCAGTGCGAATACGGGGTCGACGTCATCGCCCGCATGCTGAAGGCCGCCGAGAATCCGGTCTTTTCTGAAGACATGCGCGGCAAGCTGTTCGGAAAACTCGGCGCTACACTGCAGGAACTGACCGCGACGGCTGGCGTCGCCACAAAAGACATCTCCAGCCTGGGCATAGTCGGCAACACAGCCATGCTCGCCCTTTTCAGCCGCTGCTTTTACCAACAGCTCCTCGACCCTGAATATTGGGATAAGGCATTTTCCTTTCAGGACACCGATCATCAGCAAATCCGCGGTTTTTTGCAACTGGGCCGGCGGGCCGGAGTCAAAATCGTCGATCCGCTTGCCGGCTTCGTCGGTTCAGACCTTCTGGCAGGCATCACGGCAATCCGGCTCCTTGACAAAGAGCCAGGCACTTTATTTTTGGACTTTGGCACCAACACCGAAATTGCCCTGTGGGACGGCAACACGGTCTGGGTAACCTCGGCGGCCGGAGGACCGGCCTTCGAAGGCTGTGGAATGTCCAGCGGCTGTCCGGCGGTGCCCGGCGCTGTCTACCAAGTCCGCTACTCGCCGGAAACAGGGAGCGGCTTCACGGTCTCGACGGTCGACGGCCGGGAAGCTCTTGGAATCTGCGGCTCCGGTTATGTGGATATCATCGCCGCGCTGCTGGATATGAGGCTCCTCGACCCAATCGGCCGCTTGCCGGGGAAAACGGCCGCTGCCCAGGAAATAACCATAACCGAAAACCCACAGCTAAAAGTCACCAAACAGGATATCGACACCTTGCAGCGGGCCAAAGCGGCGGTAGCGGCCGGCATCCGTGTATTATCGCAGCGGGCTGCGTTGTCGCCGCAGAATCTCGTCAAGGTTTACGTCGCCGGTAATTTCGGCCGGTTTCTGGATATTCAGAGCGCCCAGCGGATCGGCTTGCTGCCGGACATCGACAAATCGCGGATTCAGTTATATCCCGGAGCGGCCCTGCGTGGCTGCGCCGACATCCTTTTGCACCACGGGGCTGATGAAATGCTTGCCAAGATAAGGGCTAAAGCCGTTTACTGCAATCTTGCCTTTGATGCCGATTTCGAATCGAGTTTCATGGAAAGCTTATACCTGAGATCCTACTAGCCATAAAACAATCATGGAAAGGGCGCCGGTCAAACATGCCTATTGTAAAAGCAGCGCAGTATCTCGCCAATATCAGCGCCGATCAGGATTTTAAAAGCGAGCTGTGCAACGTAGTTTCCAGCTTTTTCACGGCGGACTTCGTCGCCGTGGCCGAAGCGGCTGACTCAGGCGGCTTGTCAATCCTTGAACGCTGGAAAGACGGCGTTGCCTGCCACGATACCTGTTTTCGCCAGCTGTTTGATGAAAACGTACAAGATGTCCTGACGACAGGACTATTCAAAGAAGAATCGCTGCCGGCATCGCCGGACCTGACCTTTTTTTTCATTCCCATCGAAGTAAAAAAGAAAGCCGCGTCGGTCCTGATTATCGGTCATTATCAGATTGACCGGTCCCAGATCAAGAGTCTGCTGAATCAATATCTGGCCCTTGCCCGTCTGGCCGGAACCATTCAGACCCGTATCTTTTACGAACAGGAGAATATTCACCGGAAAAGCGACGAAAAATTCCGCCTGCTCTTCGAGAATTCCCGCGATCCGATGTTCTTACTGGACAAAACCGGGGGCATTACCGAATGTAACACCGCCGCTATTCAGATTTTGGGAGCCACCGCCAAGGAACAGTTATTGAAGCGGCGGCTGACCCATTTTACGCCGGAATACCGGCAGAACGCCCCGGAAATGGCTGGCGAAGAAGGAAACTTTCTTGCGGAAATCCACGCTGCCGGTGCCGCCCAGTGCGAATGGCTGATAGAGCGCCCTGACGGCAGCAGGCTGGTTGTCGACGCCAAGATGACCGCCATCATGATGGACGGCACCGAGAAACGGCTTGTCCACTGGCGCGATGTTACTGTCCGCAAGTCGATCGAGGAAAAACTGCATTATCTGAATGCCGCCCTGGAAAATAAAATGCGCGAACTGGAAAAGGCAAACTTTTCCCTGGAGGCGGAAATCGCCGAAAGGCGGGCGGCTCAGGCAGCGCTCCGCCGGAGCCGCGACGAACTGCTTGCCAGGGAGGTGCAGTTAAAACTTTATGCCGCGCAGCTTGCGGCGGCGAATCAGGAACTGGCTGCCACCAATATCGAGCTGAAATCCTTTGCCAATATCGTGGCCCACGATTTTCGCACCCCGATGGTAAACCTTAAAGGCTTCTCCCGCGAACTCGACCTTTCCCTCACTGAGCTGCGGACTATTATCAAGGCTGATCTGATCCAGGTGCCCCAAGCTGTCCAGCATCAGCTGCGCATTCTTCTGGACACCGAGATTCCTGACGCCCTTAGTTTCATCGACTCTTCTGTCGACAGACTGAGCCGAATGATTGACGCTCTCCTGCAGTTGAGCCGCATCGGCCGGCGCGAACTGCACTATCAGTTGATTGACATGAATAGTCTTGTTGCTGCTATCCTCACGTCTTACCGCAAACTGATCGAAAACAAAAACATCCTAGTCAGACTGGAACACCTGCCCCGGATCGTCAGCGACTATGTGGCCACCGAGCAGATCATCGGCAATCTTGTTGACAACGCCATGAAGTACCTTTCGCCCGACCGTCCGGGCACAGTTGTCATCAATTGTGTCGACAAGGATGACGAATATCTGTTCAGCGTGGAGGATAACGGGCGCGGCGTCGCCGCCACTGACCTGGAGAAAATTTTCGATCTGTTCCGGCGGGCCGGCACCCAGGACGTACCCGGCGAAGGGATGGGGTTAGCCTGCGTCAGAACCCTGACCCGGCAGTTGGGCGGAAAAATCTGGTGCGAATCTGAACTGGGCGTCGGCACCAAAATGAAGTTCACCATCCCCAAGCGACCTGTCGAAATCTGAGTCAAAGGTAAATGCCCGGACTGAGATCCGGGCATTTTATAATTGCTGGACAAAAAAAACCGCCGTACTCACGGCGGTTTGGAATCAAGTCAGGGGAAAATAATTTAATTGGGATTGGGCTTTTTCAACGGCCCTATACCTAAACCGGCTGCAGGCGCGGGTTGTCGCGGTAGAACCGTCCCGCCTTGGAGCAGGGTTTTCCGTCCACCATTACAATGTCGGCGGTAAAATTGACGTTTTCATCGAAAAGACTGCTGCCGACGGCATAAATATCGACAGGAACCTTGGTCGCCTCGAACTCGGCGATCCGCCTGACGTTGAAGCCACCGGACACCATGATCTTAACGTGACTGAAGCCGCCTTCGTCAAGGGCAAGGCGGACATTTTGCACAAGCTGGGCGCACACACCTGTCGGTTTGAAGGTTCCCATATAGGGCAGCACCGACACATCCACCATGGTTTCGCTGGTATCGAGCCTGATGGCCCAGAGCTTGTCCCCAAGTTCCCTGGCCACCGCCAACGCCGTCTTGACACAATCGTTGTCGTAGTCCACCAGTGCAACCCGGTTCACCGCAGGATCGATGTGACGGTGGAAGGCCCGGGTGGCCCGCAGCGTATCACCGCCGTAGGTGGCGATCATCGAATGGGGGATGGTGCCGAGCGCCTCCGCACCCCAGTATGCCCCGTTAGCCGGGGTGGATACGCCTGAGACCCCGCCGACGTGGGCGGCGTAGCCGTCGCTGAGCTGGATACTGAAATGATCGAATCGGGACGGAAAAAACAGCACCGGTTTTCCGCCCGCGGCCTTGGTAACTCTGCGAACATTGGTGGCGACCTTCGTCTGCCGGGAAAGGGACCCGAGGTAAACCGTCTCCAGATGGGAGAAATCGGCGAGATCGCCTTCGATGGTCATCACGGTTTCCCACGGCTTGATTTCGTCCCCGTCGTACAAAGCACGGATGGTCACATTTTCCGGGTGATGGGAACATTTTTTGATGATGGCAATAGCTTCGTCAACACCGCAGACAATTGCGTTCTGCCGCTGAAACACCTGCATCATGACCCGGGGGTGATGGTTGTCTTTCTCCAGTATTTCCCTTGTGCGCAAGAAATAGCTGTCGCTATAAAAGCCGCTCTTGATCTCTTCGACAGGTAGACGAAAAACATCCGGGGATAGTCGTTGTTTCATTTTTGAGCCTCCATGTTACCCGCTTTTTCCAGGTTTGCCAATCCAATTGTTTATTTACATACAATCATGATACAATAAAAACGTATTTGACGGCAATAGGAGGGCCGAGATGAATTTTAACCCCCGCGTAATCACCATAGCGAATCCGGCGGACTCCCGGACCCAGCTCACTAAAATCGGCTGCGATCCCCACGGGATTGATATAATGTCCGATAAGGCCTTGTTTACTATTATCAAGCTGGAGCAAGTTCCGGCAAAAGCCGCTAATTTATTGAAACAAACTTTCCTGGCCAAGGGCGGGGAAGTGGCACTGGCCCGCGGCAGCGCGGATTTGTCGATCAACTTTACCGATGTGCTGATATGTGCCACAGCCAAACACTACCGCTTGGCTCTTTCTCAGCTTAAAAGACAGCCCTGGGGGCTCCCCAAGGTCGCTGCGGCCATCGAATTGGCCCTGGCCACCGCCTACAACTATCCGCAGCGGGAATACTCCTGGCCGGGGTGCCGTCTGGCTATCCGCCCGGGGCGCACTCTCGTCATGGGAATCCTCAATATCACCCCTGATTCCTTCTCCGACGGCGGTCGCTATCATAGCCCGGCCGACGCTCTGCGCCAGGCTGACCGGCTCATCGAAGACGGGGCCGACATCCTCGACATCGGCGCCGAATCCACCCGGCCGTATGGATCCAGGGAGATTTCGGCCGAAGAAGAATTGGAGCGGCTGCTGCCTGTACTTGAAAAGGTGATCGGCTTTTCGCCGGTTCCGGTCTCGGTGGATACCTACAAAGCCTCGGTTGCCGACGCGGCGCTCAAGGCCGGCGCCCATATCGTCAACGATATCTGGGGCCTTCAGGGCGATCCGGCAATGGCCCGGGTGATTGCCGCCCATAACGCACCGGTGATCATCATGCATAATCAAAAAGGCTGTGACTATTCTGAAGATATTATGTCCAGTATCAGTTCCTTTCTCCATGACAGCATCCGCCTGGCTGCCGACGCCGGACTGGCTTTCGAAAATTTGATCGTCGACCCTGGTATCGGCTTCGGTAAAACCCCGGCCCAAAACCTGGTTGTCCTTTCCCGGCTGGCCGAGCTGCGATCGCTGGGTTGTCCGATACTGCTCGGTACATCCCGCAAACGGTTCATCGGCGAAGCCCTGGGAGGGCTGCCTGTGGACGAACGGGAGGAAGGAACCGCGGCCTCTGTATCTTGCGGGATCCTTAGCGGAGCAAGCATCGTCCGGGTCCATGACGTCAAAACCATGGTCCGGGTTGCCCGAATGACCGACGCTATCAAAGGAGGAAAAATGGATGAATGACAAAATTTTGCTCAAAAACATGATGTTCTACGGCTATCATGGTGTCTACGAATACGAACGCGAGCAGGGCCAGCGCTTCTATGTCGACGTCGAACTGGAGCTTGATTTCGCCAAAGCGGCTGCCTCTGACGACTGGCGCGACGCCGTCGACTATGTCGGCGTATACAATCAGGTCAAGACCATCTTTGAAACCCAGCGTTTCAAGCTGATGGAGTCCCTCACCGGCCATATCGCCGAAACTCTCCTCCAGGGCATCGTCCGACAGGTCACCGTCCGGGTGCGCAAACCTGGTGTTCCTCTGCCGGGCCAGGTCGACTATGTCCAGATCGAAACCACCCGCAGCACCGAAGCATGATTTTTCTCGGGCTGGGTTCCAATCTCGGTGACCGCGAGAAAAATATTATATCAGCTATTGATTCCCTCGCCGCCCACCCCCGGATCAGGCTGAGCCGGCTGTCGTCGCTGTATGAGACGGCGCCGGTGGGCAAAACGGACCAGCCCTTTTTCCTCAACGCCGTGATCAGCCTGACTACATCGCTGCAACCGCTGGAGCTTCTTGATGTCTGCCTGGAGGCAGAAAGAAGCCTTGGACGGGTTCGGACCGAGAGATGGGGACCCCGGACCATCGATATTGATCTTCTCATCTATGACGGCGTTGTCTGCCAGTCCGACAGACTGACTCTGCCGCATCCCCGGCTGAAGGAACGCTGTTTCGTCTTGTTGCCGCTGTCTGAAATCGCCCCGCAGCAGCCCTTGCCGGGCGGCCTGACCGCCGGCGAACTGCTGACAGAATGCCCCAGCCAGGAGGTACGGCTGTATAAACCGCTGTCCAGGGAGGTAAGATAGTGGCTGAGCGCCGCAAGGTACTGTTTTTAAGCGCGCCTGTCGGCTCCGGGCACGTCCGGGCCGCCCGTGCGGTAGGTGCCGCCCTGCGCAGCCTGGCGCCCGAGGTCGGGGTAGACTTCGCCGATGTCTTTGATTTTTTCAGCCCTCGTTTGGGACAGGGGCTGCTGAAAACTTATCTGGCCTTGCTGGACACGTTCCCGGGAGTCTACGGCCGGATGTACCAGTGGGGCAACTCCAGCAATTCGGCGGTGGCCGGCCGCGAGCTGATCAGCCGTTATTTGGCCCGGCGCATGGACGACTATATCAGGGCAATTTCGCCTGACGCCATCGTCTGCACCCACGCCACCCCCGCCGGCCTGGCGGCCCATCTGGCCAAAACCGGCCGGCTCTCGATCCCGATTCTGGCGGTGGTTACCGATTTCGTCGTCCATCGCTTGTGGCTGTACCCCGAAATTTCCCGTTATTTCGTAGCCCATGACGGCCTTTGCGACTTTCTCGCCGAACATGGCGCCGGCGCTGTCCAGGCTTATCCCTTCGGCATCCCGGTAGACGAAAAATTTACATACCGGCAGGACCGCGGCGCTGTGCTGAAAAGTCTCGGTCTCGATCCCGGCTTGAAAACGCTGTTAATCATGGGCGGCGGAGCAGGGGTGCTGCCCATGCCTGATATCATCACCGCCTGCGACAAAATAGGCGCTCATCTGCAAATCATCGCCGTTACCGGCAATAATGCCGCCTTGCGGCGAAAGCTGCAGGACCTCAGCTCCCGGCTTAGAGGCTCCTCGCTGCTCTCCCTCGGCTTTGTCGACAATATCCATGAACTGATGACCGCCGCCGATCTGCTTGTCTCCAAACCCGGCGGCATGACAGTGGCCGAAGCTCTGTGCCGAGAGTTGCCGCTTGTCATCTTCCGGCCGATTCCCGGCCAGGAGGAAGCCAACACCCGCTACCTTGTGGAGCGGAGTATTGCCGAGTCCAGTGCCTGTGTAGCCGATCTTCAGTCCAAAGTCAAGGATCTGCTCTTCACCAGACCCCAGCATTTGTCCGAGCTTCGCCAAAACGCCGCTGCTGCCGGGCGGCCTTCAGCCTCCCGCGACATCGCCCAGGTGATTTTGTCGGTACTGAATCTGACAAAAAATGAAGGGAAGACTTGACTGGAAATTCTTGACTAGTTTATAATGGTCAAAATAGGGAGTAGGCGAAAGATAATGGAAAGGTACTTTTGGGCGGCGCTGCAACTGGTTCCCGGCCTGGGGAACGCCCGGCTCAAAAACCTAGTCGCTTTCTTCGGTAGCGCCCAACAGGTCTGGCAGGCCCACAGGCGCGATTTATTTTTGTGTGACCGTCTGGACGGCGCTGCCTGTAATAATCTGCTGGCCCACCGGGAAAAGATAGACATAGCTAAATTTTCCGTTGCCTGGTCCAAGAAGGGCATCTCCCTGACCTGCCTGTCGGACGGCGATTACCCGCCGCTGCTGGGCAAAATCTTCGATCCGCCGGTAGTGCTTTACTACCGGGGCCGGCTGCCGGCCAGCGAGCCGATGATCGCCGTCGTCGGAGCCCGACGGGCATCCGCTTACGGACTGAACGCAGCCGCCATGCTGGCCTCCCAACTTGCTCTGGCCGGCCTTGGCGTTGTCAGCGGCGCCGCTCGCGGCATCGACACAGCCGCCCACCAGGGGGCATTGCAACAAAACGGCTATACCGTCGCGGTCCTCGGCTGCGGCGTTGATATCGCTTACCCGCGGGAAAACGCCAAGCTCCTTGCCACCATCGCCGACCGCGGAGCGGTGGTTTCCGAATACGCCCCCGGCACCGCGCCGATGGCAAAATTTTTTCCGGTCCGCAACCGCATCATCGCCGGCCTCGCCCGAGGCGTGGTGGTGGTAGAGGCGGCCGCCAAAAGCGGTTCACTGATCACCGCCGACCTGGCCCTGGAACAAGGCAGAGATGTTTTCGCCGTACCTGGCAGCATTTTTTCCGCCGTCAGCCGTGGCACCAATCATCTGATCAAACAGGGGGCCAAACCGGTGGAAAACGCCGCCGACGTTCTGGAAGAATACGGCCTCAGCCTGCCTGACACGCCCGCCACACCGCTACCGGTCCTGAGCGTCGCTCAGGCCGCGGTCATCAATATCCTGTCCAGCGATCATGCCGTCGGGATGGAAGAAATTATCAAAATCTCCGGGATGACGCCGGAGCAGGTCGTTCCGATCCTGGTCCAGCTGGAATTACAAGGGCTGATTGCGCAATACAGCGGACAGCGCTATGTCCGCATCCCTTAAGGAGGGAAACTGTTGAGTAAGGCACTAGTCGTAGTCGAATCTCCGGCAAAAGCTAAGACCATCGAAAAATTTCTCGGCAGAGGATACACCGTTCGGGCCTCCATGGGGCACCTGCGGGATTTGCCCAAAAGTCAGTTCGGCGTGGATGTCGATCACGAATTCACTCCGAAATACATCAACATCCGCGGAAAGGGCGACCTGATCAAAAGCCTGAAGGACGAGGCAAAAAAGGCCACCACCGTATATCTGGCCACTGACCCGGACCGGGAAGGGGAGGCCATCGCCTGGCATCTGGCCCACATCCTCGGCATCCCGGCCGAAAAAGCCTGCCGCATCGAATTTAATGAAATCACCAAACCGGCCATCCAAAAAGCCGTCAAGCATCCCCGGTCCATCGATTTTCCCCGGGTTGACGCCCAGCAGGCCCGCCGTATCCTTGACCGCATCGTCGGCTATAAACTCAGTCCGCTGCTTTGGCGCAAGGTGCGCAAAGGACTCAGCGCCGGGCGGGTACAGTCTGTCGCCGTCCGGCTCATCTGCGACCGGGAAAAGGAAATTCAGGATTTCGTTTCCGAGGAATACTGGACCGTCACCGCCAAGTTGCGCGAGAATGCGAAATCGCCGCTCTTCGACGCCGAACTTGTTTCTGTCGACGGGAAAAAGCCGCAGATCGGCGACGAAGAAACAGCCGACTCTATCGTCGGCGAGTTGGACAAATCCGCCTACGCCGTCCGGGAGGTCAAGCGCCGCGAACGTCGCCGGAACCCGGCGCCACCGTTCATCACCAGCACTCTGCAGCAGGACGCCTCCCGCAAGCTGGGCTTTACCACCCGCAAGACAATGATGCTGGCCCAGCAACTATACGAAGGCATCGACATTGTCGGCGTCGGCCCTGTTGGACTGCTCACCTATATCCGCACCGACTCCACCCGGGTGGCGACATCCGCGCAAGACGAAGCCAGGACCTATGTTACCGCTAAACACGGCGCGACCTATCTGCCGGAAAAAGCCCCGGTATACGCCAGCAAGAAATCTGCTCAGGACGCCCATGAAGCCATTCGGCCCACCAGCCTGGAACTGACGCTCGACGTAGTCCGCAAAAGCCTTTCCCGGGATCAGATGCGCCTGTACACTCTTGTTTGGGAACGCTTTATCGCCAGCCAGATGTCAGCTGCCGTGTACGACACCCTCACCGTGGAAATCGCCGCCGGCCGTTTCGGTCTGCGGGCCAGCGGCTCCCAGCTCAAATTCCCCGGCTTTCTGGCCGTCTACGGCGACAGCAAGGAAGACCAGGAAAAAGACCTGACTCTGCCGGATCTGAAGGAAGGAACCACCCTCAAACTGCAAAAAGTCGTTCCGACCCAACACTTTACCGAACCGCCGCCGCGCTATACCGAGGCTTCGCTGGTCAAAATCCTGGAAGAGAAAGCCATCGGCCGCCCCAGCACCTACGCCCCGATCATCGAAACCATCGTCAACCGCGGTTATGTGGAGCGGGTCGAAAAAAAATTCGAACCAACCGATCTGGGCTTTGTTGTTGTCGATCTACTGAAAGAATATTTCCCTGATATCGTCGATGCCGATTTCACCGCCGGAATGGAAAACCGTCTTGACGACATCGCCGAAGGCGAAAGGACCAGAAACGCCGTTCTAAGCGATTTCTACCAGCCTTTTGCCACTACCCTTGCCAGTGCGGAGGAGCAGATCGGCCATGTCGAGCTGCCGGTGGAAGTGTCTGATGTCAAATGCGAGAACTGTGGCCAATTCATGGTCGTAAAGCAGGGACGCTACGGCAATTTCCTCGCCTGCCCCGGCTTTCCCGCCTGCCGCAACACCAAGCCGATCCTCAAGGAAACCGGCGTCAACTGCCCCAAATGCCAGGGCGGCATCGTCGAACGGCGCACCAAACGCGGCAAAGTCTTTTTCGGCTGTTCCGGCTATCCCCAGTGCGACTTTACCACCTGGGACACACCACTGAAGGAAAACTGCCCGGAATGCGGGTCCTTCAAAGTAAAGCACAATTTCCGGAAAAACCGTTTTACCATACGCTGCGCCAACGAAGCCTGTCCGACCAGAGTAGCCGAAGCTGCCGCAAAACCCGAGACCAAAAAACCGGCTACC
>JARLHY010000062.1 GCA_031292015.1 Negativicutes bacterium | reverse complement strand
GAACCATTTTACGGTGCCGGTTTGGCGATTAGACATGGTGTATCTCCAAGAAACATATATTTTCAGTAGTACTGTGCTGCTCAGGCCAACTGGGCACACTGGGCTATCATAGTCGAAATGTTCGACTTGGGAGCCCCCCCCGGCAGCGGATTGCCTGTCGGTCGCGCTTTCTTCAGTCGTTTTATTGGCTGGAGGCCCCGGTTTTAAAGGCTTTTACTGGAAATGACAGCCCCTAAAAAAACCCATAAAAGCTGCGTAAATATTGATAAAAATCATCTTTTCGGGCTGTTTTCACCTGGCTTGAGGCCCAAAAGCCCCATGGCCGCGGGTTACTTCTGCACCTTGCAGACGGCGATTTCGTTCAAGGCGCGGGTCCGTAGATCAGCCGGCGGCATGGTCTTGGAGTTCATCAGTTGGGTGATTTCCTGGGTGGTGAATTTCTTCTCCAGGACATCGGCGCCGCAGGTGCAGTGCTGCTTGGCGACGGTGGGGTTGACGCTCTGGCTGGCCGCGCCAACGCAGTCTTTCATGTAGCTGGCTTTGGCGCCGGCCGGCCAGGCGGCCTGTGCGCTCAGCGGCAACAGCAGGGCGAGCGGGGCGGCAAAGGCAAAAAGGTGGATCAGGCGCATGTTCGGGTACTCCTTGGAGACGGGTGGATACAGTGCAGCATTGTGGATATTTGAGGTTGGCGCGTGGGGCAAGTTCACCCAAGGCACAAAAACCCCGCGACTTTAGCAGTTTGTGAACGAGGCGATGACCGTTCATCTGTGCTAGCATCCCAGACTTGGTTATTTTCGGTATTGCAGGCGTGTCTCGCGCTCGATACCGAGCCATCAACCCTTTTTTTGAACTCCAGTCACTCTGGTTCGTTTCCGGTTGGCCTTACGGCTCCTGCCACTGTGCGGCAGGCGTTTTTCATAAACGGCTGGACGAATCGCGTACTGGCTGCTCATCCCAACCCACGTGACCTTTGGTAGGGGTCACCACTAGGAGAGGAGGCGCCATGCCCACTATTACTCTTCCCGACGGCAGTCAACGTTCGTTCGACCATCCGGTTTCCGTAGCCGAGGTCGCCGCTTCCATTGGCGCCGGCCTGGCCAAGGCCACCGTGGCCGGCAAGGTCAACGGCAAGCTGGTCGACGCCTGCGACCTGATCGACAGCGACGCGACCCTGCAAATCATCACGCCCAAGGACGAAGAGGGGCTGGAGATCATTCGCCACTCTTGCGCGCACCTGGTTGGCCACGCGGTCAAGCAGCTGTACCCGACGGCGAAAATGGTCATCGGTCCGGTCATCGATGAAGGTTTT
>JARLHY010000061.1 GCA_031292015.1 Negativicutes bacterium | reverse complement strand
CGCACCGCAGGCAATGGCAACAAAAACTCCCGCCAAGACTGCCACCATCCAGCCGGTAACAATGTTAACCCATCCAGCGCCTTCTGCTTTCGATTTTTTCAGCAACGTGTTTGCTACAGCACCATCACCCAGCGTAATCAGTGTCGCCACCCCAAGGAATTCACCCAAATACGGAGTTACCATAAATAAGTCCTCCTTATTTGAAATTTTTTTCAAGACCGACTTTTCCTTAAATAATTGCCGCCTGAAGCGTCTTGTGCGGGGCGGCGATAACCAGCTGGTCCACAAGAAAGCCGCTCTCGCGGATTACGTCGCTCCCGGCGCGGATAGCCGCCGTCACCGCGCCGACGTCACCGGTCAAAAACACTACGGCTTTGCCGCCCATTCCCCGGGCCAGGCGAATTTCGATCAATTCCACCGCCGCCGCTTTCACCGCGGCGTCAGCGGCGGTGATGGCCGAAGCGACAGAATAGCTCTCGATCACTCCCAGTGCTTTCAGTTCCTTTATTTCGGTGCAGCCGGACAAAGCCGGGAAAACACTGGAATGAATATTGGGGAGGACGAACTCGTCAACCACGGTTTCGGCGGCTAAACCCTTCCCGGCTCTGACGGCATTTTGAACCGCCCCCACATCGCCCGACACCATGACAATAAACTTGCCGGGGCAAAAGGGCTGCGCGAGCACCAGTTCCACATTGGCCGCCTTCAGCATGGTATCGGCAACCTGGATTCCCCTTGTCACATTTTGTATTTCCAGCAAGCCGATGGCTGATTTCATCCTCCCATCCCCCCTGCTTGGTTTCCTGCCCTGATACCTATATAGCCGGCTACGGCGAACACTTCCCCGGTAATGCTGGCGTGCAGGTTGGCTCCCACCGCCGCCCCTTCCGGAATAACCGCCACAAGGTCGCCGGCCTTCACCTTGTCCCCTGTCCTGACCACCGGACATGACGGGGCGCCAATATGCTGTGAAAGCGGTAAACGAACTTCAGCGGGAACGAATTTTTGCCTGACCAGCGGCGCCGGCAAATCGTATTGTTCCAGCCCCAGCCTTGAAACCAGGCGTTTGGTGGGGATCCGGCGATACTCGCGGCCGGGTCTGATCTGCAAAATATCGGTGCGCCGTTTATTTTTTACCCCGGCCTTTGTCAACTGCCCTTTCAGTTGCGCGTTGACCCGCCGCGGCGACAACCCCATGGTGCAGCCGAAGGTTTCGCAGGCCCCGCACTCGGAGCACAACAGCGCCCGGGTGACGGCCTGATTGTCCTGCAGTCCGCTGCCGATAACCTGCATGATGCGGTGCGGCTCCAGAGCATGGCCCAGCAGGTAGCGGGGACAGACGTCGGTGCAGCCCCGGCAGTTGCAGCAGACGGCTTTCGCCCTGTTGGCAATAGCCGCCCAGGGTGTATTTTTTTGTATGATGACAGGGTGTTCTTTGGGGAGAACGATGAGACCGGCGGTGGTTTTCGTGACAACGGCAGCCGAATCGACCACCTTGCCCATCATCGGGCCGCCGTCGATGACCGCGAAATCGCGCACCGTGGCGCCGCCCGCCAGTTCGATCAGTTCCCGCACCGAAGTCCCCAGCGGCACTTCCAGGGTCAGGGGCCGGGCTACCGCCCCGGTTACCGTGAGATATTTGCCTGTCACCGCTTTTCCGCCCAGTGCCTTGGCCACATTGACCAGGGTTTCGACGTTGGCCACCACGACACCGACCTGCAGGGGAATGCCGCCTTCCGGCACAATCCGCCCTGTCACCTCGTGCACCAGCACCTGTTCGTCCCCCGCCGGGTAAAAATCCGGCAAAAAGAAGATTGCCAGCCGCCGGTCGCCCAGTCTGGCGATGGCATCGGTCAAATTGGCCACCGCCTCGGCGTATTTGCGCTTCAGGCCGATAAACCCCCGCTGGGCGCCGGTGGCCAGCATGACCGCCACAAGTCCGGTGACGACATTGTCGCTCTCGACGGCCATGATGTGCTGATGCGCCCGCAGAAGCGGCTCGCACTCGGCTCCGTTGGCGATTACCACCTCCACCTTGGTGTCGATCTTCACATAGGTGGGAAAGCCGGCGCCACCGGCGCCCACTACCCCGGCCTGCCGCACCGCCGCGATGATTTCCTGCTGCATAACATCACCTTCTTCCCGCCTTTTGCGCAAGCTGTCATACCCCGCCGCGCCCTGCTACACAATGGAAAAACCGTCGACAAGCACACAGCGGCGCTGTCTGGTAAAGCTTCTGGCCGAAGTCAGCCCCTCGCCGGTGGGGCCGGCGATGGTGAAGGTTGTGAACCCTTCGCCGCCGACGCCGATCCCGGCATAGGAAGGACCGTTCTTGACAAAAATAGTTGTTTCAATGGCCCGGGCCAGCCGGGTCATATTGTCGACATTTTTGGAATGCATGATGGCGGTGTGGCGATTGCCATGCTCCACTTTTACCGCCAATTCAACAGCCGCGTCCACATCTTTGACCTGGACCAGCGGCAGCACCGGCATCATCAGTTCCTCCAGCACAAACGGATGATCCGCCTCGGTCTCGCACAGGATGACCCTGACGTCAGCCGCGTTGTCGATGCCGATGCGGTGAAGAATGTATCCGGCGTCGCGGCCGATGAAATTTTTGTTGACGGCGTAGCTTTTCCGCGGCCTGTCGGTGCAGCCGGGGGACATCTCTTCCGCTTTCTCTGTGAGGATTACTTTCACCAGTTCATCCGTCTGGCGCAGGTTTAGCCGGTACGCCCCGGCCTTTCGCATATAGGTCATCAGTTGGTCGGCGACGCAGCCCACGACGATGACTTCCTTTTCAGCGATGCAGGGCAGATTGTTGTCGAAAGAACAGCCGGCGACGATATCCCGGGCGGCTTTGGCGATATCCGCCGTCTGATCCACCACCGCAGGCGGATTTCCGGCCCCGGCGCCGATGGCTTTCTTGCCGGAAGACAGCACGGCCCTGACCACTGCCGGTCCACCGGTGGCAACCAGCATATTTACATCAGGATGCTGCATCATCCGTCCGGCGGCCTCGATGGACGGTTCGGCCACGGCTGTCAGGAGATTCTCCGGCCCCCCGGCCTTCACAATCGCCGCGTTCAACAGCTCAAGGGTTTTGCGGGAAGTCCGGGTCGCTGTCGGGTGTGGGCTGAATACCACGGCGTTGCCTGCGGCGATCATGCCGATGCTGTTGTTGATGAGGGTCTCGGACGGATTGGTGGTAGGCGTTATGGCACCGATTACCCCATAAGGCCCGCGCTCCACGATGGTCAGCCCCCGGTCGCCGGACCAGGCCTCGGTGAGCAGATCCTCCGTCCCCGGTGTCTTTTGCGCCGCCAGGATGTTTTTGATCACCTTGTCTGCCGTGCGGCCCATGCCGGTCTCCTGCACTGCCAGCTCCGCCAGCAGAGTGGCGTTGGCGCAGGCGGTCTCCCGTATGGCCCGGATCAGTTCCTCCCGCTTTTCCAGGGACAATGTTTTTAACTGCCGGTAGGCCTGACGGGCCGCCGCGACGGCGTCGTCCATGGCCGGAAAAATTCCCGGACCCTCCCGGCTCCCCTCCTGGTCTTGCAGTTTAGCCAGAACCTGAGCCGTAATTTCCGAAATCAAGCGATAATCCATTGCAATCCTCCTCCGGCCGACCGTTACCGCCAAGCGGCCATTCCGGCTTCTGCGACAGTAACGTCTTCCGCAACCGAGCCGCCGCTTACGCCGAAGCCGCCGATCACCACGCCGTCCTCGACAATCGGCAAACCGCCGCCGAACACGACCATCCGGCCGCCAACCGTAGTATTCAAACCGTATAGCTGCTGACCCGGCTGGGCCAAGGCAGCCGCCTGCTCTGTCGGCATTTTCAGGGCCACAGCAGTATAGGCCTTATCAAGAGCTATGGAAATACTCGCCAGCAGCGCCCCGTCCATCCGGTGCTGCGCCACAAGGTTCCCTCCCTGGTCCACGACGGCGACAACCATTGGCACGCCGATTTCCCTGGCCTTGGCTTCCGCCGCGGCGACGGCCTGTTTGGCTTTTTCCAACACGCTGGCCTGCGAAACCATGTTATCCCCTCCCATTATTAAAAGTACCTGTCTGGTAACCACCGCCACCAGTTCTTCCTGTTCCACGCAGCGGGCCAGCACAAACAGCAAATCGGAAAGACGGTTGAGGTACACCAGCACCGCTTCCGGGACAGTTCCCTTCTGACGCAGCCGGACGACGCAGCGCTCGGCCCGACGCACCACCGTGCGGGCCAGATCGAGGGCGGCGCCGGCCGGACAGTCCCCCGGGGTGACGAAATATCGCTGGGGAAAACGTACTTGTTCAAGGCTGTCGATGGTTGCCTCCAAGCCGGCGGTATGACTGTCCGTCAGCCGCCAGTTGCCGCCCGGCGGCGGCCCGTCGGTGGCCAGGTCGGCGTTCAGCAGCACCAGTTGCCGCTGGATGTCTGCCAGCATCCGGACCCACTGCGGACGGGAAAGCAGCGCCCGGGCCAATCCCATGGCAGCGTTGGCTTCATCCACTGTTCCGTACGCTTCCACCCGGATGTCATCCTTAGCTACCCGCTGCCTGCTTAGCAGGCTGGTTTCACCTTTATCCCCGGTTTTGGTATAAACTTTCATGACGTTTTACTCCTCAGCCAGCAGCTGCTGATCCAGCTCGATGCTGTCAATGATGCCCACGATGGCGGCGTCCACCGCTGAATTGGGCTTGCCGTGGACATGCCGGGCCGAGCTTCCCTCTACCACCAGCACGGTCTCCCCTGTGCCGGCGCCGATGGCGTCAATGGCGACAATGGCGCTCCTGGGTGTCCGGCCGCTGAAATCCCGCGGCTGGACGATCAGCAGCTTGCTGCCGGTAAGGCTGTCATCCTTGGGTGTCGCCACCAGCGTCCCGATGATTTTTCCTACCCACATGGTATCCTCTCCCCACCCTACGAATGCTCTGCCTGCTCCCGCACCAGCTCAACGCCCAGGTCCCGGGCCGCATCTACCGCCAGCGGAGTGACGACAGCCCCCCGGGGCACATCGAGCCGCCTGCTGCCGTTTATTTGGGCGGCCTTGACGGCGGCGGCGTCAATCAGCACTTTCGTCGCCGCGGCCGCGGCTGCCGGCTGCCGGGTCAGATTCCGCTCAAAAAATCTTCCGGTCTCCCCGGCCAGTTGCCTCACGTCCACCAGCCGGACTCCCAGGCCTTCAATTTTCTTCAGATTATCTTGCAGCATCCGCGCCAGACCGGCCGGCGCGCGCCCCATGCCGGCACTGACACGCCAGCCGTCGTGCGGATCGGCGGCGTTGACTGCCACGAGCACCGGTTTGCCCAGCATCAGCGCCTGCAGCACCAGGGTGGTCACCACCGTGTCAGAGAAAGCTCGGGCCAGTTTGGCGGCGGTATTTTGCGTCAGCACCGGAACCACCACTACATCGGTCTCCCGCAGCATTTTACCGGGATAGGGGTCCCGGGTGGTCAGGAGGGGGATATCCGGCCCTAGGGCTTCTTTGATCCGCGCCGCTCCGATGACGTTTTCCGCCGCCGGCGACAGCACTACCCCGATATCCGTCGGGCGAGACCGCAGTTCCCCCAGCGCCGCCAGCCCCGGTGCAAGACCGATGGTGCCGCCGGTGAAGAGGGCGAGGATTTTCGGGACGCGCCTTGGCGAGAGGTCCGCCGTAGCCTTACTGTTCAGTTGCCGCATAACCTCCCGGGCAATACGTTCCACCAGATTTTCCTGTTGCAAGCTTTCACCTCCCTAGCCCCGTACGATGCGGACCAGGTCACCGTTGTTCAGTTCCGCGGCGTTGGCCTCGTCAGTATCAATATGAAATTCCCGCCGAAACTTGGGGCCAACCCGCACCAGCACATTGCGAAAGCAGGTCGCCCGGTCGCCGGAGGTTTCCACCGCGACACGGTCTTTATCCCGCAAGCCGCAGGACCGAGCCTCCGCATCACTCATATGGATATGCCTGGCGGCGATAATAACACCTTGTGTCAGTGTCAGCGCCCCCGCCGGCCCAACCAGGTTAATTCCCGCCGAAGCGGCGATTTGGCCCGAGTCACGGACCGGCGGTCTGATCCCGAGGAGAAAGCCGTCGGTGCGTGATAGCTCCACCTGGCTTGTTCCCCGTAAGGGTCCCAGAACACGGACCCCCTGGAGCACGCCTTTGGGGCCGACCAGGGTCACCGTTTCGGCTGCGGCAAATTCGCCCACCTGGCTCAGTTCTTTGTATTTGGTCAGCTCGTGCCTGTCGCCGAACAACACGGCCATATCCGAAGCCGAAAGGTGGATATGCCTGTTGGATACGCCCACGGGAACGCCGTGTTCCCCGCCACCGTCCGGCGCCGTGTTGGCCAGACCTTTTACCACACAGGCAACCACCGTTTCGATGAATCTGGGGTCCATTCGCCCTGCCCCCCTGCTTTGCCCCAAGGATTATCCTTCCAGTTTGGGGAGGATTTTTTCAATATCGATATGGGGCCGGGGAATCACATGAACCGACACAATTTCCCCGACTTTTCCGGCAGCCGCCGCGCCGCTGTCGGTGGCGGCCTTGACCGCTCCCACGTCGCCTCTGACCATCACGGTGACCAGTCCGGAACCGATCTTCTCATAACCGACCAGCATAACATTGGCCGCCTTGACCATGGCGTCAGCCGCCTCGATCGCGCCCACCAGCCCCTTGGTTTCCACCATTCCCAAAGCCTCTCCGCGCATTCTCACTCATCCTCCTGTTTGCCGTTTTTTTCGTAGTGCAGACATGTTACTTTCGGATCGCCCTTTTTTCGTGAACAGGCAGGGTCACCGCATAAATTGCAAGTTTCCATGATGCTTTTCTCTGTCGCCGCGGAGGAAATCCCGTATTCCGGCAGGGCAACCGGCACCGTTTCCGCTTCGCCGGCCTCTGCCGTTTCTGACCCTGCCGGCAGGTCGTCGCTCGCCCCGGTCGGAGCGCAAGCTATTGCCTCCAACCCGTTTAGCGACTGGTTCACCGCAGGGCCTACCGTTTGTCTGCTTTCAATCATTCCAGCCAGTTCCTGGTGCGGCCGGGGGATGACATGGGTGGCCCACACCGTGCCGACTTGTCCGGCTGCGGCAGCGCCGGCTTCCACAGCGGCCTTGATGGCCCCCACGTCTCCCTGCAGCTTGACCACCACCATCCCGCCGCCCCGGGTGAGTTCGTAGCCGATCAGCTTAATATTGGCGGCCTTTACTGCGGCGTCGGCCGCTTCCACGGCTGCCACCAGCCCGATCGTTTCGATCAGTCCCAGTGCGTTTTGGACCATGTTTTCACCTCCCATGGTCTTCCCGATTTTCCTGGAGCACTCTCTGGACAATATCGCTAATCCACCGCTCGACATCAGCTGAGTTTGCGGCTCTGTCCGCCGCTTCCCCGGCCAAAGCCTTAAACGGGATGCCTTTGACCAGCCGGGCGGCGTTACAGCCTAAATGACGCCAGGCAGCGGGGTCTTCGCCTGCTGTCAGCGAAAACAGCGGCTTATCCCGCGGCAGCTTCCGGCAGTGCAGACTCATACCGGCGGCGGCGATCCCGATCCCGGTCTCAAGCTGCGACTCCTCGGCCCCCCGGTAAGCCAGCAGGGCGGCATCACCCTCACCGTTGCCCCGGTCCCAGGGAATCCCCTCTTCCTCGATGCCGGCCTGAACCTCGCGCAGTTTGGCTTCCTGGCCGGAATGAGGACTGACGTAGATCATGATACATGGTTTAACAGGCGCGGTTTCTCTTGGCATGATCAAGCCTCTTCCCTGTTGCCGTAGGACAGCACCAGACCGGTGGCTACCGCGTTGCGCGGCCCCTCCGTGCCCCGGATGTTGCCCCGGCCGCATACGATGCCGTACTCCGCCAGCGCGTCGGTCACCATGTCCGGTATCTCGAAATCCAGCGCCGAACCTCCCACCAGCACCACAAATTCAATGTGGCGTATGTTGCCGGTGGGCGCCACCCGGGCCAAGGCTCGCTGCGCATTGGTCACGAAGACTCGTTTTTTGGCCTCCCGCCGGACATAGCGGATCCTGTCCAGAGGATGATCGCAGGGAATCGGCACCATGTCGCCGTCTTTTAAAATGACCACCCGGGCGAAAACCTCCGGCGGCAAGTGCCGGTCAAAAAACCGCACTGTGCCGTCTTCCAGCCTGACATGGTAGAGACTTTCGACTTTGGCCAGCGGATATTTTTTGATATCCTCCGACAGGTCAAAGTCGTTAAGCCCCAGTTCGGAGTTGATAAGCATGGTGACCATGTCTCCCGCTCCGGCCAGATGGATGGCGAATATTCGCTCGTCCCGAGCGATGATGGCGGCGTCGGTTGACCCTCCGCCCATATCGAGAATGGCCAGCGGCTTTGCCGTACCCGGTGTCGTCAGCGCTCCGCGGATTGCCATGTTGGCCTCCACTCCGGCGATGGTCACCCTGACACCCAGCCGGACTTCGAGTTGGTCGGCAATCTGCTGCATCGGCAGCCGGTTGGTCTTCACCATGGCCGCCAGGGCCACGGCATTTTCCAGGGCAAATTCTCCCGCAAGGCCTCCTTTTACTTTCTGGGGAATAAAAGTGTCCACACTCAATATATCCTGAATTCTCATCTCGCCAAGCGCCTGACCGGTGAGATCGCCCATCACCTGCCGGACCCGTTCCAGCATGCCGCCGACATTCGTGCCGGCTTCCCCCCGGACATCCTCCACCGGCTGGACGCGTTCCACGATCTCCATGATCTTGGCTGCTCCGGCGTCGACGTCGATGTCCGCCCTGCCTTTTACCCCGAAAACGGAAATCACTCCTGCCGGAATCGTCCGGGCCTTCACATCCCCCTGGGGCGTCCTCACCACCACCGCCGAACGGTTGCCGATGAGAGCCCGGGCGATAGGAACAACCATTTTCGTTTCCTCCGCCGACAGCCCGAAAACCGTGGCTACTCCGTACGGATTGGACAGGGTCTTGACAGTCTGGCCGGGTTCGGCCACTTCCACCGCTGCCAGCATCCCCAGCGGCACCTTGTCGATCAGCGTGACTTCATCCACCACCGGCACCTTTCGCCCCAGCCGGTTGTCGATCAGTACGGCGTCATCCTGTTTGACAATCGCCCCCTGGACATCGGTTCCCCGCAGCACGGCGGCGTTGATTTCCCGGGCGGCGTCTTCGTAGTCCACTCCCTGCGGCACGACACAGATGACCGGCTGTCCAGCCCCGGCGGCGCCAAGCCGTTCCAGGGCGGTGGTCACCCCTACCCCCAGGCCGATTCCCCCCGGAGTGGCCGGGTTGTGCCCGATCATGGTGGACTCGGTGATAATGGTCTCGGTGATGGTCTCCATCGCCAGGTCGCCGATCACCGGCGTGGCTTCGTTAAGCCTGATTTCATCCAGGTCGGCCGGCTTCAGCCCTGCGGTATGCAATCCCTCTTCCAGGGCCAGGACGATACCCGGCAGATTGGCAGCCGTTCCCTTGATGCCGGTAGTTTTGGTAATGCCACTGGCCAGGAACTGTACCGCCTGATTGCCGTTGTATCTGGCGATACAGACTTCCGTGGTGGAATTGCCGATGTCGACACCTGCAACTATTGTCATGAATCTCCCACCCTAATCCGCTTTGAGACGATTGCGGCGCTCGTAGACCCCGGCGGCCTCCCGCACAAACGCCGCATTGATTGTGGCGTTATATTTGGTCTCCATCTCTGCCGCGATGTCCAGCAGTTCCTGTTTGGTCGACCGGTAAGGGCGAAGGGCGTTGTAAATCTCCAGGATACGGTTGTCCGGAATCGCCGTCAGTTCCGCGGCGCGGCGCAAATTCTGCGCAAACTGGCTGCGGCCGACACCGTCGGCGATTTCGGCCTGCATCCGTAAGGTTTGCGGCGTAATCCGCACATCTTCCGGTCCGATTTCCCCTTTCAGCACTTTTCCCAGGGTAATATCGCCCAATTGTTTGCCTGTCGGCGTTTTCACAAGTTCGGGACGTTTGGCGGCCAGCGGATAATCCCGTTCCGGACTCAGGGATCCGGCTGAAGCCGTAGCAGCGCCGGCCGCGACTTTCGGCTCTTGATACATGGTTTTCAGCACTTCCCGGACAATATCTTCCACCATCTTTTGTTGCACCATGTCTTTCACCTCCGCCTGTTAAAACTGCACGTCGAGTTCTACCGGCTTGGCGCCGGGCACGACGTGTTCGGTTTCCTTGATGTGCAGCACAGCTGCTTTAGCTTGGTATTTGGGCCGGGCCATCTGATCGTTTTTGGTCGGCACAGGTGTCGGCGATTCGCCTTTGGCGTATTTTGCGGCGTTGCGGCCGATCGCCCGGTAAGTTTCCAGGTCCAAGAGCGGCGACTGGGGAAATAACTCCAGATTGCTCAGCGGCGGCAGGTCTTTTTGATGAATGACCGTCGTGCCGCGGGACTGGATGCCGATGGCGATGCCCGAGCCGCTCAGTTTGGTGGCATCGTGGGCGGCAAACGCCACGTCGGAAGAACGCAGCACCCTGACAACCCGGGCCCGCAAACCTTCTTCCTCGATCCCGGCGATCATTTCCCGCAACACATCGCTGTGGGGAACATTGACGATGGTTTTATTCTGGTATTTGCCGAAAGCCGGCGCCAGAGCAATGACAACTTCGTCAGCCTTGGTGCCGGGGCGGGCTTCGCCTTTTTCCGCCATGCTCATCGGCCGGCCACCGACAGCCGGTTTGCCCTGTTTCGGGATCTCCATGCCCTGGATCACCTGAGTCACGATTTCCCGGATCATCTGTTCGCTGATTTGCATCTTTCACACCCCTTTCCGGCTTATTGATCAAAGTCCGATGGCTTGATGGCCTGGCTGATATTCTTGATTTCCGCCCAGCGCTCGGGACTCAGCCGGTAGCCCGTTCCCGGGCCGCGATAATCATTCCGGTTGTTGACTGCGCTGATGACATTGAAATCCTTGTCCAAAATGGCCGACGTATGGAGATAGTCGCCGGAAATCCGCTGTTTCAACAGATTGAGCACATGGCCAGCCAGGTCTTCAAAACCGTTCTTGGCCAGCGCCTTCACGATATCCAGTCCGGTAATCTCGCGCTTCATCATATCCTGGGCGGCTTTGATGTCTTCCACAACATTGCGCGGTGGCATGTCTTTGCTGCCATGGGCGTAAGTCGCGGCTTCCACTTCAGCGTCGGTGATGGCCGGGAAACCAAGCTCCTTGAATACTGCCTGCAGGGCCCGGGCTGCCTTGTTGCGCACGGCGATAGCCGCTTCTTCCGCCACAGGGCGCAGGCCGCCGTCGACCATCAGGTCGCGCTGGATGATATTCCAGTCGTCATAGTCGTCGACATCCCAGTTGGACCCGGCGAACATATTGTCATAATTGGGAATGCCGCCGTAGCCTGAACAGATAAAGTCTGTGCCTGGCAGCATTTGCATCAGCGTCCGGGCTGTCCGGCGGATATCGGAATGGGTGAAGGTCTGGTCGTTGCTGGAGGCCACCTCCAGATCCAGCATGGTGGTACAGAGGTTTTCCGCCAGCACGGCCCGGATGCCCGACGGGACTGCCGCTGGCACGCCGATGCAGCTCACCGAGCCGTTCTGCAGCCCCTGCACCCCGGCGCCTTTGGTAACCATGATGCAGCGGACTTCCAGATACAGCATCGACTTGCCTTCGGCGTAGCCCATCTGCACTTCCGAACCGGTACCGGAGGTAAACCGCATTTTCAGGCCCCGCGATGCGTAGGCCGAAGCGAGAAACGCTTTCGACCAGGGGGTGTCGTCGCCATCCACGAAGACATTTTCGGTGCCGTAAACCGAGATGGTTTCCGCGTAGGCGGTAATACCGCGCATACCGAGCAGCAATTCGGTTGCCTCCTCCAATGCGCACTGGATCAGCACGCCACCCCGGCCCACCTGCCCGCCGACCTGCAGTGCCAGCGCATTGAAAGGCGCATAGCGCACCACCCCCACGGTTGTTTCCATTTCATCGAAGCCCCGCAGTGCTGCTTCAGCGGCATCGGCGGCGATCAAAACAGGGTTATCCTGAGTATTGGTGATATGGCACTGGTTAGACGGGATTTTACGGGCCCGCATTTTTTGCAGCGCCATCATCATTTCCACAACATTCATGGTGTTCAGCACAGCAACGATCTTGGCGGGAGTCAGCCCGGAGGTGACTTTCGCGACCTCTTCCCGGGACACGTTGACATCTACAAGGATTTTGGCGATCTCGACATCGGACATGGCCATCGCTTTTTCCGCCGCCTTGATGTCAATGGCATAGTCGGCGATAAACTGGTCAATGAAATCGAATTTTACCCGCGGCACCCCGTCAAGCTCCACGACCTTGCCATTTTCTATCCTGATGGTGGGCACGGGATCGTTGGGACTGCCCATCGCGATGAGACCGACTTCCGGCCATTCCACCACAAAACCGTCCTGATTCACAGGGCGGGCAGCCAAAGCCTCAAAGCGTTTTGATTTATTCATGCTTTCTCCCCTCCCTGGCGGTTAAATATAAGGCGTCGTCGACGAAGGCACCGGACCGGCCATCGATTCCAGTACTTTTCTGCCGATTTCCCTGGCGGCGATAACCGACTGGCGGACAGCCCCCGAGTCGCCGGTAACCATGATGATAGTCTCATTGGAATAGCTGGTGCCGCCGGCCGGGCTGGCGTAGCCCACCAGTTCGACATTGGCGGTTTTCACCGCCGTGTCGGCCATCAGCACGCCGATGGCGGCAGGCGCGCCGACCACCAGGCCGAAAGCCTTGCCGACCGGAGCGCCGAACGCCTTGTTGATGGCGAAGCTGGCCCGGGCGGTGTACTGCAGTTCCAGATGTCCGGCGTCATTGGCGTAAACATCGCCAAAAGTTCGATTCAGTTCTTTCAGGGCCACTTCGATGGCCCGGCGGGCATCGGAGACTTCTTCGGCCCCGAAGATGATCAGGCAGCCGTGCCCGGCGCCGCCTTTGGTGTCCCGGGCCAGTTCGATGCTGACGATCTCCGTGTTGGTGGCTTTCACGGCTTCGTCGGCGGCCATGATATGTGGCCCGGCGCCGGTTCTGGCGCCAAGAATGCCGATCGACCGGAATTTGGGGTCAAGCTTCATCTTGTCGTGTAAAACAGGATCGACATTGGCGATAACCAAGCCGACAGTATCCCCGATGGCGGTGCCGACAAATTCGGTTACCCCCGGATTGACGGAAAACTTGGGTTTTTCGGGGGCGGCTGCCGCAGGTGCCTGATTTTCGATCCGCTTTTTGATTTCATCCATCACTTTCTCTATCAACTGCTCTTGCATGAACTTTCACCTCCGGTTTTTTCGGTTACTTTAGCTTAGGAAGAATTTTTTCCACATCGGCATGCGGCCGCGGAATGACATGGACCGAAACAATCTCGCCCACTTTCTGGGCAGCGGCGGCTCCAGTGTCGGTAGCGGCCTTGACGGCTCCCACATCGCCCCGGACCATGACAGTAACCAGTCCTGACCCGATTTTCTCATACCCTACCAGGATTACGTTGGCCGCTTTGACCATCGCGTCCGCAGCCTCAATAGCGCCCACCAGACCTTTTGTTTCTACCAAACCTAACGCTTCACTCATAAATAGCACCCCCTTTCTACAAGAAATCCATGCAATTCTTCAATACCCTCACCGGTCAGCGCGGAGACCATAAAAACCGGCGGCCCTGCGCCTGTTTGCCGGAGATGCTCTGCGGCTTTCCTGCAGTCAGCTTGCGGCAGATCCGTTTTCGTGACCACTCCGACAACCGGCCTGGCAAACATGCGGGCAAACCCCGGAGGCATCGTCAGGATGGGATCGGAAGCGTCTTTGATCACGAGAATAAGCGAAGCTTCCATCGAGGTTACCAGCAAAGCGGAATAAAACCGCGGAATCTGGGCGTATTCGCCGGGAGTGTCGATAGCGGAGCCGAGAAAACAGATGGTCTGGGTTTTGCGCACAGCAGCATCAACTTTTTGCAGCGCGTGGATAAGCGACGTCTTGCCTGCGCCGACCGGACCGACGACCATGATCTTCATCATCTAGGTCTTTGTCACCCGGGTTCCGGTGAACGCCAACTGCTCGGCCAATAGAGCCGCAACCTGGGTCAGGGCCGTTTCCACCGCCGACACGCTGCCTGCTATCACCAGCGAACCGGTAAACCGGTCAAGAAACCCAATCTCCACCGCCGCCGCCTTAGTCGCCACATCCGCGGCGATGATCGCCGCTTCGCAGGGTGTAATGGTGAGAATGCCCAACGCCAGGCTTTTGCTGAGGCCCAGTTTTTCGCACAGTTCCTGTTTGGGGTTGGCGATCAAATGGGCCAGCGTTACCTGTTTGCCTGGCACATACTCTTGAACCACTCTCGCTTTTTCCTCCGCCATGCCCATCCCTCATTTGTCTTTGTCTCTATGAAGGAATTGGCGCTCCGCCTGGTTTAACCTGGAGTTGGTTTTGCCCAGTTACGGCATAATCTTGTCTATTAACGCTACATAAAATTGCTACAATAATCGCCCCTACAAATAGACTGGAGATTTTTGCGCTTATTCGGTTTTCTTTTGCCGGGAAACGCAAAAGAGGACCAAATTCCTTGGTCCTCTTTTGTCAACTCGCTCTTATGCCATTCTCGCCTATGGCAAGATAATTTCTTGCTTTGTTATGCGATTATTTTGCTACACCTCAGTATCCGCCGGGAGAGATCGCCGGCAGCAGCGGCTGCGAAACTGGTTGGGGGTTACTCCCACTTCCTGGCGGAAAACCTTGCAAAAATAGCTGGCATCCTGATAGCCGGACTCTATTGCGATCCGGACCACGCTCAAATCCGGGTCCCGCAGCAGCTTTTTGGCCCGCTCAACCCGGGCCTTGGTCAGAAATTCAACAAAATTGCAGCCCTTTTCCTGTTTGAACACCCGGCTAAAATAAAAGGGACTCAGGTGAACGGTGTGGGCAACTTCTTCCAGGGTGATATTGCGGTTGCAGTTGTTGACAATAAAGCTGCAGGCCCGGTTGACCACCCGGGCGTTGGTGGTATTCCTGGACTCGATCATCGTGTCCAGGAACCCGTCCAGGGAATCCAGCAAAAGCTGATAAACCTGACTCTGACTCCGGCAATCCACCAAGCGGTTGATCAGGGAGAAATTCTGCAGCGTCATCTTTTCCAGGCTGCCGCCCCCTTCCACCGCCGCCCGCGAAAGCACGATCAGCAGTTCCAGGGCGCAGGCCTTTACCGTCTCAATCGCAGTATTGGTATGGGAGATTTCCTCCAGCAGCAGGTTAAGCTTTTCTTTGGCTGTCTTGCGGTCGCCGCAGCGCACCTGTTCCAGCACCGCTCTTTCGTTCTGGAAGGGATAAGCGAAAGGACCGATGTGGTTGACCGGAAGTTCGTCAAAAAAGAAAATTTGATCAACGCCGAAGAAAAAACTTTGTTGATAGGCCCGCATCGCCTCCATATAGGATTTGTAGACATCGCGGGCATCCTCGCGAGAACAGCCGACGCCGACAGTAACCGTCTGCTCCAGGTCGGCAGAAAGGCAGCTGCGGATGTTCTCTGCGGTCTGACGGACGATTTCCTTGACTTCCGACCCGTTTTTACCCTGCTCCACTCCCAAAATAACGATAATCTTGTCATTGGCGAAAGGCGTTACCAAAGCGCCGCCCCCCGCCGCCTCGCACACTTTGCCGTAAATCTTCTGCCTTATCACCTGTTTTTTTAGTTCGCTTTCCTCCGTAGCCAGTAAATTAATCTGATTGACCCCGAGCACGATAACCACGCCGGGGTCGGTCTTCAGTCCCAAAAAAGCGGCCCGCTGACGCAGGGACCCCAAATCTTCGAAGCAGCCTGACAATAAGTCATGCGCGAAAGACATCTGAATGAAAGGCATCGCCCCGGTCAAGTACTGGCGTAGCTGGCTTTCTTCCAGGTCTTTTTCCCTGATCTTCCGGATCTGTCCGACCACCTGGCCAAGGATCTCGGCCAATCCCGCAGGCCGGACCGGTTTCAGGAGATATTCCGCTGCCCCCAGCGTGATGGCCTGACGGGCATAATTAAACTCGTCGAAGGCGGTTAGAATGACGATTTTGCATTCCGGCGCAAAGCCGTTGATGCGCCTGGTTGCTTCAAGACCGGTGATTCCGGGAATCCGGATATCCATAATAATGATGTCAGGGCGCTGGACTTCGGCGATATCGACGGCGCTTTCCCCGTCACCGGCTTCCCCGATGACCCTGATATCGGGACAGTGTTTTTCCACAATAAACCTTATGGCCTGACGCTCCAGCTGTTCATCATCAACAATCAGTAATTTAATCATTGCTGCTGCTCCTTCAACCGGCGTCAATACTGCGCGCAGGGCAGGTAAATGTGAACATCGGTACCCATGCCCGGCCGCCCGTCAATCATGATCCCATAGTCACTGCCGAAATGATGCTGAATCCGTTTATGCACATTGACGATGCCAAGCCCGGTGGTCTGCCCCTTCGACACCGCCCGCTTTTCTTCCCGGAAGATTTCCCTGATTCGTTCCGGACTCACGCCGACACCGCTGTCAGCGACCGTTATAACCAGACGATTTTCCTGAATCTTGGCGGAGATACGGATACCGCCGCCTTCTTTTTTCGGCTCCAGCCCATGGATGATGGCATTTTCCACCAGCGGCTGAAGCGTCATCACCGGAATACGCATTTCCGCGAGGTCAGCCGGAATATCAATATCCACATGAACCCGGTCGCCAAAGCGCACCTGCTGGATCAGCAGGTAGTCCTTAATGGAACGGATTTCATCCTTCAGGGTGTTGAACTGGTCCATATCCCGCAGGTTGTTGCGCAAGAGGTCGGACAGAGCGTAGACCATCTCCTGGGTGCGCTCGGCGCCTTCCATCATCGCCAGCCTGGCGATAGTATTCAATGTATTGAACAGGAAATGGGGATTGATCTGGGACTGCAGCGCCTTGAGTTCGTTCGCCTTCAGCATGGTCTCCAGGTCCGCCTTGGCCTTCATCTCGGTCATCAGCTGCCGCTGGCTGATATTGGCGACACCCATCTCGACAATATAGTTGGACATGATGTAAAGCAGATCGGCGCTGGCTTTCACTCTGTTCCCCGGGACAATCTCGATCAGCTCGAACAACTCTGCCAGGGCCTCCAGATCAAGTTCCAGGCCGGCCACCAGACGTTTCATTTCGCCTTTGGTGTCGAACCCGTCCTGCGGCAATACTACCTGCCCGGCCAAAAAAGCGCCCAGATATTCATTGTTGACAATGATCGGGGCCGCTAAGTCGGTAAGTCCCGAATGACAATGATAAACAACCGGCTGGTGTTTTTCCATCGCTTTTCGCCCGGCCCTGTCGTCGCAGGCCATACAGCGGATCAGGCCCGACGGGGTCGACCGGATAAGATTACAGAATTTTGTGAAATTGCTGGGCATAGTGACAGGCTTGCCATCCACGTCAACAATCACCGCAGCCAAGCCTGTCGCATCACAGAATTTATCCTGTATTTCCTGCAATATCTTGGTATTAACGATTTCACCCAGTGCAAAGCTGTTATTTTTTTGCATTGGTCCACCTCCCAACCAAACAATGGGGGAGAATACATTGTTTCTGTTGGGAGTATTTGGCTATTGAGAAAGTGTTTTCCTTCGTACAGCAAAAAATAACTATAATATGGCAACCTTGTCCTATGTTCCAGTCGCTGCTTACTTAGACTGACGCCTTCAGCGCCGCGTCGCCCAGGTCGAAATCCGACAGTCTGGCCGTAGTTTTTACCGCCTCAAGCATGGCCCTGAGCAGCCCCACCATCAGTACGGCGCCAGTCCCCTCGCCCAAAGCCATATTGCCTCTGATGGGCACTTCGTCGGCCAGGATTCCGCCAAGCAGCAAAGCATATATCATTCCCGGCTCTTTGGAAAGATGGGAGGGTATGGCGTAATGTTTGGCCTGTTCGTCAATCCGGGTCGCACAGGCGTAGGCGACGGCACTGATGAATCCGTCGATGACGAAAGGAATATGCAGTTCGGTGCACTTCAGCATCGCGGCGCACATGGCGGCAATATCAAAACCGCCAAGACAGCGCAAAATGTCGTGCGGATTGTGAATATTGGCTTTGTGCAGCATCATTCCCTTGGTAATGGCGTTGCGTTTTTTTCTGAGCATTTCGCTGCTGGGCTGACCGGCGCCATAGCCGACGACAAACTCGGGTTCAATGCCGGTGAGAGCGTGCAGCACGGCGGAAGACGTGGTGGTGTTGCCGATGCCCATCTCGCCGAACGAAAAGAGATTGCAGCCCTGCTGCTCCGCCACCGTCTGCACGCGATCGGCCGCCGCCTCCTGTACATAAGCATACTCGCTGGGAGTCATGGCCGGCTCTTTCGCAAAGTTCCTGCTGCCTTCGGCTGCCTTGCGATTGGTCCCCACCGGCTTGGTGCCGCTTACGCCGACATCCACCACTTCACAGGGAATGCCGTAACAGCGGCAAAAGGCGTTGATAGTAGCCCTGCCGTCCACCATATTTTGGGCCTGAAGATAGGTGATGACAGGCGGAAACGCGGCCACCCCTTCTTCCACTACCCCGTTATCTGCGGCAAAAATCAGATGGTAGGGTTTCAGTTCCCGCATCTCTCCCCAACTCAACAAAACCCGTTTGACGTGTTTTTCCAGCAACCCCAGGCTTCCGGGCGGTTTCGCCATCCCGTCGATGAGTTCGTCAACCTGCACTGAATTCATTACCTCTCCTCCTTTTTTCTCGGACAAAATACAGCAAAAGCCCTAGCCAAAAAAGGCTAGGGCTTTTGCTGTACAAAAACCTATCCTTCTGGCATTATCCCTTGCGCGGGGACAACATGACAGCCTCATCAGGCAGGTCTCCTGGCTGCGGATCATCACAGCGCCTCTACCTTCCCGTTTCCGGTGGTTTTCCGCGAGGCTGCTCTCCGCTTACAGTGGCGCGACCGCGTCGTTTCAGGATTGGTTGGGGCCAATCCTGTCCGAACTTCCCTATTCTCCTCTTTTCTCAAAGAGGCACCTGATTGGTGGACTTATTAAATTAGGGTGCCACAAGCTGCGTCAAAAAAGCTGACTGCTGCTTTTAACCGCAGTCTTCCCTGCAGGCTTTCCATTATCCTTTCGAAAAATGCGAGACGGCAATATATTCATATCATCCCTTAAAATTATCCTATGCCCGCTTCCGGCCCGTTAAATAACTACAGTATCTGAGCAATAATCCCCGTAGGAATTCCCGGCATTTGTTTTAATTCATTCACCTGGAACCTCCACGAAGTTTTGACCACCCGCAAAGACTCGCGCCATATGATTTGTGCAAAAGAGGGAACCGCCGATGAATCTTGTCGCCATGCTGTTGATGGCCATATCCTCCAACCTTGATAATATCGGGGTCGGGCTGGCTTATGGCCTAAGAAACATCCGCATTTCTTTTTCGGCTAATCTGCTGATAGCCGCCATAACCAGCGCCGGAACATTTCTGGCCATGTCCTGCGGCCAGACCGTTTCCACCTGGTTTCCCCTGGATTTGGCAAAAGGAGCCGGTTCGCTGCTGCTTGGCGCCACAGGGCTCTGGGTAATCCGGCAAGGGTTGTGTCACAACAATCACACCGGACAGGTACAACCAATCAGCCAGGCGGAATGTTGCTGCAGCCAGTCGCATCCGGTCACAGCCTTTGCCCGGATCTACGCGGTCATTAGCAATCCGGCCGAAGCCGACTTGGACTTTTCCGGGGATATCAGCCTCCATGAAGCGGCAATATTAGGACTGGCGCTGACAATGAACAACATTGCAGCAGGGCTGGGGGCCGGACTGCTTGGCATGAATTCAGTCATCACCACCCTCTTCGTATTTCTGTTGAGCTTCTTAGCCTTATCCGCAGGCCTATATTGCGGAACCAACTATACCTCCCGCCGCTTTGGCCAAAAGACGTTCCTGCTCAGCGGGACCCTGCTTGTCATCATCGGATGTTATGAATATATAGCCCCATAGCTCGGTTGACACTGATCCTTTCAACTACTCATTTACCAAGGATATCGTCAAACCGTTTCAGATAACTGAAGTCATTGATCCGGCCCATGGCTTCGGCTTCTGTAACCAGTTCCACTACCTTGTCGTTAAAAGGAGTAGGTACGCCGAATTCACGCCCCTTGTCGCTGACAATGCCGTTAATGTAGCCGATTTCAGTCTTTTTGCCTTTTTCCAGGTCTTGGAGCATGCTGGCCTTAAGCTTGCCGTGAGCATCCCACACCCGGTGATACAAGGCCATCTTTTCAGGAATATCGGCACTGGTTTTTAACTCCAGGCTTTCAAAATCTTCGCCAAATGCTTCAACCATACGATAGCCTTGTGCGTGGCAGACTTTAATGACCTCGTCGGCAATGTGAGCCAGACACTCCATCGCTTTCGGACTCGCCAGCACATCGCCGAAGGTACAGCCGAGTGCGGCCGACATTCCGCTGAAGCAGGAATTCTGAAGAACTTTGTTCCACCGGATTCCCATAAGGTTATCCATGATATCCGTTTTGCCGACTGCCCCAAGGATATCCTGAATTTGATACTGGCGAGGACGAAGCACTCCGTCCATTTCGCCGATCTCGAAAGCCAACTCCTGTACTTTCGCAAAAGGCGATGTCAGCATGGAAACACCGGGTTTAACCCAGGTCGCGCCAAACATCACCGCTCCGCCGGAAGTTCTTTCCTTGCCTACACAGGCGGCTACTGCTTCTTCAGGAACCCCGTTTTGCAGTGTACAGACGACACTATCCTTATGCAGATGAGGCAGGATTTCCGTTAATGCCGCTTGGTTGGCGGTTTGCTTTGTCAATAAGATGATCAGGTCATAGTATCCTTCCATTTGTTCCGGGACCAGCGCCTTCACAGGAACATTCAGGTCCAGAAAACCTGTGACCGTAGCACCATTGGCGTTAAGCGCATCAACGTTTTCTTGATACGAATCAATCAAATCGATCTGCCGCCCGCTTTTCGCGATTAAAGCTCCGATGATTATCCCCAGTGACCCCGCACCTAAAATGGCTGTTCTCATCTTTTTGCCCCCGTATCCATTATTGTAGAATCGAAATTCTCTTTACTATACCGGTAAGTTTCTTATTCAGCCCATTATGCCAGGGCCAACATTTCCCGTGCCTCTGCCGGCGAGGCAGGCTCCAGGTCCAGTTCGGCCATCATCCGCACCATTTTCGCCACCAGTTCCCTGTTGGATTTCGCCAACTTGCCTTTTCCTACATACAAGTTGTCTTCCAGCCCCACCCGTACATGGCCGCCCAGGATCAGCGACAGCATTGCATCAGGAAACTCCGCCTTGCCGGCCCCGATGACCGACCAGTTGTATTGGCCCCGGCCGAACAGCCGGTCTGCGGTTTGGTGCATATTCATGATATCGTACGGGCTGGAACCAATCCCGCCGAGGATGCCGGTGACAAACTGCATGGTAATCGGCGCTTTGATAATCCCGGCCTGAAGCAAATAGGCGATATTGTAAAGATGTCCTGTGTCGTACGCTTCCAGTTCAGGCTTTGTGCCACTCTCATCCATGATCTTGCACATTTTCTCCATGGATTCAAAAGTGTTTTGAAAGACAAAGTCCCTGCTGGCTTTCAGGAATTGCCCCTCCCAGGGGAACTGGAACTCTTTGAATTTATTGGCCAAGGGGAACATGCCCCAGTTCATGGAGCCTGTATTCATCGACGCCAGTTCGGGTTTAAACTCCGGCACAACCGACACCCGTTCCTCGACAGTCATTCCTGCGCCGCCGCCGGTGGTCAGGCAGATGACGACATCCTTGTTTTTTGCTCTGATTTGATCGAGAATCCGGCGATAAAGGGTCAGGTCGGACGACGGTTGGCCGGTCTCAGGATGGCGGGCGTGGATGTGTACGATAGCCGCCCCCGCATCAGCCGCGTCCAGAGCGTTTTGCGCGATCTGTTCGGGCGTAATGGGAAGATATGGCGTCATCGTCGGCAGATGAATAGAACCGGTAATTGCACAACTGATTATTCTTTTACTTGATGATACAGCCACTTTATAATGCACCTTCTTTAATGTATTTTCAGGTGCCAGAAAAGCTTATTTGGCACATCTGAACGAAATACTACAGCCCATTGGGGAATAGCAGGAAAAAGATCGACGATACGATCCCTGCATAAAGCCAAATCGCAAAAGTGAATGGCAAGATATCTTGAAACCGCACCCTAAATGCCGCCAAAACCGGCAGCGCCCAAAACGGCTGAAGATTATTGGCCCACTGGGCGCCGGTACTATAGGCGTTAATGATCTGCGCCACCGGAACACCCAGCTGTTGTCCCGCCGGAAGAATAAAGGGAGCCTCAATGACGAATTTGGAGCCGCCGGACGGTACAAAGAAGTCCATTACGCCTGTGTATAAATAGATAATCCAGGAATACGTGCCTGCTGTCGAAATCGACACAAACCAATGCGTTATCATCGCCGAAATACCGGAATTGCTGATCATACCGAAAATACCGGCATACATCGGAAACTGAACCATAACGCCGAAGGTGGTGGTGACACCTCTCTTCAGCGATTCCGTGAAACTGCGCGGCGATCCATGCAGGATAAGTGCCAGGCCCAGGAAGAGAAAATTGATCGAATTGAGATCAAGCTTTCCGAAGCCTTTTGTGTAGATATAGTTGCCCACCCATGCCAGAATACCAAGCGCCAACAGGGATTGCAGTATCTTGGACCGGTCCCAGCGCTCCGCCGGCCTTAACGTCTTTTCATCTTCTTCCGGCAGAGTAGCCGTAAATTCTTTGTAGAGCTCATCACTCATTTCCACGGCGCGCTCTTTCTTCGGCATGAGCCATATCGCCAGAAGAGGAAGGGTGATAAACAAAAATAGCTGGAGGGCAATCAAAAAGGGCGATAAAGCCGTTTCGTTCAGCGGAATAATCCCGATCATTTTTTCCAGAAAGTGTCCAGGAGTCGCAACCAGCAGCGGTGCTGACTGTGACGGTCCGTTACACATAACATTGGTAACGCTATAGGCCAAAGCTGCAACAAATGGGTAGTGGATTCCGAGACCGCGCTTGCGGACAGCCAATTCCCGGCCCATAATCATGCAAAACATCAGTCCGACGCCCCAGTGGACCCAGGCAACAGCGCCGCCAACCAAACAATATAGAGCAATTGTTGATTTAGCCGTTTTCGGCCAGTCTAACACAGCGACAATCCCGCGTTTAACCTGCTTGGAATCGGCGACAACAAAGCCGGTAATCATCAGTATGCACAGTTGCATCGCAAACGTTAATAATAGCCAAAAACTCCCGGCATACCAATTAATCAGATCGAAAACACTGCTTTTTGTCAAACCCAGGGCCGCGACAAACACAATAAATGTCAAGATTAGCACAAATACCATAGAATCGGGTACCCAGTTCAGACTCCATTCTGTGAACTTATCAACTATGTTTGATGCTCCGCCTTTTGGGGGTCTAATCTCAGAACCTGCGTCAGCCATATAAACATACCTCCTTATAAATTTTTACCGACTTAATCGGAGCAGATGCGCGACTAAAGCTCCGCCGTTACTACCGGTTTGAATGGCTCCTCCCTTCATCAGGTTTCCCGCACCTATATATGCAAGTATCGCGCCAGCCTGCTTTCCCTGGAAACTCACAGGTTTGCGCACTCTTGGGCGTGTGTTAACCTCACATGAACCGTGAACAGATTCGGAGGAAAAAGAGGATAATTCTTATGTTTGCAGGGCAAAAAGAAACAGTGTGTGAAATCATCACACACTGTTTCTTTTTGCTTACACTTTTATTGTAATTATCGGTACTGAATACCTAGGCGGCGCATTTTCTGGTACAAAAGCGAACGATCGATACGAAGCTGTTCAGCCGTTTTTTTAACATTATTGCCGGTAGACCGCAGAACATCAACAATCATATCTTTTTCAAGCTCTGCTTTGGCTTCCTCCAGCGTCTTGCCTTTTGTTTCTATGACGCCGTTGCGACTTTTCGGCAACAGCCATTCGAAGTGGCTGCTGTCCAGGACGTTGCCGCCGCACATTCCAATGGCCCTTTCGACAGAGTTTTCCAGCTCGCGAATATTGCCGGGCCATTCATGGTCTGACAGCAAGGTGAATACGTCGGGCGCGACCGAGACCGAACCCAAGCCGGCCTGATCGCCATACTTCCTGGCGAATCTTTCCACCAGCGCCGGTATGTCGGATCTTCTTTCCCGCAGTGAAGGCACTTTAATCGGAATGACGTTCAACCGATAAAACAAATCGGCCCGGAAGGAACCTCGCTTCACCATTTCTTCCAAATCATGATTCGTCGCGGCAACGATCCTTACGTCGACGGTAATCGGAGTTACTCCTCCGATCCGCTCAATTTCTTTCTCCTGCAGGGCACGAAGCAGTTTTACCTGGGCTACCATGGGAAGCTGGCTTATTTCATCTAAAAATAGCGTTCCTTTGTCGGCTAGCTCAAACTTACCCTTTTTCCCTGTTCGTTTAGCCCCGGTAAAAGCCCCCTCCTCATAGCCGAACAATTCCGATTCTATCAACTCCGTGGGGATGGCACCGCAATTCAGTTTGACAAGAGGATAATGAGCTCTGAGGCTTTCTCTGTGTAAGGCGTGGGCCACCAGTTCTTTGCCTGTGCCTGTTTCACCTTGAACAAGCACGGTGGAGTTCGTGTTGGCCGACTTCAATATGTCCTTGCGCAACTTGACGGCGGCACTGCTTGAACCGATAATATCTGCCATGGAATATCGTGACCCGGAAAAGCGTTTTAACTTTTCTTTATAATAGTCGAGCTGCGTATGCAGTTCCTGCAGAGAGTCGAAAAGCTTGTCTGACTGTCTTATCTCGCCGAATACCTCAAAGGACATGGCGCCAATAAGAACGCCATTTTGTTTTAAGGGTATGCGGTTGCATACCGTGGGCTTACCAACGACGTAGTAAACATCACCGAGAATAGCCTTGCCAGACTCAACAACGACCGGCAATTTACTGTCAGGGATAACTTGTTTTACCGGAAGGCCCAAGACCTCTCTCGGGTTGAGCCCAATCGTTTCAGCATATTCTTCATTCAAAAAAACAATATTGGTTTCATGATCGACAACCACCAACCCGCGCATTTGTGTCAACACTTTTTCCAATATCTCAAGACGCGTTGCCATTGGCTCCCCCTTTACGATACCACAGACGCTTACTAAGTTTTTAAAGGAAACACTGATGTAAACTATCGTCGCGTCCAAAAATCGCCAAACTCTTGAATTACCGATGAAAACACGGCGCTTCCTTTACCAAGGATTACTCTAAAGGATTACTTCCGCAAATTCGGTAATTTTCCTTTGTTGTATTGCATTTGTTGCCCCTGTCCGCTTTGCCGCGTTAGGTTCCCCGGAAGCCTGGTCGCTTTATCAGCAACCGCCTGCGAGACTTTTTCTTTCCAGCAGCATATAACAGAGCTGACAATGAGCTAATTTGAGAGTCCAAACAATAACGCCTCAGCAAAAAAGGCCGGTCGGGAAAAATTGCTCCCCAACCGGCCTTTTCTTCATGTAACAAATGGTTTTTTTCGGCCCTGGACTGCGCGGATAGGCAGACGATTATGCCGGGCTTTGCGACTCCCGTTTTTGTCGTCTGTATTCCACAAACCGTTCAGCCAAGCCCGGATCGAATTGCGAACCTCCGCCTGACTGAATCTCACGCAAAGCTCTTTCCTCATCCATGGAAATATGATATGGACGATCATGGGTAATAACGTCATATACATCCACAATAGAAAACAGGCGGGCCAAAAAGGGAATCTGCTCACCCTTGAGTCCATGCGGGTATCCAGCCCCATCCCAGCGCTCATGAAGCCCGAGAATCAGTTCTGCCAGAAACGGCTCACCGATGGATTGCGCCATCCTGTAACCTACATCGCTATGACTCTTGACGACTTCCCACTCACTAAGTGTCAGCCCCCCCGCTTTTCCCAATATTTCTTTGGGAATAGCAATCTTGCCGATATCATGCAAACCGGCCAGCTGACCAAGCGGCCTCATGTCCGCGGAATCGGCGTCAAGGCCCAAAAATGCGGAAAAGCCCTCAGCCAGTTGCTGCACCCGCTCTCTGTGTCCGGGACTCTCAAAGCAGCGGGTATGGAGCATGCCTACCATATTGGTAATAATGCTCCGTCTTACATCTCGGCCCCCTGTCAGTTTATCATTGTACATCCGATTTTCTGCCACACTGAACATCTCAGCGAGACGGGCCACGCCCTCATCTTTCGTGGCCGTTCCCACCGCTGCACTGAGCGGTATGGGAATGTCGGTTTCCTTGTCACATTCGCGGCGGATTCTCTCGCATACCTTCAAGCACTCGCTGGCGTCCGTTTGGGGAAGCAGCACGAGAAATTCGTCACCGCCCCACCGGGCAATAATGTCATTGCGCCGGCAAGATCTCGTGAGTACTTGACCCATGGCAACTAAGATCCGGTCGCCCTGTTCATGTCCGAAAACATCGTTTGCCAGCTTAAGACAATTCATATCGACCATGATGATACTCAAAGGCAGCGTATCCGGACTCTCCAGACCCGGCAGGGTCATTTCCACATAGGCTCGATTATAAAGCGACGTCAGCTTATCATGATAACTGAGATAATAAATCTGTGCTTCAGCCCTCAGTCTCTCGGTTATATCCGTCAAAATCATCATGATCAGCGTTCCCTCAGCCGCATCATGCGACTGCGATATAAGTTTGCACCCCACCCGCACATCCTTAGAGCCAATCCTGAGCACCGACGGAATCTGCTGCAATATCTTCTGTGCTTCATCAGCCTCAGCGGCAAAGGCTTTGTGGAGCGTTACCGCCAGTTCCTCCGGGCAGACACCGTTCCCCCGACCAAGAAGTTTGACAATAGACATACCGGCAATTTTTCTGCCAAATATGAGCACACATTCCGCACTGTACTGCTTGTTCACCTGTAAATCGCGCCCGAAGGTCAGAAAACCCTGCTCGGCATTATCCAACAAGTTCTGAATTTCATTTTGATGCTGCTGCAGGACTTGCCCCTGACTGTCGCTGATATGAAAAATTTTACGAGTAGTCCTGAGCAATCTTTGATAATGGTTAACCAACAGCTTATACCCGGGTAATAGTTCATTGCCGCAATATCGCGCATCGGCTACATCCGCCATAGCCGTCTGCAGTGCCTCCTGCTCGGCGGCAAACAAGTTTTTATCAACATCAACATGGCCCAGACTCAAACACCTTCTTTCTTTCAGAACGAAAAGCCGATCACCGTAATATCATCCCGCTGCGATTCGTCGCCCATGTATTTGCCCAGAGCCCGCTCCAGCGTTTCCTGCCGCTGGGAAACATCCTTAGCAGTTTGTTCAGCCAAGACCTGAACAAATCTTTTCCTGCCGAACGGAAAGTTCTGGTCTCCGCCGCTTTGATCAATATAGCCATCTGTCGTCAGATAAAACATATCACCTGCTGCTATATCCCACACATGGTTGGTAAACTCCAGTTCCCGGCTTGATCGACGGTAGCCGATACTTCTTTTGTCCCCCCTGATGACATGGACATTTTGTCCCTGTTGGATATAAAGCGGTATTTTTGCTCCTGCAAACGTCAGGCGATGATTCTTTTCAATATAGCAAAGCCCGATATCCAGCCCGTCGTCAGCAACCCGGCCCGGATCGTTGCGGTGCAATGTCTCCTTCACGCGGCGGTTCAATTCGGCTACTATCTGGGCTGGATCTTCGTGGTTATGATCCACAATATGATTCAGGATCGAGTTCACCGCCATAGTCATAAAGGCGCCGGGAACCCCGTGGCCGGTACAATCCACAACCGCCAGCAGGCTCCATTAAGCACCCTGCGAAGGCTCACCTAGATACGAATCAAGCGCCCAGGCGGGTATCAACCATCGGCGCCCGGCCCGGACAGATTTTAACTTTCCGGACAATAGAAGGGCCATAACAGTGTTTCGAGAAAGACCCAAGACTTGCTGAACTTCGGTTACTTCGTACACTTTTTTTACGGTATTTTCCATACTATTAACTCCTTTAATCAATTTTAGCGGTCAGCCTACCCATGTTCGTAATACCGACCCATCAAGGCGCTTTTGGCGCTCAGGCCCTTGTCATAGGCTGGAGGTTATAACGCCCTCCCGGTGTCGATCTACATCCTTGCCGGGTAACCTCTTGCAGTGCTGTGAAGTTGTTAATGTGCGTTGCTGTTTTTCTATTTGCTTTTATTTTGCCACAGAAATATAATAGGTGGTGAAAGGTGGTGAATAATCGTGTATATGACCGCCGCTATTGAGTTTAAGCTTTGTAAGCAACCCTGTAAGGACATCCGACTCATAAAAAAAGATATCTCCACCGGTCAGATGGAGACTCCTTTAAGTTACGAAATTATTACCTTTTCAGCGGAAAAGATGCAGCCGGTCAGTAATACGAGAAAAGAGGAAATAAACGGATTCCTCGAAGACACCACTAATTTGATCGGGTTATATGACTCTGAAGACCTTTATTCCGAGCCTTTCCTCCACACATATCTACAAAAATGGGGACCACCGTTCCCGACAACAGGAAACAGCTTTACCTTAGATCAATTATATAATTCTCTCTGTCAATTGCACTATTTCATAGAGTTCTGGCCGCTGCCAGATGAAGACCGGAATATTAGAGCCAACGAAAAATTGTTAAATTCTTTCCGTCGTGGCGTTGTTGGCACAATCGGGGACGTATCAGAAGAAGAAAGCAAACCGTTATTTTTTACCCCAGGGCTCAGTGCCGCTTTCAAAGACGATAAGGTTACTTATACTTCATCTTCCAGAAAGACGCCGATATGGTTTCAATGTGCAGCTTCTCCTCCTCCCGAAAACTTCCCTTTATTCGTGATTAAAACTACCGGTAAAGAAATAACAGACTTAAAAACTAAAGATAAAGTCAAACAGTTGGCCTGGTTGGAGGCAAAGATTAGATCAGCTATTAGTGGATATATTACCCACACAATGCCCCCTTTAGAGGCGCGTTACCAGGCAGAAACAGGTTTCACGTACGAAGCAACAATTGATAAACGATTCCTTTTCTTCATCGTCCATAAGTTAACCCGAGAACTAAAGGCAAGCCCCTGCGCTTGCGGGTGCGGCAAGCGCGTGCCGGCCAACCGAAAGTACTACGATTCGCACAAATGCAAGGAAAGGGCTCATAATAAGAAACCGCTAAAATCACTTAAATCGCTTATCCGAGGGAAAAAGAACGCTGGAAAAATAACGGACCACCGAAAGCAAGAGTTGTACGACCTGTCCGAGAAGCTATATGCAGAAGGGTTCGACGAGAAAGAAATAAAGCGAGAAATTGAAAGGCAATTAGCGATATAGCATAAAAGCGCTACCTCCGAAAAACAAAGATACCTTTGCAGGAATCTCATCAAGACTGCCGAACGACATTACTTTGTAACTCTTTATGCTATTTCGCAGTAAAAAACGCGGCACTGATGAACAGGCCGTGTTTTTTTATAATTATTAAGGAGGAGTAGACCATGCCTACTGAACAGGAAAAGAGCCGGGAATCGACCCCACCCCCTTTTAAAGAATGCTTCGTTATTATGCCGATTTCCGATCCTGACGGGTATGATAAAGGGCATTTTGAACGCGTCTACAGAGATATCTTCTGCCCAGCAATTTATAACGCTGGGTTTCAACCTCGCCGGGCGGACGATAATAATTCGTCCAGTCTAATCCAACTCGATATTCTAAAAAAACTGCTCGATTGCCCTATTGCAATCTGCGATTTAAGTTCCCGGAATCCCAATGTGCTTTTTGAGCTAGGAATTCGGCAATCCTTTGATAAACCTGTTTTACTAGTCCAGGAAGTAGATACACCTCGAATCTTTGATATCGCCTCCATAAATACCATAGATTACAGAAGAGAGCGCGTCTATGACGAAGTGCTAGAAGATCAGAGGAAAATCTCAAAAGGGTTAGTAGAAACAATGACTGCCTGGGAAAAAGGAACGGCGGTAAATTCGATCATAAAACTTCTTTCCATAAACCGGCCAGCAACTTTGAAGAACATCGACAAGGTAAAGGATGATCCTGCGATACAATATATTATGGCCGCAATTTCTGATCTAAGATCGGAAATCTTAAGCAGTCATACTGGCGATGGATCACGAAGGGATGGAACGTTTTCTGCCTACCATGGGAAGTTCGGGGCTGACGAAAGCGAAGTATATTGCCAAATTCAAAAGAAAGAATATGATCCCAGGTTAGTAAGGGATCTCACCGTAACGCGTAATATCTTAGACGGGGCGTATAAATCAACAAAGGACTCTCGATTTAAATTCCTTGTAAATAAGTACAACGTCCTACTAAACAGGTTACAAAGTATACAAGCACAGAATCCCTTCGCAGATGAAGACGAAACAACCTTGTGTCAGGAAAAGGTAACTTCAACTGTATAAAGAGAATCTCCTCTTGACCCTGACGATTCGGCAAGATCAAGCTATGGGATCTTTCGAACATCGTAGCTCCGGGTACCTGGCGCCTGGTCGTCAACTGGGGAAAAATCAGCCCGAAAACTTCCTACTGTCCTCAATAATGTCCTCAAATCCAAAAAACCTGCATTGATAAGACCACCAAAGCCTTGTCAATGCAGGTTTTTCTGTTTTTAACTGTGTTAAGCATCTGTTACGATTTGGTTAATTTTTTTCTGTTCAGTTTTGCTCGCCAGTGCTTATACTGCAGGATTACTTGATTATTGGCGTTCAAAGAAAACCGGCCGGGATT
>JARLHY010000060.1 GCA_031292015.1 Negativicutes bacterium | reverse complement strand
TGGCCGTTGGCGCCGTTGGAGCTGAGTCGTTTGAAGAATTTGATCTGCAGCGGCTCGTAAGTGGGCCAGGGCGGGGTGAGATGACTGAGTTTCTGGGTCAGATCGTACATTTTTACTTTGTCCCAATTTTTAACCATGATTGTTCTCTCCTTTTTGTCCTTGGTTTAGGTTTTCACTGCGCCGGAAGCGCGATTCGTCTTTTATTAAACATTCCCGCGACGGTGAACCAATTCCTGCTATGATTTATGGCGGCAGTCTTTTTTTCCCAGCAACCACAGGCCGTGCTTCAGCCCACAGACCAGCCCGGCGGCGATATCCGTGCCGGACGCTGAGCCCAGCGCCAGCACCCGGGCTGCGGCTGGCCCGACCCGGGAAGACTCGCCGGCGGTCAGTGCCGCCAAAAGACCGATGACCGATTCCCTGGCCCGGCCTGACGCAGCCTGCTGCAGCATGGCCCGGCTGACATCGGTGGTAAGGCTGTCTGCCTCGCCTGCCAGCAGCTCGGCCAAAGTGGTGTAGTCTTCGCCAAAGGGACCGTCCGGCATGTGAAACACCGTGATCAGCCCGGCAAGAAAGTCGTCGCCGGAGGGGGTTTGCCCTGCCCCCAACCCGAGCAGCGACCGGCCGCGGACAAAAGCCGCCGCGAAATCGTCTGCTTCCAGGGCGGTCACGAGGCCCGCGGCCCGAACGGCCAGCTCGCGGCTGAACAGGCTGGGAGACCCCTGTCCGCCGCCTGTGACATAAGCTTTGAGTCCGCCGTCCGTTCCGGCGGCGGCAATGCTTTCAGTCAAGACAGCCAGATTGTCGGCCAGAAGGTCCAGCCCAGGCCTGGCCGGAAACAACGGCAGTTCGCCCTGCCAGACGACCGCTCCGGTGGCCTCGACGGCAAGCTCCGCCCCCACCGTCAGCAAGCCGCTGCCGGCAGAAACCGGATCCCCGCCGGCGAGCCCGGTCGCGTCAAAGCGAAAGCCGTCCGGCAAGACTACCAGTACGGTGTGCGGGGCATTGTCGCGGTCAGCGGCGGCCAGACTGTACAGCACGCCGTCCTGATCACATATATTAATCACATGACGGAAGATACTATGGACCTTCCCGGAAAAATCCGGACGAAAGAGGCGGTTCAGGCAGCGGTCGTCACCGGACACCGCCTTGAGCACTGTGGGCAAACTGATCCTCTCCTGTCGCTGCGGGAAACTTGCAGATCCCCACAGAACTTATTGGCAGTCGCGGCGACGAACTTCTGTCTCAGGCGCCGTCATCGCGCCCCGCCTTGCGCCGCTGCCACATATCGACAACTGATTCATAATCCGCCGGGGTATCCACATCCCGGAAAGCATCGCCAGAGGTCAGCTGAACCCGGCATATGGACTGGGCATTTCGCTCCAGAAGACTTTTCGCCCCGGCGTCGCCCGTCAGTTCCAGCAAGGCCGGCCGCCAGGTCCCCAGGTCAAACAGCACGGGATTGCCGCGGCGGCTTTGCCAGTAAGGAGCGACGATGGCGGCTCCGCTGGCTTGATAGGTCCTGATAAGGTTGTTGATCAATTCTTCATCCACCAGTGGCTGATCGGCCAGCAGGAACAGCAGGGCCGACGCCTCAGCCGGCGCCGCCCGCACGGCGGTGACGACACTGCTGGCCTGGCCCCTTTCCCATTCCCGATTATGGACCAGCCTGAGCGGCAGTCCGTGCACGGCCAGCCCAACCTCGGCCGCATAAGCCCCGGTGACGACAAGCACCTGATCCAGTTTTGACCGGCAGGCCGCGGCGGCCACCCAGCGGATGAGCGGTTTTCCGCCCAGCGGCAGCAGTTGTTTCGGTTGCCCCATACGCTTGGCCTGCCCGGCGGCCAGAATGACTCCGATGATCAAGGTTCAGCCACCACCTGCCTGAATTCACGTCGGCAGACACTGCCGATCACCACGGCATCCACCCGGGGATGACCACCGGCCAGAATCGCTGTCGCCAGTTCCCGGGCCTGCTGATCCTGCCCGGCTGATTCCACCTTGTTGATAAAAAACACCACCCGGCTGGCGGGAGGACACTGACGCAGATATCCCTCAGGGTGAAGCAGCAGCCGGGCGGCCAGGGCGACGTTCACCGGCGAATCCGGCTGTGCCCCGGTCAGCTCGGCTGCCCGTTCGGGCCGGTGGGCCGCAATGGCCAGCGGCGCTCCAAGGGCGTCAACACCGACAACGGCGATGACCAGTCCGCTCGCTGCCGGAATCACCGGCTCATAGGCCAGATGCCCCTTGAGCGGCCTGCCGGCCGACCCATCCCCTTCGTTCAAAAAAACCGTGTCAGAAAACCCTGCGGCCAGGCAGTCGATCCATTCCGGCGGAACCCCGGCCATTTTGGCGGAGTCTTCGGCGGCGACACCGGCAACCAGGGTGATACGTTCATGCTGCCGCAAGGCCGCCTCCACCGCGGCAACCCCCTCGGCCAGGCTGGTTATCGCCGCATAGCGGCAGGCCGGGTCGCGGCGTAGTTTGGTTGTGGTAGCGGCTATGGCCGTCCGGCCGGCAAGCCCCCATGCGGTTTGCAGATAGTACATCAGACCGGTTTTACCGCCCCCGCCGATGATAGTAACAATGCGGGGCGGTCTCAGGCCGGATAACAGCTCTTCCCACACATCCATCAGGCCTTCACCTCCCGCGCTGTTCCTTACGGCTAGAGTACCTGGATAAAGACCTCCATCACCCCGCCGCAGACCATTCCCTCATTCGCAGCCATATCGTTCAGCAGGCTGGCCTGGTAAAGGCCGGAAGTCCGGTCATCCATCGCCGACAAGGCCTGCTGCTTCACTTCAGCCTCACAGCAGCCCCCGCCGATCGTTCCCCAGATCCGGCCGGTCCGCTCCACAACCATCGAAGCCCCGGCCTTGCGGGGCGTCGAGCCCCGGGTGGCTACGATGGTAATCAGGGCCAGGGGTTCTCCCTGCCGTTTCAGTTGACAAATTTTCTCCAGCAGCTGTTTATCCATAAAAATCCTTCCTGCGGCGGCTAAGGGGTGAGCAGTCGCCACCGCGAAACACCGACACGACTTCGGCGGCAATACTCAGTGCGATTTCCGCCGGGCCCTGGGCCCCGATATCCAGACCGATAGGGGCCCGCAGCCTGGCCAGTTCAGCCTCGTCGAACCCTTCTTCCCGCAGCAGCTTGAGGGCTGCGCCAACCTTGACCGAGCTGCCGATCATGCCGACATAACCCGCCGCCTGGCTGAGGACGGCCCGCAAACAGTCCATATCGTGTCGATGGCCTCGGGTGACGATAATAACTGCGGTTTTCTCATCCAAAGTCAGCCCCGCCAGCGCCCGGGAAAAGTCCTGGCAAATGACTTGAGCCAGGGGGAAGCGCTGGCTGTTGCCAAATTCCGGCCGGTCATCAATCACCGTAACCTGATAATCCAGCAGGGCCAGCGTCTGGGCCAAGGGCTGGCTCACGTGGCCGCCGCCCAGGATGACGGCCCGAAAGACGTCGCTGCCTGTACAATCCCAAAACAGCCGGTATTCCTCCTGCCGATGCCCGACCGTCCGGACCGCCGGCTGCGTCCACTGAGCGGCGCGCAGCTCAGTTTGTACTTTTTCCGTAAATTCGGCGTCCACCAGGGTTCCTTCCGCCCGGCCGTCCGAAAACAGCAGCAGCATCTGCCCCAGCGGCGCCTTGGGCGGCCCGGCGATCAGAGTAACCGTCTGCACCGCCTCGCCCTTTTCAGCCGCCTGCAACAAAAGTCCCCACTGCGTCATGAGTCCGCTGTCCATGTAGCATTTCCCTTCCGGGCGATCTGTCCTGCCCTGTACAACAAGCCTTCCAGCACCCCACCCCCGATGGCCCGCGCTTTATCGGAGATGGAGAAACAGTGTTCAGGCGCGCTTCGCGGGTCGATGTCGCCGATTTTCATCCCGGCCTCCACCGTCAGTCCGTCCTGCAGCAAGCCGCGCAGTACTCCGCCTATCCCGGCCGTCACCGGCTCTTTGCCGACATGGCCGACAACGTCGCCGGCGGCGACGACATCGGCTATCACCCTCACCGCCGTGAACAGGCCCCGGCAGGGCGCGCGCAATATCCGCTGCATGGTATGGCCGCCGATCTCACCCGGCTCGCCGGTATTCGGCAAAGCCGGGCCTGTTTCGATCACCCGGCCCAGATAATGCCCGCGCATTGTCTCGACAACCAGATGAACATCCTGCCCGGCGGCAAACCCCGGTCCCACGCCGATGACCACCGGCGCGTCATTAATGGTTGTGCCAAGGTTCTTCTTAGCCAGAATGGCGTCCACCACCGCCCAGGGTTTAAGTCGACTCACCGCCAGGCCCATCGGATCGACCACCACGGCAATTCGGCCCTGCCCGACTGTCGTCAGGGCGTCGGCCAGTTCCACCTTCTCGGCCTCAACCCCTTCCACCAGGGCCCGGCCGTTAAAAATCGCCTGAGCGAAGGTCACCGTCCGCCGGATTACTGTTGGCTGCGCCAGTTCGGTCATGACGATCCGAAAGCCGCTGCGAAAAAGCCGGTGGGCGATTCCGCTCGCCAGATCGCCGGCCCCTTTGATGACTACAAGCTGCTGCATATTTTTCCCTCTCAACCAATTTGTCAGGTCTTGCGGCATATTATTATGCCCTGTCGCCGGACCGGAAAAAAGATCCTCAGCTCCGGCCGCCGACCTTATCTAGTTATTTTCCCGCTTCTGGCAAAAATTCCTTCAAGCGGCTGAATCGCCGGTTCGGGAGCTGCGGCGCCGCCAAAAGGTGCATAAGACGGCGGCAAACCATATATGCTATAAGCGGAGTTAGCGGGAGGTGGGATAACGTTTTGGCCAAACTAATCAGACTCCTTGTCCTTGTATCGTTGGTGACAATCATCGGCTGCGCACCGCTTCATAAGCCCGAGCCGGCGGCCCAGTCCGAGCAGCAGGGCGCTTCTTCCCGCGATCCCTTCAAGCGGGGCAGCAATATCAGCGGCAAGCTGTACTGGGCGGGGCGGGCCGATGAAGCCAAGATGGCCCTGACCTTCGACGACGGTCCCGATCTGGAGTGGACGCCCAAGATCCTCGACATCCTCAAGGAGAAACAAGTGAAAGCAACCTTTTTTGTCATCGGCTACCAGGCCCGCAGATATCCCGAGATGCTCAGACGGATGGCCGCCGAAGGCCATGTAATCGGCAATCACAGCTACGATCATGCCGACCTGACAAAACTCCGGCCGGAGGTCGTCGCCCAGGAAATCGACAAGTGCGCGGATGTTGTCAGTGAAATTACCGGCTACCGGCCCCGCTTGGTGCGGCCGCCCTTCGGTTTTCACAATCCCACCGTGGACAGTGTCATCTATGCCAAAGGAGATGTGATCGTCCTGTGGTCGGCAGACCCCGAAGACTGGAAGGGCGTTGACGCCAACACAGTGAAGACCCGCATCCTCCGCCGGGCCAAAAACGGCTACATCACCCTGCAGCACGACGGCGTCAATGTCCACCTGACCGGCAGTGTCGAAGCCCTGCCGGCGATTATCGACGGACTGAGGGCCAAAGGTTACACTCTTGTGACCATTCCCGAGCTGCTGGAGCTTCCGGCTTATCAGTGATTTGCCTGGCCAAGTTATCCCGTGGCGTCGCGACAATTATAATCAATATTTTTTGAAAAAGAACTCGTTGATATAGATTACTACCTATTCAACGAGTTCTTTGGCCATTCGGGACCGATTAGTTTTTCCCCAGCCTTATTTCCGTTCCGCCGGCCCGGCCAATCCCAGGTTGATGTGACAGTATCCGCCCGGATTCTTCTGGAGATAGTTCTGATGATAGTCTTCCGCCGGATAAAAATTTTGGTACTTCTCGACTTCCACAACGATTTGGCGCGGGCAGTCCGCCTGTTTTTGGGCGATAAACGCCAGAATCACTTCCCGCTCGGCCTCATCACGATAATATACTCCCGTCCGGTACTGGGTTCCCCGGTCCGCCCCCTGGCGATTCAGGGTGGTGGGGTCGATAATCCGGAAGAAATGTTCCAGCAGCTTGGGCAGCGGCAGCTCTTCCTCATCGTAGGTGACCTCGCATATTTCGGCATGGCCTGTCGTCCCGGCACAAACCTGTTGGTAGGTAGGATTTTCGGCCTGGCCCTGACCATAGCCCACTTTGGTGGCCGACACCCCTTTCAGTTGGCTGAAATAGGCTTCGACACCCCAGAAGCAACCGCCGGCAAGCCAAATTTTCTTCATGATTACACCTCCTGTAATCTGCGCTTCTAACCGGTTTTTCGGTTCATCCGGCAACCGACTCTTGTTACAAACATCTTCCCGGTCGTTCAACCGTACTCCTGTCGGTCCCTCTTTCCCACCGACAAATTCTCATCCACCATGCTGTGTGTTATAATAATCTCGATACATCGCCTGCATTTGCTTCGGCGCCGAGCCGTCCCGGAGGGAGAAAGCCATGAAAAAAAAGATCGCCATCATTGCCACTGGCGGCACCATCGCCGGAACGGCGATTTCCAGCACCCAGATCAGTTATTATCAGCCGGCGGTGCTGCCCATCTCCGACTTGATCGGAGAGATTCCCGCGCTTTCATCCCTGGCCGATATCAGCAGCGAACAGCTTGCCCAGGTAGACAGCGCCGACATGACCCACGCCATCTGGCTGGCTCTTGCCCGCCGGGTAAACGCCCTGCTGGACACCGACGAAACCGACGGAGTTGTGATAACCCACGGCACCGATACCATGGAGGAAACCGCCTACTTTCTCAACCTTGTGGTAAAAAGCGACAAACCAGTGGTGATGGTGGGTGCCCTGCGTCCGGCGAACGCCATGAGCACCGACGGACCGATGAACCTGTTCAATGCCGTAGCTCTGGCAGCGAGCCACGCAGCCGTGGGCAAGGGCGTGCTGGTTTCCCTCAATGATACCATCAACGCCAGCCGCGACGTCACCAAAACCAACACCGCCCTGCAAGATGCCTTCAAAGCTCCCGAGCTGGGATATTTGGGTTATATACAGGGAGCAACCCCGTATTTTTACCGGATACCGGCGCGTAAACACACCGCTTGCAGCGAGTTCGACCTCACAGGGCTGACCGACCTGCCGCATGTCGATATCCTTTATGCCCATGTGAACAGCAGTCCGCTGCTGGCCCAGGCCGCAGTCTCCGCCGGCGCCAAGGGGCTGATCTATGCCGGAGTGGGCAACGGCGGCATGTCGGAAACGATGCGGGAAGCTCTGGCCAAGATCGCCGAGCGGGACGCCGTCATTGTCAGAAGCACCCGGGTAAGCAGCGGTATTGTCACCCGTAACGCTGCGGTCAACGACGACCAGTGCAATTTTATCGTCGCCGACACGTTGAATCCGCAAAAAGCCCGCGTCCTGCTGATGCTGGCGCTGACCAAAACCACTGTGCCGGCCGAAATTCAGCGGATGTTCTGGGAGTATTAAAGACAGGCCACCACATAACACCGGGAGGTTTTTATGAAAACCGAACTACAGAATCAGACCCTGCTGGCCAAACAGCTGGAAAGACTGGTTAACCGCCTTGAAGCGATGAGGATCGCCGATTACATCGAGCTGTTGGAAAAGCCGCGAAAACTGCTGTGGACCAACTTCATCGCCGGGATCATGCGGGGATTGGGTTTTGCCCTTGGAACCACCATCGTTTTCGCGATCGTCGTCGAAACGCTGCGGCGGCTCATTCTGATCAATATCCCGGTGATCAGCGACTATCTGGTGGAAATTATCCGGCTTGTGGAGATACGGAAATAGCTTCATCGGAAAAAGCGTTACCATAACGGTAACGCTTTTTTTATTCAGACGCTCAATATAGTATTCCCGCCGGATACGAAAACCTTACCCGGTCTTGGTTGTATTGGCAAATACCACGAGATTCCGGCCCAGTTCCTTGGCCTGGTACAGCGCCTGATCCGCCGTCTG
>JARLHY010000059.1 GCA_031292015.1 Negativicutes bacterium | reverse complement strand
GCCGAGTCGTGCAATTGCCTCAGACGCTCCCGGCCGATCTGGTAAAGCTCGCCGCAAAAATGACAGCGAACCTCGGCCTGGCCTTCCAGCACCATTTCGGCCAGTTCTTTCCGGCCCAGGCTGACGAGCATGCTCTCAACCCGTTCGTCCGAGCATTGGCAATAGAACGCCACCTGTGACGGCTCGAAGACAGTGGCCTCCAGCCCGGCGAAGATCCGGCCCAGGATTGCCTCACCGTCTTCGCCCTGCTTGACCATCTGTGATACCGGCGGCAGAGCCGCCAGGTTCCGTTCCACCTGCTCCAACACCGCGTCGTCGGCCCCAGGCATAGCCTGGACGATAAATCCGCCTGCCGCGGCCACCGTCAGATCTGGATTCACCAGCACCCCCAGCGCCACGGTGGATGGGGTCTGCTCAGACACCAGCAGATAGTTGGCGACATCTTCGCCGATCTCGCCGCTGAGAAGCGGCACGCTGCCGGTGAACGGCTGCTTGAGTCCGGTGAAGCGAGTCACATGGATATGGCCTTGCCCCACCGCCCCGCCGACATCCAGTTTCCCGTTATTCAGCGGCAGCTCGACCTGGGGATTGCTTACATAGCCCCGGACAAATCCCGCCGGGCCAGCGTCGGCGACAATCGGCCCGATGGGTCCGTCACCGGCGATTCTCACCGTGATTGCTTCCTCTGTTTTCAGATTGGCCGCCAAAAGCAGCGCCGCCGTCATCGTCCGGCCCAGGGCCGCCGCCGGCACCGGATAGCAGTCATGCCGCCGCCGGGCCTCTTCGCACAAGGCGGTGGTCACTGCCGCAAAGGCCCTCACGCCGCTGGCAGTGGCTTTCGTTAAATGATCTTTCATAACATACTCCTGTCTAGAGATCTGATGGCTTTAGTTATTATCATGTCCATGTATCCATCGGAAATAACGAGCCAGGAAGAAGGCTTACTCACGTTTCACTGCTATCCTGTGCAAGCATTCCCTTTCCACAGTGTAACAAACCATTAGAGGCAGCTAAAAGTTAGCTACCTCTATGACTTCTCCTGTTTGTACATCCACAATTTCTATCTTGCCAGCCTCAATGATTCCGATAGTTCCCCGTCCGTCCGGCCGCTTGGTCATCGCCGGTGAGCCGGGGTTCAGCCAGACGATGCCGTCCCTTTTCTCCAGCGCCGCCTCATGGGTGTGACCGGTGATCAGCAACGCCGCCTTCATTCGTCCGGCCGTCTCCCATCGCGCTTTCTCGTCGAGGTGGTGGCCGTGATTCATCACGATCCGCCGACCGTCAGCGAACACATAGGCGTACGGGGCCTGGATGGGCGTATTGAGCACCATGGCGTCAACCTCGGCGTCACAGTTGCCGCAGGCGATGATCATCGGCACCGGGCAGCCGTTAAGCTCCTCGACTAACGCCTTCGGGTCATACTCGGCCGGGATGGCGTTGCGCGGCCCGTGATAGAGCACATCCCCGGCATGAAGAATCAGGTCGGCGTCAGAGAAATGGCGGGAAAAAACTTCCCGCCAGGTCTTGACGCAACCGTGGGTGTCACTGATGACTCCAATTTTCATCGCATCAACCCCGCCATTTCCCTGGAAATATTTTGAAATTAAATTTCTTTCAGCAAGTTGGCCATCTCGATGGCCGCCACCGCGGAGTCGAAGCCTTTGTTGCCGGCCTTGGTCCCGGCCCGCTCCACCGCCTGCTCGATAGTTTCGGTGGTCAGCACCCCGAAGAGGACCGGAACACCGCTGGCCAGCGACACATGGGCCACGCCCTTGGCAACCTCGGAACATACATAGTCGAAGTGAGGCGTGTTGCCCCGGATCACCGTACCCAGGCAAATCACCGCGTCGTATTTTTTGCCGGCCACCATCTTTTGAGCCACCAGCGGAATTTCGTAGGCCCCGGGAACCCAGGCCAGGTCGATATTTTCCTCCGCCGCCCCGTGGCGCTTGAGGGCGTCCAGTGCCCCGCCCACCAGCTTGCTTGTGATAAACTCGTTGAACCTGGCGGCAACAATCCCGAATTTCAGGCCCTCGGCCACCAATTGCCCTTCAAATGTTTTCATGCTGTTTAAGCCTCCCCTGCTTGTTTCAGAATATGACCCAGCTTAGACTTCTTGATCGAAAGATACCTCTGATTAAACCGGTTGGCTTTCATCTCCAGCGGCACGCGTTCTTTGATGGTCAGGCCGTAGCCTTCGAGGCCGACCCGTTTCTTGGGGTTGTTGGTCAACAGGCGGATCTCGGTCAGGCCCAGGTCAACCAGGATTTGGGCCCCGATGCCGTAGTCCCTGAGGTCTGGGGCAAATCCGAGAATTTCGTTGGCTTCCACCGTATCCTTGCCCCGGTCCTGCAGGGCATATGCTCTGATTTTGTTGGCCAGGCCGATGCCCCGGCCTTCCTGACGCATGTACAGGAGAACTCCCAGCCCTTCCTCGTCGATCCGTTTCAGGGATGCCGCCAGCTGCTCGCCGCAGTCGCAGCGGAGCGAACCCAGGACATCGCCGGTCAGGCATTCGGAGTGAACCCGCACCAGCACGTTCTGCTTTCCGGCGACATCGCCTTTGACCAAAGCGACATGGCACAGGTTGTCAAGCTCGCTTTCGTAAGCCACCAGGCGGAAATCGCCGTATTTGGTCGGCAGGCTGGTCTCAGCCACCCGGACGACGAACCGCTCGGTATGCTTACGGTATTTGATCAGGTCGGCCACAGTGATGATCTTCAGGCCGTGCTTGGCGACAAACTCCATCAGCTCAGGCACCCGGGCCATCGTTCCGTCTTCGTTCATGATCTCGCAGATCACCCCGGCCGGATACAGTCCGGCCAGTTTAGCCAGATCGACCGCCGCCTCGGTGTGGCCGGCCCGGCGAAGTACGCCGCCTTCGCGGTAACGCAGGGGAAAAACGTGGCCCGGCCGCCGGATATCGGCAGGCTTTGTTGCCGGGTCCAGCACCGCCTGAACGGTTGCCGCCCGCTCCGGAGCCGAAATGCCGGTGGTGACGCTGGCGGCGTCGATGGAGACCGTAAAGGCCGTACCCATGCTGTCCGTATTGTCGGTGACCATCAGTCCGATGTCCAGCTCGTCAAGCCTGCTGCCGGCAACCGGCATGCAGACAAGACCCCGGCCGTAGGTCGCCATGAAGTTGACCGCCTCCGGCGTTGCCAGTTCCGCCGCCATCAGAAGATCTCCCTCGTTTTCTCTGTCCTCGTCGTCGACGACTACCACCATTTTGCCGTCCTTGACATCCTGGATAGCTTCTTCAATCGTGTTGAATTTCATGATATAACCCCTCCTTATACTCTGAAACCATTTTTTTGCAGAAAATCTGCCGTCAGTCCCTTTTGCTGCCCGGACTCGGCCGGACCGGGACTCATCAGTTTTTCCACGTATTTGCCGATAATATCGTTCTCCAGGTTGACTGGATCGCCAGGTCCTTTGGTCCCCAGCGTCGTGACCGAGGCTGTGTGCGGGATCAGCGAAACAGTGAACCAGTCCGGACCCGTGTCCACCACCGTCAGGCTGATGCCGTCGATAGCCACTGAGCCTTTTTTGACGATATAGCGCAGGACTTCGGCGGAGGCCTCGATCCTGAATACGATGGCATTGTCCCGCTGCTGTTTCGACCGGATCGTCCCGACGCCGTCGACATGACCGTTGACGATATGGCCGCCCAGGCGGTCCCCCACCCGCAGCGTCCGCTCAAGATTGACGCTGTCGCCGGCCTTCAGTCCGGCCAAGGCGGTTCTGTCAACCGTTTCCGGCATGACGTCGGCGGTGAACCAGCTGTCACTGTAATCCACCACTGTCAGGCAGGTCCCGTTTACGGCGATGCTGTCCCCCAGTTTGACGTCGCCGAGGATCGTCCTGGCACTGACCGTTAGCCGCACCGACATGGCGCCCTTGACCACGGTTTTAACCTTGCCCAGTTCTTCCACAAGTCCTGTAAACATCGCGACCCTCCCTTTCCAGCACATAAGCGCTGATCAGTATATCTTCGCCTACAGTCTCCACCGCCGCGTCCTCCAGCAGCACCACGTCAGCGAGTGTCTCGGCCCCCTGGCCGCCCACCGGTCCGGGAGCCGCCGCGCCGCCGATGATTTTGGGGGCGACGTAGGCTTCTACTTTGTCCACCAGGTTGGCTGCCAGCGCAGCCGCGTTAAGGGTAGCTCCGCCCTCGATGAGAACGCTGGTAAGTTTTCGCTCCCCCAGAACTTTGAACAGAGCCCTGAGATCCACCCCGGTATCTCCCCGGGGCAGCACCAATATCTCTGCCCCGCTGGCCTTAAGAGCGGCTATATTCTCCGACGGCGCGTCGGCGGCTACGGCGATCAGCGTTGGTGCCTGGCCGTCGCTCGCGACCTTCGCGGTCAGCGGCGTCCTGGCCTGGCTGTCGACAATAATTCTTACCGGGTTGCGCCCGCCCTCCGGCAGCCGGGTGGTTAACTCCGGGTCGTCGGCCAGCACCGTCCGGATGCCGACCATAATCGCATCACAGCTGTCGCGCAACTTATGTACCCGCAGCCGGGCCGCCGCGCCGGTTATCCATTTGGAGTGGCCGGTGCGGGTGGCGATCTTGCCGTCCAGAGTCATGGCGGTTTTCATGACACCGAAAGGCATCCCGGTAGAAACCCATTTAATGAAACTTTCGTTCAGCCGTGCGGCCTCTGCCGCCAGCAGGCCTTCCTCCACCGCCAGACCTGCCGCCCGGAGCTGGGCCAGCCCCTGGCCCGCCACCTTAGGGTTCGGGTCGGTCATCGCCGCCACTACCCGCCGGACCCCCGCCGCAATCACCGCGTTGCTGCACGGCCCGGTCCGGCCGTGGTGGCAGCACGGCTCAAGGGTGACATACATTGTGGCCCCCCGGGCCTCCTGCCCGGCTGCGGCCAGAGCGTGCACCTCGGCGTGCGGCGTGCCGGCCTTCTGGTGATACCCTTCGCCGACGACCCGCCCGTCCTTCACGATAACCGCCCCCACCATCGGATTGGGGCTGGTCCGCCCTACAGCACGCCCGGCCAGTTCCAGGGCCTTGAGCATATACTGGCGGTCTTCTTCGCTAAACACAACATCACCTCGGTCTATGCAGAAAATAAGTAAAGCTGTTGAGAAAGCTCACGCTTCTCAACAGCCTCTAAGACAAAGGAAAAAAGATATGCCCGGTCCTTTGCAGACCTACACGTTACTGCCTTTTCCCATCCAGACTAAACTGTCGGCTCCGGAATCACACCGGATCTGCCATACGGCTCGCGGGCTTTACCGCCGGTCAGGAATCGAAAGATCGCTCTTTCTTACCTTGCCCCAAAGGCTGTACTATTATGTTACTATATTATACTAGCACTTCCGTGCCGTCAGGTCAAGTCCCTCTCAGTCGGCGAATTGCCTCCGCCAGATCGGCCGCACCGTAAACGGCAGAACCGGCCACCAGGACATTGGCGCCGGCGGCGATAACCTGAGGGGCGGTAACCGGATCGATGCCGCCGTCCACTTCGATATCCACGGCAAGCTTCCGCTCGGTGATCATCGCCCGCAACCGGCTGATTTTATCCAGGGTCGCCGGAATGAACTTCTGGCCGCCAAAGCCGGGATTGACCGACATGATCAGCACCATGTCCACCGCGTCAAGCACTTCCTCCACCGCGGTGAGCGACGTGGATGGGTTGAGTGAAACCCCGGCCTTAAGGCCTCGCTGCCTGATGGCCTGCAGAAGCCGGTGCAGATGTGGCGCGGTCTCGGCGTGCACGGTGACGATATCGGCCCCGGCATCCATGAATGGCTCCAGCATTGCCGAAGGATTATCGATCATCAGATGGACGTCAAAGGGCAGTTTGGTAACCTTGCGGATCGCGGCGATGACCGGAGGGCCGAAGGTCAGGTTGGGCACAAAGTGGCCGTCCATAACGTCAATATGGATCCAATCGGCTCCGGCCCTCTCAGCCCGCCGGATCTCCTCACCCAAGACCGAAAAATCCGCCGATAAAATGGAAGGGGCAATTTTGATCATCAGCTAAAACCCTTTCTTGTTTTCCCGGATTTCGCCAAGAATCTCCAGGTAGGAATTGTAACGCTCCCGGGCAATCCGCCCGTCTCCCGCCGCGTTCTTCACCGCGCACTGCGGCTCTTTGTTGTGCAGGCAGGTGGCAAACTTGCACTCCGGCGCCACCGCCGCCAGATCGGGAAAAAAATAACCCAGTTCCGGCTCGGTGATATCGGTGAATTCAGTGAGGCTGAACCCCGGTGTGTCGACAACGAACCCGCCGCCGGACAGCGGCAGCAGTTCGGCGTAACGCGTGGTATGCCGGCCGCGGCCGATCTTCTGGCTGACCTCGCCGGTCACCAGGGCCAGCCCAGGCTGCAGGGCGTTCAGCAGGCTCGATTTCCCGGCTCCCGAAGGGCCGGCGAACACGCTGATCCTGTTGAAAAGCTGGCTGAGAAGTTCGCCCACCCCGGCTCCCGATCTTGTCGAAGTCAAAATCACCGGATAGCCGATGTCTCGATAGATGTCGACAATCGGCTCCAGCTCGGCGCTGTCCGCCAGATCAAGCTTATTGATACAAAGGAGGATATCCAGGCCGGAGGACTCCGCCATCACCAGGAAGCGATCCACCAAAGCAGTGTTGATATCCGGCTTCACCGCAGCAAAAGTCAGCACCACCTGGTTCACGTTGGCCACCATCGGCCGTTTCAGCATGCTGCTCCGCGGCAGAATCTGCTCGATTATCCCCTGGTCGTCGCCAGTGATGCTGTACTCGACTTCGTCCCCCACCAGCAGAGAAAACCGTTCCTTCTTGAAACGTCCACGCAAATTACAGGTGACTACTTTGCGGCCGGTCTGCACGTAGTAGTAACTGCTATAGGCTTTTATGACTACCCCTGTCAACACCGCGCCGCCTCCCCCCTGTTACAGTGTCTGTTCTTGCAACAAGACCCCATTGATATAAACCTGCACTCTCACCTGGCCGACACCTTCCACTGTCTTTTCGATGCGGTCTCCGGGCCTGGCCGCCGTTTCATAGGCTACCCGGCGGCCGTTGGCATCGGTCACGATGATCTGCACCGACTGGCGAATCGGACCGTCAGGCACGGTGATCGACACCGACGCCCGCTTTGTTGCCCCGGACACGCTGCGGACCACCGTCAGGTCGACGGCCGAGCCCTCCACGACCTCCACTCCGGGAGCAGGATTCTGGCTGGTGATCGTGCCAGGCGGATATCTGTCGCTGGAGGCTTCGCTAACCGTTCCAACTTTCAGTTTAAGGCTCTCAAGCTGAGTAGTCACCGTGGCAAGCGGCGAGCCCCGGAAATCGGGCAGCGCCAGTTTACGGGGGCCGACCCCCTTGCTGACAACCAGATCAATGGCTGTTCCCTTATTCACTTGGGCCGGCGGACGCGGATTCTGAGTGATGACCGTGTCAGCCGGAACGTCGGCCGCGAACTGCTCGTCCACCCGTCCCAGCAGCAGCCCGCTGTTTTTTATCTGCAGCTCGGCATCCCGCCGTTTCAGCCCCCGGAGATCAGGCACGACGGTAATCTCCGCCCCTTTGCTGACAATCAGGTTGATGGTGCGCTGTTCCTTCACCGTTGCGCCGGCTTCGGGATTCTGCGATATAACATAACCCACCGGCACTTTTTCGTTAAAGGCCTCGGACACCGACACCCGCAAATTTTCGTTCAAAAGAATGTTGCGGGCACTGTCCACCTGTTTGCCAACAACGTTCGGCACCGCCACCTCACTAAGGCTCCAGAACTTGCCGAAAGCCAGGAAAGCCCCGGTGGCAAAGCCGAGGATGAGCAGTCCCAGCAGTGCCCATAGCAAGGTTCGGTTTTTCCGGCCCTTCGCCGGAACGGCTTCGTCGGTTCCGGCGGGAGTATCCTCTGTTTCCGGCGGCGCAACCCGCGGCAGGACCTGAGTGGGGAAATCTTCTTTCGACAGCCGCCGCGTATGGTCGTCCCGCAGATAATTCTGGGCCAGTCTGAGGTCGGCGATCATTTCGCCCACATCGAAAAAGCGCTGCTCGGGGTTTTTCGCCATAGACTTGAGGACAATGGCTTCCACCAGCGGCGGAATCTCCGAATTGAGTTCCCGCGGCGGCTGGGGATCTTCCTGCAGCTGTTTCAAGGCGATGCTGATCGGCGTCTCACCGGTGAACGGCAGCACCCCTGTCAGCATCTCATACATCACGACACCCAGCGAATAAATGTCCGATTTTGCGCTCACAGCCCCGCCCTTGGCCTGTTCCGGCGAGAAGTAATGCACCGAGCCGATGATCGTCCCGGTCTGAGTCATGGTGGCCGAAGTCACGGCCCGGGCGATGCCGAAGTCGGTGACCTTGACCCGTCCTGACCTGGTTGTGAGGATATTATGCGATTTTATGTCACAATGGACGATGTTGTTCTGATGGGCGTGCTCCAGTGCCTCGGCGATTTCCAGGGCGATGCGTACCGCGGCCTCCACCGGCAGCGGCCCTTCCCGCTGAATCCGTTCCTTCAGGGTTTCGCCGGAAATATACTCCATCACGATGTAATACGCTTCTTCGTCCCGTCCGACGTCGTAAATATTAACAATATTGGGATGAGAAAGTCTCGCTGCGGCCTGGGCCTCGCGCCGGAACCGGCTGACAAATTCCTCGTCGTCGGTAAATTGGGCCCGCAGCACTTTCACGGCCACGGAACGGTCCAGCAGTTTGTCGTGGGCCCGGTAAACGTCGGCCATACCGCCGCCGCCGATCCGCTCCAGAATGGTGTATCGATGGTCCAGTGTGCGATTAATCATGACTTTCACCCCCTTAACGTAATGCTTGAGCTATGATCTGGCGGGCGATGGGCGCCGCCACATCACCGCCTGCGCCGGCGTTCTCCACAATAACCGCCACTGCGACTACCGGGTTGTCGGCAGGCGCGAAGCCAATGAACCAGGAGTGGGAAGCACCATGCGGATTTTCCGCCGTGCCGGTCTTGCCTGCCACCTGCACCCCCGCCAGCCGGGCGGAATAGCCTGTACCTTCGTTGACCACAGCCACCATCATCCGCCTGACTGTGTCTGCCAGCGCTGGGCTGGTGGCGGTGATAAACTCGGCCGGAGTAGTTTCCTTCAGCGTCGATCCGTCGGACGCGGTAATCCTGTTGACAAGATAAGGCCTCATAATGGTTCCTTTATTGGCAATCGCGGCCGCCAGCATCGCCATCCTCAGCGGCGTGACCAGCAGGGGGCCTTGGCCGATGCCGGTCTGAGCCAGATCTCCGTCTCCCAGCCGGGAAAAATCGGGCAATCGGCTGGGCACTTCCAAGAGTTCGCTGCCCACCGGCTTGGAAAAGCCGTAGCGTTCAAAGGTTTTCTCCATCCGGCTGCGGCCCAGTTCCAGCGACAGTCGGCCGAAAGTGACGTTGCAGGAAACAGCCAGCGCCTCCTCCAGGTTTATTTTGCCGTGAACATGGTGATCGGATTCGGTCAATTCATAATCAGGGCCGATCTTAAGCGAACCTTCGCAGTCAAAAATTCTTTTCGTGTCGCTTATCTTATCAGCCAGAGCGGCGTCGGCGATCATCACCTTGAGGGTCGACCCCGGAGGATACAGCCCCTGCACCGCCCGGTTTACGAGCGGCCCGTCGGGGGAATTGGCGACACTGCGCCAGTCCTCATCGATGGTCGCCGGATTGAAGGCCGGCCTGCTGGCCATTGCCAGAATGGCCCCGCTGCGGGGATTCATCGCCACGATCGCACCGCGCCTGTTGCCTAAAGCCCAGTAAGCGGTCTCCTGCAACGCGGCGTCGAGAGTAAGTACAAGATTGCTGCCGGCTTTGGCGGTCCAGAGATTGCTGATCGGTCCAAAGCGGTGCTGGGGATTGACGGTGCCGGACAATTCGCCGTTAAAGGCGCTTTCCAGCCCGGTCGTCCCGTACTTGGAACTGCTGTAACCAACCACATGGGCGCTGATGGCCCCGTAAGGATAATAGCGCTGATATTTTCCGGCCGCGTCGGCCTCGCTGTAAGCCAGCAGCTGCCCGTTCCTGTCGGCGATCTGGCCGCGCTGGATCTTGGCCGCAAGCTCAATAGAGCGGCGGTTCAGAGGGTGCCCGGCCAGGAAATCACTCCTGACCACCTGGATATAGCTGACATAAACGAACAATATCACCAGCAGGCCAAGAAGCAGCAGCCCGACCAGCCTGACATTGCGGCGAAGATCGTCAAGCATCGGTCGACCCCGCTTCCGAAATCGCGAATAATATTCCCAGCAGGCAGAAGGTGGTGACCATGGAACTGCCGCCGTAACTTACGAAAGGAAGGGTAACTCCGGTAAGCGGCAGAAATTTGGTCACCCCGCCGATAATCACCAAAATCTGCAGCCCCAACAGCACGGCGAACCCGCCGGCCAGCAGCATGTCAAAAGAGTTTGACGCCTGCAGCGACACCCGGAAGGAGCGGTAGACCAACAGGATATAGAGCAGCATCACCGCCCCGGAGCCCATGAGACCCATTTCTTCGCCGATGGCGGCAAAGATAAAATCAGTGTGGACTTCGGGGATAATACCGGGAAAGCCGTAAGTCAGGCCACTGCCCAGCACTCCGCCGGAGCCGAGGGCAAACAGCGACTGAACGATCTGATAGGCGCTGCCGTTAGGATCGGCCCAGGGAGCAAACCAGATATCAAACCTGACCCGGACATGAGGAAAGACATAATAAGCGGCAACCATTCCTACTGTGAACAGAGCCCCGCCCCAGACAATGAAGCTTTTGCGGCTGCTGGCCAGATAGGTCAGGATAAGGGCGGTGCCGAAATAAAACAGCGCCGAGCCCAGGTCTCTTTGCAGTACCAGCATGACCATCGCCAGACCCCATACCGCAAGCAGCGGCGCCAGAAACCGCGGATGCGGCAAAACAAAGGGTCCGTAGCTTTTGGTGGCGAAGGTCAGCAGGCTCCGCCGCTCGTCCAGATAACCGGCCAGAAAAAGAACGATGAACAGCTTGGCAAACTCTGCCGGCTGAAATCGCACCGGCCCCAAAATAAGCCAGCTTTTATGACCGCCGATGTCTGTGCCGAACAGCGCGGTTGCCAATAGCAGCGCAACGCCTATCACGCCCCAGATATACTTGTATTCGGCCCAGAAAGTAAAGCGCCGGAAGAAATGAGCCGACAACGCGAAAACGGCAAGACCTAACCCTGCCCAGACAGCTTGGAGCAGAAACAGCTCCGGTTTCAGGCGATAGACCATGACCAGGCCGATGGCGACAAGAACCATGGTCAGCGGCAGAAACAAAGAGTCGCCGCTATGGCCGATTTTCCGGAGGATGAACTGCATAATAAACCAGCTAAAAATAAGACCGGTGGCAATCAGAAGGGTATTGACGCTGACTTTGCCATGAGCCAGATCCACGGCCAACAGGCCGCTCCACAGCACACAAGCGGCAAGCACCAATAGGCCCCGTTCCTGCTGAATGGTACCCATATCAGCCTTCACCGGGCCTGAGCAATATCGCGGTTATGTTGTCGTAGCCGCCAGCGGTATTGGCCGCCGCAACCAGTGCCTCCATGCAGGCGTCGCCATCGGCCGGACCGGCCGAGAGCCCCTGCTGAATATCTTCATCCCTGACCATGGTGGTCAGTCCGTCGGTGCACAGCAGCAGGCTGTCGCCGGGAACCAGGTCGATCTCGCCGCTGTCCACCTTGACATGCTCATCGGTTCCCACCGCCCGGGTCAGGATGTTTCGCTGGGGATGAGTGTGCGCTTCCTCTTTCGAGATACTGCCGCTGCGGACAAGGGCCCCGACCAGCGAGTGATCGTCGGTGATCTGCCGCAGCTCGTCGCCGCGCAGCAAATACAACCGGCTGTCGCCTACATGGCCCCAGAATATCTTTGAACCGCTCACATAAACGGCGGTGATTGTCGTCCCCATACCCGCGCACTCGCTTTTCTCCTGCGCCAGGCGAAAAATCAGCGAATTTGCCTCATGAATCGCCGTCTCCAGCAGTGCCGCCGAAACCGGCTCTCCTGCGTGGTTGGCGACATATTGGTTCAGGGTATCGGTAGCCAGGCGGCTGGCGATTTCACCGGCCACATGTCCGCCCATGCCGTCGGCCACGGCGAAAAGCGGCGACGCGCTTATATAGCTGTCTTCGTTGGTTTCACGGACTTTCCCGATGTCCGTTTTTGCATATGCCCGCAAACCTTATCACCTCTCAAATCTGAAACTGACCGCGCCGATCCTGATCAGGTCTCCTGCTTTCAGCTGAACCTCTTCCCTGACCGGCTGGTTGTTCAGGGACGTGCCGTTGGTACTGTGAAGGTCGGTCAACCAGAACCCTTGCTTATAGCGGGTAATGCAAGCATGCTCATGGGAGACGAAGCTGTCGTTGATAACGATGTCGTTGCCGTCGTGTCGTCCGATGGATATTGTCTCACCCAGGGAAAATTCCGTCCGGCTCAGCTTTACCGGACCGGCGTCAAGCACCACCAGTTTCGCCTGGGGCGCCTCCTGCACCGGCGGCGCCGCCGGCAGCGGCACCCGCTGACCTGCAGCCCCCGGACCTACCATCTCACAGTATACCAGCCGCACCACTTTAAACAGGAAATAATACAGCAGCACGACCATTCCATACTGCAAAACTATACCCAGAGTATTGAGAATCAGCATTTTGCTCGGCAAGATCATTTCACCTCGTACAAAACAACGGTATTGCCCAGTTTGATCCGGTCACCGGACTTCAGGTGCTTGCGGGTAATCCGGTGACTATTCACATAAGTTCCGTTGAGGCTCTTGGCATCGAACAGGGTATGGCCGCTCTCCTCGTAGACGATATAGGCATGGAGCCTTGATGTGTTCATATCGGTCAGCGGCAGTTCATTCCCCTCCCGCCGGCCGATATTCACCCGATCGGCCCCCAGGTCCAGTTGCAAACCGGTATCAAGTCCGCTCACCACCGTAAGCATCCCGGCTATACTCACCCGTTGCCTGCCAGGCAAACCGACCTTGCCGGAAAACACCTGGGTATCGGAAAGCGGGGCCGCCGGCGCCTCAGGCAGTTCGACTTCATCCGGCAACGGTTCGCTGTAACGGCTGGAAACAACGAACTTACCGGGTTTGATGGTCTCATCCATAAAAATATCCACCATCGGCTTGCCGACAATGGTATAGCCCCGGCGTTTCGCTTCATCGGTCACATAGGCCGCCAGTTCGTCGCGGATGGCCTGGCCATAGGGAGTCAGCTTCTCGTAATCCGTGCTGCCCAGGCAGACGCTGTACTGATTGGGCACATAAACCTTAGAAACGCCAACAGTCCTGTCATTCTCCATTTCCCGCGACAGGCGCTTGGCAATTTCCACAGGCTGCAGCCCTCCTGCAAACCGGCTGAAAAAACCTTCTATATAATGTTCAAAAAAGTTTTCGAGCTTGCGTCCAAAGCGCACGGCGGCACTCCCCACAGCGTCATATTTTTTATTATACGCTATCTGTCCTACCTAGTCAAAATTACCAGTTTCCTGCCGAAACCGTCATCCGGTCAAAGGCCTTCTCTGCTATTTTTTCCAAAAGAAGGGAAAATGATTCTCGGGCCGGGTCCGGCTGTCAGCCGTTTTTCAGAAATTCCACAATATCCCTGGCTGTGGGCGGACAGCCGCCGACGTGGCTACTGCACCGTCCGGCGCACTCGCCGACCCCCAGCCCGTTCATTTCCTGGCCCCGGAAGCCCTGACCGATGTAGATCGGCTTCTTGATCGACCGCAGAGCGCCTTCATCCGACATTCTCTGCAAGGCGTGAATCAGCCCGCCATAACAGGCCGAGCAGGCTTCCCTGGCAGTTACCTTCTCCGCCAGCTGCCTGGCCCGGTTCGACGGTCGAAACTCGCGGCCGGTTTTGAGGCCAACGTTATATTCCCTGATATCGGCTTTGGTCAGATCGCCGCAGCCGGCGCCGATCCTCTCGGCGACAACGATGTGGCCGATGTCCGCCTTGGCAAAACCCAGCAGCGACGCAGCGTAGCTGTCAACCAGTACGGCATCCTTGCCGACGATGATCCTGTCCATCTGCACCGGGTTGCCGCCCTCTTCAAAGGTAAGGTCGCCGTTGATGGCGTCGACGATGTTCAGTCCCGGCACCAGGGCCTTGCCCAGGTAGCCGATGGGTTTATCAAGCCCCATCGAGTGAAAGCGCCGTTTCTCGCTGTCAGGAATGCAGCCCTTGAGATTCTTCAGGGCGCAGGTCATGGCGGTCTGACAGTGGGCTTTCAGCACCGGCATGTTAATCAGAAAATCCACTTCCAGCGGTTTCTTGCATATCTTCAGCTCGATTTCGCCCACCTTTTTGACCACCGAAGCATCATCCTTGAGGTCATGGAGCGGAATATTGTATTGGCGGGAAAGCTCTTCATAGCCACAGACTTTGAAAGCCCGCTTGGTGCTGTCGCCCACCCAGGACCCCTCCATGATGCTGATCCGTTGAAATCCGTTGTCCCGCAGGTACCGGATGACCCCCTCGACCATTTCCGGCGAAGTGGTTGCTCCGTCTTTCGCCGGCCGGGCTACCACCAGATTCGGTTTCAGACCGAAATGGGTGTCGGGACTGAGTCCCTTGGCCAGGTTGATGGCGGTCAGGACCTCGTAGACCATCTTGCCGGGGTCGCTGCCGTAGATGACATGAAGTTCATTGCTCTGCACAACCGTTTCCTCCTGATAAGTAAACTCACCTACTATTTTAGCACGAATTTCCATCACTGATAAAGAAAAGCTAGGATTTGTTTTTCGCCAGAGTAGGGCTGCAAGACGCCGGCCGGCCGCCTTGCAGCCCTACTCTGATCTGTGTCCTCTATAACAATCAAGCAAAAAATCTCCACCGGTCACCTTGGTGAACAGCCATCGTTCAGGCCGTTCAGAAGTCCCCAGATGCTAGACG
>JARLHY010000058.1 GCA_031292015.1 Negativicutes bacterium | reverse complement strand
TTGGGTCTGACCGGCATTGATACTGACGGCGGTTTCGCCGAGTACGTCAAAGTGCCGCTGAATCAGCTTGTAAAACTGCCTGCCGGAATGAATCTGGCTGACGGAGCCATTGTTGAGCCTGTGGCGGTCGCCGTCCACGCCGTACGCCGCTCGGCCCTGAAAATAGGCGATGTCGTCCTGGTGATCGGCGGTGGGCCGATCGGCTTCTTGGTGGCCCTGGTCGCCAAAAACGCCGGGGCCAGAAAGGTTCTGGTCATTGAACCCAATGAATTCAGACGCAATCTGATCGCCAGTCTCGGATTTGAAACTTCGTCCGATGCCGGCGACGGAGCCATTCTGAGCCTGACTGGCGGAGACGGCGCCGACGTCGTCTTTGAGGTAGCCGGAGTTCAGAGCGCCATCGACGCTGCCGTGAAATATTGCAAAATCCGTGGCCAGGTTGTCAATGTAAGTGTTTTCAAAAAGGCGCCTACCGTCGATCTGTTGCGGGTAAACTTCGCCGAACTTGACATGATCGGCATCCGGGTCTATGAACCGGTGGACTTTGTCGCCGCCGCTGACCTTGTGGCCAACTATCCCGATTTTGCGAAAGTCGTTACCCACAGGTTCAAACTGACGGAGGCTCAGAGCGGCATCAATCTGATGAAAAAAGGCGGCGACAACCTGAAAGTCCTGCTTTCTCCCTGACCGGCGAAAAAGCGGGAGTTTATGGACCTTGATAAGAGGCGGTGCCGTGTTGATCAGCGACAGTGTGGTAAAAATTCAGGCCAGGGATAATGTGGCGGTGGCGATAAGGGATTTGCGCCGCGGTGAGACCGTACGGGTCGATGAGGCGGCTGTAGAAATCCGTCAGGATATCGACATGGGGCATAAGGTTGCCCTGCAGCGTATCGCCCGGGGCGACAGCATTGTCAAGTACGGCTTCAGCATCGGGCACGCCACGGCCGACATCGACGCCGGCGACAAAGTTCATACCCACAACCTCGCGACAAGCCTGAAAGGAATTCTCCAATACCGCTACAGGCCACAACCGGATAGCCGGCAGACTCCAGTTCACCCCACCGTTTTTTCCGGCTTCGTCAGGGAAAATGGCACTGTCGGCATCAGAAACGAAATATGGATCATCAACACTACCGGCTGTGTCAATAAAACGGCCCAGCGCATCGCCCGGCTTGCCGGCGAGCGCTATCAGGGGCTGACCGACGGTATTTTTGCCTTTCCTCACCCTTACGGCTGCTCGCAGCTTGGCGATGACCATGTCACAACCCAGAAAATCCTGGCCGATCTTGTGAATCATCCCAATGCGGCCGGTGTGCTGGTGCTCAGTCTCGGCTGCGAAAACAACAATGTTCACGAATTTAAAAAAGTACTGGGTCGATACGATGAAAACCGGGTGAAGTTTTTAATCACTCAGGATGTCGCCGACGAAGACGCCGACGGGCTGAGACTGATCGGGGAATTGGTCGGGTATGCCCGGTGCTTCCAGCGCCGGAGCGTACCTGTGTCCAAACTGAAGATCGGCTTAAAATGCGGCGCGTCCGACGGTTTTTCCGGGATAACCGCCAACCCGCTGGTCGGCAGTGTGACTGACCTGCTGATCGCCCAGGGAAGCACCGCGGTGCTGTCGGAAGTACCGGAAATGTTTGGCGCCGAGACCATCCTGATGGACCGTTGCGTCGATGAGCAGGTGTTCAATAAAACAGTGAGCCTGATCAACGATTTCAAACAATATTTTATCCGCCACGGTCAGGAAATCTATGAAAATCCCGCTCCCGGCAATAAAGAGGGGGGGATTTCCACGCTGGAGGAAAAGTCGCTTGGCTGCGTGCAAAAAGGCGGCACCAGCCGAGTCGTCGATGTTCTTGATTACGGCGGGCAAGTAACGAAGAGCGGACTGAATCTGCTGAACGCACCCGGCAACGACCTGGTTGTTCAAACCGCCCTCACGGCGGCTGGAGTACATATGATCCTGTTTACCACCGGCCGCGGCAACCCGCTGGGGGCCCCGGTTCCGACTATCAAGATTGCCAGCAACTCGGTTCTGGCCGCAAGAAAAAAAGACTGGATCGACTTTAACGCCGGTATACTGCTGGAAGGAAAAAGCATGCCGGAAGCTGCCGGTGAGCTGCTGGCATTGATTCTGCAGGTGGCCTCAGGCGGGATCAATACCAAAAACGAATCGAGCGATAACCGCGACATCGCCATTTTTAAGGATGGCGTAACGTTATAACTGTTGCTCATTCCGGTCGACGGGGAGGTGGGTTGAAAGGAAACGCCACAGGTGACCTGGGAACCTTTTTGCTGATTTAAAAGGAGGAGGATTGTTATGAAAGGCAAGAAAATTCAGACAGTGGCTTTACTGGTACTTTTATTATTCGCGGTATCCCTGACCGGCTGCGGTCAGTCCAGCTCGACCGGAGCTGACAAAGGCCCCATCAAGATCGGGCAGGCGACGGCCCTGACCTCGGAATACACGGTTGTCGGTCAATATCTGGTCAACGGTCTAAAGATGGCGGTGGATGAAATCAACGCCTCCGGCGGCATCAACGGCCGAAAAATCGAAATTGTCAAAGAGGACTCCGCCAATACCAATCCCGCGGCGGTCAACGCAATCAACAAACTCATCGATTCCCATCACGTAATTGCTATCATGGGCCCGGACCTCAGCACCCAGGATTTTGCCGTCGCCCAGATCATCAACAAGGCGAAAATTCCTTTCTTCGTACAGGGCACCAACGCCAAATTACTGGTGGATAATCCCTGGTTCTTCCGGCTGCGTCCCGATGACGGCCTGGCAGCCAGAGCCGCGGCGAAATTCGCGGTCGAAACCCTGAAAAAGACTAAAATCGGCGTCATTCATGATACCGATGAATACGGCGTCGGCGGTAAGGATATCATCGTTGCGGCTGTCAAGGCTCTGGGGGCGGAAGTCGTTCTCGTTGAATCCTACAACAGCAACGACAAGGATCTTGTTGCCCAGTTGACCAATCTCAAGAACAAAGGGGCCGAAGTAATCATCGACTGGGGACATCCCTCTCAGTCGGCCACGATGCAGCGCCAAAACAAACAATTGGGAATCAACCTGCCGCTGATCGGCTCGCCGGGTTATTCGATGCCGGCGACGGTCCAACTGGCCGGGGAATCGTCTAACGGAAGCTACGCCGTTATCGACGGCCTTTCCACCAAAAGCACCGACGCCAAAGTCCAGGAATGGGTAAAGAAATATCAGGAACTGTTCAAGTCTGATCCCGAATACCACGCCACAGCCGCCTATGACGGCATGTACCTGCTGAAGATGGCCATCGAAAAGGCGGGTTCCACCGATCCCGAAGCCATCCGCAAGGCCATGCTGACCATCACGGACTATAAAGGGGTCGCCAATACCTTTACCTTTAAAGACGGCAATGGCGCCCACCAGGTTGTCATCGCCCAGATGAAAGACGGCAAACCCGACTTTATCCAAAACGTAACAGTCGAGTAATCGCAGCCCAGACCGCACTATAAGATGTCAGGGTATTACGGACGCTTCGCAGGTGATGCCGGCGGTTGTAATACCCTGATCTTTGGATATCCTGATACCCTAAACATGATCGGGGGGAAACAGCATTGACACAATTGCTTTTAAACGGTTTGGCAATGGGTGCAATATACGCGCTGGTGGCTTTGGGAATCGTCGTTATCGCCAATGCCGTCAATGTCGTCAATTTTGCCCAGGGTGAGAACGTGATGTTGGGAGCCTATGTTGCGGCAATGCTGACGCTGACATTTCACTTGCCGCTTTTGTCTTCGTACCTTGTATCGATTGTGCTCCTGGCGCTTTATGGCTATGTCTTTCAGAAGGTAGCCTATTTTCCGCTGCGGAAGAAACCGGCTATTACTGTTATTGTAAGTACCATCGGGGTCAGCATGTTTTTAAAGAATATCGCCAGAATTATCTGGGGGCCTCAGCCGATATTTTTTCCTGGTTTGTTCGGCGAAAACACAATCCAGCTCGGCTCGATATTTGTTGATCCGCAAAACCTCTTGATTATCGGCGTAACGACCGGTTTGGTTGTCTTCCAGTACTATTTCTTCGGCAAAACACCGCTGGGACGGCAAATGCAGGCCACGGCGCAGGATCAGGAGGCTGCCGCGCTGATGGGTATCAAAGTATCGCGGATGATTGCCTGGACCTTTATTTACAGTTCGACGCTGGCAGCGGCGGCGGGAGTGCTTCTTGCGCCTATTTTCTTTGTTTCCGCCGACATGGGCGGCAGCTTGGGATTAAAGGCTTTTGCCGCCAGCATTATCGGAGGCTTCGGCTCGGTGCCTGGTGCCATTATCGGTGGACTCTTCCTGGGAGTACTGGAGATTTTCGGAGCCGCCTATGTTTCTTCCCTGTATAAAGACGCTTTTGCGTTTATAGTCTTGATACTGATCCTCGCCTTCATGCCGCGCGGCCTGTTTGGTGAGAAGATCTCCACCAAAGTTTGATGATGATCAGCGAATATGGAGGTTCTCATGAATAAGAAACTACCTCGCGCTATCATGGGGGTTCTTTTGGCTCTGGTGATTTTGGCGGTCCCGAAACTGATGCCTGACAACTATTATGTCGGACTGGCAAATTTAACCCTGATTTATATTATTGTGGCGATTGGACTGAATTTCATCTACGGCTATACAGGGTACATATCTTTCGCCCAAGCCGGTTTTTTCGGCATCGGTGCTTATACCGCCGCGCTCCTGGCCGTGGATTTCCACATCAACTTCTGGGTGGGCCTGCCGGTCTCAGGGTTGGTGGCGTCGATTTTCGGCATTATGTTGGGTCTGCCTGCTCTAAAACTCAGCGGGCATTATCTGGCGATGGCGACCATCGGCTTTGGGATTATCGTCCAGATGGTCCTGCAAAACTGGACTTCAGTAACCCACGGCGCCTCCGGCATCGGCGGCATCCCCGGAATATCCATCGGCGGGATCGAGCTTGCCAATTCGACTCACTATTATTACTTTCTGCTGCTATTTGCCTTTCTGACGGCTCTGGTTTCATGGTGTATCGAACACTCCAACCTTGGCCGCTCTTTCAAAGCTGTTCGCGAAGATGAAATCGCGGCAAGCACCTCAGGCATAAATCTGACTTTCACCAAAGTCTTTTCCTTTGCCCTGTCGGCGTTTTTTGCCGGCATTGCCGGCAGCCTGTATGCCCACATGTCTTCCTACATCAGCCCCGATACTTTTACCTTTGACCAGTCAATCGTCTTCTTCACCATGGTCCTGATCGGCGGCGCCGGCACGGTGACCGGCCCCATCATCGGAGCCGTTCTCCTTACCTTCATTCCCGAACTGCTGCGGTTCCTGCAGGAGTACTACATGGCCCTTTTCGGAATCGGAATCGTCCTGGTCATGTTGTTTATCCCCCAGGGAATTGTCAGCTTTTTTGCGGCGGACGGGAAATTCATGACCTGGCTTGCTGCCCGCAGTATCTGGGGCAGTCAGCAGAAGGAGGGGTGCTGAGTGGATGCGCTATTGTCGATAGACGGGATGAGCATGGTTTTCGGAGGACTGCGGGCGGTTGACAAGCTGAGCATCGAGGTGATGCCCGGCTCGATCCACGCCCTTATCGGACCAAACGGCGCAGGCAAGACAACGGTTCTCAATGTTGTCAACGGATTTTACAAGCCGACGGCCGGAGCCATCCTTTTCAACGGCTCGCCGATTCAGGGGCTTCAGTCTTCGGCCATTTCCCGCCGTGGAATCGCCCGCACCTTTCAAAACGTCCGCTTATTCAAAGCATTGACTGTCTTGGAAAATGTGCAGGTTGGCATGTATGCCCGCATCAAAGAAGGGATTGTCGGTCCGATTTTCCGCACCCGTTACTTTCAAAAAGCCAATCATGCTGCGGTCGAGGAGTGCATGGAGCTGCTGAGCCTTGTCGGGCTTCGGGATAAAGCCCACTATAAAGCCAGCAATTTGTCTTATGGCCAGCAAAAGGTCGTTGAAATTTCCCGGGCGCTGGCCCAAAACCCGAAATTGCTGCTTCTGGATGAACCGGCCGCGGGTCTGAACGACACTGAAACAGCCGAACTGATCAAACTTGTTCGCGGCTTGCGGGAACGTGGGGTCACCATTTTGCTGATTGAGCACAATATGCGCTTTGTGATGAATCTGTCGGACCGGATCACCGTAATCAACTTCGGCAAAAAGATCGCCGAAGGCACCCCTGCCGAGATCCAGGTCAATGAAGAAGTCATCGAAGCCTATCTGGGAAAGAGGAGGGCCTATGCTTAAAATTGCCGATATTGATGTTTTCTATGGCAAAATCCAGGCTCTCAAAGGCGTCAGCATCGATGTCAAACCAGGCGAGATTGTTACCCTGATCGGAGCGAACGGCGCGGGAAAATCAACGGTGCTGCGTTCGATTTCGGGACTCGAAACGCCAACCAGGGGCAGCATCGAGTTTCAGGGGCAGACTCTTGTCAAAGTTCCTCCCGAGGCTATCGTATCCAAAGGCATATCCCATGTTCCCGAAGGGCGGCGCGTTTTCCCCGGGCTGACGGTTTATGAAAATCTCGAAATAGGGGCGACCGTCTGGCGGAAAAGATCCGACGATCTGTCTCAAGACCTGGAACAAGTCTACAATCTTTTTCCGCGTCTCAAGGAAAGAAGCACCCAGCTGGCCTGGAGCCTGAGTGGCGGCGAGCAGCAGATGCTGGCGATCGGCCGGGCCATCATGGCCAGACCCAAGCTCCTGCTCCTGGACGAACCGTCGCTGGGCTTGTCGCCGGTATTGGTGGAACAGGTTTTCGAAGTTCTCAAAAAAATCAACGATCAGGGAATGACGATGCTGCTGGTGGAACAAAACGCTTACATGGCGCTCGAAATCGCCCACCGAGGCTATGTCATCGAGAACGGTAAAATTGTCCTGGATGACAACGCCGCAGCGCTGGGTGACAATCCCAAGGTAAAGGCCGCCTATTTGGGCGGATGACGGCGGTCTTTGCCCCTGCGGACGCCAAACTCGGCAATCATGAACGATAAGGAGACTCCGGTATGACGAAAAAGGCAATCATCGGGGCGGATATAGGCACCACCGGCTGCCGTGCCGTCGTTTACCAAGCCGACGGGACGATGCTCGCCAACTGTTCAGAGGAATACCCGATGTATGCTCCTCACCCTACCTGGGCCGAACAGGACCCGGAAGAAATTTACCAGGCCTTTATCCGCGTGACACGCCGCGCCGTGGAAGAAACGAAGCTGGCGCCCGTGATCATCGCCGGCATATGTTTCAGTTCGGTGTTTCACAGTATCGTGCCGGTCGACTCCACCGGGAACCCGTTAGGCCGGTTGATGATCTGGGCCGATTCCCGCAGTAACAAGTACAGCGAACAGCTGAAAACCGATTATGACGCCGGCGCAATGTATGCCAGGACCGGCTGTCCGGTCCATCCGATGTATCTCGGCCCCAAAATCCTCTGGCTGCGCAAGGAGCAGCCCCAGGTCTTTGCCCGCACCGCCAAGTTTGTTTCCATCAAGGAGTATATTCTGTACCGGCTGCTGGGAAAGTTCGTTGTCGACAGGTCCGTCGCCTCCGCCACAGGCATCTATGACATTCATAACCTCCGCTGGGACAGGGAACTGCTGCAGATCATGGACATCACCGAGGACCGGCTGTCCTGCGTTTTATCTACAACTCATGTCGAGGACGGGATGCTGCCTACCGCGGCCGCGGCCCTGGGACTGACTCCGTCCACCCCTGTTGTGGTGGGAGCAGGAGACGGGGCAATGTCAAATGTCGGTTCCGGCGCCGTCCATCCGGGCCAACTCACCGCCATGATCGGCACCAGCGGCGCCGTACGGGTGGTCACCGACACGCCCCGGGTCGACCCGAAAGGCCGCACCTGGTGCTATAATCTCAGTGATAATCTCTGGCTGCTCGGCGGAGCCATCAACAACGGCGGTCTTGCTTTCCGCTGGGCCCGCGACAAGTTTGCCTCCACCGAACAGTCGGTGGCAGGCCGGCTCGGCCTGGATACTTACGAAATCCTCAGCAAATATGCCGAGCAGGAACCGCCCGGTTCCGACGGTCTGATCATGCTGCCCTTCCTGACCGGGGAACGGGCGCCATACTGGAACGCCGATGCCCGGGGCGTCCTCTTCGGACTGACCCTCAATCACGGCAAGCGCCATCTTTTCCGGGCCACGCTGGAAGGTGTCGTCTACCGGATGTTCAGCATTTTCACCGCCCTGGAAGAAGTGGCCGGTACATCAAGCGAAATCAGAGTCAGCGGCAATTTTACCAGGTCGGAGTTATGGGTGCAGATCATGGCTGATGTCTTTGGCCGGGTCGTAGCGGTATCCGACCGACCCGAAGCATCAGCGTTCGGTGCCGCGCTTTTCGGGATGGCGACGCTGGGTATGCTAAAAGATATCAATGCGGCAGCCAGCCTCATCCAGTTGAAGAAACACTATTATCCCAATGAAGCCAACCACGAACGCTACCGCCAGCTGTACGCCATCTACGAACGGATTTACTGGAACCTGCAGCACGAATTCGCGGCGATAGCACAAATACAACGATCCTGGAAATAAACGATAGGAGGCGATTCAATGCAAAAAAAGGTTTTGGTGGCGGCGCGTTCCTTTGCCCGCTCGCCGGAAGCGAAGTCCGTGCTGGAATCGCAAGGCTATGAGCTGATTTTGAATACCCTGGACCGGCCGTTGGAAGAGGCGGAACTGCTGCCTCTGGTCAAGGGAGCGGACGCCCTGGTCGCCGGCAACGACGCCGTCACCGCGGCGGTCATCGCCGCCGGCTGCCCCACTGTGAAGATCATCGCCAAACACGGCGTAGGCTACAACAACATTGACGTCGCCGCCGCCGCCCGCCATAACGTGGCGGTGACGATAACCCCCGGCTCCAACAGCAAATCGGTAGCTGACCTGACGCTGGGTCTCATGCTGGCGGTTGCCCGGCGTATTCCTCAGATGGACCATTCGATGAGGGCCGGGTCCTGGGGCCGCATCACCGGCAATGAACTGGGCGGAAAGACACTCGGGATTGTCGGCATGGGGAACATCGGCGGCGAAGTTGCCAAGCGGGCCTTCGGTTTTGATATGAAAATCGTCGCTTTTGACGTATATCCCCGCCAGGAATTCGAGCAGAACTATGGCGTCAGTTATCTGCCGCTGGCTGAAGTGATTGCCAGGGCCGACTTCCTGAGCCTGCACGCCCCTGCGCTGCCCCAGACCGTGGGCATGATCAACAAGGACAGCCTGCGCACCATGAAAAACACCGCTTACCTCATCAATACAGCCAGGGGCGATCTGATCGTAGAGGAGGACCTGTACGCTGCCCTGACCGGAGGAATCATCGCCGGCGCGGCGCTGGACGCCTTTATCCATGAGCCGCTGCACGATTCGCCCCTGTTCGGGCTGAACAACGTTGTCCTTACTCCCCATGCCGGGGCCAACACATACGAAGCGGTTGTCAGAACCGGCGTCATGGCAGCGGAAGAAGTGGTCCGGGTCTTATCCGGCCTCGAACCCAGATACGCGGTAAGTCCGTCCGGCAAAAAATAAAAGTCTACTTTATTATCAAGACTGGAGGAATAGCAATGGATAAGTGGGATGTCGTAAAATCGATCCAGCAAACAGGGATTGTTGCCATTTTAAGAGGGACCGGCAGGGAAGAGCTCTTAAAAATCGCCACCGCGTTATACGATGGCGGCATCAGGGCCATCGAAGTCACCTGCAACACTCCGGGCTACCTTGGGATGATCGAAACGCTGGCAGGTGCCATGGGCGATAAAATGATCATCGGTGCAGGCACAGTGCTGAGCCCGATCACTGCCCAGTTGGTAATCGACGCCGGGGCCCAGTTCGTCCTGGCACCGGACTTTAACCCGAAGGTTGTCGAGCAGGTTCATCAAAACCGCAAGCTCGTCATACCGGGAGTGACGACCCCCAGCGAAATCATGGCAGCCTACCGCCTGGGGGTAGACGTGGTGAAGCTCTTTCCGGCAGGCGCTCTGGGACCGCGTTATCTGAAGGATCTGCGCGGGCCGCTGAATGATGCGGCCATTATACCGGTAGGAGGAATCAACCTCGACAACCTGGCTGAATTTGTAAAAGCCGGAGCCTTTGCCTTTGGCGTCGGCGGCGAACTTGTCGACAAAACGGCCATCGCTAAAGGCAACTTTTCGGCAATTACCGAAAAGGCGAAAGCGTTCATAACCCTTTTCGCCCAGGCAGCGAAATAATACCGCGGCTTTTTCCTTCAGGCGCTCATTCCGGTCGGGAATGGGCGCCTGATTTTTATCAGTCGCCTTTCCTGGCTTTGCGCGGTAACCTCTGGAACAGTAATACTTAGGTAACCCAGAGCAGCAAATTTTTTGTATTTTTATTGAAAATAAAGATAAAAAAAGGATTATTTGCCTTTCTTTGTCTTTACTGGTAAAATAATCTGTGAAAATATTGCAAATGAAGAACTTTGATCAGGAAAACCGCATTGCTTTTCTCTGCGGTTATAACACAAATAAAGGTGGATGCCGGTGTATTACGAACGATGGACCCTGGTGGCGCTTATCGCCTTAAGCGCTTCGGTTGCCATTGCCATGACGGCTGCCGGCTGGCGGCGCAGACGCAGTCCTTTGGGCCGCGAGTTTTTTATTCTTGCCTTTTTAAGCTTTATTTATATTGTCGGTTATATGGGCGAACTGGCCAGCGATACTCTGCCGACGATCCGTTTCTGGCTTCATATTGAATCCGTTGGTATTGCTTATCTGCCGACAGCCTGGATTCTCTTTGCCGTGCGGCACAACGGCGCGCAGTATAGTCGTTGGACCCTGTATCAGGCATTTTTGCTGATGCTGTCGACGATCACCCTGATTCTCAGCAATACTTCGGACTTTCACCATCTTCACTATGGACCAATGCAGCTCAATCCCGACGCGCCGTTTCCGGTGGCAGCCTTCGTCCCGGGACCGTGGTACTGGGTCCATACCGCATTCATGAACCTGGCGGTGCTGTTCGGCAATATCCTTTATGCCAAGTCCTGGCACAAAGCGTCTTTCGAAAAAAGCCAGCAGGCCTTTGTTCTATTTCTTGGATCTCTGTTTCCCTGGCTGGTTTATATCATCTATCTTTTGAAGATCATACCATGGGGCATCGACCCGCTGCCCATCGCCTTTCTTGTCCCCGGCCTTCTCTACATTTGGGCGGCAGTCGACCTGCAGATCCTCGAAATCGTGCCGATTGCCTGGCGGGAAGTCTTTCAAAACCTGCCGGAAGGCGGGCTTGTTTTTGAGCAAAGCGGGCGCCTCGCCGATTTCAACGCCGCCTGCCGCCGGATTTTTCCGTGCCTGAATGACAACGCGATCGGCACAGACGGGCTCGAACTGTTCCGCGAATATCCGGCAATGATGGCTATGTTTGCCGACGCAACTGATGAGCAGCGGATGATGTGGATCGAAACCGGCGGCGAGAAAAGGAACTATCAGCTCAGGCGCATTGAGCTGTTTGACCAAAAGGGCGGAAAGATAGGCTTCATGATCAGGCTTCAGGATGATACCCAGTTTTCAACCCTCATCGAAAATCTCAAACTGCAGGCGGCGATCGATCCCTTGACCAAGTCCTGGAACCGCAGCCGGTGGCAGGAAGACTGTACCGTATTATTACAGCATATGCGCCAAAAACAAGGTTCCATTTCTCTTATCCTCGCTGATCTGGATAACTTCAAAATGGTCAATGATACCTTCGGACATTTAGCAGGCGACACAGCCTTACAGGAATTCGCCCTGACTTGTCAGGCGAATCTGCGGGCGCAGGATATTTTTGGCCGCTACGGCGGCGATGAATTTGTCATCATTCTGCCTGACATTACTACTGCTGCCACGATGGAATTGGCAGAGCGCTTGCGACGCGCCGTAGAATCGATGACGGTGCTGCCGGGAGAGGAAAATCTCAAGGTTACCGCCAGCTTCGGCGTTATTGCCCAGCAGGAGGGTATTTCGGTCAACCTGCAGGAACTGATCGGGAAAGCCGACAAAGCGCTGTATGAAGCCAAGAAAACCGGTGGCAACCGTGTTTGCCGGTCATCATAGTACTTTTTATTGTCATTGGTTTCAGAGGAATTCAGCAAAATAAGCCTGATGACAGCGGCTTTATGGTACTATATTATTAAACACAAAACTGAACATAGGAGCGCGGCTATGACTGAATCGCTGATTCCGGCCAACAAATTTACCATCGGAGAAATAGCGAAATTGTATGGCATACCGGAGCCGACTCTTAGATACTACGATCAAATAGGTCTATTTAAACCGCTGGCTGTAAATAATGTTACCAAATATCGGTACTATTCCGCTGAACAGTTTGAGCAGCTGAATATCATTCAGTATTTAAAATATATGGGAATCCCATTAAAGGAAATTAAAAATCATTTTAAAAATCGCGATGAAGAGAGCTTTCTAAAGCTTCTGCTTCACTGTAAAAATGTCAATGAAAGAAAACTCAACGACTTGATCATAATCCAGAACCGCTTCAACAACCGTATTGAGGAATTGAAAAACACCCTGAATATATCCGACATCGGCGTGGCAAAAATAAAAAAGCTGGAACAGCGAAATATCTTATGTTTAAGGGATCAGATCCAAAATCGCTCAGAGTTGGAGATATCGCTGAAAAGACTCGAAAAAACAACCAGGGTGAAATCGTCGCTGTTTATCGGCAGAGTAGGGGTCAGCATCGCCTGCGAAAATCTGCTCAAACGAGATTTTACCAAATACAACGCGATTTCAATTTTTCCTGAAGAGATTGTCGATGGCGAACAGGCTTTGGTCTCCCTTGATGATGGTGAATATGCCTGTATCTATTGCCGCGATATTTTGTTTGAGTCCACCGTAGTTTACGAGAAACTCCTTGACTTTATCGATGCCCAGGGCTATATGATTGCCGGAGATTCTGTCGAGAGGCTCATCATTGATCCCTTCATTTCCAAGGACCGGAAAAAGCATTTGTCGGAGATCCAAATTCCCGTCAAGAAGCGTTGAAGCGGACTATCCTGCCGGGACCAAAGAATTGCGCATAAGCGTGCGCAATTCTTTTTATT
>JARLHY010000057.1 GCA_031292015.1 Negativicutes bacterium | reverse complement strand
TCTTTTCCTCCTTGAATTTTATAGTGGCATCCTTGCCACATCTTTTGACAGCTGGCCAGCTTGTCATCCAGTAAGTTTTTACTGTCATTTGTAATATCGTGAAACATTTGAAATTCATTAAGTGTTTTTTAGCAAAAAAAGCGCTTTTTTTGTTAAAAATGCGCTTTTTTTTCAAGCTATTCTTTTTCCTCATCCTTCAACTGTTTCATCTGAGTTAAGAAGCTGTCCAGATTTGCTTGCTGTACCGCTTCTGCGGCATTTTTATTCGAGTCTTTCACCGCGTCGTAAAGCTCCTGGCGCAAAATTTGAACATCTTTGGGAGCACTGATACCCAAGCGGACCTGATCGCCCTGGACATCTGCCACAGTAATGATGATATTGTCACCGATCCGAAGAGATTGGTTTTTCTTTCGCGCCAGAATCAGCATATTATTTCCCCCCGGCGCTCTGGCAGATCTTATGCTTCGTGGTATAGACCTTGTCTGACGCCAAAACCTGAAATCCCTTGCCGGATTTACGGTTGATTACCAGCGGACCGAGAAGATTAACCGTGCAGTCCTTGGGATCGGAAGCCAGCGTCACCGTAACCAGCACTTCGATTCCCTGCGCATCCCCCAGTTGAGCCGAATAAATATCCGGCAACTCAAACGAATAATCAGGCGCAACCCAAAACGGGCTGGTAACAAGTAACTCGAAACCTTTCTCGTCTTTACTTTGCAAAATTTGAAAAAGGCTTTCCTCCGACACCTGCTTCAGAACAAATTTTTGGTACTCTTCCAGTCCGATCAGGCCTTGAGGAAAAGTGATCATTTCTCCTTCAGTCCGCTCCTGGGAACTTGTACACACAGCATCAACAACCATATATTTCCTCCGATTATGCTCTAATATCGATATAGGGTTCGCGTTCCATGTATACATCAACCTTGCCCCAGATAAAGTCCCCTTTGACCTCGCCCGAGTCGAGTTTCACCGCAACATCGCCCGGGGTGTAGATCCCCTTTACCGAGCCGCGGGTGGCGGTGATCCTGGGCGGGGCTTCCGGCATAAGGCCGATGACCAGTTGTTTCTCTTCCGAGTGTGCGTCCCTTGCGGCCAACTGAGCCGAGTCCGGCCCCTTTGCCTTTGCCAGCTCAGTACCCTCTTCGACCCGGCGCTCGATCCCCTTGATCGCTGTCTGTTTCGCTTCGTCGCTGACAGACTTTGCGACAGCAGCAATATCTTGCAGGCCCATGGAATTGAACGACTCACGCAAATCGATAATCACTTCCGGTTTTGTTGTATGTATCTCCAGATCAGGATTGTTGATATGCAATTCAAGGTTTGGAGGCTTAATGCTCAGGTTTAGATCGGGCGGCGTAATCTTCATACCGATCTGCCCGAACTGCTGGGTTATCTCGATTGTCGGTATGTTCATATTATCCCCGCCCTCTGATCAATCCATTACTTGAGATAATCGACCAGCGACTGGGGCAGAATCTTGGCGCCCACCGACAGTGCGGCGTTATAGACGTTTGTGGCGGTCTGGAAATCGATGCTGGCTTTGGACATATTCAGGTCCTGGTTGGTGGACAGGTCGCTCTTGATCGTAACATTATCGGCCGTCAGACGGGTACTGATTGTCTGATACACCGCCTGCCGCGCTCCTAAAGAAGTCTGGGAGACCAGCAAATGATCCTCGTCGCCGGTGCCTGTATCGTTACTCAGCAGACCCAGATCGGTGCTCAGTTGTGACACCGACGGACTGGCGGCGGTCAGATGTCCATAAATCGTTTGCAGATCTTGAAAAAGCTGCGGCGCACCTGCGGCGTTAAGAGCTCCGAATAAGCCCACTCCGTCGACGTTGATTTTGTCCCGTACCGGATCAGGGGCGCCTGGACTCACTTTCATGGTAACCGTCCCGGCGTGAGGGTCTGCGACACCATTAACGATTTCTCCATCATATGTCCCGCTATAGGTGACTGAAATCGACCCATCGGCATTGTTCGTAGTCGCGAAAGGCTGTGCCTTGTCATTTTGGCCGGCAAAAAGATAGCGCCCACCAATCTGGGTATTGCCCAGGTTGACAAGTTCATTGATATAGCCATTCAATTGCTGAGCCGCAGCGCCATAAGCAACAGTCGGGTCTGGCACCGCCACACTCTGGATCAATGATTGGATGTTTTGGATTACAGTTTCAGCGCTGGTTATCGCCCCATCACTGGTGCTCATCCAGGAAGCGGCGTCCGAGGCGTTTTGCGTAAACGAGCTGTTGACCGTCAGGTCGGTCTTGAAGGTCAGGCTGCGCACCGCCTTGACCGGGTCGTCCGACGGCTTGTTGACCGCCTTGCCGCTCGACATCTGCTCCTGCAGATCGCTCACCTTCGCCAGCGAGTTGTTGAAATTATACAGAAATTGATTTGTCAGGATATTGTCTGTGATCCTCATTCTTTCTCACCCCTCAGGTTAATGCTCGCCTTGTCTCGCATAGTCGGCTGTTAAACAGTACCCCCTACGCTTGCAATCAGGGTATTGAGCATTGAATTCATCGTCGACAACACCGTTGCCGCGGCGCCATAGGCTTTTTGAAACGTGATCATGTTCGACATCTCTTCGTCCGTACTGACCCCGGATACCGACTCTCGCCAGTTCGTCGTTGACGTCAGCAGCACAGCCTGATTGTCATTCATATTCGAGGCCTGCTGGGACTGGACCCCCAGAGTGCCGATCATCGTGTTGTAATAATTGCTGAGGCTCACGTTCCCCAACGCGTTGGCCGGGCTCGGCGCGGGGGAAGGATCATTGTACAGCACATTCGCCAACGCGAGCGCGTTGGTGCCGTCGGCCGTGCCGGCAGCGCCTTTAGCACTGGCGGCGATATAATTAAGCCCCGAAGTGGTATATAGCAGTGGGTTGACCTGAAGCTGGTCCAGCCAGTCGTTGTTGGGCGGGGTGTAGGCGGCGGCGGTACTGTAGGGATTGGCAGCGGCAGGAAGAGTACCTGTGGGAAGACTGCCGAACATCAGTGCCACGGTACTGGCAGCAACAGCAGGGGGTCCAACTACGGCTGCTTTGGTCGTCGTTCCGTTGTTGTCCTGTCCGGCCTGCTGCTGATTGTTGAAATCCTGCAGCAGAAACTGGGCTACGTTGTTCAAATTATCCAGGTAGCCGGTGACCGTCTGGTCCCGCAGCTGGAAAGCGCTGGCCAGGCTCCCGCCGGTAAAGGTCAAGGTGCCCGAAAGGCCGTTGGCCTGAGTAACCGTGCTGGAGTCGAAATTATATGTATCATTATGTTGGTCTTTAAGCATCAAGGGATTCACCGTAGTGTTCTGAACGAGCGAGACGCCGGCGACCGACACCGATACCGCACCTGATTTGTCCTCTGAAGTCTGGACGTTGGTGATGGCCGAAAGCTGATCAAGCAACTGGTCCCGCTGATCGCGCAGATCATTCGCCGCCGAACCGCTGGACTCCTGGGTAACGATCTGCTTGTTCAGCGCGGCTACCTGCTGGGCGATGTTGTTGATGTTACTGACCTGGGTAGATATCTGATTGGTCAGGTCGTTGGCAATGTCCCGGAGGTGCTGGGCATCCTGCTGGATGACCTGAACCATCGAGTTGGCCGTCTCCCGAACATTGGTCCGGGCCCCAACATCATTGGCATTCGCCCCCAGCGTCTGCAAAGAGGTGTAGAAAGCGTTGATCGACGCCTGCAGGCCGTCATCGTTGGTATCGGTAAAAATGTTTTCCACCTGGGACAGCTCGTCTGTCTGACTCTGCCAGAAATTTTTTGCGGCGTTCTGCTGACGGTACTGGTTATCAATAAACGAGTCCCGGGCCCGGGTAATCGAGGCGACATTCACCCCGGTCCCCAGTTGGACCGGACCGCCGCCCTGGTATATGGTCAACGACGGCATCGTCGTCAGATTAGCGGTCTGCCGCGAGTATCCCGTTGTATTGGCGTTGGAAATATTGTGCCCGGTGGTGTCCTGAGCCGCCTGCTGGGCTTCTAAGGCCAAGGTTACCGTATTGATGCCGGTAAATGTTCCTATCATCAGTTCACACTCCTATATCTTTCTGTCAACGACCGCCCGGCTTGTTACAGGCGGAGGGACATCGCCGCGGGATCCGTACACAGGACCTGAAGACACCTTATAAAGCTGCTCCAGATTATAAGCGGTAAAGTTCAATAAGTGCTGAATAATCTCGCTGTTGATCCTGTTCTGGACGGCCAGCTCTTTCACCGTCCGTCCGAGCTTTCGGGCCAATTCTGTTTCCTGGCCCCGTTCCTGTTCAGGCAGAACCGCCAACTGTTCACTCAAGCTGTTCGGCCATGCCGGAAATCTGACTTGAAGCTCCAGCCGCTGCCGCTCTGTCTTTTCCAGTGCGGCTGCCATCAGCTCTTCTTCCTGCATAAGCTCCTGCAGGGCATCAAGCTTATCGGAAGCCAGAACAGCCTGTTTTCGCTTGGCCGAGTCAAGCAACTGCCCAGTTATCTCTAACAGGTCTCCCAGTATTTCCATCCATTCTGGCGCCGCGGGATTTGCCTTATTTGTCATGTTGAGAAGCTGCCTTCCTTCTTTGTTCCGCCGGGGAAAAAACAACTATACCTTCCGGTCGAGAAAGGACCGGCCCAGTGACGTAAGCGAAGACTGTCCTGTTTGGGCATAAGTCGGATTCGCCATACTGCCGGACAGCAGATTCATATTATAATCGATAAAAGCCAACGCTTTTTGCAGCATCTCGGCATTCACCCGATTTAGGGCCACTAGTTCTTGCGCTTCCTCGGCCAGTTCGGTATTGGCCTTCTCTAGTCGCTGGGTCACGTCCTGGGGCCCAAAGGAAAGAAACTCGCTGAAGGTACTGTCCTCGGTCAGATGATTCGCTTCAGCCAGCTTCTTGATGATCGCTTCCCTGTTCACCTGCAGTTTGCCGATCCGGGTGATCAGCAGTTCTTCCTGCTTGGTTACCTTGTCCAATTCCGGTGCGTTGGCCACAATCAACGCTTCGCGTTTTTGTGCCCCCAGTTTGACGATTATGCCGTATAAATCACGGATTTCCTCGGAAAGGACCGCAAGCGTCTCCCACTGTTCTTTCATATTTCCTCCACCTATTTAGGCAGACCGTCGGCCATAATGCGGCCAATCATCTTTTCGGCCACGTCCTTCGCTTCAATGCTGTAGTTACCCTGGGCAACGCGGTCGGAAAGTTCTTGGACCCTGTCCTCACGCACCTCCGGCATAGCCTTGAGCGCTTGGTGAATCTGCCCGATCTCCTGAGCCTGAGTCGACAAAATCACCTCATCCATCTTGCCTGACGGACTGGTCTCCTGTGATTTTGTGGCTTTTACCGGCTTATTCTCAGCATAGATCTTCAGGATATTTTGGATTTGACTTGTGGAAATGATCATGGCAGACACCTCACTAGCATAGAAACTCCTGCCCATTTATCGTCAAAAAGGGCGGGGATTATAATCCCCGCCACCAACTGTTTTAGGAGTTTATCGGCCACAGGCGAAAGTTATGGCCGTTTTTCGGCCTCTAAGACCTACTTCCGCTGTTTATTACTTCTTATCAAGTAAATCCCTGATATACATCCTGGTATCTTTCTTCGTTTCGGTCGGGGCGGCCGCAGGCTGCCAGGCCTCTGTCTTGAGCTGATCGTTAATGACCTTGGTACAATTGTCGCACAGCCGGCCGGAAAGGATCTGCTCACCGCAGGTCTCGCAGGGATAGGAAATCTGTGCGTTGCTGGTAATACGGCCCCGCTTTAGCATCCGCAGGATGACTTTTGGCTTAACCCCTGTGGCTTTGGCTATTTCATCCAACGAGGCCCGTGAGGCATCCCGCAGGTATTCGGCCACCTTGTCCTCAGCCAGATCTTCGTTGCGAAGACAAGCCGCGCACATTCCGCTGGGGTTTTCAACCATGACACCGCCGCATTCCTGACAATTCGTCAAATTCATCCGTATCCCTCCCTCTTTCATCCTGATTATACCATAACCGACAAATTACACCCTAGGTCTTTTGGCCTAATTGGCCGGGAAACAGACATTTTTTTCTGACGGCGGCAGGATTATTTTTATTTATAGCAAAGATAGAATATACTTAACTCTGTCACGAAAGGCAGTTCGACGAGAGTATGCTAACACTGACTCAGGCCGTAGACAACGCGATGAATAGCGGCGAAACCATGAAGAAGATTGTCGCCACCCTGCTGCCTCTTATTGAAATGAAGAATGCCAAGCTTTTTCTGCATTGTCAGCAGGTTGCCAACTACGCCGTAAGCATCGCCGCCAAAATGCGTCTGCCGCGAAGTGAAATCGAGCGGATCCGCGCCGCCGCATTGCTGCATGATGTCGGGCACCTTACTGTGCCTAATTCGGTACTGAGCAAGATCCCCTATCTTTCCACCCGGGAAATGAGCATTTATAAAAATCACTGCAACGCCGGCAGCTATATGCTGGAAAATATCGTCGCCTGCCAGGATATTATTCCGTATATCCGCTATCATCACGAACGTTGGGACGGCAAGGGCTATCCCAAACGCCTCAAAGGGGTGAATATTCCCCTTGGCGCTCGGATCATCGCTGTCGCCAACTATTATGACCGTTTCATCAACCCTTGTACCCAGAACTGGGTCAAAACCCCCGCCGACGCGGTTCGAGAATTGAGCAACCATTCCGGCACCGAGTTCGATCCTGACGTGATCAGGGCTTTCGTCGAGTCGCTGGGCTAGTCAACTATCCGCCCCACTGGCCAGGGCCAGCCCCATCACCCGCTTGGCGCCGCAGCGCTTGAGCGTTTTGGCAGCCTCGTTCAAAGTAAAGCCGCTGGTCAGAATGTCATCCACCACCAACAATACTTTTCCCTGTACCCATTCCGGGCGCGTCACCTTGAACGCGCCTTTTATGTTTTTCCGGCGAAGGTCCAGCGCCAGCTCCCACTGCGGCGCCGTCGACCGAATCCTCTCCAGCGCGTTCAGCCACAGCCAGCCTTGTCCTTCGGCCCATTTGCGAAAAATAAGCTCCGTCTGGTTAAAGCCCCGTTCGGCCAACCGGCCGGCGTGCAGCGGTATCGGCACCACCGCGTCCACTCCGGCGAACCGTCCGGCATCGAGCCGGTCTTCCAAGAGCCGGCTGAGATAGATCGAAGCCCCGGCCTGCTTATGAAACTTAAGTCTGTGAATCAACTGCTTGACTCCTCCGCCATAGTCGCACAGTACCCGGCAAGAGTCCAGCCCGGCCAGCCGGCGGCCGGCGATATTGATCTCCCGTTCGGCTACCGCCCCGGACAAGCAGGCCAGGCACAGCAATCCGTGCTGCTCCACCGCGGCGCGGCAAACCGGGCAACGCGGGGGATACACCAGATCTAGCAGGGCCTTCCACCATGCGGCTAACACAAGCTCTCCCCTTTTAACCGTTCAGCCAGAAGAGAATAGCGCCGCCGGGTCCGGTCGTTGGCCAGCGCTGTGTTCAGGGCCGCCTTGCTTCCCAAAAGCACCACCCTCTCCTTGGCCCGGGTTACCGCCGTGTAGAGAAGATTGCGCTGAAGCATCGCATGATGGCTCCCGACCAGCGGCATGACAACCACCCGGTACTCACTCCCCTGGCTTTTATGCACACTCATGGCATAAGCCAGCATCACTTCATCCAGCTCATTCTTCTCATATATCACATCATTGTCCGGATAGCGGACAATCACCAGACCGGGCTCGGCGCTGGCAATATTGCCGATATCGCCGTTAAAAACACCTTTGGCATAGTTATTGCGGACCTGCATTACCTTGTCGCCGCGGCGCAGCTGCTGCCCAACTCCGGCTGCGGGCGATCCATCCGACGGATTGAGCGCCGCCTGCAGCAGTCTGTTCAAATTCTCCACGCCGCAGCTGTGGCGATGCATCGGCGACAGTACCTGGACATCCTGCCAAACATCAAAACCCGCTGCCGGCAATTCGTCATGGCATAGCCTGACGATCGCCGTTGCCACCGCCTCACCGTCATCGATTTCCCGGAACTGGAAGTCGGCGCTGCTGCAGCAGTCCGGCAGCTGACCCCGGTTGATCCGATGGGCGTTGGCCACAATGGCGCTCTGGCCGGCCTGGCGAAAAACCTCTGTCAAACGAATAACCGGAACCGTCTCCGACCGGATAATATCCTTCAGCACCGACCCCGGCCCCACCGCCGGCAGTTGGTCCACATCCCCCACCAGCACAACCCGGCAGCCCTCCGGCACCGCTTTTAACAAATGATACATCAGCGTAATATCCATCATAGATGCTTCGTCGATAATGATCACATCGGCATCCAGGGGATTTTCCTCATTGCGCAGAAACTGGGGCGCTCCTGACTGTCCGCCGGTGGACTCCAGCAGGCGGTGAATGGTGGAAGCTTCACGGTCACAGGCTTCGCTCAGCCTTTTGGCGGCCCGGCCGGTTGGCGCGGCAAGCACAATTTTAAACCCGCGCTCAGCCAGCAACGCAATCATCCCTTTAACCGTAACCGTCTTTCCCGTTCCCGGCCCCCCGGTCATAACCAGTACTCCGTGGATCAGCGCCGCCTCGACGGCCTGGCGCTGCGCCTCAGCCAGCGTCACCCCCGCAGCCTTCTCCCAGTCGGCCACCATAGCGGGGCCGTCTTTGCAGTCCACCGGCTTGGCGCGGTCTTGCAGATGCCTCAGCCGCTCGGCGACCCTTTTCTCCGCCTGGTAGAGATAACCTGGATACACCAGCACCGTACCCTGATAATCCTCGGCGTAAAGCCGCTCCTGCCGGATAAGCTCCGTCAGGCAAAGCGCCACCTCGATCCTCTCGGCTGCCAGCAGTTTTGCAGTCTCCTGCACCAAATAATCCTCCGGGACACAGCAGTGACCGTTGTGGGCGGTCTGGAGCAGCGCGAAACTGATTCCCGCAGCCAGCCGCGCCGGGTGATTACGGTCCCAGACCATCGCCGTGGCGATCTGATCGGCGGTACGAAACCCGACGCCGTCGACCTCCTCGGCCAGGCGGTAGGGATTCTCCTTCACAACAGCCAGTGATTCCGAGCCAAACCGGGTGAATATCTTGCCAGCATAAGCGCTTGTAACCCCGTGGGTTTCCAGAAACAACATAACCTCCCGCAGCTCCGACTGTTCGGCGAAAGACATCCGGATAGTCTCGGCCCGCTTGCTGCCAATCCCCTCCACCTCTGTCAGGCGATGCGGAAAATACTCGATAATTTCTAGCGCCCGGGCCCCGAAACGGGATACAAGCCGCGCCGCCATGGCCGGACCGATCCCCTTGATCGCCCCGGAAGCCAAAAAACGTTCAATCCCCTTCACCGTGGACGGAGCCGCCCGCTGGAAAGTCTGCGCTTTAAACTGTCGGCCAAAGCGACTGTGCTCGACCCACTCGCCGCCGAGGACCACCTCTTCCCCGACCAGCGGCGCCGACATATTGCCGACTACCGTAGCCAACGCTGTTTCATTCGCCGGCTGCAGCTTAAAAACGACAAAACTGTTGTCATGACTATGAAAAATTACGGTTTCCACCGTTCCTGTCAGCGTCTCCATCCGGTCACCCCCAAACAACAGTTCTATAATTCGCAGCGATTTTTCATAAATCCTGCATTTTTTTGACTGACTAAGCAGGAATCTGCGGTAATTCCGTAGAAGCTTACAGCAGTTTACAAAAGATGGAGGTCCTGTCTTGAAAGATGATATGTATACCTATCATTATTTTAAGAACCGTTCCATCGTCGGAATGGACAGGGTTCCTGACTACTGGGTGCAGGCTACCGTCTTTTGCGGAATAGTCTATGCCGCTGTCACCCTGATCAACCTTTTCCGCTGATACCGGTTTTACGACACCGGCCGGTTCCGATCCGAATACCTTACCGGCACTGAGCCTTGGCGATCCGCACGAGCATCCAGCCATGGCTGCTTCACTGCCGCCCCGCCAGACGTCGCCGCGCGAGTTGTTGATTGCACCGCGGCGATCCGGCAATCTATCACCCTTTTTGAGCGACCAAGGAAACAAATCCAGGCATCTGTTGCCTGGATTTTTACATTTCGGCCGTAACTTCCAGCCATTCATCGTATTTTGCCGCCAACTCCGCTTCCAGTTCGGCGTACTGGTCAGCCAGTCGCCGACTGACCTCCGGATCGTCGTGGCTGGCCGGATCGTTGAGCTGGCTTTCACACAGCACCAGTTGCCACTCAAGCCCGGCAATCTCCTCTTCCAGTTTTTTGCCAAGCCTGGCCTTATCCTGGGCTTGCCGCCGCGGCTTTTCCGCCTTGGGCGGTTTGCTTTGCGGCGGCGGGGCGATGACCGCTTTGGCTTCGGCATTCTTTTTCTCCCGATAATAACCGTAGTTGCCGGTATATTCGGTGAAACGCCCGTCAGCCAGTTCCACCACCCGGTCGGCTATCTTGTCCAGCAGATACCGGTCATGGGAAACCACCAAAAACGTCCCCGGAAAACTCAGGATAGCCTCTTCCACCGCCTCTTTGGCAGCGATGTCCAAATGATTGGTCGGTTCGTCCAAAACCAGGAAGTTCGCTCCGCCCAGCATCAGTTTAAGCAGCGCCAGGCGCGATTTTTCTCCCCCGCTGAGATCGCCGACCAGCTTATATACATCCTCACCTGTAAACAGAAAAGCGCCCAGATAGTTCCTGGCCCGTTCCTCCCCCAGACCCGACTCTGCCATAACTTCATCAATTACCCGCTGCCGCGGATTCAGGCCCTCATGTTCCTGGGCGAAGTAACCGAGGCGGACCCGGCTGCCCAGCTTGACCCAGCCGGCAGCGGGCTGAAGCTGGCCGGCCAGAAGTTTCAGTACCGTGGTTTTGCCGGCACCGTTCGGGCCCACCAAAGCAACTCCCTCGCCCCGTCTGATCAGCAGCGACGCCTCGCTGAAAATCCGTTTGGAGCCATAGGCCGCAGTCACGGCAACCAGCTCAGCCACCCTCTCGGCGCAGCCTTCTTGAATATTGAACTCCAGATTGATTCTGTCGGCAGCGTCCGGCGACTCCAATCGTTCAAGCCGGCTTAATATCGACTGCCGGCCCCGGGCCTGGCGCGACTTGATCCCGGCCCGGTAGCGGTCGATAAAGGCCTCGGTTTTGACGATATAAGCCTGCTGTTTCTCATAGGCACTCCTCTGGCTTGCCTGCCGTTCGGTCTTCTGTCTGAGATAATCGCTGTAATTGCCGCGAAACGACGTCAGGCCGCGCCCCTCCAGTTCCAGCACCCGCCCCACTACCCGGTCGAGAAAATAACGGTCATGGGAAATCACCAAGACCCCGCCGGAATAGTCCCGTAAAAAACCTTCCAGCCACTCCACCATCATGATATCCAGATGATTCGTAGGCTCATCCAAAAACAGAAAATCCGGCTGCCTGACCAGGGTTTTAGCCAAACTGATTCTGGTCTTTTGCCCACCGGAGAACGTGCCGACAGAGCGGGCCAGATCCTCCTCGCTAAAACCCAGTCCGCTCACAACCCGCCGGATCATAGCCTCATATGCATATCCGCCGCCCTGTTCAAAACGCTCCACAACAGCCGCGTACTCGCGCATCAGTCCCGCTTGGACCGCCTCATCCTGTTCGGCGGCAATCGCCGCTTCCAGCCGGCGCATCCTGTCTTGATCGGCAATAATATCGCTGTACGCCGAGCGCAGTTCCTCGCCCAGCGTTCCTGTACCCAAATCAGTGTCCTGCTCCACATAGCCGGTCGTCTCGCCGGCAGCAAGGCTGACCTGCCCGCCGTCCGGCCGCTCCTGACCCAAAAGGCAGCGCAGCAGCGTCGTCTTGCCTGTACCGTTGGCGCCGATCAGACCGACTTTCTCGCCCCGCTGCAATTCAAAACCCACATCAGCAAACAATTGATCAGCGCCGAAAGCCTTGGCCAGGCCTTCCACCCTTAATACTCCCATCGATTCACCCCAGTTTTCCATCTGCTGTCGAAGCCGGTGCTTCATCTTTAGTCAATCATGATTCTATTCTGCCCAGCCGCCCAAAAACCTGCCGTAGACTAATCCGACACAATAATTTGCGTAATGCAAAAGACGCTCCACTGAGCGTCTTTGTCCTATCGATAAACCACCAGGCTGTTCAAAAAAAGTCAACGACCTGGGTGGCTATTCGCGACGGAGATACTTCAGCGACGCCTTTACCGTGGCGGCCGGGCTTTGCCCGCCGGGGAACTCCAGCGCGTACAGGCCCTCGTACCCTTCCCGGGTCAACCTGTCAATCAGATCGAGAATAGCGACACTGCCTGAGCCTGGGTGGACCGGGACGTTTGCGGCGGTCACATCCTTTATCTGCACATATCCCACCTGCCCGGCCAGTATATCCAGCGCTCGCTGCGGGTCCCAGCCTGCGGCCGCCCAGTTGCCGGTATTATAGGTTGCCTTTAGGTGCGGCGAGGCAAACAGCGCCAAAATATCCATGATCAGCACCGGATTCCCGCCTATAGGGTCGGGGCTATTTCCCAGCCCCAGGACAATCCCCCTGCCGGCTGCGGCCGTGATGATCTCCCGCACCGCCTGTCGCCACCAGCCGGCGCTGATAAAGTCGCGGTTGAACGGTCCGGAAGCCACGCTGATTCGCATAATGCCGGCTCCGAGTTTTTCAGCCAGCAAAATACTCGCCTTCATCGCAGTTAGAAAAACCTTGGTTTCTTCCTCCGAACTCGCCAGGAGACATTCCCGGCAAGCATAGGTGCTTACCAGCCCGTATTCGGCCAGAAACTCCCTGATCTCCGGCAACTCCTCCAGGGCACTGCGCCAATAGGGCCGGAATTCGATCCCGGCACAGCCGTATTTGTCGGCCAACGGCACCAATTCCAGCTGACACATCCCGGAAAGCAGAAACGGTTCCCAGGTGACAGCGCTAATAATCAGCCGCATACAGACCTCCCTGCAACACTGTCCGAATAACCAACACCAATCCGGGGCGCACCGGGGAGTCATCCGCCCGCACACCTTTGAGTAACGGGCCGGCTATGACGCAGGTGCAGGCCGACAGTCAGAATGTTTATTAGGAAGCAAAAAAACTCTGTCAAACCGGCAGAGTCTTTCTGATCCTTGCTGTAATAGTCAGTGTCCGTGGGTGCGAATGAAGATATTCAGCTTCTTCGGGCAATCGCCGGTCATAGTTATCTATTCGGCCCGCAAAGTGTTTTTCCTCTTTATTCGGGTATATTCGACACCTAGTACTCTTCGTTGCTGAAATCAACCACCCGGCAGCTTGTCTCTTCGCAGATCATGCCGCAAAACGGGCAGCCCACCGTTTCCCCGGGGCGGCTGCCGAACATGCCGCCGCAGCGACTGCATTTATAACCGGATTCCGTATTGTCAGGCCGTGAACAACTCATCTTTTTCGCCTCCTCGTCTTACGCTATGCAGTATACTCCGACAGCCGCCAAACTATGCGTTTGTTGCTGAAGCTGCATAATACGCAAAAACACGAGACCGCACTCAAAATTGTCGAAGCTTTTGCAGCACCGCAGGAAACTCGTCCGGTCTCAAGCGGTTGATAAAATCAAGGACGCAGATTAGTTCCCCCTGGCATAGGGCTATTCCTTCAGCCGCGGGTCTGGCGGCGGCAGGCAGGTGAACGACCTTGATCCAGGGATCGGCGGCAGCCAGCCGGTCTAAAACCGAGGGGGTGATATCTTCAGAGGCGTGGTCGACAACCACCAGTTCACACCATTTGCGGTCAGCCGCGGTCTCCAGCAGTAAGGATCGGATCATTCCCTCGATCTGCTCCTGGCTATTCCTCACAACAAGCAATAAGCTGGCCCGGAAGGAGTGCTCCAGCCCGGCCTGAAACCAGGCCTGCCAAACATCCCTTGTCAGCTGCCACAGCCCATACAAGGCCAGCGACACTAATACCACACACGTAATATAGGGGAAAAACAAATTATCCTACCCCCTTTCACGGGATAGGATAATATATGCGCTGTCCGCCGGGATTCGTGCCTGTCGTCAATCCAGTACCACAATCTTGTTCTTGATGGCATAAAGCACGGCCTGAGTCCGGTCATTGACATCAATCTTGCGGAAGATATTGGTCAGGTGATTCTTGACCGTTTTCTCGCTGAGGAACAATTGCCCGGCGATCTCCTGGTTGCTCAGGCCCTTGGCGATCAGTTGGAGAACTTCCAGTTCACGCAAAGTAAGACGCTCTTCCCGACCGTGTTGAAGAAAATTGGCTGTGCCCTGCCGTCGCTCTCCCTCCAGGCGGGTGATCTCACCGAACAATTTTTTGGCCAACGTCGGATAGATAAAGGATTCACCGTCAAACACGGTGCGAATCGCTTTGATCAGCATGCCCGGCTCCACATCTTTCAGCAGATATCCGGCGGCTCCGGCTTTCACGACCTCAACCACATAACTTTCATCATCATGAATGGTTAAAACAATGACCTTGACTGTAGGGAAAGAATCACGAACGCGTTTTGTGACTTCCAACCCATTAAGCCGTGGCATATTGATATCAATCAGCGCGATATCAGGAAGAACCTCGCCGGCTTTTTTCACCGCCTCCTCCCCATCCCCCGCTTCAGCAACTATCACAAAGTCTTCTTCGAGTTCAAGCACATTTTTGATTCCCTGACGCAGCAGCGCGTGATCGTCAGCGATCAGTATTCTGATAGACATTCCTTTCACACCCCTTCGAATTCGTCCTGTTAAAACTGCAAAATCATCAGCTGGCCGTTATCGAAATGATTCGTAACAGCCGTATAGCCAAGAAATGTCTAATAACATTGATAGTCTTCGACACATTTTCCCAAAATCCTGTATATTGAAAACCCGGCTGTCAACCTCACAGGAGAATTTTTCGGATCAGAGCCGGACAAATTGTTCCCTGCCGCCTCTTGCAGGGTAAAATATGGGTGTTTTTATCTACGCTATCAATCAAAAAACGAGTCCTCAAAAACCTCCAGGATATGCCGAAAGGTGTCCCTGCATTTTTGCAGGGACACCTTTTTTTTGAGTCTGCCAACGCCCATGCCGTTGCTGACTGTTCAGACACTTTTCAATAGGCGCCTCGGCCTCTTGCTACAATTCCTATCGTTCGCAGAATCAAGGTCACGTCAAGCCACATGGACCAATTTCTAACATACCACGAGTCCAGTTGCACCCGCTCGGTATAATCGACATCATTGCGTCCGCTCACCTGCCAAAGTCCGGTTATGCCGGGACGGACCAAATAAAAATCCTGGATATATTCGGCATATTTATTGACCTCGGCCGCAACAATCGGCCTTGGCCCCACCAGACTCATCTCGCCTTTCAGCACATTAAACAGCTGCGGCAATTCGTCGAGGCTGGTCTTGCGCAAGAAACGGCCTATCCGGGTTACCCGGGGGTCATCCCTGAGTTTGTAATCCTTCTCCCACATCTGACGGGCGGCAGGATTGTCTTGGAGGTAGCGGGTCAGAACCTTTTCGGCATCGGTTATCATAGTGCGCAGCTTGTAGCAGCGAAAGACTTGTCCGTTCTTGCCGATACGTTGATGGGCGAAAATAACCGGCCCGGGACTGTCGGCATAAATCAGCGAAGCCAACACAATAAGCAGCGGTATGCCGGCAATAAGCCCCACTAAACCGCCAAAAATATCGATGCAGCGCTTTACGCAGCAGTTGTATTCATTGGCAAGGTTATTGCGGATTTTGAGCAGCACCGCTTTTTCATTAAACAAAGTATCCAGTTGCATTTCACCCACAGGCACGCCAAACAGGTCAGGCACCAGCGTTATACTGTCAACATACGGTTGCAGCCTATATACCAACTTTTGCAATTGTTGCCTGCTCAGACTCTGCTGGGTAATCAATACATTTTTTACGCCCGCGCGCTGTACACATTCCTCGGCCTGATCCAAATTGCCGATAACCGGGCATCCGTCCGGTCGTTTCGCCCCAGGCTTATCCTGGATCAACCCGACGACAGAATATCCCAACCCGCTGTCTCTTTCAAAAGCATTCACCAGGAGCTGCGCCGTCTTGCCTGAGCCGATAATGACCGCCGGCACTTGCCACAGGCCCGAAGCTAACAAAACCTTTCTGACCAACAGTTTGGCGAACACAAGATAAACAGGAGCAAAAAACCAGGTCAGAATCATAAATGCCCGGGACATCGTCTTGGCCTCAGTCGTCAGATACATCAGGACCAGAACCGACACCATCGCGTACACATTGACCTTGAAGATCTTCCCTACCTGTTGCCAAAAAAGCAGTCTTCTGGTGTACAGATCGTCAAACGCCATGAAACAGATGTAGGCACACGGAATAATCACATAAATATACACCCTTACCACATCAAAGGAAGGGAAATTTAAAGATATGATGCTTGGTATGATATCATTCCTGACAAAATAAGCCGACCATACCGCGGCAAGAATGGCGGAGTAATCCATCACAATCAGGCACAAAGGCAAAAGTATTGCTTTGAATCTTGTGCCAAAATATTTATTTTCGAATAAGTGCTCTTCAAAAGTGGCGACATAGGCTTTGTTGTTTAGCAAAAAGTTCACCCCC
>JARLHY010000056.1 GCA_031292015.1 Negativicutes bacterium | reverse complement strand
GGTTGAGAGCATGCTCGTCAGCCTGGGCCGGAAAGAACTGGCCGAAATGGTGCTGGAAGGCCAGGCCGAGGTTCGCTGTCATTTTTGCGGCGAGCTTTACCAGATCGGCCGGGAGCGTCTGAGGCAATTGCACGACTCGGCAGGCGGCGGTTGACACTAGTGAAACTAGACTCGGGCGAATTTTCCCGAGTCTTAATTTTTCACTTATCTATTGTCGTGGGCAAATCCCGCTGCGGAAAACCCCTCTCGGTTCCTTCTAATCGCTCAAAAATAGGTTTGCCGCGCTCTGGGACTGAATTATTTTAGTGGCGTTTAAAGTGATAGTACATATTGCGTAATATTGATGAACCAAGGAAAAACCGCAGTATTACTGACTTGCCTGATTACGGCACAACACGAAAGTAACTGATTCTTTACAGATAAAGGAAATTATCTGCCGCTGGATGAAAGTATTCGTGACGCACGGCCCGGCAGTGGCGTCGAAGATAATCGGAAATCAGAGTTTAATGTCGATGCTAGGCGTAAATGATTAATGATATTACCACTATCATAGTTATAAAGATTGTCGCCAATAACACTATATATAGATCGGACTTTCACAACACATCAATATGTTGTGATGAAGCAGGGAGAGTTCTACAGAACCGGTTTTCCGGCGCCTGTCGCTGAACCGCATTTCGCCGGCGCAGCAAATGCGGTTCTTTTGGCGCGTTCCTGATGGGTTATGTTACAATAAAGCCAGGAAATGTCTGGACCAAAGAAAAAGCTGAAGGACGCTCCCGCGAGGAGGGTGGCTTAGCATGTTATTCGACAATCCAACCGATGTTTCGCCGATGCTCAAGGGCCTGATGTCTTCGCCCCAGGCGGTGGAAGAATGGTATCTGAAGATCCTTGATTCCATCGACGACGGAATTCTGGTGGCTGATCAATCGACGGTCGTCCGGTACATCAATCCCGAATATACGCGGATTACCGGGGTGCCGCGGGAAAAAATCGTCGGCCGGCGCCTGACTGAGGTCCGGCCGGGGGCGATGCTGCCCGGGGTGATCCGGTCAGGGAAGTCGATGGCCGGCGTGTATCGCCGCGAGGGTGATGTCGAGTATGTCGTCGACATGGCGCCGATCATCATCGACGACAAAATTTTCGGCGGCGTGTCGGTGGTCAAGGACATCACCGAGGTTCAGCGGCTGAATGATGAGCTGCACCGGTTCACGAACAAGACCCGTCGCCTGAAGCATCTGGTTGACCGCATGTACCGGGCCAGATACACCTTCAAGAGCATCATCGGCCGGAGTGCTGCCATCGCCGAATCGGTCCTGCTTGCCGGCAAGGCGGCGCGGGGGCATTCCGACGTCCTCATTACCGGCGAAAGCGGCACCGGCAAGGAGGTCTTCGCTCAGGCCATCCACAACGCCAGCGCCCAGGCACCGGAGCCTTTCGTGGCGGTGAGCTGCGCTGCCATCCCGCCGTCGCTGATGGAGAGCGAGCTGTTCGGGTTTGACGAGGGGGTTTTCACCGGGGCGAAAAAGGGCGGGAAACTGGGCCTGTTTGAAATCGCCAGCGGGGGAACAATTTTTATTGACGAGATCGGCGAGCTCAGCCTGGAACTCCAGGCCAAACTGCTGCGGGTGCTCCAGGAACGGACCGTCCGGCGGCTGGGCGAAGCCGGTGAGGTTCCGGTGGATATCAGAGTGATCGCCGCCACTAACAGGGATTTGTCGGCTTTGGTCAGCGAAGGTAAATTCCGCGAGGACCTCTACTACCGGCTGAATGTACTCAATATCCATCTTTCCCCGTTGCGGCAGCGGCTGGAGGACGTACCGCTGCTTACGGCGGAATTTCTGGCTTTTTATTCCCAGAGAACCGGACGTTGCTTCGAAATGGACGAACAGGTCGCAGCTATGCTGGGCCGCTACGGCTGGCCTGGTAATATCCGCGAACTCAGGAATGTCGTGGAATATGCCGTAAACGTATGTGAAAGCGGACTGATCACCGTCCAGCATCTGCCGCTGTGGCTGCAGGCGAAACTGCCCAAGGACAAGACCGCTGTGCCGACCCTGGCAGAATTGGTGCTGGAGGCCGAACGGAAGGCGATTGTGGAAATGCTGCAGCGATACGGCCGGCAGCTGGAAGGCAAAAAGAAGATCGCCAGAGACCTTGGTATTTCCCTCGCCACTCTCTACAACAAGATGAAGGCTTGCAACATCCCGGGTTAGACCTGTCTTATTTCTAAATTATTAGAAGTGATGAAAAATAATTCTAATAATTTAGAAGTGACCGTCCGGCAAGGGTTTGAAGAGAGGCGGAAGCGGGATTTAGCTGGCGGGAGATCAAGAAACTTCTAAAATATTAGAAATTTCTTCAGGGTCTTTTTACACAGGCCCTTTTTTATTGCCTGTTTCCAGACCTCGGAAGGTTGGCATGATAATTGCTTGATTATCTGTGAAGTACTTGGTGAAGGAAGGGGGACGCTTCCTGGCGGCAGGAAGCCTGGGACCATTATTTTCGCAGAGAGGGTGAGACACGTTGCTTGCACTGCTTGGACTTATAACGATTCTGGTGCTTTTGGCGGCAATCATGTCAAAACGTTTGTCGCCGCTGATCGCATTGATTGCTGTTCCGATTGTGGCGTCGCTGGCTGGCGGGTTTGGGCTTACCACAAGTAAATTTATCATCGACGGGATCAAAAATATCGCCCCGGTGGCGACGATGTTCGTTTTTGCCATCCTGTTTTTCGGGATCATGAGCGACGCCGGCCTGTTTGACCCGATCATCGACCGGATTCTGAAGACGGTCGGGGCAAAACCGACCCGGATTTTGATGGGCAGCGCCCTGCTGGCGCTGATGATCCATCTCGATGGCTCGGGGGCGGTGTGTTTTTTGATCACCATTCCGGCGATGCTGCCGATTTATGAGCGGCTGGGTATGGATAAACGGCTGCTTTGCCTGATGGTTTCCCTGGCGGCCGGGGTCAACTACCTGCCCTGGACCGGGCCGACCCTGCGCGCAGCGGCGGCGCTCAAAATCCCGGTGACCGATATCTTTACGCCGGTCGTCATTCCTCAGATCGTCGGTCTTGTCTATGTATTTGGCCTGGCCTATCTCCTTGGCAGGCGGGAAGCCCGCCGTCTGGGCCTGTCGGACGGTGCGGCGGCGGATGTGGTGCTTAAGCGGGAAATCAAACCGGAGGAAGCGGCCCTGCGCCGGCCAGGGCTGTTCTGGTTCAACGTCGTGCTGGCCCTGGTGGTCATGGGCACTATGATCAGCGGCGTGGTCGATCCGGCCCCGATGTTCATGGTCGGCACGGTGCTTGCTCTTGTTTTCAACTATCCTGATGTCGGCCAGCAAAAGGCGCGGGTTGACGCTCATGCCAAGGCGGCGCTGATGATGGCCAGCATACTGCTGGCGGCCGGCGCGTTTGTCGGCATCATGAGTGGCACCAAGATGATCACAGCCATGGCCCAGGTCGCGGTGTCCTTTGTTCCGCCGGCCCTGGCCCAGCACATTCCTTTTGCCATGGGCATTATAGCCATGCCGCTGAGCCTGCTGTTCGACCCGGATTCGTTCTATTTCGGGGTTATGCCGGTGGTGGCTGAAGTGGGCAAGATGCTGGGTGTCCAGCCGATTGCGGTGGCTCAGGCGTCGCTCATGGGCCAGATGACCGTGGGTTTCCCGGTCAGCCCGCTGACCCCGGCGACCTTCCTTATTGTCGGCCTGACCGGGGTGGAACTGGGTGAGCATCAAAAGTTTTCGATTCCTTACCTGTGGGCCGCTTCGATCATCATGACGATTACCTGCGCGATTATCGGGGTATTCCCCTTCTAGGGTATGGGCTGTCAAATAATGAAGAGGTGTTGGATGTGAAAAAGTTACGGATCGGCTCAGGCGCCGGCTACTCCGGCGATCGTATCGAGCCGGCGGTGGAACTGGCGGAAAAAGGCGGAATTCAGTATTTGGTTTTTGAATGCCTGGCAGAGAGAACCATCGCCATCGCCCAACAGGCCAGGATGAAAGATCCTGCCCTGGGTTACGACTCGCTGCTGGCGGCACGGATGGAAGCCGTTCTCGGCGTCTGCCGGAAAAACGGCGTCAGGATCATCACCAATATGGGGGCGGCGAATCCCACCGCCGGGGCGCGAAAAATCAAAGAAATCGCCACGAAGCTGGGAATTACGGGACTTAAAATCGCCGCAGTCACCGGCGATGACGTCCTGGACGTTGTCCGGGGCGGGGACTATGTGATCGAGGAAACCGGCGAACAACTGGCGAGCATCAAGGATAAACTGGTGTCAGCCAACGCTTATCTGGGGGTAGCGCCGATTATCGAGGCGCTGCAAAACGGCGCCGATGTCGTCATCACCGGGCGGGTCGCCGACCCGGCCCTGTTTGCCGCCCCGCTGATCCATGAATTCGGCTGGCGGCTGGATGACTGGGAGACCTTGGGGCAGGCCACAGTAATGGGTCATCTGCTGGAATGCGCCGGACAGATTACCGGCGGTTATTTTGCCGATCCGGGCTACAAGGACGTAGCGGGGCTGGCCCGTCTGGGCTTCCCGCTGGCCGAGGTTTCCGAAGACGGAAGCTTCGTCATTACAAAGGTATCGGGTTCCGGCGGGATGGTCACCCTGGCTACCTGCAAGGAGCAGTTTCTGTACGAAATACACAATCCGGCGGCTTATATCACCCCTGATGTGGTGGCTGATTTCACCGGCGTACGGATGACCCAGACCGGCGATGATCGGGTGCAGATCAGCGGAGGAAACGGCCGGCCCAGGACCGACTTTCTTAAGGTGTCCATCGGTTATGTCGACAGTTATATCGGCGAAGGCCAGATCAGCTACGCGGGGCCGGGCGCGGCAGCCCGCGGACAGCTGGCTCTCGACATTGTTGCCGAACGGCTGAAACTCACCGGCGTTCAGTGCCAGGAAATCCGTTTCGATCTCATCGGGGTCAATGCCCTGCACGGCGGAAAACTGTCAGCCGGACCTGAGCCGTATGAGGTGAGGGCCCGGGTCGCCGGACGGACGAATAACCTGAAGGAAGCGGTGCGGATCGGCAACGAGGTTGAGACGCTGTACACCAACGGCCCGGCCGGCGGGGCCGGGGCCTGGAAGGCAGCCAGGGAAGTGGTCGCCATGGTCTCGGCGCTGGTGCCGCGGTCGCTGGTGAAATATGCTGTGCATTATGAGGTGATGTGAGATGAAACTGAGGGAAATCGCCCACTCCCGCACCGGTGACAAAGGTGATACCTCCAATAACTCGGTGATCGCCCGCGACCCGGCCGATTATCCTGTACT
>JARLHY010000055.1 GCA_031292015.1 Negativicutes bacterium | reverse complement strand
TAGATGTTAACATAATCTCGCGACGCCGTCAACATTTAATTTTTGGTAGCTTTGCCGCTTCTTCGCTTTCCTGGTCTTACTCACCAGACGCTCATAGGCGACTCGTTTATATTAACACAGCCTTCCCGGCTCTGTCAATAGTCACTTTTTGGTAACCTGGCCCAAGGATATTTCCTGTGGCGCAAATGATATATTAACACAGGGAACGGTCGCTGTCAAGGCTGTGTTGATCATATTGTGATACTTAACCGATACAAAAGATACAGGCCGCTGGCCCACATGATAACAGCCGACAGCCGGTTCGCCAGACGGAGCAGGTATCCGGATTGATCAAGGACCTTTACCATTCGCCCCGCTATCGCCAGGAACAGGAACCACAGCCAGGAAACCAGGATGCAGGCAAAAGCAAACGCTATTTTATCTCTGTCCATATAAGATAAGGAACTGGTGCCGATCACGCCAATTGTATCGATAATGGCGTGAGGGTTAAGGAAGGAGACCGACAGCGCAAACTTCACCTGACGACCTATCGGCCAACCTTCACTGTCGACCATTTTAGCTTCAGCGCTGCTTTGCCATGCTATCCAGCCCATGTAGCCCAGGAATAGTATGCCCGAAATCAGAAGCATTACCTGAAGCCAGCGAAAATTCAAAACCGCCAGGCTGACGCCGCCCACTGCGGTCAGAATCAGCAACGTGTCTGCCAGAGCGGCGGTGATGACGGCCGGCAAGGCGTCTGAGAGCCTCCTCTGACAGGCTCCCTGCATAAAGATGAAGACATTTTGCACCCCCAGCGGCAGAATCAGGCCAAGGGCCAGAACAAATCCGTGGGCGAAGGCGATTGATATTTCCATCGTTTCTCCTTCATTAGAAGATATATAAAAAGGCAGACCGTCGGTCTGCCTTTTCAGCTTGTCAATAAATCACCGTAAAATCTAATCCTTGAGCGGCCGCATGTGGGGAAAGAGAATGACATCCCTGATGGAGTAGTTGTCGGTGAAGAACATCACCAGGCGGTCGATGCCGATCCCCAGTCCACCGGTGGGAGGCATGCCGTATTCCAGGGCGGTCACATAGTCGTCGTCCATCATATGGGCCTCGTCGTCCCCGGACTCCCGCTGAGCCACCTGGCCGAGAAACCGTTCTTTCTGGTCGATGGGGTCGTTCAGCTCGGAAAAGCCGTTGGCGATTTCGCGACCGAAGATAAAGGCCTCAAATCTGTCGGTAATGTCCGGATTATCCTTGTTGCGTTTGGCCAGCGGCGAAATCTCGGTGGGATAACCGATGATAAAGGTCGGTTGAATGAGATGCTTTTCGGCGACTTCTTCGAAAACATTATTCAAAATGCCGCCGATGCCCTGCTTGGCTTCGTATTTGATCCCCAGCCGATCCGCTATGGACCGGGCCTCAGCCACTGTTTTGACGGCAGAGAAATCGACGTCGCCGTATTTCTTGACAGCGTCAGCCATCGTTATCCGCGGCCAGGGCGGAGTCAGGTCGATCTCCTGGCCCTGATATGTAATCTTGGTTGTCCCAAGCACGTCTTGGGCTGCCTGGGCGATGATCTGCTCGGTAAGACGGATGATAACGTCGTAATCGGCATAAGCCTGATACAGTTCCAGCAGGGTAAATTCCGGGTTGTGTTTGATCGAGATACCCTCGTTGCGAAACACCCGGTTGACCTCGTAGACTTTCTCAAAACCGCCGACGATCAGCCGCTTGAGATATAGTTCAGGCGCGATCCGCATATAAAGCTTCATGTCCAGCGCGTTGTGATAGGTGACGAAGGGTCTGGCCGCAGCACCGCCGGCTATCGGGTGCATCATCGGCGTCTCCACTTCCAGAAAGTCCTGGCTCTCCAAATAACGCCGGAGAGACTGAATCACCTTGCTGCGCATTACAAAGGTGCCGCGCACTTCCGGGTTGACGATAAGATCAAGATAACGTTGACGATACCTGATCTCGACATCTTTCAGACCATGCCATTTTTCCGGCAGCGGCCTGAGCGACTTGGCCAGGATTTCAAAGCTCGCCACTTTCACGCTGATCTCGCCGCGCTGGGTCCGAAAAACCTCGCCCTCTAGCCCAATGATGTCGCCGATATCCAGAAGGCCGAAATTGGCGTACAGTTCTTCGCCCAGTACGTCCTGGCGAAAATAGAGCTGAATCCGGCCGGACATGTCCATCACATGGGCAAAACTGGCCTTGCCGTGACCACGCACAGCCATAATTCTTCCTGCCAGCCGCACGGTCTGTCCTTCCAGTTGCTCGAATCCGGCCGGAATATCGGCCGCATGGTGCGTAAAATTATACTTGCGGCCAAAGGGCTCAATGCCTTGAGCCTCGATGGCCGCCATTTTTTCGCGCCGTACCCGCATCAGTTCGCTGAGTTCCTCGCCAGTCACCAATGCTTGATCCAGGTTGTCGGTCATAAATGTTACTCCCCTACCGCAGCTAGAATTCTAGATGCCTTTGATGTCAACAATTTCATACTTCAGCGAGCCGGCCGGCACATTTACTTCCACGATACTGCCGACCTTGCGGCCCAATATAGCCTCACCAACCGGAGATTCATTGGATATTCTGAATTCAGTCGGATCCGCCTCAGCCGAGCCGACAATGGTGTATTCGAGTTCATCGCCGAATTCAAGGTCCTTGAGGATAACGGTAGAACCCAGCGTCACCACGTCTGCACTGATTTCATCTTCGTCGATAAGCTTGGCGTTGCGGAGCATTTTTTCCAGGGTCAGTATTTCACCTTCGATGAATGCCTGTTCATTTTTGGCATCTTCGTATTCGGAGTTTTCACTGATATCGCCGAATTCGATGGCCTGTTTGATCCGTTCAGCAACATCCCGACGACGCACTGACTTCAGGTAGTCCAACTTTTGCTCTATCTTCTTCAACCCTTCAGCGGTCAGGATAATCTGTTTTTCAGGCATGTTTTGCTCCCCTTCTTATCCGTTAAATTCGGTGAAACCCGTATTATCTTATTCCCCGGCTGGGAAAATTGCCTCCCTGTCGGCATAGGCAATATAAATAGTGTCAAGTGAACAACTTGACACTTTACAGCTTCAGGGGGTACACCCCTCATTTAGAATTTATTATAGGTGTAAAAAAGTGGTTTGTCAACGATTTTAACAGATTCCCTCCTTCGGAACAACACTTTTCGCCGCTATGTTCGTTTTGATTACGCCAATTTCTTCGGCGGTCAGAGCCCGTTCGAAACTGCGGAAACCAGCGATTTTAAAACCGTGCTTCTTGGCAAGTTGTTCAATGGTTTCCACTTGCTTCACCGCCAGTTCGCGACCAAGGGAAAAATTCTCATAACGCTGCTCAAGAGCCAGAATCATCGTCTCGGCCATACAGGCGTAGGCCGTCTTCGGCGGAAAACCGAAGTTCAGGCCAAAATCAACATCACCGGGAACTTCCACCACGCCGCCCTCAATGACCAACACATCGTCCCGTGCTTCGGTAACACGGCGGGAAACATTACGGGGACGGGCAACATCGCAGACAATGGCGCCGATTTTCAGATCCTCCGGCTCAATAATGCTGTCCACGGCGCTTGTTACGGCAATCACTATGTCTGCGGCCTTCAGCGCTGATTTAGTATTAGCCGTTACCTTCGCAGCTAATCCTGTCGAACGAAAAATCTGCCCGGCAAGTTTTTCCAACTTGGCTTCACTACGGGCGACCAGTGTCAGATAGCGCACTTCCCGCGCCAAAATCTGCGCACAGGCGGCGCCGATCGAACCGGTTGCCCCCAATACGACAACGTTGGCCCGTTCCATGTTCAGGCCGAGCAGTTTTGCCGCCTGACGGGTTCCCTCCAGGGCAGTGGCCACCGTGTAGCTGTTACCGGTAGTCACGGCGATATTCAAATTTTGGGCGACGGTAATCCCGGCGTCGCCGACGATGGAGGTAAACGCCCCGAGACCGACGATCTTCGCCCCAAGTTTTTCGGCGACTTTGCCGGCCTTGATTATTTTTTTCATAACATAGGCTTCCGGCATTTCCACCATCTGCCTTGATGTCAGCGGACAACCGACGAACCAGCCTTCGGTGTCGTTGTAAGGCGAAACGATCCCCTGAACGTTGGAAACTCTGAACGGAGGAATATATTTTACGATTCTTTCGATAAATCCGTCCGACCAGTTGTGGGCAAACGGAAATTTCCGACAAAAATCCCTTGCCGTAAGCGGATGAATGATAAACGCAAACCGGTCCACAATAAGTACCCCCTTTATGATCTAAGGGCTTCAACCCGCGGCTCGACACCGATTTCATCCAAAATTCGGCTGTAATCGCAGGCTGTCAGCTCTTCCGGCCTTTTCCCGGCCAAAGTAACCAGCACTCCTTCCAGTATATTGGTACCGAAAGAACGTCCGCCCATTTCCGGGGTGGTGGTGACCAGGGTGGCGATGCCGCGTTCCTTTAGGAGCGCCACGTCAGCCTGGGTCACGGTGTTGGTTATGATCATCTTTCCCGCCAACTGTAGCGGCATGTAGCGGCGAATGAAGTGAAAGTCCCCGGCGATGATATCGGCCTCCTGGAAATACCGGCCAAAACGAGGTTTAAACTCATTTTGCTGCTCGCCGGTCGGATAAAAGAGACTGATCGGCAGCTTGGTAATGACAGGCGCCACCAGAGAGGCCAGCCTCGCCAGGCTGGTCAGCTTGCGCAGCGGAAGCGGCAGGCCAAGCCCGAACAACAGATCGCCGAAAACCGTATCAGTCCCGGCTTCGACCAGAGCTTCCGCCAAACCGAAACGATCAACCGCACAGACCAGCAGGGCTTTTTTACCGGAAAAGCTCATACCCTGGCTGGCCTCAAGGAACCGGATCACCCGGCGTTCCAGCGTATTCTTGATCCCGCTGCCGTCGACCAGCGGACTGATCCGGGCCGCGGCGGCTATCTCGACCGACTCCCGGAAAGTATAGCGTCGGTTGCCGGCGTAAATATAAAGGTCGGTGCCTCCCAGCCCAAAGGCGTCAACTTTGCCGTCCAGCTCGCGTATTAACTGAATTGCCTTATGTTTGTCGCCGTCGGTGCCGATTCTCTCGATAGAGAACGCCTGACCGCCAAAATCCTGCACCACCTGATGGTCCCGTATTGACGACCCAAGGCTGATGCTTACCACTCGTTTCATACGAGCCCCCCGCCTAATGTAGTTTATGGATGATCTGACGAATTTCTTCGATATCTACATATTTGTCTTCGGCGATAGGCGACTCACCGATTTGCACGCCGATCACGTCTTTGTCAAGCAGGGTCGCAATCAGCTTGATCCGCATGTTGGAACCGATGATGATGACAATATCGAAGGTCCGGAGAATACTGATAATCTCCATGATCTTATTGAACAACTCGACACCGCTTTTGGATTCGACGAACTCCCAACGCTCTTTTTCGGACAACAGCAGACAGTAGTCCACGCCCTCCTGACGGGCCATTTGGGAAAGCTCGGCGCAGTTTTGGATCGGAAAGCCGATCAGGGCGACACGCCCGCCCTTGCGGACCTCCCCCAGCGTTTCCAGCCGGGAGATTGCGGTGCGGTCAAGCCCGATTTTCTTGGCGATCTCTTGCTGAGAAAAGCCCCGGCTTCGCATTTCCAGAATTTCGTCGACAGCGTTATAGATTTTTTGACGGTTGACGATTTTATCGCCGATGCGCAGCAGCATGGATTACCGCTCCCAGATTAGTATATGTGCACAATGTTGTGTACATACATATTTTAGCACTTTTTTTTGCGCTGCTCAAGTAGATATTACCACATTTTACCATTTAATCCCAGGGTTCGAAGGGAAAGCGGCGGATAATTTTCTTACAGGTTTCAACTTTGAGGCGAGTATCGTCATGATGCATTCCTTTTTTTAACCCTTGCAGCGCTCTCACGCCCTGCTGCATCGACAGCCCCAGCTCATCGGTCAGTTGGGACATGGCGCTACGTTTGGCGTCAGCCAACGACCGGTCCAGCGATTTACCGGCACTGACATTGTCAACAAATTCCCGGGCCAGATAAAACTGGGCCAGATTGCTCATCGGATTGCCGCAGGCTCCGGTGGATGTGCGGCCGATAATCTCCGGCATGGCGAATTGGATACCGTATTCCACCGACTTTTTTAATTCATCGGTTTCTCTGGCCATCGAATCCAAAAGGGTACGGGGCGTACAGAGCCCATAGGTTCGCAAGGCGCGGATCATGCCGTGCTCGACGGTATGGGCCTGTTGCTGGGTGACCAGGCCTCCCAGATTGGCGCTCATGCTGACCTCCCGGCCGGATTCCAGCTCGGTCCCGTAGATGGTGACAGGGATGTCCGCCGCGGCCCTGAACTCAGTGTATCCTCCGGCCGGCAGCCAGCCGGCTCCGGATATGGCCGGATATTCCTGGCGAGTTGCCTTGAAATTCATCTGCTCGACCTCAGCGGCGACAACATACGGCCCCTTCACCTGCAAATTGTGCCAGCGGGCGTGGCCCCGCCCTTCCAGCACCGCCATCAGAACAGGACATTCCTGCCCGGCCTGGTCGGTGACGACCTGGGTCCAGACCCTGGCGATACGGGCGATGACGCCCACCGGGTAGAGATTCTGCAGTTCCGGTACCCATGGACAAATGAGCACTTCCTGGCCACTTCCCATCTTGGCCAGGGTTTCGCCCCCCTGCTCAAAAATAAACACACCGGTAATTGTACCGCCGTGCGGATTTGGCAACACTCCGTTAGCTACCGGTAGTATCAGGTTCATCGTATCACCTCACTAACCCGGATGACAAAACATCCCCAGAATACAGGAAAAGTCCTCCCGTCGTTCTGCCTGATTGAAGCGCAGCCGAATTTCGGCCGCGTGACGCAGCCCTTTGGTATACCAGGCGGCGTGGCGGCGCATCTCCCGCACCGCTGTATGTTCGCCCTTGCAGGCGATGAGCATGTCAAGATGCCTGAGCAGCACCGCCGTCCGTTCGGCGAGATCCGGGCCCGGCAGAAGCGCTCCGGTGGTCAGATAATGCAGAATTTGCCGAAACAGCCAAGGATTGCCTTGGGCGCCCCGCCCTATCATTATGCCATCACAGCCTGTTTCCGTCAACATTCGTTCGGCGTCCCGCGGAGTGCGGATGTCACCGTTGCCGATCACCGGAATGCCGACAGCGCTTTTCACCTCGCGGATAATTCGCCAGTCGGCCTGGCCTGCATAAAACTGGGCCCTGGTCCTTCCGTGGACGGCAATGGCGGCTATCCCGGCCCGCTCGGCCAGCCGGGCCAGTTCCACGGCGTTGATCGATGCCTCGTCCCAGCCGCTGCGAATTTTTACGGTAACCGGGACTTTCACCGCCGCCACCACGCTGGCCATGATCCTGTAAGCAAGATCAGGCTGACGCATCAGGGCTGACCCTTCCCCGTTTTTTACGATTTTAGGGGTGGGACACCCCATGTTGATATCGACGATGTCGGCCCCGGCGCGAACAATGATTTGGGCGGCCTCTGCCATACATTCCGGTTCGGAGCCGAAGATCTGCATCGCGACCGGGCGTTCGGCGTCATTGATTTTGATCATGGCTTCAGTGTGACAGTTCTGGTAGATCAGGCCCTTATCGCTGACCATTTCGGAATAAACAAGAGAGCAGCCCATCTCTTTAGCCAGCAGCCGAAACGGCGGATCAGTGACCCCAGCCATCGGCGCCAGAACAATCAACGGCTCGGCAACAGTCACGTTTCCGATTTTCACACATCTTACCCCCTCAGGCCCACAGCCTCCTTGAGGTCGTTTAGACCTCAGGCTGTGCATCAGACATCTAGGTTATTATTGACCAATAATTCAGGTTCTCAACCGCCGGATCGGTCACCGGCCGACAAACGCAAATAACCCTCTGTCAGAACTGCACGATTTGACAAAGGGTTAGCGATGTTATCAGCCTTTGGCAGCGGCGTTGCGATCGTAGATAATCCGAAGTCCTTCCAGGGTCAGGAATGGTTCCACATGCTTGATGGTCCGCGATTCCCGGGCGATCAGGTTGGCCAGCCCCCCGGTGGCGACCACGTCGGCCTCATAGCCCAGTTCGTCCTGCATCCGCCGGACGATCTCGTCCACCTGGCCGACAAAACCGAAAATGATACCTGATTGCATACTGGAAACGGTATTGCGGCAGATGACGTTTTTAGGCCTCACCAACTCGATTCTCGGCAGTTTGGCGGCCCGCTGGAAAAGGGCCTCGGTGGAAATCCCGATGCCTGGTGCAATCGCCCCGCCCAGATAGTCGCCGTTTTGATCGATGGCGCAAAAGGTGGTGGCTGTCCCGAAATCGACGACAATGACCGGACCGCCGTGTTTTTCATAAGCGGCGATGGCGTTGACGATACGGTCGGCCCCAACTTCCCGCGGATTTTCGTATTTAATGCATATGCCTGTCTTCATTCCCGGGCCCACCACCAGCGGCTCGGTGTTGAAATAACGCTGGCACATCCTGGTCAGTTGCGCCATCAGCGGCGGCACAACCGAAGAAATGATCGCGGCGCTGATATCATCCATACCCAGTCCACGGTGGAGGAAAAGGCTGTTCAGCAGCACGCCGTACTCGTCGGCGGTCTTCTGCCGGTCGGTGGATATCCGCCAGTGGTAAAGCAACTCGACACCGTCGTATACCCCGAGAACAATGTTAGTGTTGCCAACGTCGAATACCAATAACATAATTTGTTTCTCACTCCCGCACAAAAAATTATCGGTTCTGAACGAACCCGGCCCGCTCGAGGGCCCGTCTGACCTTCACGCCGACGTACGCCGCCATCAGCATTTTGATGAAATCGAAGGGCAGGAACGGGACCACCGCCAGAGTCAGCGCCTGACTCCAAGTCATGGGCTTCTGGAGAAAATAGGCGAAGCTGGCCATAAAGCCGGCTAGCCCGACAACATAGACCACTGCCAGCCCAAGCAGCATGATCCAAACGGTCTTAACCAGAGACACCTCGGTCCGCTCTGTCAGCCAGCCTACCAGCAAGGCGCACAGCATGAAGCCGATCAGAAAGCCGCCGGTGGGACCGACCAGCACCGGCAGACCGGCCTTCCCCTGGGAAAACACCGGCAACCCGAACAGCCCCAGCAATACCCAGACCGTTACGCTGGTAAAGCCCCAGCGACCGCCAAGCACCATTCCGGCCAGCAGGACAAAAAACACCTGCAGGGTGTGCGGCACCGGACCGATCGGGATGGCAACCTGGGAACTGATCGCGATCAACGCGGCAAAAAGCCCGGCGAGCACCATGCTGCGAACTGCCACAGGCTATCCCTCCCTTTCGCGGGCCCGGATCGACACATCACCGGCCACCACTCTTTCCAGGCCGTCCGGGGTCTCGACAAGCAGCGCGCCGTCGGCGGCGATGTCTGTCGCCAAGCCGGCAAATTTCCGGCCTTGACCGAAGACGTCGACCATCCGGCCCAAGGTCACCGACTCGCCCCGCCAGGCATCAAGCACCGGCGCGAAGCCCTTGTCGATGCTCATCTGATAGGCCTGTTCCAGTTCTTCCAGTATCGCGGCAAGCAGTTGCAGCCGAGACAAGGGATGTCCGGCGGCCATTGCCAAAGAAGTGGCGATGGCGTGAAGATCAGGCGGAAACTCCTCTGCCGCTATATTTACGTTGATCCCCATACCAATTACCACATAGTTGATGGCGTCCATCTCAGCTGTCATTTCGGTGAGAATGCCCACCAGTTTTTTGTCCTCATAGAGAATGTCGTTGGGCCACTTGATGCCGCAGGCCACCCCCGTCACCCTTCTGATAGCCCTGTTCACGGCCACAGCGGCGAGCATCGTGCATTTGGGAGCTTCCTGCGGGCTGAAGGGCGGCCTGAGAACCAGCGAGAGCCAGATCCCTTTGCCTCGAGGCGAAAACCAGCCCCGTGACAGGCGGCCTTTACCGCCGGTCTGCTCCTCGGCGATCACGATCTGGCCCTCCGGGCACCCGTCGGCCGCCAGTCTTTTTGCTTCGGTGTTGGTTGAGACGACGGACGGAAGGTAAACAATCTGCCGGCCGATGTATTTGGTTGTCAGCCACGGGCCGATCTCTTCCGGCAAAAGCAGGTCAGGCGCCGCGCACAGGCGATAACCCAGCCGCGAGTGGGCCTCAATATCGTAGCCGTCAGCCTTTAGGGCCTGAATATGTTTCCAGACGGCTGTCCGCGATACGTTAAGCCGGCGGGAAACCTCCTCGCCGGACAAGTAACCGGCAGCCCCCTGCCGCAGCAATTCCAAAATCTTGGCGCGCATCGTTATCCCTCCTGCCACAAACCAAAGACTTCCTTTATCATAATAACAAAGTCAACATTCTGTCAATCAAGTGATATTTTACCTTGCTGCTGCCCGGTCAGCACGCCAGACGGTTTTGGCGTTCAGCCCGAAAAAACGCAGCCCCGACCGGAACTTTCCGCCCCGCGCGTCATGAGCGGCGGCGGAAATGATCATAATAACCTTTAACCTGCCCACATCATATTGTCGATCAGCCGGGTTTTGCCGATTCGCACCGCCATGGCGATGAGGACCGGCCCGTCGGCAACTGCCAGTTCAGTGAGGCTATGCGGATCAGAGATCGAAACATAGTCGATACTGGCCAAGGGTTCGTCGCCGATAAGCTCCCTCATCGCAGCGATAAGCCTGGCAGTGTCCCGTTCCCCGGACCGCAGTTTTTCTTCCGCCAGCCGCAGTGATCTGTTTATCACCAAAGCCGCCTCGCGTTCAGCAGGATTTAGAAAACAATTGCGCGAAGACAATGCGAGACCGTCTTTTTCCCGGACGGTCGGCACAGTGACGATCCGCAGATTCATATTCAGATCCTGGACCATCCTTTTCAGGACAATGACCTGTTGGGCGTCTTTCTGGCCAAAATAGGCGTCGTCGGGCTGGACAATGTTGAAAAGCTTGCTGACCACGGTGGCAACGCCGCGAAAGTGACCGGGGCGGGACGCCCCGCAAAGACGCTCACTGACATTCCGGACATCGACGAAAGTCAGCATCTTCTCATAGCCCCCGGGGTACATATCCTCCACCTGCGGTGCAAACAAGATATCGACCCCCGCGGCGGCGGCGAGGGCACTGTCCTGCTGGATATTCCGCGGGTAGACCCCATAATCTTCGTTGGGGCCGAACTGCAGGGGATTGACGAAGATACTGGCAACAACAACATCGTTGCCGGCCCGGGCCTGCCGCATCAAAGTCAGGTGTCCCTCGTGCAGGCAGCCCATGGTGGGCACCAGGCCCACCGACTTGCCCTGTTGTCTCAGTGTTGCGAGGCTGGTTCTCAGGTCGGCGACCCGGCTTATGACATCCATAAATACATCTCCTACTCTCAGACTCATAGTTTTTTTTAAGCGGCTTACGCCGCCCCTGACCGGGCGGGGGCAGGCGGCTGGTTGTCCATCCACAGGGTTACCCGTCCTGACAGACGAAAAGCCTTCCTGCAAGACAGGAAGGCCCATTGACACCGGTCCTCGCCGTCTTGGTCCTGCAGGGGATCCAAGCGGTCTACAACCAAGCATATATGTAAGTGATTGCTGAGCGTCACGGCCAGGTACGGTTCACATTGATACCGCCTGTTCGCGAAATTTATTCAGCCCTATAATAGCATGTTTCGCCATGCTCATCAAGACGGAGGTTTAAAAATGTCTGTAAAAATTTTAGTAGCTGACGATGAACCCAGCATCTGCGAAGTGGTTCAGCTATATCTGGAGCGCGAGGGTTTTACCGTCTACACGGCGGCTGACGGCGAGGAGGCCCTTGACATCGAGGCCGAGGTCCAGCCTGACCTGTTAATCCTTGATGTGATGCTGCCCAAACGCACGGGCTGGGAAATCTGCCGGGATTTGCCCCGCAAGGTGCCGGTGATTTTTCTGACCGCGAAAAGCACCGAAACCGATAAAATCACCGGGTTTTCCCTTGGCGCCGACGACTATGTCACCAAACCGTTCAGTCCCCGGGAGCTGGTCGCCCGGGTCCGGGCCGTCCTGCGGCGCAGTGGCCTTATCTACGAAACTTCGGACGTCCTGACGTTTTCCGGCCTCATCATCAATCCTGCGGCCCAGCGGGTAGAGCGCGACGGAGTACCTATCGCGCTGTCGCCGAAGGAGTACGAACTGCTCATCTTTCTGGCCCGCCATCAAAAAGTGGTGTTTTCCCGGGAGCAGCTTTTGACCAACGTCTGGGGGTACGGTTTTGAAGGTGATGACCGGACAGTGGACGCAACAGTCAAGCGACTGCGGCAAAAAATAGCGATGGCGGATAATCCCTATATTCACACCGTGTGGGGCGTCGGCTACAAATTCGAAGTGATCGCCAAATGATCCGTTCCATTTTCGGCCGGCTGCTATTTTCACATATTGCCGTCATCCTTGTCACCACCGTCTGCTTTGGCATATTTATCTCTTTTCTGATCCGGGCCCATGTGGTGGAAAACAAGCGCAGTGAGCTGCTGGCCAAAGGCAGCGTCGTTGCCGCCCTGATTTCACCTACCCTGGCCAGCGGCCACACCCCGAACCGGTTAGACCTAATCGGCGATCTGGTCGGAGTCAATATCTGGGCAGTGAACCAGCAGGGAAAGGTGCTGGCCGGCAATCCTCCGAATCGCTGGATCCGGGCGCTGACGGAAAATCCGGGGCAGTTTGAAGGCGTCTTTGCCGGCGCGGCCCAGTCCTGGGTGCGCAACGCCAGAAACCAGCCTGATCCGTCGATCACTGTCGCTTTGCCCCTCACCGGGACGCAAATCCCTTCGGCCCTGTTTCTCTACACGCCGATCACCGGTATCAACCAGACCGTCCAGGCCCTCGACCGGCTTCTGATCGTGGCCCTGCTTGTCGGAACGCTGGCCGCCACGCTGCTGGGCTTCTTCATCGCCCGCAGTCTGACCCGCCCTATCGCCAACATCAGCAAAGCTGCGGCCCGCTTCGCCGGCGGAGATTACACCAGCCGGACAAAAGCCACAGGCAACGACGAAATCGGCCGCCTGGGCCAGGTCTTCAACGGCATGGCCGAATCGTTGGCTTCCACAGAGCAAAACCGGCGGGATTTTCTGGCGAACGTTTCCCATGAGCTAAAGACGCCGGTGGCGTCGATCCAGGCCCTGGCCGAAGCCTTGCATGACGGCATGGTTGAACGCCCGGAGAAACAGCAGCGCTACCTGCAAACCATTGTCGAAGAAAGCCTCCATATCGACCGACTGATCCGGGACCTGCTTGATCTGGCCCAGCTGGAAGCCGGCGAACTTACAGTGGTGCCTGAAAAGGTGGATCTTGCCGCTTTCCTGCCGAACGAACTGACGAAATATGAGCACCTTTTGGCGGAAAAACAACTGAAAGCGGCGATGAATATTCCGCCAAGCCTCCCAGCGGTGCTGGCTGATGCCGGACGCCTGTCCCAGGTCGTCGCCAACCTGCTGGCAAACGCCATCCGCTATTCACCGGACGGTGCCTCGGTGGACATCGCCGTCAAAGTGGTCTACAGTCAAATCGCCGTCTCTGTCGCTGATCACGGTCCCGGAATACCTGCGGCGGACCAGCCCCACATTTGGGACAGGTTTTACCGGGTCGATAAATCCCGCTCCCGCAGCGGCGGTGGCACCGGTCTCGGCCTGGCCATCACCAAGCGTCTGGTCACCGCGATGGGCGGCGAAATCTCAGTCTACAGCGTGCCAGGGGCCGGCGCGACGTTCACCTTTACCCTGCCGCAGGCAAAATGATTTTTGTCACGCCAGACCGCAAACACCCGGTCATCTGTCGCTAGCGCCTTGGCGTTGATGGCCATAAGAAGACCCATCGCAACCGCGATGGGTCTTCAGGCCGTTGATAACCCCCCATCTGCTTTGTTGGCCCCACAACCCCATTGCTAGCGTACTTTCCTGTACGCGTCGCTGCTGGGTTTGTGGGGCCGTCGCGCATCTAGGGGTTTCTGAACGGCCTGAAAAGCAGGCTTCTCAACAAGCCGAAAGACCCATCGCAAATCGCGATGGGTCTTTCGGTTACATTTTCGGCACTTTCACCGTCGATATCATCAGGCCGGACAAGACTAGCAAAATGACAGCCTGCATTGTCACCATGGTCTGGGTAAAAAAAGCCGTACAGGCCAGTATCGGTCCGGCCACCGTAATCGGCAGGCCGACATAATAACCCTTCACGCTGGAGATGTTGAACCGGGCCAGGCGCAAGGCCCCGCACACCGGAAACACGGCAGCCAGTATATAGCCGCTCCAGCCGCTGTGGGCAAATACCAACAGGTAAGTGATGGTCGCCGGAGCCACCCCGAAGGAAACTAGATCAGCCAGGGAATCGAGCTGTTTGCCGAATTCGCTGGTGACGTTGAGGCGCCTGGCGATCCGCCCGTCAAGGCTGTCGAACAGTGCGGCTCCGAAAACAAGAGCCACAGCCAACTCCCATTGTCGGACAAATGACAACAAAATCGCCACAAGGCCGGCAAAGAGGTTGATTACTGTCAAGACATTAGGGATCCATCTTCGCGACATGCTATCACCTCTCAAACGGACGGCTGTTTACAATTATTATTTTTTGGCTGCGACCTTGCCAAAAAAGGCCTCAGTATTGATGATATATCGCTCGTGACGGCCTTGGCCAACCTTTTCCCGGTCATCGAAGGCCTCGACTTCAAACACCAGCTTTTTCCCGGCAATCTCAACCAATTTGGCGGTTGCCCGGACGGTCATCCCCACCGGGGTGGCCGCCAGATGGGCTATATCCACTTTAGTACCCACAGTTCCTTCGCCGGCAGTCAGATAGGGCTTGGTCGCGGCAATGGCGGCCTGCTCCAGCAGAGCCACCAGCATCGGGGTCGCAAAGACCATTGCTCCGGCATTACCCATCTTATCGGCGGTATTTTCCGGAGTTACCTTGACGGTCGCCTCGCCGGTAATCCCGGCCATTAGGCCTTGACTCATCGCTGATCATCCTCCTGACGGTTCAGGTAAACCACCTTGGGACCACCGTGGGCCTCATCCGGGCTGGGAATGGCGTTGCGAGGAGCCACCACCGGTTCTTCCGGCTTTTTGTCCTTGTCGTCGATGAAACCATTTTCCAGAAGCTGCGCCAGTTGGGCGCCTTCCAGGGTTTCGCGTTCCAGGAGGGCATCGGCCACAAGGTGCAATTTATCGATGTTTTCCTTCAGCATTTCTTTGGTCCGGGTATAGGCCTCTTCAATCAGCCGCCGGACTTCCTTGTCGATGGAATAAGCGACTTCCTCGCTGTAATTGCGGTCCCGGGTAATATCACGGCCCAGGAAGACCTGATCCTGCCGCCGGCCGAAGGTGATCGGGCCCAACGCTTCACTCATCCCGAACTCGCAAATCATCTTACGCACCAGCTCGGTAGCTCTTTCCAGGTCGTTTTGGGCCCCGGTGCTGATTTCTTCCAGCACCAGTTCCTCAGCCACCCGGCCGCCGAGCAGCGTCTTGAGCTGATCTAAAAGTTCCGACCTTGTAGCGTAATAGCGGTCCTCTTTGGGCAGCATCAGCGTATAGCCGCCAGCCCGGCCGCGGGGAATGATCGAGACTTTGTGCACAGGATCGGTGTGGGTGAGCATCATGCCAACCAGGGCGTGACCGCCTTCGTGATAAGCGGTAAGCTTTTTCTCCTTGTCGCTGATCACTTTGCTCTTGCGCTCCGGTCCGGCGACGACCCGTTCCACCGACTCTTCCATTTCCGGCATTTCAATCCGCTTTTTGCTGCGGCGTGCGGCCAGCAGAGCCGCCTCGTTGACAAGGTTATTGAGATCGGCCCCGGTAAAGCCCGGGGTGCGCCTCGCCAAAACGTCGAGATCGACCTCCTTGGCCAGAGGCTTGCCCTTGGTATGCACTCTAAGAATCTCCAGCCGGCCTTTGACGTCCGGTTTGTCCACCACGATCTGCCTGTCGAAGCGCCCGGGGCGGAGCAGCGCGGGGTCAAGGATATCCGGCCTGTTGGTGGCGGCGATGATAATAATCCCCTCATTGACACCAAAGCCGTCCATTTCCACAAGCAGCTGATTCAAGGTCTGCTCGCGCTCGTCGTGGCCGCCGCCGAGGCCTGCGCCCCGTTGCCGGCCCACGGCGTCAATCTCGTCGATAAACACGATGCATGGCGCGCTCTTTTTGGCCTGCTCGAACAGATCCCGCACCCGGGATGCGCCTACACCGACAAACATTTCCACAAAATCCGAGCCGCTGATGCTGAAGAACGGAACGCCCGCTTCGCCGGCCACGGCCCGGGCCAGCAGCGTCTTGCCTGTTCCGGGAGGCCCAAACAGCAGTACGCCCTTGGGAATCCGTGCTCCCAGGTCATTGAACTTTTTCGGGTGTTTCAGAAACTCCACTACTTCCTCGAGTTCCTGCTTGGCTTCGTCAGCCCCGGCGACGTCGCCAAAGGTGACTTTAATCTTATCCTCACTGTGCAGCTTGGCCCGGCTTTTCCCGAAGGACATCACCCGGTTGCCGCCCCCCTGGGTCTGCTGCATGATGAAGAACCAAACCCCGATAAGCAGCAACATCGGCAAGACCGATGAAAAGATAGTCGTCCACCAGGGCGGTTGCGGCGGCTGTTCAGCCTTGATATCCACATTCTTTTCCCGCAGGGTATTGATCAGGGATGGATCATTGGGGGTAATGGTGGTAAATTCCTGCCCATCCTTGAGTTTACCGCGGATTGTATTTTCTACTATCGTCACCCGCTCGACCTTTTGGTCCTCCACCGAGCGCAGGAACTGGCTGTAACTGATTTCCTGCTTGGTTGTCGTACGGGACGAGTAATAGTCGATAATGGATATGGCGAGGATGATAATGAGAAGATAGAAGCTTACGTTGCGGAAAAATTTATTCAACTAGGTAACCCTCCTCTCGCTGGAGCTAACAGGACAGTAGCTAATTTGTCCATAGGTTAATATTATACCATAAATTACTTGCAGTGGCAATTATGGCAGACTTTTCACCTTGATGCCCGCGTTACATGTGTATGCGGCCGTCAGCCCTGATAGGCCTCCGGTTTCAGCACCCCGATAAAAGGCAGGTTACGGTACTTTCCGGCATAATCAAGACCATAGCCGACAACGAAATAGTCGGGAATATCGAATCCGTTGTAATCCACCGGCACTTCGGCTTTGCGGCGGGATGGCTTGTTCAGCAGCGTGCATATCCTGAGGCTGGCGGGTTTTCGGGAACGGAGGTTTTCCAGCAGGTACTTGAGGGTCAGACCTGTATCGATGATGTCCTCCACAATCAGCAAATGCTTGCCTTCCACTTCTTCGTCCAGGTCTTTCAAAATACGCACCACTCCGCTCGACCGGCTGGATACGCCATAGCTGGAGACAGCCATGAAGTCGAGGGCTACCGGGACGTCGATCGCCCTGGCCAAATCGGCCATGAAGATGACCGCTCCCCGCAGTATCCCGATCATCAGGATCTCTTTGCCGGCATAGTCCGCGCCGATCGCCTCCCCCAGTTCTTTCACCCGCGCGGCCAGCGTCTCGGTACTTAGCAAAGTTTCTTTAATGTCCTCAATCACTCGTCAATCCTCCTGCTGTAATGTTGAGCTGCAAAAAGCACTGTGTCGAATCTCCCGGTTTGACCCGCTGAGCCTGGCGGTAGCCGCCCACCCAGACGATCCCCTGCCCATCGCAAACAAGCGGAATTCGGTCACGCTCCTGCTGCGGCACCTTAGCATCAATCAAAAAATCTTTGAGTTTCTTGTTGCCCGGTGCGCCGGCGGGCCAGAACCTGTCCCCCTCGATCCGGGTCCTGATAAATATCGGCGGCTCAAGCTGCCGCCAGTCAAAAAGGGCGCTCCGCTCCGGCACCTCACTGGGGCGGCGCGGCAGCAGCCGCGCGGTAACCGCCAGGTTCAATACCGGCACGGTTGTAGTACCGGGTATTATCAGTTCGATTCCCGGCGACCCGATACGCGGCGAAGGCATCAAAACAGCCGCCGTCCCGATAGTCACCCAATCATAACCCCGGCGGGCAACAAGCCCGCCCGGCAATTCGACGACTCTGCCGACCGTCCTGTTCGCAGACAGTTCTACCAATCTTTCCACATGGAGAAAGGTTATTCCTTTCAGGTCACCCCGTTTTTTTGCGATGGTCTGCCGGAATATTTCCCGGCGCAGGGCAACATGGAGAACATTCAGCCGCCGGCAGTCGATGGAAACATCAGCCTCGTCCTGCCGGAGCATGTCCGGCGCAAGACTAGCAGCATGTTCGGCGAGAAATCCGTGCTCGTCACCCATCAGCCGGGCGGTGCGGCAAAGCGTTTCGGTAATATTGGCATTGACTCTCGCCTTCAACTGCGGCATAAGCTGGATCCGCAGATAATTGCGCAAGTAGTCGAGGCTCAGGTTGGAACTGTCGAGCCGCGGCTGGAGGCCGTTTTCGGCGCAATAGGCCTCGATCTCAGCCCGGGTGCTGTCCAGGAGCGGCCGAATGATATCGCCGTCAGCCGGCTTCATCCCGGACAGGCCGGCGCTGCCTGCGCCCCGCAGCAGATTCAGCAAAACGGTTTCGGCCTGATCGTCCCGGTGATGCCCGGTGGCGATTTTGGCCCCGCCCAGGCCGGCGGCGACCTGCCGCAGGTAGCGGTAGCGTAAAACCCGGGCGGCGTCCTCGGGCGAACGGCCGGTGCTGTCAATAAAGGCCGGAACGTCGAGGGCGGTTTGATACAATACCAGTCCCTGGCTGGCGCAAAACTCGCCGACAAAGGCCGCGTCGGCCTCAGACTCTGCCCCCCGGAACATATGATTGACATGGGCCACCGCCAGAGTAAACCCCCACTCCGGCGCCAGCCGGCTGAGGATATGGACAAGAGCCAGCGAATCCGGACCGCCGGAACAGGCGGCCACGATTTTATCACCAGGGCCGATGAGCCGCTGACGCTGGATCCAGTCCCTAACTTTCATCAACATGCTGAATCCCGCTTTTCAATTTATAGGTAACCATCAGGCGATAGGCGGTAATACTGACAAAAATTCCAAAGGCAATGGCTCCGGCCGTAAACAGAGTCTGAGCGCCCATGGACAGGGCGTCCAGCTGTCGCCCTTCCACCAGCAGCTGCATGGTGGTAAAGGCTTCCCGGCCGGGAACAAGCGGAATAAATCCGGGGATGATGAATACCGTGGCCGGTTTACGCAGGGCCCGGGCCAGCATTTCGGCCAACGCACCGATAATGAGGGCGCTGACAAAGCTGGCGGCTACGACGTTGGTTCCGGCCTGCATCAGAAAATAAATCACCAGCCAGGCGATCGTCCCGTTAAAACTGGCGTACAGCAGCACACTCCGCGGGATCCGGTACAAAATCCCGATGGCCGCCCCCATGATAAATACGGCAGCGATTTTGAGTCCCAGCATAACTTTGTCACCTCACCGTATGAATCGCCAGAACGATCACCACACCCATCGCCACAGCCACAGCCGTGAGCGCCGCCTCCAGCCCGCGGGACAACCCGCTGAGAAGATCGCCGGCGATCACGTCCCGGATGGCGTTGGTTATGGCCACACCCGGCACCAGCGGCATCAATCCGCCGACGATGATGATATCCCGGCTAAGCTGCGGCCAGACGGAGTGAACCACAACCCCGACCAGAGCGGCCGCCAGCCCGCCGAGAAACTCGAAGGTGAACCGCACCCCCTGCAGCCTTGATATGACATGGGCGATATACCGCACTGCCGCCGCGCCGCAAAAAGCGGCTCCAATTTCCCCGACGCCGCCGTCTTGCAATAACGCGAATCCGCCGCCGACAAGACCTGAAGCCACCGTCGAAGGCAACAGGGAAAAACCGGTCCGTTCCTTGGCGATGCCCTCCAGCAGCGCGCTGGCTTCGTTATAATCCAGGCGATTGTCGGCCAATCGGCGGGACAATTCGTTGACCTTGGCGATTCGGTCCAGATTGATGGTCCGGTCCTTTACCCGCCGCATAGTAGTCAGCGACCGTCCTGAGGCATCGGCCACCGTGAGAAATACCCCGGTGGGAATGACGAAACTTTCCGCCTTGACGGCGCCACAGGCCCGGGCGATATGCTCCATGGTCTCCTCGACCCGTGACGTTTCGGCCCCATTTTTGAGCATAATCTCACCAGCCGAGACCGTCAACGTCATGATGTCCTCCAACTGGATAGCAGCCACCGGCCCACTTCCTTCGTCAGTCCTTAAGCCTACTTTCTCTTGCCGCCGGTCGATTTCCTGCTACATTATATCGTTAGCATAGTCTTTCCTCAGCCCATTTTTTTAGTCAAATAAGTTGAAGCTGCCGGAAAGGTCCGCCTGACAGTGACCGGCGACAAACAAAAAGGCGGCACATTGCCGCCTGTAAACTCGGTGAGCATCCTCACGCCGGTCTGCGGCGCAAGGCTCTTTATTGCTCCGAACCCGGTCGCGGAGTGACCTGGGCGACCAGGACCGTCATATCGTCCGTTATTCCATACGGGGCCAGGTTCAGCGCCTGACGCAAGATCTGATCAGCCAGTTCCTGCGGATCGGCAGTGGCGGACCGGCGCAGAAAATTCACCAACCAAGGTTCGCGGTCGCCTCTCCGGCAGGGCGAATCAATAATTCCGTCGCTTACCATCACGATGATGTCGCCAGGGGCCATCAGCCACTTTACCGGCTCAAGCTCAAGCTGCTGGAGAATCCCGACCGGAAGGGCAGCCGATTTGATTGTCGCCACCTCGTGGACCCGCTTGATATAACTTGGCGCCGAGCCGACTTTGAGGAATTCCACTTCCCCCGCGCAGGTGTCAATCATCGCGATATCCAGTGTGGCAAAACTTTCTTCCGGCTCTTTCAACAGCAGCATATCATTTACCGTCTTGACCGCAACCTCGGCGGCAAACCCGGCGCTCAGCAGCTTTCCCAGGTACTCCACCGTTATGGAACTTTCGCCGGCGGCCTGACTGCCGCTGCCCATGCCGTCACTGAGAATCAGCGCCACCTTATCCCGGCCAACCGGCAAGATGGCGAAAGTATCGCCACAGATATCCTGGGGTTCTTTGGCGACACTGGCGGTGCCGGTCTGGACCCGGTAGCCGTCGGCGACGGTTAAAACAAGGCGGCAGGTTTCGTCGGGCCGATTCTCGGCGCACTGCGCATTCAGCGTCAATTTCCGGCCCAGCAGCCTGGCGGCCAGCGGCAGAATAATGTCGGAGCATTCCCGTGTTTCCTGGCAGGAAGATTTGCCTGCCTTGATGGTGATCGACCTTTTCCGCCAGTTTACCTGGATCTCGTCCACCGGGCAACCGGCAAGGGCGGCTTCTTTGGTGAGGGCTGCCGCCAGGTTTTCCGTGCTGAAGGGCTGTTGGCCCAAAGAGCCGGCCAGAGCGCCGATGATGCCGCTGAGGGCTTGCAACTGCTCTGTCAACGTCTGCCTTGTAGCCGCGAACTTCTTTTGCCAGAAGGAACAGGTCCGGTTGTACTGGGCCACGGAATTGATGGTCTTTGCCAGTTCACTCTTCTGTCGGCAGCTTTCCCGCAGCGGCTTTGGCAGGCCGTCTTCCGTCAGGCTTGTCTCTTCGGCTGCCGCCAGGGCATCAAGCATTGCCTGATGGGTACGGGCGAAATCGTGTTCCCAGCAGCCTGTGCGCCGCGGGCACGGACCGCAAACCTGCCCGCCGACAGCCGACAACATCCGGACTGTCTCCATTTCTCGAATCCTGCCGCCGGCTGCGACCGCCGCCGTGGCGGAAGCCGCGGCCAAACTGCCGAAGATCTCGGCCACACTGGTCAGTTTATCTACGGTGTCGCCAATAACCGGTTCTTGTGGACCGGGCCCGTTTTTCGTTTCCTGCAGGTTGACGTTCCACCGCCGGAACCAATCCAGCGGTATGACCAGCAACAAAACTGCCGCGGCCGCGCTTTCCACAAGTACCGTAACAAGCTCGCCGGTTTGGCTGAAGTGCAGCACTGTGATCATACTGCCGAGCATGAAGCCAAGGATAACGGCAAATTTGCCGAGAGAGCGAAAGGCGCCGGCCAACAATCCGGCAATAGCGTAAAAAATGATCTGCGCGACGGCGCTGCTGTCAGCCAGCCCGACCGCCATTCCCACAACCACGCCCATTGACGTTCCCAGTCCCGCCCCGCCGGCCAGAGCCAGCGACATTACGGTGAAGTTCCCGGCAATGTTGCGCAAACTGAGGCCTTCCACCGCGACCTGTCCCACCCCGGCTACCGACGCCGCCAGGACAATAGCCAGACACATCGTCATTTCACTTGTCGCCGGCCGCTTGGTGACAAGAATCTTTACCCCGGGCATAAAGATGTAGGCCAGGGCAATGCCGATCAAGGCACCAAACAGCGTAAGCAGCACCTGATATAGAGTTGCGGCCTGCCACAGCAGCAGCGGCGCGCCGGCCACAACCACCGCGGCAAACAGCATCAGCGGCGCCATCTGCGGTCTGTTCTCCCGCCCGTCCGGCTTGTCCAGCAGCAGAAAATATAGCAAAATCGCAAAAATATCCAATCCGGTGTCAACATAGCGCCCCACGGACAGCAGTCCGAGAAGGCTCCAAACCGCGGCTCCGGGCGCCTGCTTTCTCGACACCTGAGCCACCGCAGCAAAAAAAGCCAGCCCGAAAGGAGCCAGTTCCCCCATCAGCGAGACCCGGCCAAGAAAAAAAGCAAGGCTGTTAATAAGCCAGGCTTCCCGGCCCACGGTCAGCGACAACAGCGAACGCCGCCAAGCGGCCAAACCGCTCCAGCCGCTCGGCCCGCCGGGCCGGCCTTGCGGCGAAGCCGCAGGCATGCCGCCGTCCGGAAAAGAATCGCTTGTTCCTTTCGGCATTTTTTCCACCCCTCGGATAGACTATAATATCATTTTACATAAACATCCCCTTGTATACTGTCTAACCGAGTCGGTGCAAGGCAAAAAAATCCGACATGAATTCACTAAAGCCGCGAAGAATTCTTAAATTCATCAGTAATCCGGCCCGGCAGCCCCACCCTGAAGGCGGTTTTTGTCTGCCGGGTGGGCCAACGGCCTGAATCTCTCAACAAAAAAAGAGCATCCGCCGGATGCTCCTTAATCGTTCGATCTATTCTATTCAGCCCGGCGGGCGGCGCCGCGGCCACCGCGCTTGGACTCGGTGTTCCGTTTCAGGTCAGTTAACCGTTCGTCACTGTCTTTTAGGAATTTGGTCAGTTTGTCCTCAAAGGTTGGCGATGGAGTAAACCGGCTGGGACGGCGGCCTTCATTGGCAGGGGGCCTTCTGGTACTGGGTTCCTGGAGTTGTTTAATGGACAGGCCGATTTTACCGCGCTCGTCGACCGACAGGACCTTCACCTTGACTTTGTCTTGTTCTTTCAGAAAGTCCTTGACATCACGCACATAAACGTCGGCAACCTCGGAAATATGGATAAGACCAACTTTTCCTCCCGGCAGTTCAACGAAAGCACCGAAGTTGGTGATGCCTGTCACAACTCCTTCTACCACACTGCCAACTTGAATGGACATACTAATCAAATTTCCTCCTTAAAAACTGTGTTGTGCAACCATATTATACTCTCGACGCGGAAAAGGTGTCAAGAAAGACCCGCGGCGTTTATTTTTTTTCGGCCGGAACGTAAGGGACTTCCCCCGGTTTCGCCAGTCCAAGTTCATCCCTGGCCAGCCTTTCGACATAAGCAGGGGTGGAAAGACGGACTTTTTCCTCAGCATAGGACTTATTCAACTGCTTCAGCTGCTCCACCCGGCCCCGGGTGGCCTCCGCCTCGCGGTTGACGGCGTTGAGCTCCAGTTGTTGACCTGCCAGAACATAAAGACAGTAGCCGACAGTCATCATGACCGCCAGCCGAAACCATTTGACGCGAAATTTGCGGCCAGACGCCATACCCTCACCACCAGCAATCTTCTCTCATCCTTATTCGCTTAATATGCAAGCATTCCTTCTTTTTGCTACTGGGGCGGAATAATTTCATCCGGCGGCGGCGGCCTGAATTTCAGCTTTTTCCTGATCCATCGCAGCGGCCTCAGGACCAGACGCAGTAAAAAGACGGCCGGTCTGAACAAAGTATGGTCGACAATGACCTTGACCGCGCGAAAAGCCTTGGCCGCAAGGCGGATAACACCGACGAGCAGGCGGATGACTTGCCGGCTGAAGAAGCGAAAGTATAACAACAGCCCCACCAACAAACCGCAAAACACGTAAAACCTGATCTCGCCCCAATTACCGAGCAGCAGTGCGACAAAGACGATAACCGTGGCCAGCAGCCAGTACAATAAATCAGCCAGCGAGGTGAAGACCCGGCGCGGTTTGAATAATCCCCGCATAATGCGATAAAAATCAAACAAGCCCCCCAAAAACATGCCTGTTACCACCGTAATGAAAAACGTCTCGATCTGCCCGGGGTAATTCATCCGCCCCCCACCCCTTTGTCCACCGTCACCGCCACCTTCGCCAGCGGCGGTTCAGCCGCCTTATCGTCCAGACAGTCAAAGCCGCCGTTGCCGCAAAACTCCAACCCACTGTCCTTTTAACCTTCTGACACTCCTGAGCTGCCAGCTTATATGACGGGGCCGGCCGGCCGGCGAACGCGTACCAGTTTGTCATTACCTGTTCAACATAGTCCTCGGTTTCACCAATAGGCGGTATGCCGCCGTAACGCTGTACAGCCCCCGGCCCGGCGTTATAAGCCGCCACCGCCAGGGTTACGTCGCCGCCGAAACGTTTGGCCAGCCGGCCGAGATAGGCCGTTCCCACCCGGATATTAAGTTCAGGGTCGAAATAGCAGGCGGCGGAACACTCGCCGTCATGCCGGCCGGCGCAAAGCCGGAGCTCGGCGTTCACTTCCCGCCAGGTCGCCGGCATGATCTGCATCAATCCCATCGCCCCGGTACTGGACACCGCGCGAGGCCGGAACGAACTCTCAGCCTGGATGACACTTGCCACCAGCCTGGCGCTAACTCCCTCATGCCGGGCGGCGTTGTTGATTATTTCGGCATAGGGCACCTTGTCTATCTCCCGCCCCTCCGACGCGGCGGCGTTGAATTCCCGCCGCGCAGCTCTGTGCCAGTAGCCTGCGGCAAACCCGGCAACACCGTAGGCAGCGGCCTCGACCGCCAACAGCAACAGCAATATCCAAACCAACCGCCACTTGCGCCGCAAGCCAGCACTCCCCTATTTCAGCAGCCTTTCCAGCAGTCCTTTCTTTTGCCTTGCTTCGTCTTCGTAAACGATGCTCTTTACCGTACCGTCGATACTGACACTGCCTTTTTCCAGATTCAGCTGCTTGATATTGAGTCCCTCGCCCTTGATGGTCAGCAGGCCTCCCTCGGTTTCCATCACGATTTCCCGCTCGTCGAAACTGCCCAGGTTGGCGACTCCCTCCACCGAGAGTTCCTCCCGGTCGATCAGGGTTAACTGGTGGCGCCATTTCGGCGTTTTATCCTCCGGCAACATGCTATTCCCTCCTGCGCACGTACTCTAATGATGTATATGCCAAGCACAGCGGGAATAGTACAGGAAAGCGGCAGGCCAACGCCCTGCCGCGTCAAGGTATCACTTACCACTCCGCGCGTTATACTAACGGCGATATTGTGTCCAAAGGAGTATTCCGATGGAGAACCTGAATGCATTCTGGGACCGGATCGCTTTCCTGCTGGTTCATGTCACCAACTACGAACTGCAGCTGGTGCTGTGGGCCACTATGGCTGCCGCCTGGCGCCTTTCGGCCGTGCTCGCCAAACACAGCGCCAGAACCCGGGAGGCCCGGCTGGCCCGGCGGGTGGCCGTTTTTTACGCCGGCCTCTCGCTGTTCTTCTGGCTGGCCCACACCGTTCTTGTTTAGTTTACTGGTGTTCGCCGATGTTGACGATAGCCACGTTGACAGAAACGATCAGCGGTACCGTCGGATAGATCTCGTCCCAGCGGTCCTTGACTTTGTCCCAGACGTCCGGCTCATAGGCCTTCAGATATTGTCCAAGGCCCAGGGCATCAAACCCTAATTCCTGGCCATTCCGGTAAGTGTAAAGCACGTTGCGCTTGACTTCCTCAGCGAACAGCACCTGGGCGCTGCGAAGGTATTCACTGGTCATGGTGTCATGCTGGGCCCGGCAGGAGACTTCAGCCAGGTTGCCGCGCATGGCGATATCCAGGGTGAAATAGATGTTGTCGCCGTCGACATGCGGCCGGAGGCGGGTGTCGTGACGGAAGAGCTCAAAAGTGAGGAAATTGCCGGGATGGATCGGGCAGGCAGCGGTGATCAGCGCCGACTTCTCCGTCCCGCGGATCATTCGCCCTCCCTTGACCGCATATTCATCGGCAAAGCCGACAAATTGATCCCGCCTGAATAGCCCCGCCCCGTCCAGCTTCAGCGTTTTTCCTTCCAGCTCGACCCGCGGCAAAAATACATTCCCGCCGCCGTCGAGGGTCTGAGCCACATACAGGATGTCGTTGCGGGCGGTAGCAAGCTGCGGCGCCTTGAGCTGACGACGGGCGACATGATTGAGGAACAGTCCGCCAGGCTCACCGCTGGGAGGCACATACTCCAGGATCGACCGGGCCTCGCCGGCGGTGATGAAGACGTTGGCCCGCCAGCGCATCTCGGCGTCCCGCCGCCAGAAGTCCATCAGCCGGTCCAGTCCGCCCCGCCGCGCTGCGGCTTCGCTGATAACAATGAATTGCAGATTCTCGAACCAAAGCGTCCGGCTGCTCTGGCCCAGCATATTCCGGACCATCTCGAAAAATGACCCGCCGGTGTCGGAAATGACATAAGTCTTGCTTTCGCCGATTTTTTCGCCGCCTTTGCTCTCACCCAGCCGGAGGAGCTGGAGGCTGAGCCGGAAGCGGGGCAGGTTCTTGCCCCCCTCGTTGAAAGACTCCAGTTTGGCGGCACTGGCGGGGGCCTCGGCCACGTCGACAGCCACCGCCAGCACGAAGTTGCGCTCCTGGATCTCGGCCCGGTCCCAGCAGCCGGACAGCAGCAAGCTCGAAGCGACCAGCAGCAGGTAGCCGCCAATCAGCCGCGCTTTCCTCCAGGCAGGCAGTTTAGCCACCGGCGCCGCCGCCTTTCTGCCCCTTCCAGCGGGCCAGCCCGTAACTGGCCGGGATAACCCCCAGCGAAAATAGCATTCCCAGCCAATTGCTGCTCTGGTCCGCAAATTCGTACAGCCGGGTGCTGTGCAGGGCGTCACCGGCCATGAACAAGAGCGGCGCCAGCGCCAGGACCCAGGGCCGGTGGTCGGCGTAGCCAAAATACCTTGTGGGCACCTGGGCGAGAACATAGAGGATGATCGTGAACATCGCGAACTGGATCTGGATCCAAAACAGCAGAAAGTAGGTGTCCAGCCGTTCCAGGTAGGTGCCGGGCAGATCGGCGGTCCGGATGGCCGACAACAGCGGATAAGGAACTTTGGCTGCTCCCTCCACAGTGAAGATCCCGATCAATAGAAATGCCATGAAGATAAAGAAAATAGTCAAAAAAGCGAAGGCGCCGACAAGGACCGCGCTGACCCGGGTGGTGCCCCGGTTGACCAGAGGCAGCAGCATCAGCAGCACCTCGTAACCGGAGTACTCGGTCCAGGAATGCCACACCCCGCGCGCTATTCCCGCGATCTCCCGCGGCCACAGCGGCAGAATATTGATATAGTGGAAGCTGACCAGGGAGAGCCCCATGAAGGCAACCGCTGCCGGCATAGCGGTAAAAAACACCAGTTGCATCACCCGCAGGATGGTGCCCCAGTCCTGCAGGGCGCAGTAGACGCAGACCGCCAGCAGACTGGCCTCGATGACCTCGAAGGGTGTGCGGTCGAACATGAAAAAGGATACGATCCGGCTGAAACCTTGCAGCATAAAGGCGGTATAGAGCATAACCAAAACCAGAAGCAACAGTATGGCGGCTGCCCCAAGCCATCTCCCCCAAAGAAGCGGCATATAGTCCGCAAGGGTCTGGCCGGGAAACAGATCCCCCAGCTTGACGATCAGAAGCACCACCCCGCAAAACAGGCCGCCGCCCAGCAGCAGGCTGAGCCAGGTCGCGCCGCCGGCATCCCTGATCACCGCCAGCATGGCGTCGCTGTGGATGCCGATCACCGCAAGAATCAGGACAATCGCCATTTGCAGCGGCGACATCCTGTCCTTTGCTTCCAGGCCCGGCATGGCTATTCACCCGCCCTTGTCCGGTCCTGCGGGCCAAATTCCTTCGGCCGCTCCCCCATCAGCCTGGCCGGCAGTCTTATCAGCTTGTCCTGCATGTCCTCCAGCAGCGTGATGTCGAAAAGCCCGCCGAGGTAGGACTCGCCGAAGCTGCGCAGGCTGCACATATGAACAACGATCACCAGGTATCCCAGCAATATCCCGAAAAATCCAAGGACGGCCGCCAGCATGATAACAGGCACCCGCAGCCAGCGCAAGGCCAGGCTGAGGTTGTAGGACGGCATGGTATAGGAAGCGATGGCCGTCCCGGCTGTCGCCACCACCAGCATGGCGTTCACCAGCCCGGACTGGACGAGGGTTGTGCCGATGACGAAACCGCCGACAATGGTCGCCGCCGGGGCAATCTTTTCCGGCATCCGGATGACCGCTTCCTGGAAAACCTCCAGGATAAACTCCATGATCAGTACCTCCATGAAAGCCGGATAGGGGGTCTTGGCCCTGATCTCGGCCACCGATATGGCCAGGGTGGTGGGCAGCATACCCGGGTGATAGGAAACAATGGCGATATACATCGCCGGCAGGAAGATGCCCAAGAGGGCGGTCAAATAGCGGGTAAGGCGCATGACGCTGGCGATCACCGGCTGGACGGTGTAATCCTCCACGGTCTGCAGCAGCGAGCTTAAGGTACAGGGAACGATCAGCGCCTGGGGAGTGTTGTCCAGCATCAGCCCGACTCTGCCCTCGTACAACGCCGAGGCCACGGTATCCGGCCGCTCGGTGATGATGGTCTGGGGAAAAGGCGACCAGGGTTGGTCGATGATCCACTCCTCCACCGTGGCCGCCAGGGTGATCTGATCCACTTTGATCCGCTCCAGCCGCCGCTGGACCTCAGTCACCAATTCCGGGTTGACGATCCCGTCCACATAGACGGTAGCCAGCCGGGTTTTGCTGCGCTCCCCCAGTTGCAGGACCCGCACCTTCAGATTGGGGTCGCGGGAGCGGCGCCGGAGCAGAACAAGGTTATCCTCCAAAGTCTCGGTGAAGGCGTCGTGGGGGCCGCGGGCCAGGCCCTCCACCTTCGACTCAGTCACCTGCCGCTTGACGTATTTGACGGTGTCGACCACCAGGACCTCGGCGATGCCGTCAACGAGCAGCAGCGTGTATCCGCCCATCACATCGGTGATGACGTCCCCGGCCGCCTTGCGTACCCACAAGCCGGCGGAGGTAATCAGTCTGTCCACAAGCGCCTCGACGGTCACCCTTGTCTGCTGCTGGTTGGCAGGATCCATCAGGGTCTCCAGCACGTTTTTCTCCAGCAGCGTCAGATCGGTCATACCGTGCAGGTAGACCAGCATAGCTCTTGCCCCCCCAGCGGCGAAGGACCGGTAGCGCAGATCGTCGCAGTCGCGAAATACTTCCCGCAACAGTTGTTCATTATCGTCAAGCGCCGCGGTAAATAAGAAAGGCTGCCCGGCCGGCGCCGGCACAGCGTTGAGGTCAGTCATCACCTGCGACAGTTCGTCGGCCAGTTCGGCGCTATCGCCGAGCAACTGCCTGAGCGCCAGGAGCCGCTGAACCGTCAGCGGCAAAGCGGCCGCGGCGAACCCGGCGGACAGCTTGCGGCAAGTCCGTCCCTGCTTATTACCCATCGGCACCCCCAGATAGCAATGAAGATTCTCCCGGTATGGCAACTATATTTTGCCTAAAGCAACAAAAGGGTATACGGTGCCGCTCCTGCCCCCCAAAAAAGAATACAGCCGGTCACCCGGCTGCATGCAGACCGCTCTGCAACCCCCATCTGCTTTGTACCCGTAAAGGGTAGGCCGTAGCTCTAAACGCTGAAGCGTAAGAGCTACGCACTTGGCCCCACAAACCCATTGCTAGCGTACTTCCCAGTACGCGCGATGCTGTTAAATCAGCCCGTGCAAACCGTTATGCTCAAAGGGTTCTCGGAGGAAACGGTGCTGCGGTTAGTGGGACCGTCGTGCATCTGGTGGTTTCTGAACGGCCTGAGGAATAGGTCTCTCAACAAGCTGAATGCTGCATGTTGAGGTTATTCCCAGCGCTTTTCGATTTTCTCATCCTTGAAATAGTAACCGATGATTTCCTCCGGCTTCTTGCCTTGGGTAGCCATTTTGTTGGCACCCCACTGGGACATGCCTACTCCGTGGCCAAAGCCCTTGCCGCTGAAAGTCACGCTGTCGCCGGTCATGTCGATCTTATCCAGCAGCATCGATTTCAGCTTTGTGCCGCCGAGGATAACGCGAAATTCCGGGCCCGACACCGGAAGGTTCTTGTTGACAGTCAGACTGGTCGTCCGTCCGGAAGGCCCTTTCGACCCGATCTCCATGCTGGTGAGGTCGTTTACCGGATGGCCCATCTTGGCCATGGCAGCCATCACTTCCTGTTTGGTGAAGGTTGCCGTCCAGTTCTGAACATCCGCGGGGGCCAGGTCGTCAGGCGACGGTACCGACTGGATGTACGGCGGCTCCTCCTGCTGATAATTCAGGCCTTCCTTGGCGGTGGCGGTAATGCCGCCGGCCGAGGCATGGAACCAGGCGTTGATCGGCTTGCCCTGGTAGGTGACCACCATACCCCGGGTCATGTCGACCGCTTTTTTGACATTGTCGTTGATCGCTTTGGCGTCATAGGCCTGAAACTCCTTGATGTCGGTAGAAGCCTGAGTGCCGTGAGCCGGAACGCCGCCTTTATTCTCCATGGCGTAGAGGGTAAAGGTCCGGGCCAGTATCGCCTGGGCCGCCAGCGCTTCCACCGGCCATTCCGGCTTCATTTCCCCGGCCACCACCCCGGCGACGTATTCCTCCATTTTCATTGTCTGGGTTTGGCCGGTCTCGTGCATGTAAACCGAAATCTGCGGCTCGGTCCCCTGAATGTTCTTGGTCGGTCCGGGCATTTTCTGCGGCGACTTGAACAGCGAGCACCCGCTGGCTACCAGGGCCGCAGCCACAAGGACAACTAAAATCAGATACCACTTTTTGCGCATGTAGCTACCTCCTTCCCTGCTTTTAGTATGGCAGCGCAAGGACGTGAACATACGCCTGGACAAAAGTCCGGATCGGCAGGAATCTTTTTTGCCGGTCCAGAAATACTGTTATAGGATACCTAAGGAGGCGGCAACATGTTCAAAAAAATCCTGGTTCCCACCGACGGCTCGGAAATGGCGCTGGACGCAGCCAGGCACGCTCTGGCGCTGGCCGAAAAGTTTGACAGCGAGGTCACCCTGGTCCATGTTGTTCAAAATTACTACAGCCTGCCGGCTTTCAGCATGCCGGACACCGTGTCCATCCCCTTGTCGGTTTTGCAGGACCTGGAGGCTAACGGCAAACTGATTCTGGGCAAGACGCAGGAAATCTTCGCCGGATTTTCCGGTCAGGTCTCGACTCGCCTTGAATATGGTCCGCCGGGCAAAGAACTTGTGGATATCGCCGTGGATGGCGGTTATTCCCTCATCGTGATGGGCCACCGGGGCCTGAGCGGAGTTACCGAAATGTTCCTCGGCAGCGTCAGCCACCATCTGGTCCACTACGCCCCCTGCCCAGTACTCATCGTCAAGGGCCTCGAAGAGTCCTGAACAAAATTGAAAAGCCAGCCTTAACGGCTGGCTTTTTTTAGTGGCCCGACCCGGTCAGTTTTCTCTGCATGATCTTGGCCGGAATCATCAGGAGCAGGTTCAGCGCCAGGATGGTGATAATCAGGAGCGCGCCGATGCCGTTGGCGACGTCCAGACGGTCAGGCACCAGGCCGATGGCCATGACATACCACATATGGACCGCCAGATTCTCACCGGCGGCGAAGAGGTCAGGATCAGGCAAATGGCGGGATACCGTCGTACCGGCGGTGAATATCAGAATGGCGGTCTCACCGAGGGCCCGCCCGGCCGTCAGGGTGATACCGGTGATGATGCCCGGCAGGGCGTTGGGGAGCACTACCCGGTGAATGGTCTGCCACTTTGTGGCTCCCACGGCGAGGCTGGCTTCCCGGTAATATTGCGGCACCGCCCGGATGGATTCTTCGGTAACCCGGACCAGCACCGGCAAGTTCAGCAGGGTCAGCGTCAGAGCTCCGCCGAGGATGCTGATACCGAAACCCAGCAGGTTGACAAAAATGATCATACCAAACAGCCCCAGGACGATGGAGGGCACGGTAGCCAAGCTTTCAGTGCTCAGCCGGATCAGATCGGTCAAGCGGCCGGCCCCGGCATACTCGGCCAGATAAATACCGGCCCCCAAAGCCACCGGCACCGAAAAGACCAGCGACAAAAACAGCATATAAAATGAGTTGAACAGCTGCGGGCCGACCCCGCCACCGGCGCTGATATCGCTGGGCATACCGCTGATGAACTTCCAGGACAGCACCGGCAAACCTTTGATCAGCATGTAACCCAGAAAGGAAATCAAAATGCCGAGAATGACGATGGCGGCGAGCCAGGCAACGGCAGTAGCGACTTTGTCATAGAACCGTGAAGACATCATGCCACCTCCCTTCGGCCGATCCGGCGGATGGCGACAATCATCAGCAGCGATACCGCCAACAGCACCAGGGCCATCAGGAACAGGGAATTGCCCCAGGCCGATCCGAAGGGGGTATTGCCCATTTCGACAACAATTTCGCTGGTGAGAGTGGCGGTGGGAGTAAACAGCGACTTCGCCAGCAGCGGCGTATTACCGATGACCATCTGCACGGCCATGGTCTCTCCCACGGCCCGGGCCATTGCCAGAACCACCGATGTCAGAATCCCCGGCAGGGCTGCCGGAACCAGCACCCTGCTGATGGTCTGCCACCTTGTGGCCCCCAGCGCCAGCGACGCTTCTTCCAGCGTCCGGGGCACGGCACGGATGGAATCCTCGGAAATGCTGATAATCGTCGGCAAGATCATGATGGCCAGGATAATGGCCGCTGCCATCAGACCGAAGCCGGTGTTGACATGAAAGTAGGTCCTGATGAAAGGCACCATAATGGTGAGGCCCACATAACCGTAGACAACCGAGGGAATGGCCACGTACAGGTCAGTGGCCGGCCTCATTACTTCCCTCAGCCAAGAGGGCGCGATTTTAGCCATGAAAATGGCCCCCGCCAGCCCCAGCGGCGCCCCCAGCACTACCGCCAGCACGGTGACAAGGATGGAGCCGGAGATAAAACTGAGAGCCCCGAAGTGGCCGTCGCTGGGATCCCATTTGGCGTTAAGGAAAAACTCCACCGGACTGACCACAGAAAAGGTCTGCAGGCCCTGCTGGCCGATGAAGAGAATAATCGCCAGGATAATCACCGTCATCAAGAAGGCGCAGGTGATAAACAGGTAATATACCCAGCGGTCATAGAGCAGTCTCAATTGATGATGATTTAACGTAACGGCGGTCACCGAATTCACATCCTGTTCATAGTCCTTCTGTCTCTTCTATTATAATTACCACTAGCGCCGCCGATGTTAATCGAATGTTAATTTTTTGTTAACTTCTCCGGCCCAACCCGGCTGAACTCTTGCCGGTGCCCCTTTTCCTGATTTGCGGACAAAAAAAGCAGCAATGAACTGTCCAGCTCATTGCTGCTCAATATATCGCCTGCCTCGCACGAAGCCGGTCCGATGTTCAGTTGCACACGAACCGTCGCGTGAACACCATCTTGTAGACCCATACCGCATTGACCAATAGCAGGGCGCTTGTCAGGAAAAACACCCAGTGAATACCATACTGGGCCGCCACTTCGCCGCCCAGCACCGAACCGCCGAAGGATCCGAGGAACTGGGCGGCCTGGTTGTAGCCGAAAACGCGGCCGGCAACCTCATCAGGAGAAATTTGTTTGACCAGGCTGTTGACTGAAGGCAAAAGGCCGGCGGTCGCCAGCCCGAGCAGAAAGCGCAGGCCCATCAGTTCCCAGGAATTTTGCACGAAGGCCTGCGGAATGAAGACAAGGCCGGCCACAACCAACGCAACCAGCATGACTTTCTGCGGGCCTACCCGGTCCGCCAGCTTGCCCAGCTGGGGAGCAGCCAGCATGCTGGCAAGGCCGGAAGCCGAAAAGACCATGCCGGACATCAGGGCAACATGAGCTGTATCCTGCGACATCTGGGTGATATAGACGGTGATAATCGGCTGAATCGACATCAGGGCAAACTGCATGATAAAGGTGGTCACAAACATGGCCACCATGACCCTGGGCTCAGGCAGCAGACACCAGACCTCGCCGAAACGGGGCGTTTTTTCTGCCGGCGGGGTAAACTCTTCGTGGACGAAAAACAGCGACAGCAAAAAAGCGATCAGCAGCAGCGATCCGATGGAAAAAAAGACACTGCGCAGTCCCACCGTTTCCGCAATATAGCCCCCGAACAGAGGTCCCAAAAGCATGCCGCCCACCGCTCCGGTCGAGAGGGTTCCCAGAGCCCAGCCTGACCGTTCCCGCGGCGTCTGGGTCGCAACCAAGGTGATCGAGGCCGAATAAAATCCTGAAATAGCTCCCTGCAGCAGGCGAAGTCCTGCCAGTTGATAGACGGTTTGCGCGAAACCCATACTGGTCACAATCAGGGCCATTCCCAGGCTGGCCCTGAGCAGCATCGATTTGCGGCCATAGCGGTCCGCGGCATGGCCCCACAGCGGCGAAGCAATGGCCATGGTTATAAAGGTCACGCCATAGGCGATTCCTGACCAGTGCTCGATGGCCGCCATGTCGTGAACCCCGAGAAGGTCGATATAAAGCGGCAAAACCGGGGCAATTTGGCTCAAGCCGGCTGATGTGGCGAACACGCCAAACCAGCAGACCAACAGATTTCTCTTCCAGATTTCCATGATAACACCCTCACCGATTCGGTGCAGCCGTGGTAATGGCCGCTTCAAAAAACAATATTATCATAACTCCAAACAGGCAAATATTCCAGTTTGTTTTGCGTCAACCGCTCTGTTCGGTTATAAAACAATCAAGGCCATGCCCGTAGGCATGGCCTTGATTATCGATACTGTTTCCGGCGATTATTTCATTTTGGTGAGAGGAATAAACCCGTTCTTCTCGGCGTAAGCTTCCTGGAATTCCTTGCCTGTGACATACTCGATGAATGCTTTTATAGCACCGGTGGGCTGGCCTTTGGTGTACATCCGGCCGAAGGTGAATACCGGATAGGTGCCGCCAGTCACGTTTTCGATGGAGTATTTAACACCATTGAAAGCCAGCGGTTTCACCGATTGATCTACATAGGCGGCATCCACGTAACCGATGGCGCCGGGTGTACTGGCTATGCCTGCTCTTACTGCGCCGTTGGAGTCCTGAATCACGGCGTTGTCGGTAAAGGCCGCGCCTTTAAGAACTACTTCTTCAATGGTGGCCCGGGAGCCGGAAGATTTGGGACGATGGATAATGGTGATCTTCTGGTCTTTGCCGCCGACTTCTTTCCAGTTGGTTATTTTTCCTGTCAAGATGTCGACATACTGCTGCTGGGTCAGGCTTTCAACCGTGACATCCGGGTTGGTGACAAAAACGAAGGGGATTCCGACAAGTTTATGCTCAACCAGACCTTTGTCTTTCAGTTCGGCCTGCAGGCCCACGTCGGAGTTGCCGATATTGACGGCTCCGGACGCCACCTGGTTCTGACCGGTGAACGACCCGCCGCCGGCGATATTAACGGTGACTTTGGGATTTTTCTTTTGGAATTCTTCCTGGCCAGGCTTTAAGAACGGCAGAAGAGCGGTGGAACCGGAAGCCGTGACTGTGCCCTGGATTTCGGCGGACGGCGCTGCTTCTTTCTTGTCACCGCCGCAGCCGCTCATCAGACCGGTGATCATCACCAGAACAAGTGCTAAAGCGGCTATTTTGCTGTTACGGGAAAATTTCATGATCGTGCCTCCCACATGGTTTATATTTCATCTTCATTATAAATTCCCGGTCCGGCAGAAGTGTTATGGCAATGTTACGTTTTTGTTAACTTTCCCGGTCCGGTTCCACCGGGGCAACAGTCACTCTATTATGTCGAGTTGCATACCGTATAATGAAATACTTTCATCAATGTGCGAAGAGAGGTGGACGAAATTGGCTTATGTGGAGGTCGATCAAGGAGTCAGCATCTTTGTTGAAGACGTGAATCCGGACGGAGAACAGACCATCCTGTTCGTTCACGGCTGGCCGGCCGACCATCATATGTTCGAGTACCAGTTCGATCAGCTTCCCAAGTGCGGAATCCGCTGCGTCGCAATGGATCTGCGGGGCTTCGGCAAGTCTGACCGCCCCTGGGATGGGTATTCCTACAACTGCCTGGCAGACGATATCCGCGGGGTCATCGAAACCCTCTGCCTCGACAACATAACCCTGCTGGGGATGTCGGTGGGTGGAGCCATCTGCGCCAGGTACATGACCCGCCACGCCGGCCGGGGGGTGGCGAAACTCGTCCTCGCCGGCGCCGCGCTGCCTGTTTTTACCCGTCGACCGGATTATCACTACTCGCTTCCTGTCTCCGAGGTCAACAAGCTTATTGGGCAGACCTATGCCGACCGGCCTAAAATGGTGGGCGATTTCGGCAAAAAGTTTTTCGCCGGCAATATCAGTCCCGAGTTTTCCGACTGGTTCAATGGACTGGGGTTTGCGGCCTCAGGCCATGCGACCGCCGCTGTCGCGATATCGCTCAGGGATGAAGATCTGCGGGAGGAAGTACCCAGGATCCATGTGCCGACAGCTATCTTTCACGGAATCTACGACAAGGTAGTCCCCTTCCCCAACGCGGAAGTAACCCACACCCTCATCGCCGGGTCTACGCTGACACCTTTCGAACACAGCGGACACGGGCTGTTCTACGATGAGCGGGACAAATTCAACTACTGTCTCACTGAGTTTGTAAATCAGTAACAACCAGTGCCAGGCCTATCCCGTTACCTGTCTAAAACTGAAAAGGAACCATGTCAAAGGACAGGGTTCCTTTTCCTATTCCGGCTGGCGCGGGAACCTGATGGCGAAGGTCGTTCCCTGCGGTCCGGTCTTTACTTCGATTTTGGCGTTATGCCGCTCGGCGATCTTGTAACAGACAGTCAGCCCCAACCCGGTCCCGTTTTCCTTAGTTGTCATAAAAGGGGTGCCAAGGTTTTTATAGATCGAAGGAGGGATGCCTTCGCCGGTATCTTTCACCACAAGAACCACGCTGGTGTGGTCGGAGGCCACCGACAGTGTTATCATCCCGCCCGGCTTCATGGCGTCCAGGCCGTTGCGGACCAGGTTCAGGACAAGCTGTCTTATCTCGTTGGAGTCTACCAGGATCGGCGGAGTTCCGTCAAGCTCCAGCATGATTTCCTTGCCCTCGCGAATGGCGTCGGCCTGCAGCAGGGGAGCCAGGTTGGAAATAATGGTATTCAAGGAAACCGGGGCGAAATCCAGCCGCTTATTCTTGGCCAGGGACAAGAACTCGGTGATGATGGCGTTGGCCCGATCGAGTTCCTCGATCATCAGGGCGAACTGACTGGCACTCCGGCTGTATTCCTGTTTCCGCTGAAAAAGCTGCAGATAGCCCCGCACGGTGGTCAGGGGATTGCGAACCTCGTGACCGATGCTGGCCGCCATCTCGCCGATGATGCTCAGACGGTCGAGCCGGGCCAGCTCCATTTCCACTTTCTGCTTTTCCATCTGGGAAAGATACTGATCGACCTTCTGCTGTTCCTGGGTCAGCGCCAGATCGGTCTGCTGCTGTCGCCGCAGCAGCCACCAGCCGGCCAGACACGTAACAAACAGAACCAGGGAAAAGACCGCGGCCCATGACCGGTTAAGGGCGTGCCGGGCAGTCACCGCCTGCAGGGCGATAGACCTTGGAAAGCCGATCAGCACCAATGCAGGATAGTTGGGCAGCACCTGAAAAGCGCCATGCCGGGGCACATCCCCGAGGCCGGGCGATTCGTATACTCCGCTGTTCAGCCCCTGGCCGATGAGGCCAAAGGCGACATGGGTCTTGAAGTAATCCATCTGCATCGGGGATTCGATCCGGGGAACCCGGGCGAGAAAGGTGCCGTCGGTCCGCAGAAGAACGATCGATCGTTCGGGCTCCAGGGCCAACAGATGAAATTCGTCGGAAAAATAGTCCGGATCCAGCCCCACTGATACGATTCCGACAAAATTGCCGCCGGCGTCGTTGAGGCGGCGACTCAGGAAGATCGCCTGGGTTGATGTGGCTTCGGTGACCCGCGGTGACGAGATGAACACCTGGCCGGCATCGTCCGCGATATGAACCTGAAAGTGCTCCCGGTCGGCGATATTGATCGGCCTGTCCAGCGGAACGGCGCTGAACACCAGATTCCCCTGGGCGTCAGACATGGCGATCTGGTTGATGGCGGCTTTATTCCGGAAGGTTCTGAGCAGTTCCAAATGAGCCGGATCAATCGTCCCGTGGGCTTCAAAGGCGGTTTTCATAAAAAGAAGAATGCGATCAGCCTGGGTAAACGTTTTATTTACGCTTTGCCCCAGCAGGCGAGCCACATCCATGTTTTTTGAATCGATCTGGCCGATTTCCACAGCCAGTTCCCGGTCGAGCAGGTAATCCGCCCAGGCAAAGGCTCCGTAGCCCAGCCCGGCTGCCGCCAACCAGATCAACAGCAGCAGCAGGTGATGCCGGCCGGCCCGCCGGACCCTGCCGGCAAGCGGGATGATGTTGGAGTGTCCAATCAAAGGCAAGGCCCACCCTTCACAGTCTACCGTGAGTACAATATTTTACATCAAACGACAAAAATCCTCTTTTATTACAAAAACGGACGATCCCTGAAACTCATTTCAGGGATCGTCCAATCAAGGCCGGCGGATATTGCGCCGGTTTACCGGAGGTTTCGCAATTTACGGATAAGTGCTGGCAAATAGGGTCTATGCGGCCTGCAGGACCGCCGCCGCTGCGCTGAAAAACTGCCGCAGCAGGCCGGCAGTGGCCCGCTGGGCCTGCGGCAGTAAAATGGCTGTGGCATTATGATAGGACAGCTCGCTGGCGTCGGCGTCGACCCAGGTCAAGAAGTCGGCGGCCAGGGCAGTATTCTTGAGCAGCAGGGCGTGGGCCAGATGGCCATCCTGGTAAACACCGGCTGAATCCACAGCATACCGCTGACAATTAGCCTGCGCCCAGCCTTCGTATTGCTTGTGCCCGGCCAGGAGCCTCGCCCTGGCGTGATGGGGAACACACAGATCCTGGACAAGATGGGCCGCAGCCCCGAGAAAAAACGCCGCTTTGATATAATCGCCCTGGCGGGCCCGGTGAAAAGCCTGCCCATAATAGCGACGAAACTCGTCAACCGCGCTGGGGAACCGCCACAATCCCTTTTCCGAACCGGCTTCAAGATAGTGGCCGACATTCTTCCACCCCTCGTCAGCCCAGTACACTCCGGCGGTGAGCTGCGGCAAATATTGCTGAAAAAAGGTGGCACAGCGGGAAAAGCCGTCCCGGCGCAGAATAACTATCGCCTGGCGGTTGCAAAACTCGTGGGTTGCCCCCGGCCGGTCAAACAGTCCCTGCAAAGGAGCAGTGGTCGCCAGGATCGCCTTGACGCCAACACCGACCGTCAGCGCGGCTCGTATCGTTCGAAACTTCATCCTCTTTTCCCCCTCTTTCTTTTATTATTTAGATGCCGGCGGCAAGACCCCGGCCCAGCAGGCGACCGCCGATCATCCGGGCTGCCGTTTCAGCGGCCTCAGGCTGCCCGAGGCGGGAAGCATTTTCCCGCATGGCGGCGAGCCGCTCGGGCTGCGACAATAACCCGGTCACCGCGTCCCCCAGCCGGTCCAGCCTGTCGACCAGTAGCGCCGCCCCGCGCCCGGCAAGATAGCCGGCATTGTCCGCTTCCTGCCCGGGCAGGGGGCTGAAAAGCACCAGCGGCAGTGAAAGCGACAAAGCTTCGCTGAGGGTAAGGGCGCCGGGTTTGGTTACCAAAATATCGGCAGCTGCCATCAGTTCCCGTACTTTGTTGGTATAACCCATAACGCTCACCGGATGCCGGGACAGGCAGGCCGCCTGCTCCAACTGCCGTCGTAGCGGGATGTTTTCTCCCGCTACGACGATGATCTGCAGCGGCAGTTCACTCGAAGCAAGCTGGCGGAAGGCCTCGAGCACCGGCCCAACCCCCAGTCCGCCCCCCATAACCAGCACCGTCGGCATCGCGTCGGTCAGCCCCAACTCCCGGGACACAGGACCGGCGTCCACCGTTTCACCGAAAGCGGGGTCGACGGGAATGCCGCTGGCATATATCCGCCCGGCGGAAATACCCCTTGTCACCAGATCGTCTTGCATATCCCGGTTTGCGACAAAATACAGGTCGACCTCGCCATATACCCAGAACTGATGAACAGCGAAATCGGTTATGACCGCCGCCAGCGGCACGTCGATCCTGCGGGTACGGCGCAGATAAGCGGCAGCCCCGCAAGGGAAGGGATGAGTGCAGATCATGATATCCGGCCGGTGGCGGCGGTACAGACGGAGCATGCTGCGCTGCATCGCCCTGGCCACAAGATTTTCGACCCTGGCGTACTGCCGCGGCCCCTGCGACCAGCGGTACAACAGGTCATAGACGCTGGGCGAGAGGGTAATCATCTTCAGATATGTTTCTTTAACCATGGTATTCAAATAGGAATTTTCCTCAGCCATGAAATCGACAATCTCGATTCTGTCTGCCGGATACAAGCGGTGCATCCCTGCCGCTATCGCCTTGGCGGCTTGGGTGTGACCGGCTCCGACGGAAGCAGAAACGATCAGGATGTTGTTTACGGTATCAGTCATCTGGTATCACCTCGCATAATGCTTCCGGCCCTATCGTAGCACGGTTTTCAGCCGGTCCGGGTTAAAGCCGGGTTAAAGCCGGGTTAAAATTTGTTAACGAATTGTTAAGTTTTTCGGAAAGGGCGCCGGGGTCTAGAGATATTCCGCGTTTTGCTATATGATGAAACAATAAGATTATTTGTCCATGTTGGTTATCAATCACTAGCGAAAGGGGCATCGTGATGTTTCAATGGGGCATCCGCAGCCGACTAATCGTCTCTTACCTCGTACTGGTCCTCATCACCCTGTCTTTGCTTGGCAGCTATTTTCTGTGGTATTTTTACCGGCATAACCTGGAAACCCTGTCGGCTGACCTCTTAATTCAGGCCGATATCGTCGACCAGTTGCTGTCAGGACATATGACCGGTCCGCAAGACAAAGCCGGACTCGATCCTGTCATCAAAGACCTTGGCGCCAGAATCAACGCCCGGATCACCATCATCGACCCGAATGGCACCGTTCTGGCCGACGCCTGGGAAAACCCGGCGCTGATGGAAAATCACTCCGACCGGCCGGAAATAAAAGCGGCGCTGGCCACCGGTTATGGCTCGATTGTCCGCTTCAGCGCGACCCTGAGTCAGAATCTGCTGTATGTGGCTGTGCCAATGCATCGCGGCGGCGAAACCGTCGGCGTCGTCCGGGTTTCGACAACTTTGACCCATGTCGAGCAAGGCTACAAAGAAATCCGTTCCGGTGTGCTGGCGGCCCTCCTCTTTGCCTGTCTGCTGGCGGTAGCCGTGAGCATGCGGCTGGCCAAGATATACACCGCACCGCTGGAGAATATCACTTCTGTTGCTCAGCAGATCGCCGAAGGAAAGCTGGACCGAAGGGTACATGTTCATACCGGAGACGAACTGGAGCTTCTGGCCCACACCCTGAATCATCTCGCTTCCAGTCTCGATGACAGGGTTAACGAGATCGTGGCCGAAAAAAGCAAACTGGAACTCATTCTTCAACACACCGACAGCGCCGTGATCCTACTTGACCGCTACGGCCAGGTATCCAGTATCAATTCCGCCGCCGCGGATATTTTCGACATCACTGCCGCCATGCTGGGCCTCCATAACATCCAGGTCATCGGCAACAGCATGTTCGACGCCGCGGTGCGGGAAACCGTCGCTCAGCAGACCAAGCGGATGATCGACCTCAAAACCGACATCAAAAATCACAAGCGCGCTTTCCAGGTCTTTCTGGCGCCGATTATCGGCAGCGAAGGCGAAGTAACATCGGTGCTGGCTGTTTTCCATGACATCACGGCCTTGAAAGAACTGCAGGAACGACAGGCCGAATTTGTCGCCAATGCCTCCCACGAACTGGCAACACCGCTCACGGCCATCAAAGGTTTCGCCGAAACTCTCCTGGACGGCGCCCTCCGCGACCCTGAACTTAGCGTACGGTTCGTGGAAATCGTCCAGACCGAAGCCGACCGGATGCATCGCCTGGTAAAGGACCTGTTGCAACTGGCCAAGCTGGATTCCAGCGAATATCGCAAGGGAATCCGCATCGAACCTACCCCCGTCGAGCCGCTGGCCACCGCCGCGGTCGACGAGTATGCCGCCTACTGGCAACAGAAAGAACTGACCGTCACCATCGACACCCCGCCTGAGCCGCTGGCGGTGATGGCCAACAACGACTGGCTGAAGCAGGTTGTCCTGAACCTGTTGGACAATGCCATCAAATACACGCCCAACGGCGGCAAGATCTTGCTGAAATGGCGGCAGGACCAAGACATGGTGACCTTCACGGTGAAGGATTCGGGAGCAGGCATCCCGCCTGAAGACCTGCCGCGGATTTTCGACCGTTTTTACCGGGTGGACCGGGCCCGCACCCGCAGCGCCGGCACCGTCGGCGGCACCGGCCTCGGCCTGGCGATCGTCAAATTCATTGTCGAGCTGCTGGGCGGCAAAATCGAAGCCAAAAGCGATCTGGGAGTGGGAACGGCTATGACCTTCCGCCTGCCGCTGGCAAAATAAGTCTGGCTGGTTAAAACCCCGCCCAGCGGCGTTGCTCTTTTTGAACAGCCTCAGGATTTTGTCTAATTTAAAAACCACCCTCAAGGGTGGTTTTTAAATTATATTAACTAAACAATATTGTTTGCTGTATAATGATGCTCAATTGTTTTAATAGGGGTCGAGTTCCCAAATCAATGAGGTGTTGTCGCCACCCATTATCCCGTCCGTAATTTCTTCGCAAAAGTGCCGGACGGACGGAGCTCCGGATCAAGGCGCCGTAAAACTAAGGCCGACAACGCCGTACCGTCGCCCCCAGGCGTCCATGCCTGGGGGCTCCTCGCGCCACGTACTGAATGCAAGGATCTATCCGCCGAAATGGCATATGTCTACCTGTGTCCGCCTTTATGGTACGAGCCGCCTGCCCGCGCGTACGGTGTTGCACCCGCAAGGGGCAGGCCGCATTTCTAAACGCTGAAGCGCAAGAACTGTGCACTTACCGGCAATCTTTGCTAACGGCGCCTATCTAAGCGACTACATAGCCGCTAAAGCGGCGTGTATCTGCTTATCCGCTACGCCGCCGGGCACCTTTGCGGCCATCAGTAGATTCAGAGTTAGTTGAGAAGAAGGCCCGCCCCCAAAACAAAACCACCCTCGCGGGTGGTTTTTCTGTCGATACTCTCTAGGCTGTTCAAAAAGATCGAGATGCTAGGCGCTCCTTGCGGGTACGACCCAGATTGGCCTTTTTCAACAGTCGCCCCTTATTTCTTGCGGAGGCGTTGGCCGGTGACCAGGTAGATGGTCCATTCGGCGATATTGGTGCAATGGTCGCCGATCCGTTCCAGGTAGCGGGCGACGAAGATCAGCTGGGCGGCCTGACTGATGGTCTGAGGATCTTCCATCATAATGACAAGCAGTTCCCGGAATACCTGCTGGTAAAGATTGTCGATATCGTCGTCAGCCTTGCAGACCCGTTCGGCCAGAGCGATATCCAGCGTGAAGTAGGCCTCCAGCGACTGGTCCAGCATCTTCTGGGCTTTTGTCGCCATCCGGGGGATATCGAGCAGCGGCTTGATGAGCGGCTGGTTGGCGAGCTTCAGGGTTACGCTGGCGATGTCGTAGGCATGGTCGCCCATCCTTTCAAGGTCGGTGGTTATCTTAAGCCCGGTGCCGATGATCCGCAGATCTTTCGCCAACGGCTGCTGCCTGGCAATCAGCACCATGCACTTGTCTTCAATATCTTCTTCCATCTTGTCGATGACATCGTCACCGGCGATTACTTTCTGAGCAAGTTCGGTGTCCTGTTTGGCCAGGGACTGCACAGCGTCCTGAATGGCCTGGTTCACCAGTTTGCCCATCGTAAGCAGCTCTTGCCGCAAGGCTTGGAGTTCCTGATCAAAACTTTGCCTGGTTACCACAATTTCCCCTCCTCCGGCCTCATCGTTTTAACCGAAGCGCCCGGTTATATAATCTTCGGTGCGTTTATCGTTGGGCCTGGTGAATATCGCGTCGGTTTTATCGTATTCCACCAGTTCACCGTTCAAAAAGAAACCGGTATAGTCGGATACCCGGGCAGCCTGCTGCATGTTGTGGGTCACCATGATGATGGTGTATTTGCTCTTCAGCTCGGTAACCAATTCTTCGATCTTCATCGTTGAAATGGGGTCCAGCGCCGAACAGGGCTCATCCATCAGCAGCACCTCCGGTTCCACTGCGAGCAGGCGGGCGATGCAGACCCGCTGCTGCTGGCCGCCGGAAAGCCCCAGCGCGGAAGCGTTCAGCCGGTCCTTGACCTCGTCCCATAGCGCCGCGGCTGTCAAGCTTTTCTCAACGATTTCGGCCAGTTGGCCGCGGTTCTTTTGCCCATGCACCCGTGGACCGTAAGCGACATTGTCAAATATCGACATAGGAAAAGGGTTCGGCCGCTGGAAGACCATGCCCACCCGTTTTCGCAGCATGACAACATCGGTGTTGGGGCGATAAATATTGACCCCGTCCAACAATACCTCTCCCTCTATCTTCACTCCGGCTATCAAATCATTCATCCGGTTGATGGTTCTAAGGAAAGTCGACTTGCCGCAGCCTGACGGACCGATAAGAGCTACCACCCCGTGCTCTTCGATATCGATAGAGATCTTTTTCAGGGCCAGCGATTCCCCATAGTATAATTTCAGCTTGTTTACCTGAATTTTTGCGTTCATTCTTTCCCCTCCCGCGGGTTCTCCCTGCAATATACCATACTACCCGGTCCGCGATTGTTAAGCATATGTAAAATTTATGTTAATTTTCCCATGATGACTGACGCTCATGTTGTCTGGATCCGCGCGGTTTCCTTATGCCATTATAGTATCTCTTCAGACCCGAGGTTTCAACACTAACCGTAAAATACCTGTTTTCAGGCGTAATCACGACCACGGCCCTCCAGCGGCCGCACAAAAAAAGAGCCTCTCGGCTCTGCAGGCCCTTGATAAACCCCCATCTGCTTTGCACCCATAAAGGGCAGGCCGCATTTCTAAGCGCTAACGCGCAAGAACTGCGCACTTGGTCCCACCACCCCATTGCTAGCGTACTTCCCAGTACGCGTCGCTGCTAGGTTCGTGGGACCGTCGTGCATCTGGGGGTTTCGCAAGCGGCCTGAAAAATAGGTTTCTCAACAAGCTGAAGAGCCTCGCGGCTCTGGGCTGCGGGATGCCGCAGCCCGGTCAGTCAACCAGGCAGAAGCCGCCGGCGCACAACAAGGCTTCGACGTCAACCTCGGTTTTGATATCAAAGCCGGTGGTGTAGACCTTTCTTCCTCTGGCATACGAAATTTGATGGATAGCCAGGCTGTACACGGCGATCTCCGGATCGCTGGTGCCGGTAAAATACTCCTTCATTTCCGGAATAGCGTCAAAGATCCGGCCGATGAATGCCGGGGTTACCGAGTGGTCTTGCCGCAGCTCACCGTATATCTGAACAAATTCATTCTGTCCGAGGGTGCAGAGCTCGGCTCTGGGGTTGGCGGTTATTTCCGCTATTTTTTTGCTGTGAGCCGCGGTCACCAGCCATATTTGCCCCTTTTCGTCAATATAAGGCTTCATCGGTCTTACCCGGGGACGGTTTTCGTCGACGGTTCCCAAAAAGGCGGGATTGTCGCGAACCAGTTGGATTACATCCTGCTCATACATATCTATTCCTCCTTTTCAGCTGACCCGGCTGGGGATTCCCCGCCGGATCGGCCTCCTGCCCTGATACTACTACGCATAAAGCGTGCCAGCGCCTTGTCCTTATCCTGTAGTCCGCGATCCGGGCGCCCAGGACTAACTGGCCCCACGTTCGGCTATAAGGCGGGAGCTGATCCTTGCAGGCTACGAAAACAGCCAGGTGGACCCATCGGTACAACAAACCGTCCTCTCGACCGGCAGCTGCCCCAACATTCGTCAGGCTGTCCCGCCCATAAAAAAAGCAGCATCGACCTAGCCTTTACACGCTAGATCGATGCTGCTTTCCGGACGGCCGTCGACTAGACTTCCCGGAAGCGATACCCTATCCCCCGCACGGTCTCGATAGCCTCGGCGATTCCCCTGTCCAGCTCCAACTTGGCCCGCAGATGCCTGACATGAACGTCCACAGTGCGAGTGTCGCCGAAATATTCATAGCCCCAAACCTTCTCCAGCAGCTGCTCCCTGGTGAATACCTTACCGACGTTGGTCACCAGCAATTTGAGCAGTTCGTATTCCTTAGGCGTCAGTTCGAGTTTCTCCTTGCCTAAGAAAACTTCGTAGCGGGCAAAATTGAGCCGCAGATTGCCGAGAATAAACTCCCCTTCCGGCAACGCCACTTTCTGGCTGCGCCGCAGTACGGCCTTAATCCTGGCTACAAGCTCCCGCGGGCTGAAAGGTTTGGTCATATAGTCATCAGCGCCCAGTTCCAAACCGACAACCTTGTCGAACTCGTCATCCCGGGCTGTCAGCATAATCACAGGAATACCGGAGGTCTGACGGGCGCCTTTGATCTGGCGGCATACTTCAAGGCCGTCAATCTCAGGCAGCATGAGGTCAAGCACGATCAAGTCAGGTTTTTCCTGCGCCATTCTGACCGCATCGCGACCGTTGTCTGCTTCACTGACCGCATACCCTGCTTTTTCGAGGTTAAATCTGACCAGTTGCCGAATAGGGGCTTCATCATCGACTATTAATATCTTGCCAGCCACCAAATATTCCTCCATTCGCTAAACTGCCCGGAGCGGAAAAACCCCGTCTGCAGGAGTCCGGTTTATCGAACCAGGCCCCTGACGCGGATCGCTGCCGACAAGAAGTCAACCCTGGTGATAGATTAGAAAACTTGGCTGCGCCAAGCCTCTTGGGCGCAGGCGGAGCCATAGTTGCACTTATGTCTAACAGAAATTTTATACTTTCTGTTAGACGAAACAAAAACCGGGGCTAGCCCGGTTTTTATTCTTTATATATTACTTCTTCGTGTTTACGCTATCTTTGAGTCCTTTGCCGGCTTTGAACACCGGAGTTTTGGATGCGGGAATGGTGATTTCTTTCCCGGTTTGCGGATTGCGGCCTTTTCTAGCCTGACGAGCTTTTACCTCAAAAGTACCAAAACCAATAATCTGAACTTTGTCTTTTTTAGCAAGAGCTTCTTCTACGCTAGCAAACAGGGCGTTAATCGCCTTCTCGGCATCCTTCTTGGTAGTGCCCGCTTTTTCAGCGACGCTAGCAACCAATTCAGTTTTATTCACAATTCCATCCTCCTTGTCATATTTGGTTACTTTTAGCATTATTCGCTACTGCTCTATTTATTCCTCCTGTCGCGAAAAAAAAATGTCAAAAATTACTGTTTTTGTCTGGTTTTTTGCCTTTTTGCCTCTTCCCAGAGAGTATCGAGCTGTTCAAGAGTCATTTTTTCCCATTTTTGACCTTGCCGGTTGACCGTTTCTTCAATATAGGCGAACCGCCGGATAAACTTGTTATTGGTGGCAGTGAGCGCGGTTTCGGGGTCGATGGCCAAAAATCTGGCCAGATTGACGATGCTGAACAGAACGTCGCCAAGTTCGCCCTCGGTGGCGGATTTGTCTGCACTCGCCGCCGCCTGCCTGAGTTCTGTCAGTTCCTCGGTTATTTTGTCCCAGACTGGCTCAATATGTCGCCAGTCAAATCCGACTTTGGCCGCTTTGGCCTGGAGCTTGAACGCCCGCATCAAACTGGGGAGTCCCTGGGGAACGCCGTCCAGCACTTTGGTGCGTTCGCCGCGTTTTTCCTGCCTTTTGATCCGATCCCAGTTGACCACCACCTCGGCGGCGTCCCGTACGGTGATATCCCCGAAAACATGGGGATGACGGCGAATCAGCTTTTCGGTCACGACATCGATCACATCCTGCATGCTGAAGCTGCCGCACTCCTCGGCGATCCGGGCGTGAAAGACGATCTGGAGGAGAACATCTCCCAGTTCCTCGCACAGCTTGTCCGCATCGGCAAGCTCGATTGCCTCCAGTACTTCATAGACTTCTTCGACGAAATACCGCCTCAGGCTCGGATGGGTTTGTTCGATGTCCCACACACAGCCGCCCGGTGAACGCAGCCTGGCCATAACCTCAGTCAGCGGGTTGAGGGAAAAGGTGCCCTGGCGCGGCTCACGGCCCGGAACATACACGCTGGTAAGATGGTCGATGACCGGAAGGCGGTCAAGCTCAAATAGCGGCACGGCGCGGATTTCCTCGTCGGCAAGGCCCAGATTGCGCACAACGGTGACGCCGTATTCGTCAGGGTAGTAATTCATCAGGCTCAGCTTGGCGTCCGAGGCGGTCTGTCGGTCATAGACCTGAGTAATGACCAGGCTGGTGCCCTGATCGGCCGGCAGCTTGTCAATGTCGGCGGCGTCGAGGACTGTTACGCCATTTACCGGATCGACGCCCAGCCGGGCGTATAGAATATCAAGGAAACTCATCCCCGGCAGGACCCGCAGGCTTACGCCGGCGGCCCCGGCAGCCTGCCTGAGCAGGGCGACCGACCGCTCGGCCACCATCGGACTGCCGGGTACGCAGTACACCAGCCGCCCGGCGGCCTTCGCCGCACGGCGGATGCAGTCAGCGGCAATAGCCTGATATACCGCCTCAAAGGTCGGGTGCTGCTCATATAAGTGGTCATAGCTTTCAAAACGAATTCCCCTGGCTATCAGCCCCTCAACCGCCGGATGTTTGACGGTACGCAGCAGAATCAGCGATTCTGACTGTAGTATATCCAAAGTTTCAAGGGTAATGAGTCCAAAATCGCCCGGCCCCAGGCCGACAACAACAATTTCCGCCATGTTACCTCCTAAGTAAGCCCAGTGACCGCAAAATCCTGGCCAGCCATGCGCCGGCCTTCGGCACCCGCTCAATGTCCCGTTGAACGACCCCGCCGAGCAGCAGCTGGGCGACGCAATATATGCCTCCGCCGAAAACGACGGCAGTCAATGTCGCGATGGTATTATGAAGGGTTTTAATCATCACCGTGTCATAGGTCAGCAGCACGACCCCGCCCATGACTGCCGCGGCGACCGCCGTCCGCAAGGTGTCTTTGACGTCAAAGGCGAAGCCGACGTAGCGGTGAACGAAGTACATATTGAGCAGCGCCGCTACGCCGAAATCGGCGTTGGTCGCCCAGGCGGCGCCTTTGATACCCAATTCGGGGATAGCGGTCAATACCCAGCTGATCACGATTTTAACCACGGCGGAAAGCGCCATGTTGATGACCGGGATCGCGGTATAGCCCAGCCCTTGCAGCACTCCGGTCGATACTTGATGGATGCCCAGCAGGAAGATCCCCAGCGACAGGATGGCGATGGAAGTATCGGCGTTGGGGGTGCCGTAGAGCATCTGGGAAATCGGCCTGGCCAGCAGCCACATGCCGACAAAGCTGGGGATGGTGATCAGATTCGATATCCGCATCGCGGTGGCGGTCCGCTGGTAGACCTGCTGGTGGTTGCGAAGGGTGAAGGCTTCGGACACTGCCGGCACCAGGCTTGCCGCCAGGGACGCCGTCAGAATAGTAGCCAGATTGATCAGCGGCACTGCCATCCCTGTCAGGTAACCAAACAGTTCGGTAGCCTGCTCCACGGTGTGGCCGGCCACCTCCAGGCGGGCGGGAACGATGAACAGGTCGATGTTGGACACCACCGGCAGCATGATATTGGCCAGCGACACAGGCAGGGCCAAGCGGACAATGCGGGTGATAATACGGGCGCTGCCTTCCTGTTTGAGCGGTGGCTGATTATTCATCTTTTCCTGAAAACCCGGCCGTTTCCGCCAATAGAAATATATCAAGACCAACAGTCCTGCGGCAGCACCCGGACCGGCGCCGAAACTGGCGCCCGCCGCGGCGAATTCAAGGCCGTGGGGCAGCAGGATATAGGCAAAGGCGATCATGGTCACGACCCGGAAGAACTGCTCAATGATCTGGGAGATAGCGGTCGGGGTCATCATCTGCAGACCCTGGAAATAGCCACGGTAGCTGGACAGAACGGTGACGAAGAAAATCGCCGGAGCCAGGGCGGCTATAGCCCAATAGGCCCGGGGATCCCTTACAAAGTGGGATTCGATCAGCCAGCCGGCGCCGAAATAGAGTAAGAACGAAAACACAATGCCGGTTGCCGCCAAAACAATAAGGGAAATACGAAAAACGCGGTTGGCGCCGCGGTAGTCACCCAGAGCTATTTTTTCGGCCACAATGATCGATATGGCCACTGGAATGCCGGCTGAAGAGATACTCAGAGCCAGCAGGTAGATGGGATAGGCCATCTGGTAGAGCCCGATGCCTTCTCCGCCCAAAAGCCGCGACAAAAGAATCCTGTTTACCGAGCCGATCAGTTTAACAACAATTCCGGCTACCGTCAGGATGAGCGCGCCTTTTAAAAACGTATCCCTGCTCAATAACGTCATTCCCCTCGTGGGTCGTCAGCGGGACATGCTGTCCCCACAGGCACCCGGTTGATTCCCAATAAAGTGCACATTATATTATAACAAAATCTACTAATAGTTAAAACATTTTCTAGAATCTTTCCATTGCAAACAGAAAAGTAGCGAACGGCGTTCGCTACTTAGACTCTGCCGGAAACTCTTATTGGGCCATTTGCTTGGCGAGAAATCCCGCTGCCGTCTCGGCCAGCTTGACTTCCATGCCACTCATCTGGACTCCCGGCTCTTTGGAGCAGATAATCACCGCTCCGATGGCGTCACCTTCGACGATGATCGGCGAAATCACTTCGGCAGTGAATTTACAGACCTCGTCCTCTTCGCAGTCCGTCACACAACCCTTGCAGTGTTTGAACTCACCAGGGTTATTGATCAGTGCAGTCTTTCGTTCCTCCATCACTTTTTCCACAGCCGGTCCAAGCGGTTTCCCCATGAACTCCTTCTTTGCAGCGCCAGCGACTGCCACTACGTTGTCCCGATCAGCAATCAATATTACATGGCCGATAGCATCGAACAGAGAGTCAGCGTATTCTTTGGCAAAATCGCCCAGCTCACCGACCGGCGAGTATTTCTTCAGGATTACCTCGCCTTCGCGGTCTACGTATATTTCCAGTGGATCGCCTTCACGAATCCGCAAAGTGCGCCTGATTTCTTTCGGTATGACCACTCTACCTAGATCATCAATTCTTCTGACTATACCAGTCGCCTTCACCATTATCCCCCCTTTTCTACAGTTTTTGACATTTCTCAGTGATAGTATATATCCGGGCTGGGTGTTTTATTCATTTTCCAGTCGTCAGGAAATGGAAATCTTTTATTTGCTCTCAGGCCGAGCAGCCAGGCCGGCGAAGATTTTGGTCAGCCAATCCAGCAGCGGCGGCACGAGTTTTACGGTGCGGAGCCTGATCATCTCCGGCGGCCCGGGCAGGATACTGACCCGCATCGGGAACTGCGCCCTGAGCGCCAGGATGTTATGAACATCAACATTAGGCTGATCACCAAAGGTGATCTCCACCTGATCGGCGCGCTGGATGACCGAGCGCACCCCAAGGCCGCGGGCGAAATTTTTAAGCCGGGCCACAGCCAGAAGGTTGAGTACCGGCGGCGACGGCTCGCCAAACCGGTCAATCAGCTCATCGATAATTCCCCGGATATGATCCTCGCTGCGAATAGCGGCAATACGCTGGTATATCTCAATTTTATGCATGGCGTCACTGATATAGTCGCCGTCAATGTAAGCGTCGACATTCAATTCCAGCACCGGCTCAGGCGGCAGTTCCACAGCCCGTCCGTCCTTGAGTTCGTGGACGGCTTCGTCCAGCAGTTGACAGTACATCTCGAAGCCTACGCTGACGATATGGCCGTGCTGTTGTGACCCCAGCAGATTGCCTGCGCCGCGGATTTCCAGGTCGCGCATGGCGATTTTGAAGCCCGCACCCAGTTCGGCGAACTCTTTTATGGCCTGCAGCCGCTTTTCCGCGATCTGGCTGAGCACCTTGTCAGGCCGGTAGGTAAAATAGGCGTAGGCCGGACGCGGCGAGCGGCCTACCCGGCCCCGCATCTGATAGAGCTGGGACAGGCCAAACCGGTCGGCGTCGTAAGCCACGATGGTATTGGCGTTGGGTACGTCCAGGCCGTTTTCGATGATGCTGGTACACACAAGGACGTCGAAACGGCCTTCGTAGAATTCCAGCATGGCTTTCTCCAACAGTTCCTCAGGCATCTGTCCGTGCGCCACCTTGATTTTGGCGTCAGGCAGCATCTCCGCCAGCCTTTCGGTCATCCTGTCGATGGTTTGAACACGATTGTAAACAAAGTAAACCTGCCCGCCGCGTTTCATTTCCCGCCGGATAGCGTCGCGAATGATTTCCTCGTGATATTCCACGACGTAAGTCTGGACCGGCAGACGATCCTCGGGCGGCGTTTCAATAATACTCATGTCCCGGACTCCCACCAGCGACATGTGCAGCGTCCGGGGAATAGGCGTCGCCGTCAGGGTCAGCACATCGATGTTGGTGCGCCATTTCTTCAGTCTTTCTTTCTGGGCGACGCCAAACCGCTGTTCTTCGTCGACAATTAAGAGGCCCAGGTCTTTAAAAACAACGTCACTCTGGAGAATGCGATGCGTGCCGATCAGAATATCGACCTGACCGTCGGCGACCCTCTCAAGAACACCGCGCTGCTCCCGGGCTGTGCGAAACCGGCTGATAACGTCGACGGCAGGGGCAAAGCCGGCGAGGCGGGTGCTAAAGGTCTGAAAGTGCTGCTGGGCCAGAACGGTGGTTGGCACCAGCACCGCCACCTGTTTGCCGCTCATAATCGCCTTGAACGCGGCCCGCAGAGCCACCTCGGTCTTGCCGTAGCCGACATCGCCGCAGAGCAGTCGGTCCATCGGCTGATTCCGCTCCATGTCCGCCTTGATTTCACTGATGGCGGTGGACTGGTCCGGCGTCTCTTCGAACGGAAAGGCTTCCTCGAATTCTTTTTGCCAGGGCGTGTCAGGATCAAAGGCAAAACCGGTGGTAACATGCCTTTCGGCGTAAAGCTCCAGCAGCTCCTGAGCCAGGTCGGTGGCCGCCGCCTTGGCCCGTACTTTCGCTTTCAGCCAGTCGCTGCCGCCCATGCGGTGAAGCCTGGGAACTTCCCCTTCCGATCCGATGTATTTTTGCAGCAGTTGAACCTGATCGGTGGGAACATACAGTTTATCCTCACCGGCGTAGCGGATCCGGAAATAATCCTTGTGGACCCCGCCGACTTCCAGGGTTTCCACCCCGGTATATTTGCCGATGCCGTGATTGACGTGAACTACGTAGTCGCCGACATTAATATCGCGAAAGTAGGTGATCTGTTGGTCTCTCGCCATCCGGGGCAGGCGGCGTTTTTTCTGCCGCCCGAAAATATCCACTTCCGCGAGCACCACCAAGCGGGCGTGAGGCAGTTCGAAGCCGGAACTCAGCACTCCCACGGTGAGCAGTACGGTGCCGGGAGCCATGGCGGCCATTTGATCGGAGAAAGTAGCCCTGATTCCTTCGTTGGCAAGATTCTTCTGAAAAGTAAGCGCCTTTTCCCGGGTAGTCATGAAAATGACGGTGGTCAAATCCCGTGACTGCCAGGTTTTCAGTTCATCGAACACCATGTCCATCTGGCGGTGAAATGACGTCACCCCTTGGGCGGCGATACTGACAATCTCGCTGGGCTCAACGCCCGGCGTTTTCTGGAGCATCAGCGATAGAAACAGGGTATTGAAGGCTTGCCCCGCGGTGACCAAAGCCTGCCAGGCGAAGATATGGCGCTTGATGTCCGGATTTTCCTTTTGCAGTTTGGCGATCTGCTCCCTGACCCGGGCCGGCTCGTCGAAGACAACCGTCGCCTGGCCGGCAAGATAAGACAGAAAAGGAACGGCTTCTGCCCCGCGCTCAGGCTCTGCCAGCGGCAGGATATCGGCCTGAGATACGGCGGCCTGGGACCGCTGGGTGGCAGGGTCAAATTCCCGCAGCGAATCCACCTCGTCGCCGAACAGTTCCAGGCGTAGCGGCAGCGGGCGGTTGATGGCGAAGATGTCGATGATGCCGCCGCGCACGCTGAACTGGCCCCGGCTTTCCACCTGGTCGGTCCGTTCATAGCCGAACCGGACAAGATTCGCGATCATCTCTTCGCTGGCCAGCAGGGCCCCGCTGGTTACCGTGAGGCGATTGTGGATGAAGTCCTGACGGGGCAGCACTTTTTGCACTGCCGCTTCGGCGCTGGCCAGTACGATAACGTTTTCTCCCCTGGCCAGACGGCTGAGCACATCCATCCGAAGCGCGGCCAGCTCCACGCCGCGAGCTGCCGCGGTAAATGTGACGATGTCCTGGGGCGGCAGTTCTACCACCGTCGCCGCCGGCAGGAAGGTGGCCAGATCAAGCCGGAGTTGTTCGAGGGCTTCCCGTCCGGCGGCAATAATTACCGTCGGGCGGGGGAAAGCAGAATAACCGGCCGCCAGCAGCGCCGACTTCTGGGCACCTGTTACGCCGTAAACAAGACTTCGGCCTTTCTCCGCCCCAAAGGCGTCCACAGCCCGGGCCAGGGCCCGGTCTTTGCGGATAACCTGGAAGAAAGAATTCATCAGACACCTCATCCAATGCCGAATAGGGCTTTATCTTGAATAAAGCCCCGTGGTTTTTTTCTTATACATGCTCACCCATTGTAGCATATTTTTACATCATATTCTAGCCGACGTCCGATATTCCCCTGACGGCTGGCAAAATTGCCTATCGTCCGGACCGGGCAGCTAATTCAGCGGATTGGATAAAGCAAGCGGCTTGCCTTCATCGGACAGGCCCAAAGCTTCGATGCAGCCGTCGCACAAGGACTGGACATAAAGACAGTTGGCGACAGCGTCATATTTGACAAGATCCAGGCGTTCCTCAGGTGTAAGGGAATCGAAACCCAACTGGGTTTCATCGACACTGGCGACCTCAATGGCGTCGATGAAATCACCGCAGCTATCGCAGTTGTAATAAATCCTCATGACCGATCCCTTCTAGCTATTCATCCGTATCATCACGACATTCCAGGCCAGGTGGGTCACTATCGCGGCCCCAAGAGCCAGCGGAAACTGATTTGTCAGGCTCAGTGTTCCCACGGTCACCAGCCCAAACAACCCGTGCCCGAAAATGCTCAAAGCGGCGGCGGCGGAACCGTGTTTTTGGCTGGTGTACCAGTCATACACCGCTTCAATGGCGCCGAAACCGGCATGGGTGAGAAGAATGTCCGCGCCCAGATAAAACGCCGGCCAGGACTTGACTGCCTCCTCCAGCACAGGACCGCAGGTAATGACTGCCTTCAGCCCCACATAACGCAGGGCGACGCGGTTAAGCAGAAAACTGAGCGCCGCCATGAGACCGGCAAGAATGTAGGCCATAGCCACCTCACACTTGTCGCCGCCGCGGTCGGTAAACCTTGTCGCTCTAGTATTGCCATGGCCTGAGGCCGCTATACGCTCAACAGAAAAAACCCCTTAAGCAAGGGGTTACTTCAGGACAGGCGCGGTGGTTATTTCTTGCGGGCGAAAGCTCTGGCCTGGCGTCTTCTCAGCAGCCACAGGAAATAGTAATACGCCAGAATATAGGCGGCAACGAAATTGATCGCCGAGCCGAGAAAGAAACTTGCTCCGGCCTGAATCGCGGTATGCCAGTCCAGCGTATAGACAAGATGGTGTTCCAGAAAAATTTCACCGACAATGTAATTCAGGATATACAGTAGCGGGAAAATAGCCTTTATGCTCATGGTGCTGACAACAGCCGCGACCCGATGACCGCGCACCAGCCTGGCAGCCCAATACACCACCGGCACGCCCAGTCCGATGGTGGGGATAAAGTTCATCGCTATCCCCATCGCGATTCCCCGGGCGATGATCCGCCGGTCGCCACGCAGGGACAGCAGCCGTTTCCCCTGGATTTTTACAAGACGCCACAGTCGTCTTCGCATAGTAAGGTCCTCCGCAGGCCGTCGCAGTCGGCCTCATATCAGCCGTCTGCCAGGCACGCCGCAACAATGCCCTTAAGGCACCGGACAGGTACCCGGTCCGGCCGATGGGTAAAAAAAACTTTGGAAACCGGCCTTACGCCAATCCCAAAGCAGCAGAAAACAACATTATTGGTTGGCTTTGCGCCAGTCTTCCAGAAAGCGTTTGATCCCCGCGTCAGTAAGCGGATGGGCCAGCAGGGAATACAAAACCTTATACGGTATTGTCGCGATATGGGCGCCGGCCTGAGCCGACTGGGTAACATGCAGCGGCTGCCGGATACTGGCGGCTATTACCTCGGTATCGATGCCGTGAATTGCGAAGACGTCGGTAATTTCTCTCACCAGCCCGATGCCGTCCTGACCGATATCGTCAAGACGTCCGACAAATGGGCTCACGAACGCGGCACCCGCGCGGGCGGCCAGCAGCGCCTGATTGACAGAGAATACCAAGGTGACGTTGGACTTTATCCCCTCAAGGGACAAGCTTTTCGCCGTCCGCAGACCATCGGCGGTGACAGGCACTTTGATGACGACATTGGGGGCGATTTTAGCCAACTCCCGCGCCTCGGGCAGCATTTCGCCGTACGTGGTGCTGATTACTTCGGCGCTGATGGGTCCGGGAACCACCGCCGCGATTTCGCGGATGACCTTTTTTATATCTTGCTTTTCTTTGGCAATAAGTGAAGGATTGGTGGTCACCCCTTCGATGACCCCGAGAGACGCGGCATCGATGACCTCAGTAAGGTTTGCGCTGTCAAGGAACAGTTTCATGCCTCAACCTCCTTTTTTGTCCGTCCGCTAACGCCGATGGCGGGAACGCCGGCCAGGTCCGAGTTCGATGGTCACCAGATCGTGCAGCTGCAGCAAATCGGCCTCGGTCTTGGCTGGAATGACCCGCCGGCCATCGCAGTGCATACAGACCAGTTCAACAAAGGCAGGCTGAACATCGGCTTCGATCAGACCGCCGCCGCAATGGCAGCAGACCCCGCCGCTTTCAGCAATATCGTGAATTTTGTTCAATACTTCAAACATGATCTGGGGATTTTCGATATAGTCATCATGGGCGACTTCCCGGGCAATGCTGTCAAACTCCCGTTGATGCTCGGCTATGGTTTGCTCGATGGCCCGGCGGTTGCCGCTGAAACCCAGTTCGAGATTGGCCATGGGGCAGTATATTTTATTCACTTTGCCGCGCCAGAAGTCTTTTATATCCACACATATGATGTGGTTGGTTTCACAGACAATACACGGGACATCCAGCAGATATTGGCCGTGACCTGTTCCAGTGATGACCGCCTGCTTCTGGCTGCAGGTGCAGGCCAGTTCGCGTCCTACGGCATTCTTGAGGTCAAAGCGGGAAACATCATGCATCTGGATTTTGCCGCAACGGGAACAGTATAAGGCCAAAGTGGAAATAGTGTTGATAATCATATCTATCCCCCTCATCCTTGTTGTACTTCGCCGAACAGCCAAGAATTCCTGCATCAGGAAAGACTCTACTTCGCCTCAAACAGCGAGCGGGACGCGGAGTTCGCCTCATCTTCGGCGCCGCCGGCGAGGGCACAGGCAAGAAAGAACACCCGGTTTGCGGGTGTTCTGCAGGCCGTTGAACAACGAACTAAAATGCCTTTCCCATCCAGCTGCCACGCCAGGGTAGTCTGTTACGCCTGAGGATGGCCTGCTGGGCCCAGTCGGGTGTCTTCAGCTGATCATGAGTTGGCCGCCGGCCGGTTTGCCGGTCAGGTTGCGGTCGATCATCTGGCAGAGGGCTATGATGTCAAAGGGTTTGGTAATATAGTCGGCCGCGCCGATTTCCTTGGCTTCGGTAACCAAGTCCAATTCGCCGTAGGCCGTCATCATGATGACCTTGTCGCCGATGCCCAGAGTTTTTAACTCTTTCAGGGTTTCGATGCCGTCCATACCCGGCATCTTCATGTCCATCAGGATTAAACCAGGACGGTGATCTTTGGCTTTTTGCAGGCCGTCATAACCGTTGGCTGCTTCCACGACCGAATACCCTTCCTCGCTCAGCACCTCTACCAACAAGCGCCTGATGCCGGGCTGATCGTCTATGACCAAAATTACAGGCTTGATTGTTGCCATAGCTTCAGAACCTCCTGACTAAAATCTTTTAACTCTCTATTCCGCATGCGGCGACAAATATCCTCCTAGTTTTTGGAAAATAAATGATAAATATTTTATATATTTATCCCAGCCCACTGATTTTGGCTTTTAACGCCCGGACAACCGACATAAATCTATAAATATATTCATTATGGTAAATCTTTAGGGAATAATGGGCCTGCGGGTCGTCAAAGACAAAATTGATGTCGTTATAGGGCGTGGGAAGGCCCCAGGTGCTGTAGATAGGCCTGCCGTCCTTCAAAACGCTGATACGGTAGGCCGAGTCGCGAAAATACAGCGGATATTTCACCGTAACGGTGTGGGGGTGACCCGGGTCCACAGGAATGTCCCGGCCGAGAATGACGACAGGATACTCCGCCGCGGCCCAGCCGTCGGAAGAACGCGGACCGTACACCGCTACAGGCTGGGGGGAGTAATAATCAAGATAGGCTTTTACCAGGTCGCTGGCCGTCCCGAAGGTCAGCAGCCCTCTGGCGGCATACTGCTGCTGCAGATAGAGCAAATGACCGTCGAGCTGGGCGAACTGGCCGCCCAGGACACTTTGCCAGTCTCCTGTCCCCAGCATGAACATCACGTGAGTAAAGCCGACGACGGCGTGAACGCCAGGTTTGACCAAGCCTTGCGGGGCAAAAGCGGCCATGCCCTGGTCGGCTCTGCGGTTCATTTCGTCGGCAGACTGTGTGCTGTAATCAATACAGTCCCGGGGAGTGGGGCGAAATTCCACCAACCCCACGCGGTCAAGCTCACCGGCAGGGATGCCGATGTCGTCGGGCCTCGCCAGATAGATTTCCCGGCCGAATTCCCCGGCGGTGATGCCGCCTTTGTTGCCGTCGGCGTCACTGCCGCCCAACAGTCCCACCTTGCGGTATACTCTGGTGCTCATTGCCTCGTCGGCCGGGCCGCCGCCAAAGTCAAAGGACCCTGCGCGGGAAGTCACCAACTGCCCGTTGGGCGAAGCGCCGGTCAGCTCATCAAGAATCCGCTGGTAAGCGTAAAGCATCCCGGTCCGGCTGGTGTAATCGCCGAAGCCCGCGCCTTCAGTGCCCACGGAATGGGCCCAGCCGTGGCGCAGGTGATTGGCCCACAGTCCGTCGGTGGCCGGGTTATAGGACAGGACATTGCCTGGCAGATAAGGATCATAGTCGGAATGAAGATGGACGGCGTATTCATGGCCCCGAGCCGACTGCTCACGGACCGACTGCTTGATCGCCGCGACGGTTTGGGGCCACTGGCCGCTTGTTGACTGTCCGGCCGCCCATTCGGCGGCTTTGACCACCGGCCAGGCGATGTAGTGGGTCCACTTGGCGCCGTACTTCTCGGCAATGGCGTTTACCGCCTCGGCCTTGGCCACCATCTGGACCTGAAGTTCCTGCGGCTGGAGCCAGCCGTCGGCGTTGCCCCAGGCGCTGGGGTAGCCGGCTGAGTCAATCGGTTCCAAGTCCTCGGTCATAACATAAAAGATTTTTCCAGGACGGGGATCGGCCACCGCTACAGTCACCTTGGCCGCTGCCGCCACCCCGTCCACCGCGAATCCAACGGTCCACGGCCGGTCCAAATTGACGGCGTCGGGGCGCTGGGCCTTAACCTGCCAGCTCAGGATGCGCTTTTCTCCCGGCGCGAGATGATCAATCACCCTGATTCGCTCATCCTGGGCAATCAGACCGTAACCGAAAGGTTCGAGCATTTCGACTTTCGCCGCAGCCAGCGTTTCGCTGCCGCTATTTTCCACAGCGACCTGGAGACTGATACTCTCGCCGAGAGTCAGCGAAAAAGCATCAGTCTGCGGGGTGATTTTCAGAGCCCGCGCCGGCAGGCCGGCGAGCTCGCAGGTCGTGACCAGCGCGTGCTGGCCCTGCCCCACATCCACACTCAGCCGGTATTTCGCGACTCCGGCCAAACTGCTCCCCGGCAGCTGTCTGGCGAACATTTCGGCAGGATCGCCGGACATAGCCAGCCAAGTACCGTCAAAGTTATAGGCCGAACGCAGATCAAGCCATTTGGCCGGTCCGCCTTCCGCCGGCAACGGGCCGGTGATCACCCAGCCCAAGGTCGCAATCGCGTGGTTGTCAACGCCAAGGGCGGTCAGCCTGACCCGGCCTGTCCCCTGCGTCGACAAAAAATGCAGCCGAAAAGCAAACCGGCTTGGCAGACTGGCGCTGATTTCCCGAAAATACTCCAGACCGCCTTTGCCGCCGGCAGCCAGTTCCAACGCGGCGTCCGCTCCCAGCGAGGCGCCCTGAACCGGCCGGAAGGTGTTGCCGTCGCCGCTCACAACCAGGCTGTCAGGCAGGCCCCAGGCAGCCCCCGCCGACGAAGGCAGGGGG